>DATJFK010000040.1:0-3071 GCA_035495675.1 Gammaproteobacteria bacterium
AAGTATTCGTACTGAATTTTATGAGCAATATCCTTTATATCTTTATGCGGACTTGGTATTGAAAGATAATCTGCAATTGCAGCGCGAGATCAGGGCTATCAAGAAATCTCTGGCGTGGAAATTATTGGTGCCGTTATGGCGGCTGGATGAATTGCTGCGCAGACGGCGTAAAAAATCTCGCATGCATAAAAGGTTGGCAAAAGCATATGGATAAACAGCTTAAACTAGTTGAATCAGCCGTGCGTGAGGCTGGCATCGCTATTGCAGAGATGCGTAAAAAAGGCGTTGATGTGTCTGTGAAAGATAACAAAGACGTGCTGACACAAGCTGATCTTCTCGCCAATCAAATTTTACATTCGCAGTTGATGGGTGCATTTCCGGGAGCCGGATGGCTGTCAGAAGAATCTGTGGATAATGCAGATAGATTGAATATTCAGCGTGTGTGGGTTGTTGATCCAATTGACGGTACACGAGAATATATCGCCGGCATTCCGGAGTATGCGGTATCAGTGGCACTCGTTGAAAATGGGTTGCCAGTGATTGCCTGCGTGTTTAACCCGGAACGCGGCGAAATGTTTTCTGCGCTGCGCGGCGGCGGCGTGTATCTCAATGGTAAGCCTGTAAAATGTAAACAGACTTGTGGCGACAAATTGTCATTGCTTGCCAGCCGGTCAGAAGTGAAACGCGGCGAATGGGATCGTTTTCAACATCATGAAATTAAAGTGATTGGCTCAATCGCATATAAACTCGCGCTGATTGCAGCGGGATTTGCAGATGCGACATTCAGTTTGGGTCCAAAAAGTGAATGGGATATTGCGGCTGGTGTGCTTCTAGTTCAGGAAGCCGGCGGAATTGCTACTGACAAAAGCGGCCAATCTTTTGTGTTCAATCAGCCGCAAGTCAAAGTAAATGGTATTATTGCAGCATCAGGTTTTTCGATAAACAACGTTATGAGTATCATTGCTGTAAGATGATAAATTAACGATTCTTTCAACTCTTTCAAGAGATGATGTTGATGAAAAGAAATTAGCGAACGATGCCTTGATATTTGCACCGTGTTGCTGGTGATTGATATATGAATGTTTCATCGTATTGCTCCATTCTGTTTGTTGTATTGACACAGAAAATAATTTTCCACCTGGCAATCTGCGCATAAACGTCTCCTTTCACGATTATTACTTAGTAGTTTTTAATTCGGATATCGTTTGAAATGCCTGCAATTCAAATAAAGGTAATACTGAATACATGTATTCAATAATATCCGATTGGATAGCCTCATATTCTACCCAGTCTGTCGTCTTGGTGAATATATATATTTCCAGCGGCACGCCGTAATTTTGATCTTGCAGTTCACGAATCAGGAATGACATTTTCGTGTTGATGGCAGGATGCGCCGCAAGATAAGCGTTGAGATACAACCGGTACAGTGTCAGGTTGGTAAGGCCGCGTGTATCTGCACCCAATAGTTTAAGTGCATCCTGATCGACATTGCGGTTGTCATTTTTCAAATATTTTTCAAGAAGCGGCTGCAGCAACAGCAGTTTTGAGAGACGTGAGACGCATTCAGCATCACAAAATTTGATGGAATTAATGTCAATTGTGATGTTGCGTTTGATGCGGCGTCCGCCGGATTCACTCATACCGCGCCAGTTTTTTACACCTTCACTTAAAATGGCATAACTTGGAATAGTGATGATGGTTTTGTCGAAGTTTTGAATTTTAATTGTGTTAAGTGAAATATCAATGACTGTGCCGTCAACGCCATATTTGGAAATTTCAACCCAGTCGCCGACACGAATAATATCATTTGCACTTAACTGAACGCTGGCAGCGAACCCCATAATGGAATCCTTGAATATCAACATACCAACTGCAGTCATTGCGCCTAAGCCTGTTAGGAGATAAATTGGCGAGCGTTCGAGAAGAATAGCAGCTATCACTATTGCCGTTAATGAAAACAAGATTATTTTCAAAACTTGTATGTAACTTTTAATAGAGTAACGGCGCGCAAGTTTATATTGATTGAAGCGGTCCTGAAGCGTGTTTAATAGTGCGGATATCACTGCAGCAACGACGCCGGTCAGATAAATCTCCGAACCCATGATGAGTGATTTCGAAAGAATATCGGCATGCGGCATGGATGAATCAATCAGCAGCGGCGCGAATATCAAAACAACAAAACCTGGGATCAGCCACGCGATACGGTGAAAGACGAAATTGTTATACGCTGCTTTCATCCATGCGGCTTTTTCTTTATTAGCGATGCGGTAAACGATAGACAGGATGATGGGACGTACCACATAAAACAATATCAGTCCGGCAAGAAAAATAATGACAGTCATGACAGCCATTGCAGCATTATCTGAAATATTGAAATAATTTTTAAGAACACCCAGCCACCCGGTGACTTGGTTGTTGATTGAGTCAGTTACGGATCCCATAAGAATAATCACCCGGATAAAATGAAACCAAAATTGAGAACTCATTTTAGCTTAATATCTGACATCATCAAGGTCTTAAAAGAATAGATTCGCTAAATTATGGGTGAAGTCGTGTGGCGACAGCATGGAAATATTGCAACCTATTGTAAAATATGAAAATAAATATTTCTTTCGGGACTCTGTTGTTAATCTCCCCTTAATGGCATGCGTATAAAATCATCAGAATTAATTCACGAGGGCGCAGCCAAACTTATGTATCGCATTCAGATTAATCCGGCAAAATTAACCAAATACACTGGAAAGTTACTGGCGGAGTTAATTGCGAAGAATCCAGGCGAAATGATTTTTGAAGCTGGTGATTACCAGGTTGGGTCAACGGATATTGAGTTAACGAATTCAATTACGGGATATCATTGCAAACATAACCCGAATGAAGTCCGTTTTGCTGTCAGCGACTCTAACCCTCTTATTGGCGGGGTAAACAATATTCATGTATCAAATGCTACAGTGAAAATTGTAAATGGTTCCGCTGTCAGCAAACAAAAATCACCAGATAAAGAACGTATCGTCAAGCGCCCGACAAATCATATTGAGATTGCCCGCGAAGCTGCGTTCCTGAGCGCTTTGTCA
>DATJFK010000041.1:0-38717 GCA_035495675.1 Gammaproteobacteria bacterium
CATGTATCAAATGCTACAGTGAAAATTGTAAATGGTTCCGCTGTCAGCAAACAAAAATCACCAGATAAAGAACGTATCGTCAAGCGCCCGACAAATCATATTGAGATTGCCCGCGAAGCTGCGTTCCTGAGCGCTTTGTCAATGTTTGGTTACGACAATAAGAAAGCTGTGCCGGATAATGATCAGCGTACTGGTGCATTAGTCATGCGACGTATTAAGGGCAAAGATTTATTTCAACTTCTTGATGAGGGCGTTAAATTCAGCGCTGATCAAATGATAGAATTAACCATCATGATGGCAGAGGCTATCGATAAAATTCATGCTGCAGGCATCATTCATCGCGATATCAAACCGGAAAATTTTATGGTGGAAATAGATAAGGATAATAATCCGATTAAAGTCATTCCGCTGGATTTTGATTTATCAAAATTTAATGGTGAGAAAGGGGTGATAGAAAGAAACATCGGGACCAGCAAGCCTGTTGATTATCGTGCCCCTGAGATCAAGTTGAATCATGATGCATATTCCAATGAAAAGAGTGATGCTTATTCTTTTACTGTTATGCTGGATAAGATAATTTGGCGTCACGGTTTATTTCAAAAATTTGATGGACTCAACAGGACAGAAACGAAAAGTATTAAACGTGTTATCAAGAGAGGATTAGAAAAGAAGGATGGCAAACGCGCGACAGTAGGTGAAATTGCCCAGGAATTTAAAGAGATTCAGAAGAGTCGAAGTTTGAAATAGTTGAGATCGATATATTCAATAAAAAACCCGGGCAAGCCCGGGTTTTTTTGTAACGGTTAGCATTAACCGAAGTGATACAGCAAGCCGACTGTGAACTGGTTGTCGGAAGGCATATGATTGCATGCGTTAAAGAAATCATTATACCATGTGTGATTGTATTCACCGCGTGCGCTCCAGTTGTCAACGAGCAGCATTTCTGTACCAACGCCAAATACGAAGCCGTTGCTGGTAACGTTTTTACTGCTTGCAGGGAGAGCCGAACCTGCAATTGCTCCAGGACCTTCCGTATTTTTTAAATTAGCCCAGTTCCAACCCAATCTGATATAAGGCATGGTGCCTTCACTAATTTTAACACCAGGTAATAAACTGATACCGTAGCTATTATCAACTGAGAATTTACCGCTGCCACTAAATGCAAAAGCCGTTGGTGCATAGGTGTATGATCTGCTTTCAGCATAATTTGCATTATTCCAGTTAGCGAAGATTTCACCACCGAGATAAAACCAATCACTCATCATTGCGCCATAACCAAGCATCAGTCCACCTAACCAGCCATTAGCTGCATAGGTATCAGATGATGTAGCAGTAAAAAAGCCTGGGACAGCACTATTTACAGATTTACGTACTTTCCAGGATTCGTAACCAGCTTGAGCACCGACATAAAAGCCAGTCTTCAACATGGGTGGTTGTGGGCAGGCCTCACCTTTGAAATCACCTTTGTAACCTTTTGCAAACACTGCACCTGAAGCCGAAGCGAGGATGAGTGCAGCAGATAACGCTTTAAGAGAAAAATTTTTGAGAAACATGCATGGCTCCTTGATCATTAAACATTCCAATTGGACTGAACACGTTTATTATAAGTATTAGAAAGTATTTAAGTAAATAGGAAAGGTGAAAAAATCTACAAAAAACCCGGGCAAACCCGGGTTTTTTATTACGATTAGAATTAACCGAAGTGATAGATTAAACCGAGCATGTACTCGTTGTTGGATGGGCTAACGGTTGTATTGTATCCGCCGCCTGTTGTGTAACCACTGTAAGCGACGTGATCCCATTCACCACGCAGGCTCCAGCTGTCAACAATCAGAGTTTCCATACCAATACCGAATACGAAGCCGTTGACGGTCTCTGATTTGTTATTGGAAGCTGCGGCAGTCAGAGTTTCACTCGTTTTCAGATTTGCCCAGTTCCAACCCATCCTGAAGTAAGTTAAGGTTGAATCGGTAATCTTGATACCGGGCAACAAGCCTAAGCCGTAGCTTGAATTAACTTCAAACTTGTTGGTGTAGGTTGTACCGCCAGCTGTTGCTGAGAAAGTCTGTTCTGCATTGCTGGTGTCTGCGAAAATTTCGCCGCCCAGATAGAACCAGTTATTCAACATTGTGCCATAGCCAAGCATTAATCCACCGACCCAATCGTTAGCAGTCAATACTGGATTGGCAACTAAAGCTGAGCCAACTGGACTGGTTACCTGGTTACGTACTTTGTAAGTATCATAGCCAACTTGCAGACCCAGATACCATCCCGTCTTCAACATGGGTGGTTGTGGGCAAGCTTCGCCTTTGTAGTCACCTTTGTAACTTTTTGCAAACACTGCGCCTGAAGCCGAAGCCAGAATGAGTGCAGCAGATAACGCCTTAATAGAAAAATTTTTGAGAAACATGCATGACTCCTTGATCATTAAACTATCCTACTGGATTAAACTCGCTCATTATACAGACCTTTGAATTCTATTGTAAATGAATAGATGAAGCTGACAATGTTATCAGGGGCTGATAGAGATAATAATTGTGGAAATAAAAAACCCGGGCAAGCCCGGGTTTTTTTATATCGGTTAGAATTAACCGAAGTGATAGATTAAACCGAGCATGTACTCGTTGTTGGATGGGTTAACGGATGTACCGTATACGCCACCTGTGTTGTAAGAGCTGTACCAGGTGTGATCCCATTCGCCGCGGAGGCTCCAGTTATCAACAATCAGTGTTTCCATGCCAACGCCGAATACGAAACCGTTGCTGGTGTTGGATTTGCTGCTAGAAGCTGCACCAGTTAATGTTTCGTTAGTTTTCAGGTTAGCCCAGTTCCAACCCAGTCTGACGTAGGTCAGTGTTGAGTCAGTCATCTTGATACCAGGTAACAAGCCTAAACCATAGCTTGAGTCAACTTCAAACTTGTTGGTATAGGTAGAGCCACCAGCTGTTGCTGAAAAGTTCTGGTCTGCATTGCTGATGTCAGCGAAGACTTCGCCACCCAGATAGAACCATTCATTCATCATCATGCCGTAGCCGAGCATTAATCCACCGACCCAGCCGTTAGCAGCAATTGTTGGGTTGGTAACTAATGTTGCAGCACCTGCTGGGACTGATACGCTGTTACGAACTCTGTAAGCATCGTAACCAACTTGCGCACCCAGATACCAGCCGGTCATCAGCATTTGCGGCGGAGGGCAGGCTTCACCTTTGAAATCTCCCTTGTAACCTTTTGCGAACACAGCACCTGAAGCCGAAGCCAGGATTAGTGCAGCAGTTAAAGCTTTAAGTGTAAATGACGAGCGATTCATGCATGTCTCCTTAGTGCATTTAAAACTGTCCAGTTGGATTAAACAAAAAACATTATACTTCATTCAAAGAGTACAGCCTATTAAGTTACAGAAAGATTTATGAAATGACAAGACCCCTATTTAATTCCAAACACTTTTTCTATCGTTGGGCGAATAGAAAGCGTGCTGTAATGATGCATTTTCCCATCTTGAATGCCATTTTCGAGTTTTCCATTTAGTACAAACGCCCATGTTTGCTTGGCTTCAGGCATGGTTTCATCGTGTTCAGTCCAGTTCTTTCCATTACCGCGACCATGATCTGTAGTAATAATTATCATCGTTTCCCCTTCCAGCTTTAGGGATTTTACTAATTTTACGACTTTATCAATGGCTAAATCATAAAAACGCAGTGTCTGATGATATTCTTCCAACTTGCCATCGTGTGCGTGATCATCTGTTTCCCCAAGTGAAATCCATAAAAATTTTGGCTGATATTTTTTAAGATAATGTAACGACTGTGCAAGTGTATGTTCGTCAGTTCGAGTATCGTCACCAGGGTATGCTTCTGCCTGCTGCATGTTGATTGCTTTCATAATGGGATCAATTTCAAATGTATAAGGATCATGCATGGGTCTGGTACCGTGATTTGAAAACGCGGTGCCAATTCTGCTCTCAAAGGCATTATCCATCACTTCCCAGCATGAAATACTCGCCACTTCGTGCTTTTTTAATCTGGCTTTTTTAATGAGTGCTTCTGCTAGCGTTTCCACAGGTAAGCCGCTGCATTCATTGTTGTGGCATTGTGTAACCATGCCTGTCATCTGGCTTTGGTAAGACGGCAGGCTAATTGGCACGGACGCGACTTCCATGGTTCTGTTTGTGCCTGGCTCGCCGTAGATTTCCGCTGATTTTGCATATTTTTCCCAAAAGGTCGGTAAATAACGATGGGTTTTAAATATATCCTGCCAGCGGACACCGTCTAGTGTTATATAGATAACACGCTTAATTTGTGATGTGTCACTTTGTTGAAGTGGCGGTGTGGCAGCGAAAGCAGGGGGTATAAGCAGCAATAAAGCAGAAAGAAGTTTTTTCAGCATGTTTGTCGGCCTCTCACGGGATGATAAAAATGAAAGAAGATAATAGACAAAGATGGCTTGTAAAATGAAGTGCGAATAAGGCGCACAAATAATCCATATAATTAAAATAAACACAAATTATAATCACGTAAAAAAAGATTGGTGCCATATTTGCTCAATAGTGATAAAATATTTTTAATATTAGGCAGAAATTACATGGAAGTATGATGCCGACAGACACAAGATGCATTCTTTCCGATGAAGTTTCAGATAAGATCATGCAGCTTTTCTGGGAGCATGGTTACTTCAATATTTCCATTCAGGATTTAATCGCCGCAACAGGTTATAACCGCGCTTCACTTTATAAACATTTTGGCGGCAAGCAGGGGTTGTTTATTGCCATGCTGCAGCGGTTCCGCAATAAAGTTGTTGTTGAATGCACGATGTCTCTCATGGATCCGCAAGCGGGTATGGCAGGCGTTAAAACTTTCTTTCAACAGTTTGTGGATTGCCGTGTGGGTATGTTGAAATCGCATGGTTGCTTCATGGTTGCAACCGCATCCAATCTGCAATGCCATGATCCGGAAGTGATGTGTGTAGTTGATGAATTCATCCAGTTTCTACGCGGATTGTTTTATAAGAATTTGCGCTGGCAGCAGGCGGAAAAGTTAATCGATAGTCAGATCAATCCAGAAATGCTGGCAGATTTTCTAGTGGGAAATGTAATTGGTATGGCTACAATGATGCGATCCGGTCTTGATAATCATATGCTGGAAAATTATGTTAATGGTATTTCGATGTATCTTTCATCTTTGTCATCCCGAAAATCAGCTTCACAAAATAACTTGCATGTGATTAGCTAGATATCTCAAGGGTAATGAATATATATGCAATTCAAAAATTCGGAAAACCGATACGGTATTATAGCAATCTTTCTTCACTGGTTGATTGCTTTGGTTGTCATTGCCATGATCATACTGGGTTTGTATATGGTGAGGCAGCCAGCCAGTCTGCAAAAGCTGAAATTATTCGGCTGGCATAAAGAATATGGAATGCTGGTGTTGTTTTTGTTTGTACTGCGATTAAGCTGGCGTTTCATCAATGTTGCTCCAATATTGCCGGCACATATTTCTGCGCTGCAAAAACTGGCGGCGCACGGGATGCATTATCTTTTGTATGGCATGATGATTGCGATGCCGCTGACAGGCTGGATGACGTCATCTGCAGCAGGGTTGTCAGTATCATTTTTTGGATTATTTGTTTTGCCGGATCTCGTGAATCCAGACGATAATTTACGGATGCTGCTTGGAGAAGTACATGAGTGGTTGGGTTATATATTGATAGCACTTATCTGTGCGCATGCAGGTGCTGCATTACAGCATCACTTTTATCATAAAGATGATATTTTAAGGAGGATGTTGCCGTGAGGTTAATTTACTTAGCATTGATTGCTGCTGCGCAATTTTTTCTGGCTACAACATCATTTGCTATTGCCCAATCCTGGAAGATTGTTCCTGAAAACAGCAGCATTGTATTCAAGGCTACTCAAAACGGTGCACCTGTTACTGGTTCATTTGGTAAATTCAGTGGCTCGATTAATTTTGATCCCGCGCAATTGAACGATAGTAAAGTTGATATTGTTATTGATATGAATTCAATATCTACATCATATTCCGATTTGACAGATACGCTGAAAACAGCGGAATGGTTTAATGTAAAAGTATTCCCTCAGGCATCATTTAATGCCTGCAAGTTTACTAAAACCGGAGACAATCAGTATCAGGCAGACGGTACACTTACCATTCGTGATAAATCACAGCCTGTGAAATTAACTTTCACGTTAACGATAACGGGCGAGAAGGCTGAAGCAGTCGGCAATACCACTTTGACACGTACAGCATTTGGTGTTGGTCAGGGTGAATGGTCCAGCCTTGATGAAATCAAAGATGAAGTGATGATTAATTTCAGAGTTAACGCAGTCAAGTAGGCTGGTTGTCATCCTGAGGAGTGTTTTTTACGACGAAGGATATCCTTAATGCTGCACGGTTACACCAAGGTGATCCCTCGTCGCATGAATCGCTCCTCAGGATAACAGATTTACACAGAAGTAACGGTGTTCACTGCATTTATCACCGCGGCAATTCTCACGCATGACTGCACGGCAAGTTTACTCACACCCGAATTCGTTAATTCATGAGTATGTGCATCCATACACATCCCGCAACCATTTAATGCTGAAACAGCGAGACAGCATAATTCAAAATCCGCTTTCCTGATTCCGGGATTCCCAATGATATTCATGCGTAATTTCGCCGGCATGCCTGCAAATGATTTATCGCTGACAAGATGCGTGAAGCGATAATACACATTATTCATCGCCATGATTGCAGCTGCGGCGAGTGCGGCTTGACGGTCTTTATCATCAAGATCAATTGCTGCTTCATTAATGATTGCCTGAATGACATCATTATTTTTCGTGGCATATGCGGAAGATAGCGCGATAAGATAAATCTGTCGTTGTGATAAATCCGGTGCGCCGTCTTCTGTTAAAACTGTTGACAGATTTAGTTTGATATCTCTCGCGTGTTCGGGGAGATTAGATTTTAATGCTTCGATATTCATAGTTGGGTTCCTTTTGTATCATCCCCGCGCAAGCGGGAATGACAACCTTTTGCGGGGATGAGGATGTTTAAGTTATGCCACCTGCAGGGTCTCTTCACCCTTCTGCCAGTTACATGGGCAGAGTTCATCGGTTTGTAATGCATCCAGAATTCGTAAAACTTCTTTTGGATTACGGCCGACGTTTAAATCAGTCACCATCACGAAGCGAATGACATTTTGCGGGTCAGCAATGAATACAGCGCGCTGGGCAACGCCGGCGGCTGTATCGAGTATGCCGAGTGCTGAACTCAGTTCGCGTTTGATGTCTGACACCATGGGGTAAGGCAAGTTGCGCAAATCATCGTGATGCTGTTTCCAGGCAAGGTGCACGAAGTCGGAATCTGTGCTCACCCCGAGGATCTGGGTGTCCCGGTCAGTGAATTCGCTGTTCAGGCGGCCGAATTCTGCGATTTCTGTTGGGCAGACAAAGGTAAAATCTTTGGGCCAGAAGAACACAACTTTCCATTTTCCCCGATAACTCTCTGAATTTACTTGAATAAATGCATCCGCCAGATTGGCACTGACAACACCGGTTAAATCAAATTGTGGAAATTGATCGCCGATTTTTAACATGTTTGAAGCTCCTGTTCATATATATAGTGAGATCACAGAATAGGTCGCCAGTCTTGATAAGTTAAATATATTGTTGTTATCATAACGATCAACTCTAATTATCGTAAAACGCATGAATATTCGTGATTTGAAATATCTGGTAGCCCTCATCGATCATCGCCATTTTGGCAGGGCGGCCGAGGCATGCTTTGTCAGTCAGCCGGCACTCAGCATGCAGATTAAAAAGCTGGAAGAAAATCTGGGGGTGCGTTTACTTGAGCGCACAAATAAATCAGTGATGCTGACCGCAATCGGCAATGAAATGGGTGAGCGTGCTCGGTATGTTTTGCAGCAAGTGGATGAAATGCGTGATCTGGCCCGCAGTGCGTCAGATCCATTCAGCGGTGAATTGCATCTGGGAATTTTTCCCACGCTGGCACCATATTTATTGCCACACATCATGCCTGCGCTGACAGAAAATTTTCCTCGTCTGTCTTTATTTTTGCATGAAGATAAAACTGCCGTTCTCATTGAAAAATTACGTATGGGAAAAATTGATGCAGCCCTGCTAGCCCTGCCAGTAACTGAGCAAGGATTTATTTCAGTTGAATTATTTAATGAAGAATTTCTTCTCGCGGTTCCAAAGTCACATAGTTTAGCCAATAATAAATTTATTGATCAAAATGAATTACGTGATGAGCAATTATTATTATTGGAAGATGGCCATTGTCTTCGAGAACAAGCATTGACGTTTTGTTATCAATTAAACGCGAAAGAAAACCAGCGTTTTCGCGCAACCAGCCTGGAAACATTGCGTCATATGATTGCAGCCGGAATTGGAATTACACTCATGCCAAAATTCGCATGTAGAAAAAATGATGAAATCGTTTATATTCCATTTAAAAGTTCACAACCATTCCGACAAATTGGAATGCTTTCACGTGCATCTTCTGCAAGACAACAAGTGATTCAAGAAATTTCTACTCAGATAAAGTTATTAATTATTTCCAAATAATATTGGCAATCCAAAAAAATTCCGATAGTCTTGAGAACGTGGTAATCCTTTGGGAAAAGGATTAACAACTTAAAATGAATTAATAAACAGAAGGAATGGAACCATGCAAAATCGTAAATCTTTAGATTTAAATATGGATCAATATGTCGATGTCTTGAATTTTGATAATATGGTTGAATGTGCTATGGATGACCTGATGGACGATATATATCGAGACACAATCTCCTTAAATTTAAATGCCATTGAACAAGACGCAAAAAAAGCTGCAGCGTTGGCTCATGTAAAAGATCATACACAGCACATATTAGACGAACATTGCAAAACCACAAAAGCAAATCTGAAAACTGCAAGGGAAAATGCAGTTTCCGTTTTGAAAAATGGTATTTTTACTGCTAAAGGTAGAGAGTTAGCTGAAGCCTCTGCCAGCAAGCTTGCAGCTGAAAGTTCGAATCCCAGCAGTGACAGCGATACTGAAATCTTTAGCTCACCAGAAGTATCACCAGTTACCCCGAGAATGTAATCTTGGCGTAAATTTTGGAAACGCGGGTGACATGCCCGCGTTTCAAATTAAACCACAGGGAGAGTGTTATGTTGCGTGTTAATACACTAGAATTTGCTGAATTAGAATATCAAGATGAATCCGTTCTGATTAAAATGATGTATCTTGCGCCATCGTCCGTTGTACTTGCATTGAATCCTGAAATTGATGACAGTCTAATCCAGAAAGCAAAAGATATTGGCGATGTCATTGCGCAAAAAAACAAAGAACGTTATGAAGCTGTTGCAAAAATGCCGGCGTATGCAACTGTCATTAGTAATAGGCGAGCTGAAGTTGAGCATATGCTGGATGATGCCGATATGAATGAGTTAAGATTGTCGGCTTAGCATTCATCATCCCAGCGAAAAGTTGTCATTCCCGCTTTCGCGGGAATGACAGTCATCTCTTCCCAACTCACTTCTTGCCTTCATATCCAATTTTGTTATTGTTATCTGAACCATAATAAAATTATCTGTCTAATTAAATAGGGAAAGGAGAAGGGATATGTTGCGAGCAATAGCGGTTTATGAGTGGGATAGGCAGACTGGCAATTTTAACCGCATTTGTGAAGTAGAAAAACCCGGATCTGTATTTGCTCCCAATCATGATCTTGCGTATTTTGATGGAAATTCTCTGCCAGAATTGCGAACGAAAGCAGGGTTACTATCAGGCGAAAAAATATTCAGTGATTTATCTGTTACGGAATCAGTTTATTATTATGCCCGCTTTGTTCCGGATACGAATCATTTGCATGTGCTGATTAGCCGCAAAGAATTACATGATCTGGAACCATATTATCTCCTGGTTAATGTTAATCACGCAGAGCAGGGCAAGGTATCATTCAAGCTTACTGAAATTCTCAGGAATCCAATTGGATATACAGGCCGCGACATGTTGCCTGGCGAGGTACTCCAGAAAATTGAAAAGGTAAAAGTTGAGGCTCTGAATGCCAAAGCGGCATTGGATGAGCGTGGCGAGAAAGTCGAGACAGCGCAGCAACGGTCAGAGGTTTTATTTGGTAAATCGCTGCGAGCTCTGGACAATGCCAATCGTGTAAATGATGAAATGAGCTGTTGCGGCGGCTGGCTGCGAAGCCCGTTCAAGCGATAAATAATAATATAATAAACAAGTAGTTATATAATTTTTAGGCAATTCCTGATATTGCTTTTTCCCAAAAAAGGTTAAAATAAACTCTATGACATTGTGCGTATAAATATAAGCTGACCGCAATACACGGATTGCGGCGGTAAACAGCCGATTCATGGAGGAGTGAATATGTCAGCGCAATCAGGATCTTCTGTCAGCCCCAAATCAGGTGTAACCACTTTATTACTATGCCTCTTTCTTGGTTCATTTGGCGCTCACCGTTTTTATGTTGGCAAGGTTAAAACTGGATTACTGATGCTAGTGACTGCTGGCGGTTTGGGGATCTGGACACTCGTGGATTTAGTAATGATTGCATGTTGCGAATTTACTGACAGCGAAGGCCGTATCGTCATGTTTTCGCGTACCGGTGATTCCCCCTGGAAACTTATTTTCGCAATTATTGCACTCTGTTTTAGCGTATTAGTTATCTACGTTGTGATCATAGGCGGCAGTGTCTATTATCTGACTAGCGGCGTAGCTGATACGATTCAATATCAGTTGGCAGCAATTCGCGAAGGCGATCTTGAAAAGGCATACTCATATACCTCAGCTGACTTCAGGCGTGCTACTTCTTTCGATGCATTTAAAGAATTTGTCGAACAAGTGCCCGCACTGAGCGATAACGAAAGTGCGTCTTTCCCTTCACGTTCTATCAATAATAATGAAGGTGTTGTTAGTGGTACGATTAAGGCGCATGACGGTAGCGTGACATCTATCGAATATCTTCTGATACATGAAGATAAAAAATGGAAAATTGAAGGTATTAGAATTAACCCGGCTGATTCTGGAGAATTGGAGAACGATCAATCAGGTTCATCCAGCGAAAATGCTGCAAAGAAAGTTGAAAATCTGACTTATACAGACCCAAATGGCGAATACACCATTCGCTACCCTGACAACTGGTATTTCGATCAAACAGATAAAAGTTCCGTGATGTTCAGCGGTAAAAAAGGTTCGCAGTCATATTATGCAACTGTCACCATACAGACACTGCCGATGAAAAAGAAAGGCGGCATTTATGGAAGTGTAAAAGATATAGTCGATGATTTAAAAGGTCAGATCAATGAACGAACCACAAATGTGAAATTCGTGAATGAGGGCGATGCAGAATTGCCTGCAAATACAAAAGATTTTAAAGGCCAATATTTCGTTGTCACATACACATACAAAGGTGAAGATATGAAAAAGATGCAGTTTATTATCATCAGGCCAGATGGTAATGAAGCATACTCATGGGGTTATACTACACCAGCAGATTTGTATGACGGTGATTTGCCGGTGGCAAAATCCATGTATGAATCGTGGGTCATCAAATAACAGTTATAGAGATGATGATGAGAGCAATCAGATATCTGATATTTATCTTTCTTTATATGATTTCTTTTGCCGCAATTGCTATGCCAATCGCGACGGAACGCGAGTCTTATTATGCAGTTTACGGCGCAACTGCAAACCAATTGCGTGATGAAATGCGAACCAAAGGTCCGCTTGGTGATGATGGCGTTCGATATGATGCTTATACCCGATATTATGTGAAATGGCGGTTTACTTATCAAAAAGCCGGTCATAACTGTGCAATTAGAACTGTCAATGTGACATTAGATACAAAATATGATTACCCGGAATGGAGGGGTTATGCTGACGCCTCACCGCAAATGCGGCAAAACTGGGATAATTATATTACGAAATTAAAAGCTCATGAGCGCGGACATGCGGTTAATGGATGGAACTGCGCAAACGAAATCGATTCTATGCTGACGCAGCTCCAGCCAATGGATAATTGCGGGATTCTTGGTAAGTCTGCAAATGATAAAGCCTATGCCATCCTTAATAAATACAAGAATGAAGATGTTGATTACGATAAAACTACAGATCACGGTCGTGTCCAGGGTGTGATTTTGCAGGATGAATAATGAAGTTGGGTTGCGTGCAAAATACGCACTAACCCAACTTCAATAATAGATTAGATATCATTCCTATTTTGCATCTAGAGCCCATAGAGGATATTTGCCGATTTTACCGTGTTCGGAGATATTAAAATATTTAGATGCTGCTGTGAAAATTTCAATTCGCGAATAATGCTGCGCTTTATCTGGCGAATCCAGAACTTGATCAATGTTTTGGCAGTCTTCCAGATTGACTCGATTATTGAAAATGACGCGTCCTGTACAAACACGATGCAAGAGTTGAAATATTTCATCGTGGTTAGCGTATGAATCCCTGGATACAACGCTGCCAAAATAAAAATACTGATATGAATTGATTAGCAATGCTGTCTGGAATGGACCGCCAAAATCGTCAATGCGCTCAGCTAATTCACGCAGCGTCATTTTTTCAAATGTGGCACGTTGATAATCAGTGCATTGCTTTATCGCATTGCAAAAATCAATGTCATAATCGTTTACGTCTATTCCGAGTGCGCGTGTGCACGTGCTTTCTTTTGCTGCATCGAATACAAAAAAACCTTTTGATGAGCTGACATCAAGAAAGCTGGTCAGCTGCTGGGGATATAATTTATGAATTTTGTAATGACGTTTGGCGAGTTTGCGTTTTGGAACAAGCAAACCTTTGTTAACTTTGAATGTATGATTGCTTGGGTAGGAATTTTCCGCATACATGCGATATTCCTCAGATAATTCGTTGTGAAATTTCATTTTCCTTAATATGCCTTTTGAGTATGTTTAACAAATATTAACAATGCTGGCAAAAGAATGCCAGTTGCAATTAAGCGTAATTTTCAATCGAAAGAAATTTTTCTTGCATTTTCATCCGGTTTAAGTCTTTATAAAAGAGTAAGCTAAAATTCTATTGAGGAGGTCATATGGAAAACCGACGTGTTGTAAAAAAGCGCGAAAATCATAATAAGGAAAACAACTCTAAAAATACCGAAACAGAATTGTATCATTCTGGGAAATTATCTGCATCGCGCGATGGTTTATTTTCATCGGGTTCATTGCGTAGTAGTGGACTTTGTCCTCTTAGAAGGAATCTTGGTGAGCCAGATTTGACAGTGTGTTCGTCAAAAATCTCACGTGGGTGCTAATGGATAAATGGAATTGATATATTAAATGGATTACTGCATACCTTAGAAAAAAGCCCGGGTTTTACCGGGCTTTTTGGACATATCATTGTTACTTCTCTGGTTTATTATTACTTACTAATACGCACAGCGCATGCTTCTTTTGGTTTGTAATTTTTGATTTCATCAATCAATGCAGTACAATGTCGTTGCAGAGCCAGCATATCATCATTTTTGAGTAATTGATTTTCAATTTTTTTGTTAACAGCTTCCAGTGCAATAATTAAGTCGCTTTCAAAACCTGATGGAGGTAATGGCTTCATCCATATTGATTTAAATGCTTCAACATCCCCTTTTTTCATGACAAATTGATCTGAACCTTTAACTTGATTTCCATGATTTGCGCGGCACTCTTCAGCATCATTAAAATTTCTTCTGATGATGCCGGAAAATAATTCAATTTTTTTGTGATCGGATAAGCGCAGAGCCTGTAAAGCAGTTAAATCACCTCGTATCGATTTGGCAACTTGTTCAAGAGAATGTGTTAGTTTTTTATCTCGCATAAAATTCCATGTTTCATGTTTACCTTTTGAATTGACATAATTAAAATTATCAAGAAATGTCTGTATCAAATCGTTTATCATTATTATTATCCTTTTTGTTAGATTTTTTGTCGTTATGCGAACTGCAACCTTTTCTTTAGGTGCGAAATTTTTAATTTCATCGACCAGCGATGTGCAATGTTCCTGCATCGCTCTTGTTGCATCAGTTGGGGTCTTTTCTGTAGCAATCTGTTTGTTAACTGCTTCCAGCGCTTTAATTAATGTAGATTCAAAATTTGCAGGAGGATAGGGTTTTTTCCATATTACCTGATAAGTCTTTCCATTATCAGATTGCTTGCTGAATGGCTCGGCATCTGCTGCAGAAAGACCGAACATTGCGCGGTTAACTTCAACCTGATAGAAGTGACCTCTTACGATCCCGTAAAACTTTTTTGCCTTTACTGCATCGTTAGATTCGGTATCGGCGATGAGATCTTTCAGCTTATTTTTAAGATTTCTGGCTGTTTCTTCGTGTGCCTGAATTAATTCTCTGTTGCAAAAAATTTGCCAGTCGTTGCGTTGTCCTTCAGAGTTGAGATAATTAAAATTATCCAAAAATATCTGGATGAATTGATTTGTCATGATTGCTTCCTCATTGCTAGTAATTATTCTTGCGTTGTTGGCTCTCCAAAAGATTGAGCAATTTCATCAAGTGTAGTGATAGACATATGTGCACATTCCAATGATGTAAGTCTAGTGAAATATCATAGACACAGCTTCATGTGACATGCAATAAAACGCGATGCGATATTTTCATGCTTGATGAATTACCGTACAATAATCCTATCGTCAAAGGATGAGGCGCACATGAGCAAAAAATTTGAAATCAAACCTGCAGTCAAACAAGATATTCCTGTGATATTGAAATTTATCAAAGATCTCGCAGAGTATGAAAAGTTAGCTCATGAAGTCACGGCTGCTGAATCTGATTTGGAAAGATTTTTATTTGGAAATCATCCTAGTGCGGAAGTGATTATCGGTTATCTGGATGATACACCAGTCAGTTTCGCATTATTCTTTCACAATTTTTCAACATTTCTTGGTTACCCTGGTATTTTTATCGAAGATTTATTTGTGCTTCCGGAAGCGCGTGACCAGGAAATCGGTCAAACCATGCTGGCATATATTGCCCATCTTGCAATAAAGCGCAGCTGCAAAAGATTGGAGTGGCGCGTGTTGGACTGGAACGAACATGCGATCGGTTTTTATCGAAGTATAGGTGCCAAGCCGCTGCCGGATTGGACGATTTACCGCATGACGGATACGGCATTGGATATGCTTGCGAAAGAGTGGCAATGACGTGATCTAGTGCAAATCTTTCATCATAAATGTAGACTCTCCGCATTCAAATAAGAAGAAGGTTTCGTCATGTCCTCACCATACACCAATAAATTATTATTAATCAGTATGTTACCAATCATCCTTGTGGGCTGTGCATCAACGCAGCAGATGGGGTATGGAACAGTTATTGCTGAAAAGAAAATCGCAGAAAGAGATTACAGTCCGAAGAGTGGAACCGTTGTTGGTGCTGGCGTAGGCGCTGGTGCGGGCGCAGCGACAGGTGCATATATCGGTGCGGCAACAGGGCTTGCAGCCGGTACAATCGCAGCGATTGGCACATTTGGCATCGGTTATGTTTACATTCCTGCTTTCACTGCAGTAGGTGCATTAGGTGGCGCGGCGATTGGTGCGGCAGCTGGTAGCGCAACAGGAGCCGGTGTGGGTTATGCGGCTGATATTTATCAACAGGGTAATGGTGTATATCAATACACTGTCAAGCCAGATAATCAATCACAAAATATTTCAGTAACGCAGTATACAAAATCACCGATTGCAAAAAAATCCCGCGTAAAGATTATGCTGCAGGGTGATAAATATTCTGTTGAGGCTGTGAATTAGTTCTCCGTCATTGCGAGTCCCGCGCGCTTTTATATATACTCCCAAATAAGGATAATAGGGGGGGTAATTGATGTTTCGTAAAACAGGAAATGGATTAAGAAAGAGTAAAAAATCTTCATCACTTTGGGATAATTGGGAAGATTCGAATAACTCTCAGGAAACTAACGAGCTGCAAAATATTCTCGACAATTTTCAAAAGCCCTTGCCGCTGCCGACTGAAGAAATTTTGAAGAGCTGTATTGCGTTTGCCAGGTTGAAAGATGACATGATATCTGTGGGCGAAAAATATTTACACGCAACAGCGGTGTTGAATTTTTTTGATGGCTTATTTGCAGAATCTGCTCAGGCGGCCGGTATCCTCGGTGATGCATACTTTATTGATTCAAGTGCGGCTGCCAGAAGCAAAAGCAATTATTTCAATAAAATGGCGGCCAAAGCCTATGCGCTTAGCGGCGATGTGGACAGGGCATGTCATTACTATAATCAATTTCTTGCGCGGGCAAAAAGCATTGACAGCTACAATGCAGATGATGTCAGAGAGGCAATGAATTATCTTTTAGATAATCACAATCTGGTGTGCACCGCGTATCTTTTAAAATTATTGCAAAGCATTATTGACAATAATGAGAAGTGTTCATATGAATTCAGGCGTTTGTATTCGCGCGCAGAAGACAATACGATTTATGAAAGTCTTAGCCAGAAACAAGCCCAGCTAAATTTGATTGACGCCGTACGTGTGTTGAGGATTCAATTGGCCGAATTGATCGCGAATAACAAGACACTGTCTGCATCGTCCGATGTAGATATACCAACAGATTTATCAACTAATACTTCACGGCCATAAGTATGCAACGCACATCTGGATTTCTAATATCTTCTAATCCTGATTCAGAATCCGAATACCGATTCACATATTTCATCAATCCACCGCCAATTCGCGTCATCAGCTTCAAGGGCGGCGGTGCCCGAGTAGTTGTTTACACTAAATTCGTTGAACTCGCACATGAGCGTGGTTTGCTTGAAAACGTGGAAGAAATTGGCGGGAGTTCATCGGGATGTATCGCATCAGCGTTTGCTGCAATTCATTACGAAGATCCACATAAGCGAACAGAGGTGCTGGATGAAATCAGCCGTTTGAAAAAAGAAGATGTGTACGGTCATACGAAAGGCTGGAAAGCATATCGTATCATGAGCTTTCCTCTGAATATCATAGCCAAGCCATCAGAATGGGCCGCGGAGGGTATTAATTGGGTTTCTGACAAACTTAATAAAAATTCGCTTAAATTGATTGGATATCCACTGAAATTTATTGCGGTGTTGTTTCGTGCTATTAGTGTAATCTTTAGTCCAAAAACCTATGCGGCAATCATAAATTTGTTTGCAGGTCGCGGAATTTATCGCGGTGATGTATTTCAATATCATGTGCGCGAGCAATTACGCAAAGATACGCAGGCAGGTCTGGATGCAATTTTAAATAAACTGAGTTTGCAAGAGCGCAAAAAAATTGGGTTAGATCTGGTTAAAAAGGGAATATGTACGTTTGAACAGGGTAATTTAAAAGTTGTGACAGACATTACATGTATGCATCTTTATGAGTTATCGAAATTACCAGGTAGTCAATTTAAGCAGTATTACACAACCGCAGTTAGAATGCGTGATAAAACAATGATTGTGTTTAACAAGGATTCGGCACCAAACGTACCGATTCATTTACTGATGCGTTTGGCTGTTACTTTTCCATTTTATTTTAAAACAAAAAAATATCTCGGCGATAAATTCCTTGACGGTGGTATTGTTGATAATAGTCCTGTCAGGCATGCAACTGAAAAATCTTTCCCACAACACATGCACCGTTATGGTGTTACAGATAAACTGGCGCGTTTAAATGTACGGGTAGAGTATCCTGATGAGCAGGAATATCATATTTGGAATAAGCGTCCAGATGATCAAAAGAGAGGTGTGCTGTTTAAGATAAAACGCGCAATTACCCGATTCGCTGCAGGCGGCATTGACGTGTTTGAAACAAATGATGAAACAACAGCTGCACTTCAGGAAGATTACTCACAGCGTACGCTGCAAATTCCTGATTTTGGTATTGGGCAGCTAGCGCGAAAAATATCACGAAAACAGCGTGAGCGCATTGATGACGAATTGCCGAATATTGTTACTGATTACTTTGATAATCATGTATGCGAAAAAGCAGTCGTTAAGAATTACATTAGTCTTAAAGATATCCCAAGTAACGAACGTGCGACTCTGTTGGCATGTTTAGCGGATGCTGAAATTACAAATGAAGAAATTTTTACCTTTCATGATAAAACACCTGAAGAACTTACCTCATTTCGTTCTGAATTAATTGAACAGGTTAAAAGGTCATTTAATGTATTTGACGATGAGTTTTCTGATACTTCTATGATATTTCGTGCTTTGAGAATTAAGCCTACATTCACTCCGCAAGTAATGGAAGATGTTAAATTGGGTGTTAAACACAACAAAATTGAATCAGTGTCCCTGATATTTGACAATGCAGACTTCGAACGCAATAATGCTTTTAAAATGTAGAAGTGGTTACTTAAAGCCTGAAAATTATAATCTTGCGGCTGTACAGTTCGCTATAAAAACAGAAGGGTAAAAAAATGCAGCGATCAATACATGCTGTTAACTCTCCTTTGGGGATAAAATTAAAATCTTATTTTCCGCGTTTCTTCAACACGTCCGGAAAGCATGTTTTGCAAAATGTCGAGAAAATATCAGGTGGGCAGACAAACACCACATACAAAGTACGCACAATCAGTAATGAATATATCGTCCGAATGCCAGGTAATCATTCAGATCAAATGATTCACCGCGGCAATGAAGCAGAGGCAACGCAAATTGCTTTTGCTGTCGGTGTGGCGCCGGAAGTAGTGTATGATGAGAAAAATGGCAAACGTGTTACACGTTTTATACCAAACGGTTTGACCATGAATAAAACATTGATGCGCAAACCGGATAATTTATTCAAGGCTGTTGAAGTATTAAAAAATCTGCATGCAGCGCGTTCTTTTCCAAATACAGTTAATGTCTTTGAGCGTAATAGAGAATGGTTGACATTGATGGAAAAGCAGAATTATCCATTACCGCAAGCATATCTCGATTTAAAAGACAAGATTGACCAGATCGAAACACTTTTTGCTGAATTTAATATTTCACTCGTTCCTTCTCATAATGACACCACGCCGGGAAATTTTATTTTATCAGGCGAGAAAATGTATCTGATTGATTATGAATATGCAGGAAATAATGATCCAGTCTGGGATCTGGCATATCTCGCAATTGAAGCAGATTTGCCGGATTCTGAATATCGTTTTTTATTACGAAAATATTTTGGTAATGATTTAACAGATGAAATTACGCGGCGGTTTAATTTGTATTTACCTGTTGTGGAATACACACTCGGGCTGTGGTCGCACGTACAAATAGCCAATAAAAATTTTGCCGGTGGCAAAGAAATTCTGTATGACCAGATAAAAAAATCTTACATCAGATGCAATGAATTCTTGAATGATAGTTCTACTAGGTTGCAGGCTTCTGAGCTTGAACCAGAGCAGGACGAACCAGATGAATCACGTGCAGGATGCGGATGTTTTACTTTCCGTGGAAGAAAGCGCCAGTAACCTTGCTGCGGGAGAGGGGAAACTATTTTTATATTTATGCACTAATAACAACATGCTATGACCGTCCATGACCGGGCAACCCCGTCATTTATATGCTATATATATTAAATGATTCTCAACTCAGGCGAAGTTATGAAAAACGTGATTTTGGGGATACTGGTATCAACTGTCTTTATGTTCGCCGGTAATGCGGCGGCACAAAATGCAGCATCATCTAATGATAGTCTAACGCCCGCAAATCCAATTGCGCCTGATCAGCCGTCTGAATCAGCAGAAGATATTAATTCATTCAGCTATGAATCTACTCATGATGTTAAAACCGCACACCCAAATGCCGAATATCAAACATCAAGTCAGCCTGTGCCTGCAAATCAGGCTGCGCATGATGTCTTGAATCGTTTTAATGAAGTATATCGTCAGAAAAAAATGACGTATGATCAGCTGCAAATTGATCTTTCTGCGGCGAAAGATGATATCACTCAATGCGACAAGCTGCCGGCAAATGAGAAAACGCAATGTCTCTCCGATGCAAATAAGCATATTGATGTGATTAATCAAAGTATCGCTGATGTTACATATGATATGAATATCATTAAAAAAGAAATACAGGACGCCAGCAGCGGCCATTAATTCATGATATGAATAATATCTACATCCGCATTTAATTGATACTTTATTTCCTTAACATGATAGATGTGGAATACACGCGTAACCTAAAAATCTGGCTTTGGAGTGCGGCGGCGGGACGGAGAAATCAAAGACGCCGACACCTGATTGCGGTATTCCTTGATAAGAGCGGCCGTTTGTTGCGCCAAACATCAATGGACGATTGTCTTTGTCGCGGCCAATATACATCATCACATGTGTAATAGCGGGATCGCGCTTCACTGGATACGTGCCAGACCAAAATAATAAATCACCTGGTTTCATTTCAGAGAATTCGAATGAATTGAGTTTGTGACCATTTACTGCGTAAAAACCGCCTTTTTTATATGCCCATTTATAAATTTCATCGGCTTGCCGCGGCACATCATCAATTTCCTGCTTTTTCAGTAGATATGAAATAGTGCCTGAACAATCCATGCCCCGGTCACTGGGATCATCAGAACCGAATTTATATGCAAGATGCTGTTGCGAGAGTGCCAGCGCATTTTTAATCAACACTTTTACATCGGTTGGATAGCGGTCAAAACCTTTCAGTTCAGATGGTGAAATGCTGGCAGCAGGGCGCAGTGATGCATGATGTGTGCGCGTGCCTGTGCGTTTGACGGTGTGCCGGGCTGTTTGCTTTACTTTGCGATGTTGCTGTTTTTTGGCGGTGAATCCACAAGTCGTCATTGCCATGCAGACAATTAAGATGATTAATTTTATTGCACGCATTGGCGGCAGCTCCCTGTCAGTAAATCAAGGGATACGAGGGTAGCGGAAATTGATGGAAAATGAAAGAGAGGTGGCTAAATGATGTGCAATTATTTTATATGTTTTGGACTTTCGAGTCGACCGGTTTGCAAAACATAATTTGATCCTGATCTTAATAAAAGTATAGCGTGAGAGCTCAGTGAATCGTCACGCAAGCAATTGATTATATTTGTTAATCAACGGACGGCGTTGAGTTTCCACACATATTGTGATAAAAAATCGCACCTGAAATTAATTAATTTCATATAAAGGAGTATAAACGAGATGCGTTTTTTCACGTTAATTTTCGTCATTTTTGCTGTGCTGACGCAGCAGGCTGCGTTCGCAAATCCATATTGGGATAAGAATAAAGTACCAAAAGATTCGAGTTATAAAAGCTTTAGAATGCCGCTTGCGGATATTACTAAATTAAAAACTGTGACTGAAAATGACGGCATTCCTGTGCTGCGTATTCAGGCTGACTGGCTGTCAGACAGCGATACATTTACGTTTGCCGGCATGATAATCGAAGCCTCTGGTACCAAGGCATTGCTTGCGCGCAGTCAGGTCAAACCAAAGTGGGGAAGTTATCTTGGCGTGTTGAAAAATAAAGATGGCAGCAAAGTATTTTATGATGCAGTGGGGACAGGAAAAGAATATCGCAAACTGACGCGTGCGGTGACATTCCGTTTTCCGACACCAACAGAAGATATGACATTTGAATTATACGCAGAGAATCCGCAAACGGGTGTCATGGAGCGTGTTCTCTCTAAATTCATAAATAGCAAATTGATGCCGCGGCAAGAACATTTGTTTAATGATGTTGAAGTGAAAGAATTATCACGCGCATCACAGCAGCCAGAATTGCGCGTGAATTTTTATGCGGAAGGTTATACGCAGGCTGAGAAAGATAATTTTTATAATGCAGCATTGAAAGCTATGCGTGCGCTGAAAGATGAACGTTTTCCTGGCGTTGAACACATGAGTTTTTATGCTGTGTTTGCACCGTCCAATGTCAAACTTGGCAGGGCAACGGATTTGGGATTGCCAGTTCAGAAACGCGATTCATTTTTGGGATTGTATTATCCGTACTGGGATAATTTCGGCCGCTGGTATCACGTAATTTATCCAACGCGTGAAGATTACATGCGTCAGGGTTTTGCAGCTGCACCGTATGATTATCCGGTCGTTCTCGTCAATAGTAGTGATTATTGGGGTGTGGGAAATTACATGGCGTTTACTGCAATTCCTGCAAATAGTTCTTCATATTTTACTTATCTGTTGATGCATGAATTCGGTCATTACTTTGGATTGAATGAAGAATATCAAGGCGGCGGCCGCACGGAACTGGAGTTTGCTCCTGATCTTGATGAACCGTGGTCGCAAAACATTACATTTCTTGGCGATACACGTTACGACAAATTGAAATGGAAAGCGTTTGTAAATCAAAAGACACCGCTGCCAACACCTTATAATGTCTGGCATGATCATCCACCGGTTTACGGGGCATATGTTGGCGGTTATGCAGATTCGCCAGTAACGAAAGGTAAAAGTCATATTCCAGGATTGGATTGTACGATGGAAAGCAGACAGCATTTTTGTGATGTTTGTAAACATGGAATTGGTGAGGTGGTGAAGTACAGTTTAGGTGTGTAGCTGCGTCATTGCGAGGAGCGTTTTTTGCGACGAAGCAATCTCCATCTGGATTGCCGCGCCCCGCAAAAAGCGCGGGGCTCGCAATGACGGTGCGATTTTAAATAGAGTGAACAGATATGAATGAAGTACAAAATATCTTTGGTGTGATTGCGCTGGTGACGTCATTCATCGGCTTGCTGCCGCAATCATATAAAGCATTCAAGACTCGCTCGACTCTTGATATTTCCATGCTCATGCTGGTGAATTATGTGATTTGTTCACTGGCATGGATTATTTACGGCTGGGAAATTCAAGCAAGTTTTGTGATCGCAAGTAATGTGGTTGGATTAATTAGCGCATTGATATTAATCTTACAGAAGAACTGGTATGACAAGCGAGCGGTACAACATGCTCAATGATAAAAAATTCCGGGCTATTCTAACCTTAAACGGCGATTTACCCGAAAAAGAATTTTTCAATCGAGATATTCCTGTGATCGCGGCAGACGGGGCTGCAAATAAGCTGGCGGCAATGTGTATTAAACCCTCAAAAATCATCGGTGATCTGGATAGTGTGCATCAAGATTTATTGGAAGAAGGTAATCATGTGCATGATCCTGATCAATCTGCCAGTGATTTTGAAAAAGCATTGCATTATATGAAGGAAAATGACTTATTGCCGGCAATCATTACCGGAGTGAATGGCGGTTATCTTGATCATGTGCTGCATAACATCAATATATTTTTGCAAACCGACAGCATCATTTATGCGCCTCCGATGATTGGCATGATCATCAAAAGCGGAGAGAATGTTGAACTATCAGTTACTCCAGGCGCGAAGATTTCATTATTGGGATTACCGTCTGCAATGGTAAGTTCAAATGGATTGAAGTGGGAATTAAATCATCATGAGTTAGCATTCCCGGGTTATAATTCTTGTTTTAATCGAGCTGCGAGAGATCACATTGAAATTACCGTGCAAAGCGGCAATATTTTGATGCTGATTTATCAACAAGTCATTGCCGATGCTGGGTTGTAATATAAATAAATGGCAGTGAAATCAATTGCGCAATGATGGAAAATGCGATGAGTGCGGGAATGGAAACATCGTAAAGATATCCCATTAATGCGCTGCCAAGAAACCATGCGAAACCATACCCGGTATTGAAAACACCGTATGCTGTTGCGCGGATTGATTTAGTTACCATGTCACCTACGACTGCTTTGAGAAGTGAGCGCTGTGCACCGATACCAATGCCCCAAAGAACCATGCCGATTAATGATAATGAAAAGCCGCCAAGAAATACAAATGGCGGGAAAAATGCGGAAAAAATTATTGCAAGCATGAGAGAAGCGCCGCCGAAGCGGTCATAAATCCATCCGAAAAATAATGCGGATGCTGCGCTTGAACCCATAGCGAAAATGTAAAAAATTGGAATCCATAATGGTGTCAATATTTTTGCTTTTTCAAAATGATATGCTACAAGTGGAAAATCAACATAACCTGCGGCTATCAAGCTGGTTCCGGCGAGATAAATCCAGAAATTTTCCGGTAATTTGTTTTCATGCTTCAATGCGGGATTTTCAATTTCAAGATGTTGTGGGTTCGGATATTGGTGCTTTGCATTCAGCAATATGAAAAATGAAATGACTGCTGGAATTGCGAGAAAAGCGAATGCAAGTTGATAGTCTGATTTAATAAATATGACTGCAGTAACTATAGTTGGTCCAATCATTCCACCGAGCTGGTCCAGGACTTGATGCAGCCCGAATCCCCAGCCGCGGCCAACTTTTTGACTCGCATAAGACAACATGGCATCACGTGCTGGCGTGCGAATGGCTTTGCCTATGCGCTCAATAATGATAAGTATGGCTGCCATTTGCCATGTTGTTGCGAGTGCGAGCATGGGCAGTGCGATAAAATTCATTAAATACCCGATAAACGCAATCAACCAGTAACGCTCAGATTTATCAACTAACCATCCGGAAATGATGCGAAGCATGTATCCAATCGCCTCGCCAAAGCCTGCAACAACGCCAACGACAGTGCCGCTTGCGCCTAATACGGCGAGATACGGACCGGTGATACTGCGCGCACCTTCATAAACCATATCGGAAAACAGGCTGACGATGCCAAGCAGGATGATAAAGCGCAGAGCGTTTTGTCCAGGCAGGGTTTTAACGGTCACGATGTCATCCTTGACGATATAAAAAATCATTATAAATTAATTTTATTTTCTTGGCGATTTATCACGTGTTTTTTTCTGATCGTCATCCATCGCTAAGTTTTTGTGCGGGCTTTTGCGAATAAAACCAAGCTGAATGCGGCTGGATTTAGGATGAGGGATGTTTTTACTTTCATTGATAAATTTCATATGCGCCAAAATTTTATTGAAATCATGTTGAGTGAGCGACTTCTTTTGATGTTGCCACACTGATTTAAAAAATTTGTCATCAAGTAATGTAGAGTTAGCTTGTGCCAATAATATTTCAATATTAACGGGTGTTAATAAATCTGAATTTTGTAATTTTAATAAAATTTTCATGAGATTATATTTCATAGGATGATGTAATATTGATTCAATTTCATTCCTATTATTTATTGCTGCAATGATTTCATCGGCTTTATCAATGTGATTGCAAATTGAAAGAAATGCTTCTTTATTTTTATTTGAATCACATAATTTCTCATGTAATGATAATAATCCTTTTGCCGCTGAATGAGGATGGTTTGACTGTAATGCATCGTTAATAAAAGCGGAAAAAATCCTCTTATCGACTGCAGCATTCTTCAAATCTAAATATGCATTTGCAGCAGAATTGGGGTCGATATGCGTCACGATTTTATCAATATATTTATTTTCTTGCAGTTGATTTTCTCTGGATAATAATTGTAATGCGGTTGCAGCATGATCTGGTGACCTGTTGCTAAGAATACTGAGGCAATGCTTTTTTGTATCTGGTTTATCGTATAATTTGATAACACCGTTTGCCGCTTCAACTGGATTAGTATGAGATGAAATGAGTTGAATGAGAAAATCATCAAGGAGATTTTCAGTTTGTAAAATGATCAGTGCATCGACGAATTTGTCTGGATGTTTGTGTTGTGTGATAAGCGGAAACAATGATTTATTAAGGTTATGTTCGGTGAAACTATGTAATGCGCCAGCTAATTTTTCCAGACGATCTCGCTTCTTTTGATTTAGAAACTCGACCTGTACGCCTGGTTTACGTGAGATAACGAATAATACTGCACGATAAACCGGGTATTCAGCATCATCAGGATTAGGTGGATTTTCTGCAAAACATTGATATAACAGAAACGGATTTTTTCTGTCAGTTCCCTTTAACGCGACTAATTTATTGATGCACGTCGCTTTATCAATGTTACTTTTATTTGATTTGTGGCTCACGTTGCCTTTATTTTGCTTCTGATTTTTCTTATAACTTTCCCAGTAAATTTTCAATTCAGATGTGATAAATTCTGGCAGCTCAGGTTCTCTCGAATTCATGGCGAATCAACCTATTTATAGAATATTTATGCTATAAGTATAGACGAGTCCGCAAGTAGTTTGGGTGGCGTAACTTATTGAAATTAAACAAAAGGTGACTTTGAGAGCCCTGACAATAAATTATTTCATTCCCGGATTGGCGCGCGATTTGCGCGTAATCCGGGAATTTATCATCACCCCGGGTTACGCGCAAAAAGCGCGCTAACCCGGGCTACATTTCTATAAGATCTGCGGGATTAACTGGCTGCCTGACATGTATCCGTATCAATACCAACTTTCGCAAATGCAATGCGCACATCAGCAACGTTATAACCATAATCTTTAGTTGCTGCGACCACACCGCAAGCGGCTTCGCCTAATGTTTGCATACTGCTGTTCCAGTAGTGCATGTTGGCTTTGACCCAGACATCAAATGCTTTGTGAGTGTTCCAGCCTTTGGATGTCGCCATCAAATAAAACGCTTTGTTGGTGATGCCGGCGCCGCCGTGTGCTTCGGTTTCATCGAAATCTTTCATGTGATCGATGGAGCTTCCGTCTTTGGTTGGATTATCCAGATAACGCAGCGCGCCTTCATTCTTCATGACTTCGCGGCCGAGATCCCAGCCATTTGTGCCAGTCGTGTAATTTTCAGTCGCGATTGCTGCCATGTCAGAGAACGATTCATGCAGTGCACCCATTTGCGGATATTCGCCGCTGATGTGTGAATACGTGTCGGTAAATCCGTGGCTGATTTCATGTGCAGCTACACCTAGAGATGACATCGGATAGAACATGGTGCCGCCGTCACCGAACGTCATTTGTCTGCCGTCCCAGAATGCATTATCAAACTTGCGGCCGAAGTGAACGCGCATGGTGTATTTCATCGGTTTGCCATCTTGATCAATCAAGGCAGGAACGTTGTACCAGTCCTGATACATGTTTTTAATTGCCTGCGCTGCATAAAATGCATCTAATGATGGTGAATAACCGTCATTCATTTCATCATTGTTCCAGCGTGTTAAGCCTTTATCCATGTTCATCCAGTGAACATTGTTATGTTGCTGAAAATTCGGAATGCATGTGGAGACAACTTTTTCATTGTCATATGCAACATCAAGAACTCTGATATCCTTATTCCATAGGGCGCACATGGTAAACTTGGTGTGCATTCCTGGTGTCATTTCCCAGTCAAAATCTCTGGCGATTGCATTTGGTTCTTTCGTTTGCTTACCGTCATAAACAATTTCACCAGATTTTATGTTGCCGCCAATGCCGCCAACAATGATTTCATAAACACCTTCTGGTAATTTGTCATCATCTTGATCTTCCAGGCTTTTAGCAAACTTTGCCCGTGCTGCAGCTATTGCTGCTTCTTTTGAATTTGCAAAATATAACCCTTCCCAGGTGCGGTACACTTTTTGTGTTGCAGCATCAACGATGGATGTCGGGCGTGTTGCGGAATTGGCAGTGTAATAATCAAAGCTGGTCAGGTACGCGTAATGTGCCTGTTTATTATCATCAACAAAAATGATCATTTGTGATTTTTCATTGGTGAAATTATTGACTGGTGCGCGGAATTTTTTCGTGAATGAATTCTTAGCAGTCAACAATGCTTTTTGCTGAGATGTTTTGTTGAAAGTTAACGCTGAAGTTTTGCGTAAATCTTTTTCCAGATTTTCATAAATTACGCCATTCATAGTAGTATTGTCATGAATTGGTGCGAATGCGCGTTTCGCAGTTTTTCCGGCATTTGGCGAGTGAATGACGCCAGTTGCATTCCAGACGGGAATGCCGTCATACATTTGTTGAATGCGTGTGTGCGCAGTATTGTTGAAATCCACATCAGTGCGAATGGTTTTAAATTTTACTTTTTCGTTTTGCGATGATAATTGTTTTTGCATATAAGATGCAGGCTGCATGCGTAAATTCACTTCAGTCGCAGCAGTTGCAACATTAGCAAGAATTAATCCTGTCATTAATATTGATAAACGAAATTTCATTTGATATTCCCTTTTTGTATTGTTAAAAAAATTGTAACGAAAATCACTGTACGTGATTATTATTTCGATGTCATTAGCATGAATCGAATTTTATTAGTGCAGTTATGCAAACAAATGTACAAATATTCCTGTAAATTAAAATTCAAATACAAATCTATTTGCATTTGAATTTCGTGTGTGTATTCTAGGTTTGATATTGTGATGTATTTTTAAAAAAGATTGTTCAGAAAATAAAATATAGAATAATTAATAATTATTGAGGAATTGATTCATGCAAAGGTTGAAAGAGATTTTAGAGCGCACAAATGTGTCAATTGATGGCAAATATTATTACGCTGGAGTTGACCATCAAGGTCACGGAAGATCACACTATTATTCCCCGCAAGGTGCGTATGATTCTATCAAGTCATCACATGATATTTTTATGTCATTTAATGAATTAGTGCTCAAATGCAGGAATGGCTTTGATGAGTATAATCTTAAGGAAGTGACTGAGCGTTCTGCAAAGTTTACTGTGAAAGGGAAAATCAAGGGAGTTGAAGTTGATAAAGAAGTTCATAGTCTCGTGGAGTTGGCTAGAGTATTAAGAGATTATGGTGTGGATGTACACTTTTATCCGCTTATCGAGCAAGACCGTGCTGAAGAATTAGCTAAATTAAAAGAAGGTAAACCGGATAAGGTAACTGAATTACATTTGCAAGGTTTATACGATGGAAAGAAAGTTGAAGATCAGAATTTGCATAGCACAGCGGAAATTGTCAACTTCCTGAATGCGCATGTTAAAGGTGTGAAATATCGCGCAGTTGCTGAAAATGAACAAATCCTCACAGTTAGCGAGCTTGAAGAAAAGTTAGCACAAAGCAGACTGCAAGGCCGACGAGAAGGTTTTGTTACAGGCGTGTCTCTTATGGTGGGTGAACAAGAGAACGTTGATGAACCAGCTGTTGCCAATAGTGTTGATGAATACAATCAGCCAAGGATAATGGATGTTACCGATGGAGATCCAGATGAAAAGGAAATGGAACCACGGATGAAGCTTTAAGGATGAGTGTTAGATAGGGAGCGGGGCCGGATCATGATGAACCGGCCCCGAAGTCATTGATGAGTCGTCAACAATGTTGTTAAAGCAACCCTACGGGAATCGCATGTGTTGATTCTGTTAACGGCAGAAGTGTCGAGACAAGAGAAATCAAACCCCCTTCACCTATTTCTTTGCCGAGTTTTTTTAGTACATCGAAAGATTTTATCAGTTGTTTGTCAGCGCGGGCAGTTTTTTTAAATTCCAGCGGGTAGATGATGTCATCTTTGACGATGAGCAAGTCAATTTCTTTTTTATCTTTATCGCGATAGTAATAAATCGGTGCCCGCTTGCCGTTATGCCAATAACTTTTTAAAATTTCCGTAAATATAAATGTCTCTAGGATTGCACCTGACATGGCGCCTGCTTCTAATGTTCCCGGGGTTGACCATTCCGTTAAATAAGCACATAAACCAGTATCAAGGAAATATAGTTTAGGCGTTTTAATCATACGTTTGGTTATATTGTTATGATAAGGTTCAAGTAAGTAAATAATGCCTGATGTTTCCAGAATAGAAAGCCAGCTGCGAGCTGTGCTTGGGGTGATGCCAGTATCTCGCGCGATTTCAGAAAGATTTAATAATTGCCCGGTACGCGCCGCAGCCGCGCGTAAAAACTTTAAAAATATACTGGCATCACCGACATTGGCAAGATCACGCACATCGCGCTGCAAATAAGTTTGTACATAAGAACTATAAAATAAATCACGGTCTAGATTTTGTGTAATTACAGCGGGAAACGAGCCGCGCCAGATAATTTCATATATTTCATTTAATGAAAGTTGGGGCGAATGTTTCGCGCGCATTTTCAATTGTGAGGCAATTGGTAAAAATGGTTCTGCAACTTGCGGATGACCTTGAATTTCCTTTAGCGATAAGCCGAGCAAGTTAACAATGCCGGCGCGTCCTGCGAGCGTTTCTGAAATGCCTCGCATGAGGTGAAATTGCTGCGATCCAGTCAGCCAGTACTCACCAGATTGATGCTGTTCATCGACATGCATTTTGATGTAAGGCAGCAATTCTGGAGCATATTGTACTTCGTCAATGAGTATCGGTGCCTGAAATCGCTGTAAAAAAAGCTCAGGTTCTTCTCTGGCTAATTGAGCATGATTGGGGTTATCAAGCGTGACATAAGTACGGATTTTGTGACTTAAATGACGTAATAAAGTGGTTTTTCCAACCTGGCGCGGACCGGTGACCAGCAGCACAGGGAACTGCTTATCTACTTGTTTTAAATAGAAATCTAGCGTGCGTTGCAGGTACATTCGCGACCTCGATTCGTCCAATTTATAATGCCATTATAAATTGGACGAAGTCTGATGTATAGTCTATAAGGGTAAATGGGTTGCAGTGTGTTGTATTTGCTCCCACGCCTTATCAACATGTTCTCTGTTCACGTTAGTCTGTGCAATCACCATGCGCAGCACGATATTGCCGTTTAATTTCGTGTGCGTGAGATAAAGTTTTCCCGTCGCGTTTAATGTTTCCATTAACTGTAAATTTAATTGATTCAGTTTTTCCTGATCATTAATATTTTGCGGATGATAGCGGAAACAAATGTTATTCAATACATTCGGCGCCATGATTTCAAAACCTGGTGTATTCTGCATGGTTATCATCAAGTCTTGAGCGAGTTCAATGTGTGATTTGATCAAATTGCGCAAGCTATCCTGGCCGTATGAGCGCAGTACAAACCATAATTTTAATGCACGGAAACGGCGCGCTAATGTCGGGCCCCAGTCGCGGTAATTATTCACTTGCGTATCTTCGCGGGTTTTTAAATATTCCGGCAGAATGGAAAATGTATTCACGAGTAAATTTTTGTCGCGGACGAAATATGCAGAACAGTCAAAATTCGTCAGCATCCATTTATGCGGATTGAATACAAAGCTGTCGACATATTCCATGCCGTCAGCGAGATAACGAAATTCCGGCAAAATAAACGCGGTACCTGCATATGCAGCATCAACGTGCAGCCATAAATTGTATTTCTCACTGATTTCACCGATGCGGCGCAGCGGATCGAATGCTGTTGAACCAGTTGTTCCCAGCGCTGCTGCAACCCACAACGGGCACAAGCCGTCAGCGATATCTTTTTCAATCGCAGCCAGCAAGTTGTCCGTCTTCATCGCAAAATTTTCATCGACAGGAATTTTGCGGAGATTTGCACTGCCGAGTCCTGCAATCTTTACTGCTTTTTCAATCGATGAATGTGCTTCGGCAGAGCAATATAAAGTGAAAGGTTTTTGTTGATATAAACCATGTTGGTTAACGTCAAAATCCGATGCCGCTTCGCGTGCGGTGATGATGGAACATAATGCACTGTTGGATGCCGAATCCTGAATCACGCCGGTGAAGTTATTCGGTAAACCGAGTAACTCAACTAACCACTGCATGACTCGTTCTTCGAGTTCAGTTGCTGCAGGTGATGTCTGCCAACTCATACCTTGCACACCTAAAGCAGACATCAGTGTTTCAGCGAGTATCGATGGCGGGCTGGTATTCGCAGGGTAATATGCAAAAAATGCTGGATGCTGCCAGTGTGTAACGCCGGGCAAGATGGTATTCTCAAAATCAGCAAATATATTTTCAAATGATTCACCGTCTACCGGCGCAGATGCTGGCAGCTGTGCAATGATGTCACCTGGTTTGCATGTGGATTTAACCGGATAATTTTCCACATTCGTCTGATAATCGGCAATCCAGTCAATAAGTTGATGTGCATGCCGGCGGAATTCTTCTTTATTCATAAATATTTTTCCAATAAAGCGCAGGTTGGGGTTTCATCTGGCATGCTTTGTAACATGGTTTGATTTTCATGTCGAAAATTTTTATAAGCAAGATTGTTGATCAGGGCAAATCCGAATTTATTCAAAAATATATGCTGGGTCACCGGGCTTGTGGCTTCAGCAATCGCCGAATGAAAGCCCCGGGATTTTGCATTTTCGAGGGTGAACTGCAGTAATTGTTGTGCTATCCCCCGGTTATGATATTCCTCCGCTACACCCATCATAATGAGGTGCAGGCAAGTCAGATTATTATTAATTTTGAACGGTGCAGTGTCGTGAAGTGCGCGCAGGAATGCAGAGATGAATTGCATTTTTTTGCAATGTGGATGCAGTGACTGGTAGCTGCCGCGTTTCGCTGCAAGGCGTACGCCTACGATCTCACTATTATATTCAGCGACGACAGAAAGTGATTGCGCGATGATTTGTCTGCATGTTGCCGCGGCAAATATTCTAAAATCTGCAGCGTCAATTTGCAGAAGAGAGGTGATTGGTTCATGCTTTGTAAATGTATGCGCGATGCATTGAGATGCAGCGTCAATGTCATCATCGCGCATAATTCTGTATTTGATCATGATGTTAATTCCAGAGCTGCAGCGGCTTTTCTTCCTGATAACCGATGAACACTTGCATGGTGACGCGCGGTTCGCCTGTGAAACTGCGAATGGCGTGCGGTTTGCGGCAGTTGAAAATAATGAGGTCGCCGACTTCTGGTTTTAGCAGCATTGACGGCGGCAAATGTGAACGCCAGTCGTCAGGAACGATGGAAAGTGGTGTCATCGGCGCGGTATCCCATAATTCCAGTTCGCCGCCTTCTTCAGGCACTTTCAGATATATATTCGCGGCAAATTGCTGCGATAACGCGGCAAATTTTACCGGCAGCGCATCAAAATGCGGCGGATTTTCACTCATGTGTGACATTTCCGCGTGTGAAAGGCGGCCAATGCCGGCAAGCATTTTTCGCTGTTGAAACGCTGCAATCATGGCGCCGTAAGTATAGTTTTCATCTAGTTCCAGGCGGAGTTTATCAATAGGTGTCATGGCAGGTGCGGCGTAACTGCGGATGCGGGCAATATTCTCACGTGCTGAAACATAATATTTATTAATAAGGTTTTGATTGCTAGTGTCATACAGCAAATTAAACGGCATGCCTTCGCGGTCAACGCCTAGATATTCCTGATGCAATTCATCATCAATTTTCAACTCATGCGTGTATTGTTCGACCGTGCTGGATGCAATGATTTTATCAGCGATTTTCACTGCATTATCTTGAAAATAAAACTGTTTGATCATGACTGCTGTAATGTCATTCGCTATCAGTTTATCAAGATGAGACTGCTCAAGCTGTTCGGCGACGATAATATTGTTGTTCTTCATTAGATTAAAACCATTATTATTTTTTAAGATGTGCAAATGATAATGATTCTCAATTATTTGAGCAATAAAGGAGGAATTATTGTTATGATAGGTTGTATCTATAGTTGTAGGTTGGGTTAGCGCGCTTTTTGCGTGTAACCCAACAACAAATGATGGATTGCCGTGCCCCGCAAAAAACGAGGGGCTCGCAATGACGGGGTCAGTTACATCCCGGTTGTTTCGTTCTCAGGAAATTCACCATATCAGATGCATTGCCTATATTCTTGCTGAGTGGTGAGCAAGCCCAAATAGTTGAAGGATGAACTGCTACTTTAACAGGCTCAGCAGCTGGAGCTGTCATGGCGGCTTTCATTTCATCGAGTAATTTAGTGTTTCGTGCGGCTTCGCTTTCTGCTGCGATTCTTTCTTTTTTGGCGACAGCGAGATTGAATTCAGCAACATTTGTTTCTGTGCTGTTTGTTTTTAAGAGATCTAACGCTGTTTCCTGTGTGAGTAAATCATCATTATATAAATTGATTATTCCAGCCACATTTCCTGACTTGGCATAACCTTCGGCAACGACATCCATTTTAATTTCTTTATTGTGCATGAGGCTGCTGGCAATTAAGATTGCCAGGAATTCATCATGGCCGCCTTCAGCAAATCCCGTCGTAGCTGCGTGGCGATTTGCCCCATAATCATTAACAAGTCTAAGTGATGCATCTGCTACGCCGGCTTTCGCGAGTCTATATACGGCTTCGGATAATGCATTTTTCACGTTGATTCCCTTCGTTGCTCCATCTTCCTGAACTTCAATCATGGCGCGGTTATCATCCAGCATCGCGGCGTAGGCGAGAATCGTTATATATTCTTCAAGTGAATATGGCTGTTGTATGAAATATAAGGGATTCATTTTATCGCTTTTTTCTGAGGCTTGGGCGTGTGTGAATTTATCATAATGTTCCTTGAATCCGCCGTTAATGAAGCCATCTGCGGCCACATAACGATTGGCATCAAATTCATCGATTAGATAATTAACAGTTTCAAAATCTCCTGTCGATGCCAGTGCATATACAGCTTCTTTCAAACTATTTTTCGCTGCATCATTTTTGTGAGCCAGCATATTTAACAACGTAATGTTATCACGCTGTAATGCGGCGGTAATGATGGCTGCGGTAAATTCTTCTGCATTTGAATATGATGAGTGCATAAATAAATTTCCTTATAAAAAATTTTTATTGGAATGTATGGTATCAGAATTTAACTTCGACAGTTGAGAGATTTGAGGAAAATCAGGAGGGATTTTTTGCTGGTTGGGCGTGTCACGTCGATGCATTTAGTGCGATGGCGGATCAAGCCCAACTACATGTGTTTTCTTATTGCTTATTTTTAAGTGCGGTGTCACTTAATGTTGAAACAGCATGAATGACGTTATTCGCTACTTCATTTTCTGCTTTGATACGCTGGCGTTCATTGTATGACTTGATCACCATATTTTGCTGATTGGCTGGCAGCGCTTTGAATTGGGATTCCGGCATGCCAAACATCATGGGTTCGATTGCGCAGCTGCTCAGGGCTAGAGCAAGTGAGCTGACGAGTATTATTTTTTTCATGTTAGTCTCGCTTTGTGAATAATTTGAGCGACAATTATACGAATTGTGATCAATAAATCAACACAAATGAACAAAAATTTTCATATTGGAGTGAAACTGGTCATTTATTCTTGACATGGATAGCTTATGTGAAATAATTGCCCTGTTCAAATCGATTGATGTCTTGAACAATAACAAAAATAAAACTGAGGAGTATTTCGTTATTATGTCTAGTTTAAAAACATTATTTGCAATCATGGGCTTATCAGTAGCCGCTATTTCTTCAGCTGCTGCTGGTTCAGTAGACATGAAAGGTTTATACGTTGATGGTTCTGTTGGCGTTAACTTCACTTCTTACAGCTTCTCTAGCATCCACAGCACAACATTCAGCAAAGCTGGTATTAACGTAAATGCTGGTTACAAAGTGAATGACTATCTGGCACCAGAAATCGGCTACACCTATTACGGTATTGGTTTGAACGGCGTTGACGTTGCATTGAAAGGTATGATTCCTCTCAATGTCGGCACATACGGCGCAAGCATTTTTGGTAAAGTTGGTGCGGCTCACTTGTTCACAACTAGCGGCGGCAGCTCAAGCGTTACCGACCCAATGCTGGGTGCTGGTTTCGCTGTTGGCGTTTCCAAAAATGTTGACTGGACTGTACAGGCAAATGCAGTTATTGATTCATTCAGCAATTACAGCTACTCAACAATTGGTTTGGTATCAACTGGTTTAACCTACAACTTTGGTTAATTCGGAAAGCTAAATCTCTCAAGTCAGGCCGGGTTTTACCCGGCCTGATTTTTTTTCCCGGACATTTCATGTTAAAAAATGACAAATGTGCGTCATCAAGTGATAATATCGCATAGACTAAAAGGATGATCGATGTAAGGGATGATGTCTGATGCGTGCTGCTATCAAAAAATTATCTTATCTATTTCTACTCGCCGTGCTTGTCGGCATTTTAGCAGGTGTTGGTGCGATATTTTTTCGCCTGATGGTTGCTGCTTCTCATAATTTATTTTTTTCGGGGAAATTTGATGTGCTTTACCGCATAACTACGCATACTCCGGTAAACGCGTGGGGCGCAGGTATAATTTTAGTGCCTGTGATTGGCGGCATCGTGGTTATATGGATTATCAAAACATTTGCGAATGATGAGCGCGGCCTTGGTATACCGAAATTGTTTTATGCAATTAAGCATCAAAATGGTGAAATTAACGAGCGTGTATCGTTGGCAAAAGCAGTTGCTTCGGCAATTTCAATTGGTAGTGGTGCTTCTATTGGGCGAGAAGGGCCAGCTGCGCAAATAGGTGCGATGATTAGCAGCATTATTAGTGATATTGCTAATGTGACGGTAACAGAGCGAAAACTTTTAATTACTGTAGGTGTTGCTGCTGGCACAGCTGCAATATTCAGAGCTCCATTTGCGGGCGCAGCATTTGCAATTGAATTATTTTTATTTGTTTATAGTGTTGAAAACATATTCCTGATTATTGTCGCCGCGTTTGCAGCATATTTTGTCTCGGGAAGTATTCTCGGCTTTGGTCCGATGTTTTCGATATATGGCGCAAATTATTCTCCATTACAGCATGCATACTTGCAATCGTTATTATTTTTCGTTGTGCTTGGTATCTTTACTGGCTTGATGTCAACATTTTTTATCCGCGGCATTTATCGAACTGAAGATGTATTTAATGCACTATTTAAAAATCAATATCTTCGTCATATTACCGGAATGTTTATCATTGGCGTGATGATTTATTTAGTATCGATTAAATTCGATCATTATTATATTGATGGTGTTGGTTTTGCGACAATTCAAGATTGTCTGGATGCTTTGATTCTAGATCCGCGGTTACTGCTTATTCTGATTGCGTGCAAAATTGCAGCGACTTGCTTATCACTTGGTACCGGCTCATCTGGTGGAATATTTTCTCCGTCATTATTCACCGGTGCTGTATTGGGTAATTGGTTTGGGTTGGTATTGTATTCGTATTTCCCGGGATTAGATATTCATCCTGCCATTTTTACGCTGGCGGGAATGGCGGGCATGACAAGCGGCATGACGGGTGCATTAGCAACTTCAGTAATATTGAATTACGAAATTACGGAGACTTTTGATGCTGTGCTCCCGATGCTCATCACTGTTGTAATATCTTACAATATACGCAAAATGCTCTGTCGCGAAAGCGTTTATACGTTGAAATTAGTCAGACAGGGATTAATTCAACATTGAATTCCTATTGGCAGGATTATACATGGTTGATGCAATATATTTTATTCACCGCTAGTAACTCGCAGAGATACTTTGCCAATTTTTCCTGTGTTGTTAACCAGGTGCTGTCCTGATTTAAGAGTGATTGCGTTGGTCGGTGTTCCGGTTAGCACAATGCTGCCTGCTTTTAAATAAGAACCTTCCTTATCCAGGTGTTTTATCAGCATCACTAATGAATTAATGGGGTTGCCTGATACTGAATGTGAATTTCCGTGTTCGATAACAGTATCATTAACACTGAAATTCATATCAAGGTTATCGAATTGTATCGTGTCAGGTTTGATGATCGTTCCCAAAACAAAGCCGCTTGCGGAGCAATTGTCAGCGATTACATCAATCAGCTTGAATTTGAAATCAATGAAGCGTGAATCAATAATTTCAATTGCTGCGCATACACCGCCGCATGCATGAAGTACTTCTTCTGCTGAAACATTACCTCGCAAATCCATGTTAGTGATGAATGCAATTTCCATTTCCGCTTTCGGTTGTATGTAATTTTTTAATAAAATTTCACGATCGTTTTGTACCTGCATTTTATCGGTAAGCACACCTGAAATCGGCGCTGTGATATTCATTTGTTGCTGCTTGGCGACGGACGTCAGCCCCATTTTGTAACCGACGATTTTTTCGCCGCGCAGCTCGCGCAGTAGAACGCCTTGTTTTTGAATTTCGTAGGCATCTTCAATGGTTAAGTCAGGATGCTGGCTGGTGATGGTGGCTAATGTCGTTCTGCTTTTAAGATGAGAATCGAGCTCTTCTGCAAGATGAGTGATTAATGAATTATTCATTTGAGTTCATGCTTCCATAAAAAAATTTGGTTAATAATATACATCTCCAGCTTTGATGTGAATACATCAAGATGATGGTGTTATTATGATCATCGTTTGATATAATGTCGCAACACCATGAAAAAGGAATTTATCATGAAGAAATTAATCTTTATTTCTCTTGCATTGTTTTCCTCAGCCGTTGCTGCGATTACTGCCAGCTCAGTCACAAAAATTTCTTGCGGAAATGTCACAACATCAAATATCCAATGTAAATTTCAGGTAAAGGGTCAGGAATTAAATAAACCTGATTCAGTTTCGTATCTATATGGCATTACAAATATGCCGTATGCATTATGCTCGACAGCGATTTGTGATGTTTCAAAATCTCAGCCGGATATGGCATCGTGTACTTGCAAAGTCTTTGGGATAAGCAGCGGAATGCTGGATAAAGACAGCACTTCAGTTGGGCCGCATGAATATTCAACTTCGCAGCCTGAGGTGAAAGATGGTCAACTACAAAGTGTGACTTCCAATTTTTCATTTGCGAATGTTGGCGGCAATACAAGTTCTCATAAAGGTGTGTGCAAGTCTGATCAGCCGCTTGCCTGGGCAAATTGTTTTGGCATCAGATGCAAAGTCAGCGATCAGAAAGGCCAAGCTGCCAAAGCTGTCTGTGAATGCCCGATCATCAAAACCAAAGAATTTATATCAATTGGTCCACAGAATGAAGCTGATTGCAAACTTCCGGAAGGCAAAGTCTGGTCGGGTGCGACAAATCAGCAAGGCGAAAATGATAAAGCAGTGATAGAGAGTATGTATCAAGCGTTCAATTGATTATCTCTCAGCACTTTGCTTAATTTTTCGATGAAGTCAGGCTTTAGAAA
>DATJFK010000042.1:0-53609 GCA_035495675.1 Gammaproteobacteria bacterium
CCGGCCATAATCTCGATCCGGCGCCGCCCGATAGTATCACTGGAATAATAGTTGTCATTCTGTCACCAGATTTTCCAAATGAGTGTAATGATCGTGTGCAATGATGTCTTTGCATTTATCGGCAACGTATTTTTTCAGTTCTCTTCTGAAATTTTCCGGATGAAACTGCACCGCATTTTGCACACAGGCTTCCTGAGTAAATAATTCGGGCTGGTATTCAAAAGTTTTCACAGCTTGCACGATGGCGGGTGCGGTTTGTTCATCGAAAAAGATTCCAGTCGGCTGTGATCGGCTGATGCCGCGCACGGTTTCCAGCGCACCGCCTTTGCCGTAGGCAATCACTGGTGTGCCGCAGGCTTGTGCTTCGACGGGGAGTAACCCGAAATCTTCTTCCGCTGCAAAGATGAATGCTTTTGCTTGCTGCATGTGAGCAATTAATATTTCATTGGATTGATAGCCCGCAATTTCGACATTGCATCCTGCCTTGTTTTTGATTTTTTCCATTTCCGGGCCGTCACCGATGACAACCAGTTTTTTATCTGGCAGCTGCTGGAATGCTTCTACAATCAAATCTATCTTTTTATACGGCACCAGACGTGAGGCGGTGAGATAAAATTCCTGTTTGCCGAAACCTGGTTTGAATGTGTCAGTGTCTATCGGCGGGTAAATGACGGTTGCTTCACGGCGGTAAATTTTCTGGATACGCCGCGCAATGAATTGTGAGTTGGCGATGAAGTGGTCGACTCCGCTGGCGCTGCGTAAATCCCACATACGTAATTTATGTAGAAAATAGCGTGCAAGCCATCCCCGCCATTTTTTATCAAGCCCGGTTTCTCTTAAATATTGAAACTGTAAATCCCACGCATAGCGCATGGGTGAGTGTACGTAACTGATATGGACTTGATCGGGTCCAGTGATCACACCTTTGGCGACAGCATGAGAGCTTGAGATCACCAGATCATATCCTGTGACATCCAGCTGCTCGATTGCCAGCGGCATGAATGGTAAATAAGAACGGTATTTGGTTTTGGCGAACGGCAGCTTTTGTATAAAAGTTGTGGTGACAGATTTGTTATGCAGAAAATCGCGATGTTCCTGATCAACAAAATCAATAACAGCAAAAATATCCGCATCCGGGTAACAGTTTATGATTTGTCCAATAACTTTTTCTGCGCCGCCTGGTGTTGCCAGCCAGTCGCATACGATTGCTGTTTTCATGGATAGTCCGTTACATTACAATACAAGCCCATAATCATGAGATTCCCGCTTTCGCGGGAATGACGATTTATTTCAAGGATACCATACGAAATATGCTGCCTAAAGGATTGTTAAAGGAATATTGGCGAACATTGTCACTGTTAATCCGATTACTGGATATGACAGTTGTATTTGGCGCAGGTTTCATCACATATTATTTCAAATTTAACTCATGGGATGTATCTCCGGAATATTTTTTGGGATTATTGATCGGTGCGGCAGCAACTCCCGTTGTATTCTCATTTTTTAGCATATATACATCTGTGCGCGGTCAGGGATTAATTAGTCATTTTCTGAAATTAATTCAGGCACTGGTGGTACTGATGCTGCTGCTGGCTGGTTTATCATTCTTTACCAAAACGGGTGAAATATATTCGCGTGTCTGGTTTAGTTTGTGGATGGCTTCGGCGTTGGTTGTGCTGATTTCATACCGCTGTGCATTGTTATTATTTTTACGCTTCATGCGTGCGCATGGAATGAATGAGCGTGTTGTCGTGATTTTTGGCGCCGGCAAGCTAGGCGTGCGTTTTGCATCAACCGTGCAGCAGGCGTTGTGGACTGGGTTCCGCATCATCTATTTTCTGGATGATCATGCGGGATGCAAGCCAGAAAAATTGTGTAAGATTCCTGTCCTGCAAACTCCGGAAGATCTCGGAAATTTCCTGAAATTAAAACATGTTGATGAAATATGGCTGGCACTGCCGCTGCGGGCAGAGGCACGAGTGAAAGAAATTTTATATTCTCTGCGGCATGAAACAATTACGACGCGATTTGTGCTGGATATTTTTGATCTGGACCTGATTAATCATTCCATCAGCGATGTCGCAGGGTTTCCTGTACTGAACATCAGCACCACGCCCATGATGGGTGCCAATCGGCTGGTGAAGGCGATAGAAGACCGCATTATCAGTGCATTTATCGTGCTCGCAATTAGTCCTCTTTTGTGTCTGATTGCCCTTGGAGTCAAATTCAGTTCACGCGGGCCAGTTCTTTTCAAACAGCAGCGTCTGGGGTGGGACGGCCGCATCATTAATGTTTATAAATTTCGCACTATGTATGTGCATGCAGAAGAAAACGGCAAAGTGACTCAGGCGAAGCAATATGATGCACGTATTACGCCATTCGGGCGCTTTTTGCGCCGCACCAGTCTTGATGAACTGCCGCAATTTATCAATGTTTTGCAGGGCCGCATGTCGATTGTTGGGCCGCGTCCACATGCGCTGGCGCATAATGAACAATATAAAGATGTCATTCATACTTATATGCAGCGTCATTACGTCAAGCCGGGAATTACCGGCTGGGCACAAATAAATGGTTGGCGCGGTGAGACAGATACGTTGGAGAAAATGCAAAAAAGAGTCGAGTATGATTTATATTACATCAACAACTGGTCACTTGGATTTGATTTTAAAATTATCTTTTTGACTTTTCTGCGCGGCTTTATAGGCAGAAATGCTTATTAACAGATCGATAATCGCGTGTAAGCAGGCAAATAAATTACAATCTTCTTAACATTTTCTTAAACGCAATTTCAGTGATTGCTGGGCGCGATTTCTGCGTGCTATATATTATTTTGAAACGACATTAATGGAGGCAGATATGACGAAGAGTCGGGTTAGTGCTACTAAATTAAAAAAAGATCAGCTGGATCAAGAAAGAAGAGATGAATACCTGACTAAAGAAAAGATTACTAAATCATATCAATTGATCGGCAATATTGCTGAAATGGGGAAGAAAGAAGGCAAAAGCGATGCTAAAATTCGAGACGATCAAGAATATACCATTTCGCAAATGGAGACAAAAGACTCAATACCTGTTTTGGTGCGTTTGCTGCTGGAACTTGAGAGCAGCTATCAAAGACAGCTGGCTAACACGCAGCGAGACGCAGAAGATTATAAGAAAATTCAGGATAGTCTGAATTTAATTGCGGACGCCCTGTCGATTTTTGGCGAAACAGACCGTGTTGCGCATATGAATGTTGTAAAGAAAGGACTATATTTGAGGGATTTAAATTCAAAAACGAAGGAGATAGTCAAAGAATTGAAACTGTTGGTGGAGCATTCACAACAGGCTTTCATCAACAATAAAGAAACACGTAATAAATGGTCGGAAATATCATTGTGGTTGTATTCAATTTATAGAAAAACCGCTGATAAAGTTAAACGGCCGCGTCCTTGCTATCGGGTGATTGCTTCCGAGATGCCGACAAAATCTAATCTGAATCAGATTGCCGAGCATAAATATAGCGCGAGTTATGTGCGTTATGCCGATAAACTCTTTTATATCAATCAAGATGAAAAAATATTTCAATCAATTACATTAAGCAAAGAAGATGCCGTGCTATTTGATATACGCAGCCAGCGTATGTTGAGTGAAAGAGAATTGAAACTGATTGCAAGCCTGACCGGGCATTCGGCACCAAAGAATACTTTTCTTGTAGTGATGGAGTCTCCTGCTGGACAAATTGATCGTGATAGTTTTAGTGTTATCAGAACAAAAGATGTATATGTTCGACGTGGCGATGAATTGTATTATGTCAGTAAAGACCCGCAATCCGTGAGTAAAATTGGATTCATTCATGCGGATGGACTGACAAAGTTTGACAAAGAGTTGAAAGTTGATCATTCACAGCAGGTATTCAAAGAGAGTGAACTTAGAGAAATTACCCGGTTGATTAAACATCAACACTCTCTCGATGCAGTTGTGTTTAGAAATGACAATGATGATTTCCCGCTGTCTGATCCAAGTGAAGATTTTGCCTTTCATCTCGCGACTGGCCTCACCAAAATGGAAATATCATTATATTATCTGCATGCTGCTGAGCAACTGAATAAATTGATCAAACAGTATGATGCCAGTCTTGTCAGGGATGAAAAAAATGATTTGCGGCATACTGCTCCTGCGGTATCACCATTGCTTTCTAAAACCAAAGGTACGGTGTTTACTACTGGCAAACCTCAATTGCCGCGTGCAGCTACAGTGGGCGCTGCTCCGTCGTTAACAGTTACAGCGCATGTGCCGGTAGGGAAAGGAGCTCCCAACCAGCAATACAATGCACTTCCGAAGCAGTCTGCAGTGACTGCATCAAAAATTGAAGCGGCTGTGAAGCCAGAAGTGAAAGTCTCGGCATTGAAATCTATTGAAACTGAAGTGGTAGAAAAAACAAAAGCACCCGTTATTAAACGAGAAGCGGCAGTGACGGCTTCAATGACACGAGAAGAAGTAGTTGTAGAGAAGTCAGCAGCGCCAGTTATGAAGTCTGCACCGACAGTCACAGCTTTTATGACCGTAGAAGGTGAAACAATTGAGAAAACCGAAATTCCGGTTGTCGAACCTGTCACAACGGTTGCAGCAGAAATGACGGTTGAAACGGAAGTTGTAGAAAAAACAGAAGCACCGAAATTAAATACGGAAGATGATATGTTTGCAGGTATGAGAATTAAATTAGATGATGATGAATTGGCAATGGAATTATTTGAGCCTGCGGAGGATGCAGGTATATATGATGCATTTGCTTCTCCAACAACAGATAAAATGTTTGTACAGGGTTTTTCATCTTACCAAGAAGATGAGGATCATCTTATTTATACGAAATCAGTTTCATCAAATGAAAGAACATTTCTCAATGAGGTATTCGAAACTGTCAAGGATTTGTATGATAATCCACTTGTCAATGAGTTGAAAGAATACTCAGAATCTAACGATACAGTGAAGTTGTCTACTTTTGTATATGCAGTAAGGAATATCAATCTCACGAAGACACAAAAGTCTTCGCTGGCAAATTTCAGAGATGAAGCTATCAAGGAATTGCAAAAATATCTTCATGAGCATATTTATGGCGCACATAAGACGGAAGTCCGTGAGTTAATTGAAAAACTTCATGCGAGTGTCGATGTGCAGGATCACTTGCTTGACGTGATCAAGTTGAATGCTGAAATGAAGTCTCTTAACAGTATCAGGGTATATAACTATACATCAAAGGTATTGTTGGCTGCATGCGAAACATTGTGTCCGAATTATCTTGTTGCGGACCTTGAAGTGAAAGTAAGTATTAATGATGATAACGTTGACAGTCCGGAATTAAGATTGGAAGTATCTAAACGTTATGCTGAATCATTCCAAAGAATTTGTGATTTCGTCGATGATATGTTCATTAATCCATTAGTTGCTAAGCTCAAGGTGGGTTTATACCTGACTGATGAAAAGCGTATTTCCGGTCTGGGATCCGCATTAAAGAGCTTCAAACTTACTCCAAAACAAAAAGTACAGTTGAGCGGCTTTAAAGATGAAGCTGTTGACACATTGAAAGTTTATATGAGAGCGTGGCATGCAACACATTATGCTAAGGCTTTAGAGTATATCAATTTACTGGATGAAGAGGTTGATGTGCATAAGCAGTTATTATTGATGCTTGAGTTGCACCGCAAAATGTATAGTGAGTCGAGTGATAAGTTATATAAAGGTCTCACAACTTTGTTATTAAATGCGCTTGAGATTCTTAGCCCGAAACCTCGTATACAGCTTGAGACGATGCGTCGATCAGATGCTGCAGTGAGAAGTATGGAAGACGTCGATACTAAAGACAACTCGTCGTTTATGCACAGATTCAAGAGAATGTAAGCGAATTTTCAAATATTGGAATTTGAGGAATAGTTATGTCACTGGAACGTGCACTGAGAAATGTGCAAACAGACAATATTGATGTACAGGTTGAAGCTGTAAAATCCATGGAAGCTGCTGCAGATCAGTGTGCGGCAGAAATTTTTGCTGAAAATCCACGTCACGAGATGTGCGAGTCTATGGAATTTCACGAGCTTGAAGAATTAAGGAATAAATTCAAGCCGACTTCTGATGAATATGAGTGTGCAGTCATTACAGGTACCATTTTAAGGATGCAAAGAATTGATGAGAGAATGACGGCATCAATGTCTGATACTGGCTGCAGTTATCAGCGTAATCATGAAATTTTAACATTTGCTATCAAAGTAGCATCTGATGCGGGCGCAAAGCTTAAAAAAGTTCAAAGTAGTTATGGCAATGCGCTTGATGTATTGAGTGATTTCAAGGCTCATCAGCAGGAATACATGGAAGATATCCGGCAAATGGGCGCAAAATTTAATGACGTGGTTGTCGATTCTGCCTTGATTGATTTGTGGAGGGATTTGTCTGTCTGGCTGATGGCGTATCATGACATTACCGCAAATGCCAGCAAGGATTTTATAAAGGATGACCTTGGATTCGTGCGGCCAAAATCCGACGGCTCATATCCCACGATCAACGCTAAAGACGGCTTCTTCAAATTGCGCACCGGCGTTTCGAAATACGCACTGGTACACAACTTTGGAGTTGCCGCAAAAACGCTTGAAAACAAGGTCAAATCATTCGAGACAGAGTCCTCACAGACTCCCCGCCCAGCATGACCTAAAATAATTATTGGTGATTGAGAATATCTCTATTATGATTATCGTTCTGCCCGGATGCCCCGGGCAGAATGGTGATTTTTTCTATCAACTTTTTTAAGCGAGAATGTATATATGAGTGTTCGAGAAGTATGTTTTGCCCCTGAAGAAAGCTGGGGATTGAGCTGCAGCGTTGACGTTAAAAACTGCAACCCTGTGATCATCCGAAGTGCTGAACTGATACGTGATTATGTGGTAAAACTTTGTGAATTAATCGAAATGAAACGCTTTGGCGAATGCCAGGTTGTGCATTTTGGCGAAGATGAAAAAGTAGCTGGCTATAGTATGGTACAGCTAATCGAGACCTCCCTAATTAGCGGGCATTTTGCTAACGCTACAAATGCTGCTTACATTGATATTTTCTCGTGTAAGACTTACGACCCTGCAGTAGTTGCTGAATTTACAAAAAACTATTTCAAGGGTGACTCAGTAAACGTGATCGCTACTGATAGAATTTAATCATCACCAACCATGTTCCGGGCTGGTGAAATGAATTCGCCAGTCCGGCGGGTGAATTTTGCTTTTTGAGACATTCAAATAATTATAATGAAGGGTTCGATCAGATTTCCTGAATCAATTTTTTGACGTGCTGCGCTGCAGAGCGCCAATTCAAGCGTGTTGTGAATTCATTGTATGAAGCAGCTGCCATTTCCTCATAGCGTTTGCGGTCATTCATGACATTGATGATGTAATCACAATATGTCTGCACGGTCGCATCCAGGCCGAATGTCATGCCATTTACATTATCTTTGACGATGGTGCTGATGCCTCCGACATGGGTCGTAAGACAGGGTAGCGCGAATGCATTGGCCTCACAAAAAACAATGCCATAGGCTTCCGCACGTGACGGCACAAAGAGGAAATGAGAATCAGACAACGCGTTTTGAATGCGATGCCTGCCTTCCGGAGTGTGTTTGGAGATATATCCAAGGCACTTCACATATGAAGGTGGCGTTGTCATACCAGGAGGGTGATAGCCGATTATACTGAGTTCGACTGGATAACCAGCTTCATGCAGTGCTTTCGCGACGGCGAGAACGAGATTGCCGCCTTTACGTTCCCAGCTTTTTGCCAGAAATAGTAGTTTAATTTTATTTTGTGACCGATGGCTGATGATGCTGCTGATTTCAGCTGGTGTCGGCCACGATTCAATATTCGCGCCGAACGGCACTACCTTCACTTTTTCGCGGCTCATGCCATAAATTTCGCGAGCACTGTTCGCTGCCCAGTCAGAGCAAAAAACCGCTAGATTTACGCGTGACAGACATGCCCTGGTGATTTCATTTCCCTGCATGATAGTGCTGGATGAATGTTTGGAAAATGGTGGATAAAAGCCGATGAGTGACGCATAAAGTGCATCCGTCCATAAAACGAGTGGCTGCTTGCAATCCAGGTATGCAATAGGGTTAATGAGAGGTGAGATGACTGCATCTACGGATAGTGATGAAATTTTCTGCGCCGCCTGTTCAGAATATTTTTGAGCGGCAAAAACGTTAAAGCGCGGACTCTCGCGCTGGTCGGATAGATAATGTTTGAGTGTTTGTTTAAGCTTGAAAAACCGCGGTAATTTGCGTTTCAGTTTGCCGACAAAATCGATATTTATGCCTTCATTCGCGAGTGCATGCGACATGTGATACGGTGTACCCGACCAATTATGAACATCCTGTGAGTCAAAGGTGGAAGTAAAAGCGATACGCATAAGATCCTTCTATTTTTTAAAAAATCATACTAACAGTGGTGGTAACTCCCAAAAACTTCGTGAAAAAGCTGGAATAGAATAATTATCGTAGACATGACGGTATGCAATTTCAGCTAGCTGCTGTCTTTCTTCAGGCGTGAGATTATAGATACGTTGCATTGCTCTGGCGAATCCTACGCTGTCTTTCGCGTTAATTAATTCGCCGGTATCGCCCATTACTTCAGGGATACCGTTCACTCTGGAAGCAATTATCGGGCATTTCGCCAGCATGGCTTCGATAAGAACACGGCCAAATGCTTCTTGAATTGAAGGCAGGACAAAACTATCAAAGGCTTTAATATATTTGACTGCGGAAGGAATAAAGCCTGTGAGAATGACATCATTTAAAAGATTGCATTCTTGAATTTGCTGGCGTAGCTGCGGCTCAAGTTCACCTTCACCCATGATGACCAGTTTGGCATTTGGACAATATGGTTTGATGATATTGAATGCCTGAATGAGTGTTGCTTGATCTTTGTTGCGTGCGAGACGGCCTATTGAACCGAAAATAAAATCATCATTATTAAGGTGTAAGGCAGCGCGTGCTTTATCACGCGAAAGTAATTCAGGCTCAGTTAAATCAGTATCGATTACATTATAAAGTGTCACGATGTGATTTTGTGGAATGCGCCAGAGTGATTGCCGCAGATCATCGCGCACGGCATTGGACACGCCGGCGAAATACATATTTTTCCGCCACAAGGCTGCTGCGAGCAATCGTCTGCCGAAAGCTTTCATTGTTCTTAATTCATGCATAACGAGAAACATTGCGGGAATGTTATGAAACTGCGCGACCCACATCATGATGTAAATTGGTTTGTAGCGATGGCAAATTACGATTTCGTAATTTTTTTCGCGCGTCATTTTCAGTAATTGTTTGATAGCGCTGACTTTAAATCCGCGCACATCTTTTTTTGGAATTTCCAGAAAGATGACATCTTCTGCAATTGTCCGCTCGCGCGATGTCTGATTTTCCTTACCGGTGAGATAAGCCACAGTGACACAATATTTTTCCGGATCAAAAAGACGAGTGTATTGATTGAAGATATCAATAAACTGTGTCGCGTCATTGTGGCCTAAAATCAGTATATTTTTGCGCATTTTTTCATCTATCTTTTAATTAACTTGACTGTTTCCTGAAAGATCAGGTAGACATTGTAATGGTCAGGGTCTGATGACAATTGGTGCTACAACAGCAACATTTTCGCATCACAAATCGAATTGTCAACAGACCCGAGTAAAAAATTAGCAATGGAAGCTGTTAAAACTAAAGAAACAGGGAGTTTCAAAATGTTTGAGTTTTTGTCTCGCATTTATAATTACTTCACAGGAAATTCATCTGATTTCGATAATAGTTCACACCCGATTTTTGCGGCAGTGAAAACCGGCAATTTGCCTGAGCTTTCGCGAATTTTGTTATTTCGCATTGATCTGGAAATGAAAAATCAAATAGGGAATACGCCGCTGATTGAAGCGGCGATGAATAACCAGGTGAATGTAGTCAGGCTTTTATTGAATCATGATGCAAAACTTGAGGCGCAGGGACATGCCGGATTTACAGCACTCAATGCATCTGCCTGGAAAGGGTGTGTTGAGCCGGCGCGATATCTTATTCAGCGCGGTGCGAATATCGATGCGCTTTCTGATAGTGGTACAACTCCTCTGATTTCCGCAATTGAGCGGCAGCATGTAGCAATGGTTGAATTGTTGATAACCGCGGGTGCAGATACGCAATTCGTCACTTTGGAAGGCTGGTCGTTATTGGAGTATGCAATTCAATGCGGTAATCGAAATATTGTGAATATGTTACGCGGGAATGATACTGCTGCAGTGCAGACGCAAGCAGATGCTGCAGAAGATGATGATCTGGATTTACCGGAATGGTGTATTGATCCCATCAATTTCACCGTCATGATAGATCCTATTACATTGCATAACGGTCAAAGTTATGACCGCGAATCACTACGCAAATGGTTTGAATCAAAGAATAATCCTGCCGAGCTGCCATGCCCGAAAACACGTATGATGATTTCAATTACAGAATTGACCACAGGTACAAATATCAATTTACGAAACGCTATTACTGAAAAAATACAGCAGCTGCGCGCGGAAAAACAGAGACAGGAAGTGCCGGTCGAAACTGTTGTTTCGCCGGATGAAGAGTTGCGACAGAACAGGCTGCGCTATTTTGCAAGGCAGGGGATGTTTGCGGCCGGTGGTGAGAATAAAAATTCTGGTGCTGCCATAATTGATCGAAGTGAAGAATGCAGATGGCAGTTACTTGCATAGCATTAATATGATACTATTTTCTCGCCCTAACTTGTTGGTTATTAAATGAACAATGACGAAAATCACTAAAGCGATATTCCCTGTTGCAGGGTTAGGAACACGATTTTTACCGGCTACGAAAGCTAATCCAAAGGAAATGCTGCCGATAGTCGATAAGCCGCTAATTCAATATGCGGTTGAAGAAGCAATTGCAGCTGGTATTACTGAGCTTATCTTTGTAACCAGCAGCTCCAAGCGGGCGATTGAAGACCACTTTGATTCCAACTTTGAACTGGAAGCCACTCTGGCACAGCGCGGTAAGGACGAGCTTCTGGAGATCGTACGCGGGATATTGCCGGATGGGGTGTCATGCGCCTACGTTCGACAAAAATATCAGCAAGGGCTTGGCCATGCTGTCTTATGTGCCCGTCAGCTCGTCGTGAATGAACCATTTGCGGTTTTGCTTGCAGACGACTTGATTGATGGCGGGGCAGTGCCATGCCTCACTCAAATGGTAGACCAATTCGAGAAGACTGGATCCAGCATCATAGCTGTTCAAAAAATACACCCATCGGAAACTGTCAAATACGGTATTGTTGATGTGCCGTCGACTTCTGATCAATTGTCTGCAATTCGGGGGATTGTCGAAAAGCCGGCACCGCAGAATGCCCCTTCGAACCTCGGTGTAGTTGGGCGTTACATATTAACTCCGCGTATTTTTTCTCTGCTTGAGAAGACGAATGTCGGTTCCGGCGGTGAAATTCAATTGACGGACGCTATCGCCAAATTAGTTAACGAAGAACCGGTGCGTGCTTATCAATTCAAAGGCAAGCGTTATGATTGCGGCAGCAAGCTTGGATATCTTGAGGCTACGATTGCTTACGCATTGAAACATCCGGAATTGGCGGAAGATTTTCGCCGCTCACTTGAGGCTGTGACAGCATGAGAGTTTCGTCTGCATCGATGCAGCACTTAAATCTTTATTTTGCGGCCGCGTTAATCAGTCTGTTCGTGTCGTTCTGGATTTCTAGTCATAGTTCGATTATCAATCCTGATGCAATTTGCTATCTGCTGGGGGCGGATGAGATTGGGCAATCAGGTATACATCATGCCATGCGTTTGTGCGGGCAAGTAACCTGGCCGTTTTATTCAGCTCTGATTTACATGTTTTCCAAATATACTTTCATATCATTGTCAGCGTCAGCATATTTGCTTGATGCTGTTTTCACGCTGATTTCTGTTGTGACATTCATCGCAATTGTGAGTGCGCTTGGTGGTTCAAGGCGTGTTCTATTATTGGCTGCATTTGTAATTTTAAGTGCACATCAGTTTAATGCTGTGCGCGAATACATTATCCGCGATCATGGATACTGGGCATTTAATCTATTATCAATTTTATTCATGCTGCGTTTTTTGAATGATTCCCGCATGCATGATGCATTGTGCTTTAGCGGCAGTTTAATGATTGCAGCGTTATTTCGTATCGAAGGTGCGGTATTTCTGGTTTTCATGCCAATGCTGGTATTCGTTAATGCGGGTGCATGGCAAAAGCGGATTGTAGATTATTTGAAATTGAATGTCGTGACACTCGCAGTAGTGCTTGCTGTTTGTGCACTCATGGCATTATATCCGCAGCAGTCACTTGAGAAATTTGGGCGGGTGCCAGAGTTATTGAATCAGTTTACGCATGGTTTTGTCATCATCGCAGAACGTTTTCAGACAGCCAAATCCGCGTTGGGACAGTATGTGCTGCCGCACGAAGCAGTGCGTGATGCCGGAATCGTCTGGTTGTGCATGTTAGTTGTTTTGTATATCTGGAATATTCTCAGTAATCTTTCCATTACTTCAGCAGCCCTGGTGATTTATGCATGGACATCGGGCGTATCATTACAATTTAATCGCGCTGGCAAATTAGTTTTATGGGGATTCCTTTGCCTGAATCTCATGATTGCGGCAATATTTTTTGTAGAAAGAATGTTTTTTTCCAAACGCTATCTGATTGCGATGACACTGGTGTTTTTACTTTGGGTACCGTTTGCACTGGATAAATTATTGCTGAATAAATCGGATAAGCGCTCGCGTATCATTGCCTACATCGCAATGATGTTATTGTTGCTGCCCGCTGTTGGCACGTTGATCAATACTGGTGATTCAAAATTATTTGTACGTGAAGCTGGCAGCTGGATTGCAGCGAACATCCCGGCTGAAGCAAAGTTATATAGCAACGATTTGCAGCTGGCTTATTATTCGCAGCATTACGGTAAAGGTATCTATACAGCGATGAATGAAAATAGAAATGTAGATGCAGTGCTTAATGATCAATTTCGTCATTATAATTATGCTGCACTGCGCAGTAATATTAAAGACAAACGCGCAGCAGAATTTTTGGATAGTGCTCATGTTCCGGTTGTGGCCGAATTCAAAAACCGGCATGGTGATCACGTGAGAATTTATAAAATATCAGCGGTTAAGTAGTTGGAGAAATTATCTTGAATATCACAGTTATTGGTGCAGGTTATGTAGGGCTTGTTACTGGCGCATGTTTCGCAGAGCTAGGTAATCATGTTACTTGTGTGGATGTGAATGAGAATAAAATTCAGAATTTAAAAAATGGAATTCTTCCTATTTATGAGCCTGGCCTCGAACCGATGGTGATTGCGAATCGTGATCAAGGTCGTTTGCATTTTGTGACTTCTATGGCGGAGCTCAATGTTGAACCCGACGCAATCTTTATCGCCGTTGGCACGCCTAGTGATAAAGATGGTTCGGCTGATATTCAGTACGTGCTGGAAGCTGCAAAAAATATTGGCGCAAGGATTAATAAGTATTGCGTAGTCGTCGATAAATCGACAGTGCCGGTTGGGATGGCTGATCAGGTGCGCAATGTCATCAACCGCGAGCTTAAAAAGCGGCAAATCAATGTGGAATTTGATGTAGTCAGTAACCCGGAATTCCTGCGTGAAGGTGCGGCGATTGAAGACTTTATGCGCCCCGATCGCGTGATTATCGGTCTTGAAACTGACAGGGCTAGAAAAACCATGCTTGATTTATATCAGCCGATTTTACGCAGTCCAGAGCGTATTTACTTTATGAATGTGAAAGATGCGGAAATGACAAAATATGCAGCGAATGCGATGCTTGCAACCCGTATTTCATTCATGAATGAAATGTCTGTGTTGTGTGAGCGCATGGGTGTCGATATTGAAAATGTACGTATTGGTATTGGCTCTGATGCCCGCATAGGCAGCGCATTTTTAAACGCTGGCTGTGGTTATGGCGGTTCATGTTTTCCAAAAGATGTTCGTGCATTAATTAAAATGGCGGAAAAACATGAAATCGAACCAATGATTCTGCATGCAGTTGAACATCGTAATTTCATGCAGAAACAAGTTTTGCCCGCTAAAATTGTCAGACGATTTGGTGAGGATTTAACGGGTATCACGATTGGCATCTGGGGTCTCGCATTCAAGCCTGGTACTGATGATATGCGTGAAGCATCTTCACTGGTTTTAATTGAAGAAATAATCAAACGGGGCGGTTCTGTGCGGGCGTTTGATCCAGAAGCGATGAGTGTGGCGCGTACCATGATTGCATCGGGGTTAATTGCTTCAGGTCAGGTGAAGTTTATGGATCAGCAATATGATGTGTTAGATGGTGCCGATGCCCTGGCGCTGGTAACTGAGTGGAAGCCTTTCTGTTATCCGGACATGCAGCTCATGAAATCATTAATGCGTCAGCCGGTTGTTTTTGATGGCCGTAATCAATATCACCCGCAACAAATGCGTGACGCAGGGTTTGAATATTACGGCGTTGGACGGGAATTAGAAGGCGACAATACGGTTGTATCAATTACCGCACCTGCCGCCGTACTTTTGTGACGCGATGCATGATTCAGGGTGGGACTCAATGCATGCCCAGCATGAGTAACATGATGGTTCATATGCTTTACATGATTTGCATATATCTTCGCATTCGTATTTCATAGAAGAACCGCAACGATCATAGACCTGATATTCGTGGCAGCGTTTTCCTGGAAAGCAGGTTGAAGATTTATTCATACATCCAGACAATAGTAAAACACACATGGTGCTCAATATCAGTAAGTTGAACAACTTCATATGAATCTCCTGATCTGCCTAATCTAGCTGCGTGAGCGCGCTGCGTAAGACAATGGAGCGCTGTTTGTTACCCAGTTTTACCTGATCAAATGCAATGCTGACAACTTGCATGCCGTTAATGCTGTCGCCTTCATGATAAGAACGATGGTTAATCATGGCGAGTTTTTCTGTATCAGATAGAAAAACTCCTTCCAGCATTAAACGTGGCGCTGCAGCAATTGCCGAAGCGGGCGGTTTGGCATTCTTCTTGCCAAACATCGGCAATTTCAACCCGGGTGATCCTGGTGTTGTTAAAGCCGCGATGATGGTAAAAATGGTTGATAATATCAGCATGGTAATGATGATATTTTTACGTTTTACAACTTTCAGTTTGCGCGGGCGGCGTGGTATTTGAATCTTGGCTGCGCGTGCTTCCTGAGATTTTTTCAGTGCATCATAGATTATGCTCAAAGTACATTACCTCCTTGGCACAAAATTGAATAATGTCTGCATCAATTGCACGTTTTTCTGCGGCAAATCCTGCTACAAGCGCTCTGTCACAGAGAATGTTAATTGTGCGCGGTGAACCTTGGGTGTAGTGAAAAATTCTGTCAACCGCATCATGTGTAAATGTTGGGTGACTATCAATGCCGTCTATAATAGCTGCCACTAAAATCCTGTGATGAATGTATTCATTGATATCTTCTTTATCCAGCGGTTTCAGATTGTAATGTACTGCAATACGCTGACGAACCTGACGCAGTTCCGGTAAGCGCAGCTTGTCAGTTAATTCCGGCTGGCCGACGAGAATAATTTGCAGCATCTTATCTTTTTCGCTTTCGAGATTGGAAAGTAGGCGTATCTGTTCGAGCTGGGATACGGTCAGGTTTTGTGCCTCATCAATGATAAGGACAACATTATTGTTTTTGTTGGTTTCTGTAATCAGGAATTCATTGAGAACCTGCGTTAAACCAAATCTTGTGCGCTGTTTGGTAACGATCCCGAGATCGCTGACGATCATTTGTAATAATTGGGTTTCAGAAAACTTGGGGTTGAGAATGAGGGCGAATTTTACGTTATCGGGAGCTTCGAATAATAATTTGCGGCATAAAGTGGTTTTGCCGGTACCAACTTCGCCTGAAACAACCAGAATTCCCTTGCGATGATCAATACCATAAACAAGATTGGAAATTGCTTCTGCATGGCATTTGCTTGCAAAAAAGAAATCTGGATCAGCGGTGACGTTAAAAGGGTTTTCCCTTAGCTGGTAGTAATCGTAATACATGGCTTCCATTCCGTTGTATCGCTATTTCATTAAATTATAACACGATAGGGTTTAAAACTCATCTCTGGTCCCTCTTCTACATTAACTTCAGGTTGGCGGATGTGAGGCGGGGGCGGAGGGGCAGCAGGGAGCGGGCGGTTGTTATAACTATCAGAATCATAGATAGTTTTTTCGGGTTTGATAGGAATTTTCAGTATTTTGTCTCAGGCAGTGTTAAAATTATATAAGTATTTATAAAAAAGTCAGGTAGCCGCAAAAGGCAGGAGTAGACAGTTCCTACTGAAGTCTAATATAGCTGGTTCAGCTAAGGATGAAGTATGGGATTAGAAGAAGAAAAAAAACAAGAATCAGAACACGAATCGATTAAAGTCCTGATTGCCGATGACGATGCCCCTACACGCATATTATTGCGAGCAGCTGTTTCGCGATGGGGTTATGTGGTCGTCGAAGCTGCTGACGGCGAAGAAGCTTGGGAAATTATACAAAAGCCTGACGTTCCCCAGATGTTAATTGTCGATTGGTTAATGCCGAAGCTGGACGGTATTGATTTATGCAGACGAGTGAAAAAAGAAATAAAACATTATCCATATATTATTTTATTAACCCAATTATCTGGCACAACAAATATTGTAAAAGGTCTTGAAGCTGGGGCAGATGAGTTTCTGTCAAAGCCGTTCAATATGGCGGAATTGCAAAGCCGGTTATCTGTTGGTGCTCGTATCATTCATTACAAGGCGAAGCTTGCTGAAACGAACGAACGTTTCAAGTCGTACTATAATCAGGCAAATGAATTATCGAGTGAGATTAAAGGTATCTCGAATAAAGTTGATGCGATTATCAGTGAATGTTCGACAATGGGAGATAACCCCAAAAATCAGCATCAGATAGCGAAACTGAATGAACTCCATGAAGATTTTAAAAGAATTATTGAAGGAATCGACAAATTAAGTATAGAGCATCAGCAGGAGAGCGATGACTCATGATTCGATATTCAGATGATACGGAAATAGAACGTTCACAGAGCGGTTGGCCTGAGACATTCGCATGTTTCGTTGGCGCAGTAACAATCATTCTCGGGATTTGTACTCTAATTTCATGGTCATTCTATTTTTGGCTTCCGCCGCGACTGATTGAAGTCTTTGTTACAATCATGCCTAACGAAGCGATGTGCTTTGTGCTTGCTGGTATAGTGTTGTGGATTAGATGTGAAGATACGCCGAATTACATTCAAATGCTTGCCAGTCTTGCCGCTGCAGCCATTTTTTTAATTGGTTTTCTGACGTTGTTTGAATATTTTTTCGTGATCAATCTTGGTATTGATCAGGGAATATTTTCTGTGCCTTATGTTAGAGATCCGGGAATTTTTCCAATTGGGCGCATGCCTCCTCTCGCAGCAGCGAATTTTGTACTGATAGGTTTTATTTTATTTTTTATTGATAACAAAATTATTAGTTATCAAGTGCATCAGGCATTGATATTACTATTGATATTTTTATCTTTTTTTCCGTTTTTAGTTCATCTATATAAAATTGAAAACGCAGCTGCTTTTTTTGGATTTGATCGTTATTCGCAGCTGACGATGCTGTCTATTTTAATGTTCCTGACCATGGGCTTGGGTATGTTTTTTGTAAGACCTTCGCACGGTATCACTTCACTGATTGTAAGTAAAGAATCAGGCGGTAGTCTTACCAGGCGTATGTTGCCAGCAGCAATTATTATTCCTGTCATTCTTGGTTACATTGGGTTGATAGGTCTTGGTGGTATATATTACGAAGCCCGCATCGGTATTTCGCTTTTGGTCATGTCAACAATCATATTCTTTATCGCTTTCATTTTATATAACGCATCGCATGTCGAAGACGTAGATATCAAACGCAAAGTTATTGAAAACCAGTTGAAGCTTAATCAGGCAAAACTGCAGGCGATACTGGATCATACCAGTGCAGTTATTTATGTTTACGATCTTGAAGGTAAATACATGATGGTAAACAAGCAACTGGAACGACAGGTTCATAGATCATATGATGAGGTGTTGGGTAAAACAACATATGATTTATTTCCGCGCGATGTTGCAGAAAAGTTAGTGGCAAATAACCAGCTGGTATTAGAGTCGCGTAATCCGATTGCAGTTGAAGAATCGCTGCCGGATAATGAAGGTAATATCAGAACATATCTTTCAAACAAATTTCCATTGTTAAATGAAAATAATATACCTTACGCGATTGGTGGTGTTTCAACTGATATTACTGAAATCAAACATATTCAAAATTTCATGATCGAAAATAAAGAACGTCTTGATCTGGCACTTCGGTCAGCGCAGGCAGGGACATGGAGTTGGGATGTTGAAAATGATGAGTATACCTGGGATGCATATATGCATCAGTTATTTGGACTGATTCCAGGTTCGGTAGTCCTGCATTACTCAGCAGTGTTAAATATGATTCATCCTGATGATCGCGACAAGGTGAATGAAGGTGTACAGAGAATTCTGGAAAGTGGTGATGAATATGAAACAGAGTTCAGATTAATCTATCGCGATAAATCAATCAGATATCTGATGGAAAAGGGTAAAGTTTATCGAGATCATCTCGGGCATCCGATTAGGATGACTGGCGTATGCTGGGAAGTGACGCAGCATAAACAGGAAGAAGAAGAATTAAGAAATGCGAAAGAAATTGCTGAAAAAATGGCAGCTCAAGCTGAGACTGCAAGCTATGCCAAGAGCGCATTTCTTGCAGCAATGAGCCACGAAATTCGTACGCCATTAAATGGTGTGATAGGTATGACCGGTTTGCTGCTCGATACCAAATTAAGTTCGCAGCAACGAGAATATATTGACACTATTCGCGTTTCAGGTGAGGCATTGTTATCAGTTATCAATGATATTTTAGACTTTTCAAAAATTGAATCTGAACGCATGGAGCTTGATCGAGCTGATTTTAATCTGTATTCACTGGTACAGGGAACGGTTGATATAGTAAGTTCACAAGTTCAGCGTAAAGGTATTGCACTTGGTGTATATATAGAGCCGGATGTTCCCGAGTGGGTTGTTGGCGATGCTCAGAGAATTCGTCAGGTCACGACAAACTTACTTGGTAATGCAGTTAAATTTACCGATAAAGGTGAGATTAGTATCAAGGTTAAGACACTTAAACGTGAAGCACATGATGATGGTGATAATATCATCCTGCTTTTTGAAGTAATTGATACTGGAATTGGGATTACTCCCGAGGTTCGTGAAAGATTGTTCATGCCTTTCTCACAAGGTGATGTATCAACTTCTCGTAAATATGGAGGCACTGGGCTTGGACTTGTAATCTCAAAAAGATTAATTGAAATGATGGGTGGTACTATCGATGTTGATAGTTCGCCGGGCCGTGGTAGCCGATTCTGGTTCACAATAAATCTGATTGAATCAAAAGAAGCTGAAATGAAAGTTGAATACTCATTTCCAGCTGAATATAAAGGAAAAAGAATTCTCTGCGTAGATGATAATTCAATTAATCGCGAAATTGTAAAAAAGCATTCGCTAAATTGGGAATTGGAATGTGATCTAGCCTCAAATGCTGCTGAAGGGTTATCGATGATGCGGCATGCAGCGTCCGAAGGTCAGCCATATACTTTAGTGATTATCGATCATATCATGCCAGGCATGAGCGGTTTTGAAATGATAGAGATTATAAAAAATTTGAAAGATATATCCAATACTCCAGTCATCATTTTGTCTTCACTTGGATCCTCGCTTACAGATGAAGAGATGAGAAAATATGGTATATCGGCTACATTAATGAAACCGCTGACTACAATTCGCTTGTATGAAACAATTATTGATGTTTTTAGCGGAATTTCCGGCTTTGGTCAGAAAACGTTGGAAATAGAAAAGAAAATTAAAGCGCACTCTCATGCAGACGTTAAAATTCTTCTAGCTGAAGATAATTCAATCAATCAATTAGTCGCTCAACGAATTCTTCATCGCTTAGGCTATAGTGCGGATACAGTTACTAATGGTCATGAAGCGGTGAAAGCAGCAACATCAAAAGATTATGATTTGATCCTGATGGATTGCCAAATGCCTGAACTGGATGGCTATGCCGCTACTGAAGAGATTCGCAAAAAAGAAATAATATCTAAAAAACATAGTACGATTATTGCAATGACTGCACATGCATTAAAAGGAGATAAAGAAAAATGCATTCAGGCAGGTATGGATGATTATCTGACGAAACCAATTGATATCCAGTCTTTCGAAAATATGTTGAATAAATGGTTGCAAGATTCAGATGGGAAGGCGCACCAAAAGACACAAGATATTTATCAAGTTGATGATACAACAAATCAGAATGTAAGTAATGATGATATACAAAGCGAACAATCAAATGGGAATCAAGTTAAGGCAATTGATATGCATCGCATTCATGAGATATTTGGTGAGGATGAACTATTAATAAAGCAATTTATTGATTTATTCATTTCATCAACTGACGATTTGCTAACAGAAATTTCATCGGCTATATCTTCAAAGAACAGCCCTGAAACTAAGAATTTATTTCATCGGTTGAAAGGATCTGCTGGTAATAGCGGCATGATTATCATTTATGATTTATGTTTATCAGCGGAAAAAGAATTGGAGAAAGCAGACTGGAAAACGCTGGATGAAGTCTATCAAACTATCATCAAGCAATTTGAAAACATCAAAACAGAAGCAGTTAAATTAAATTCAAATCAGTGACATTTGCATCCGTAAAACGAATTGTCAACAAACACTAATGTTTTTGTGTTGCCGGTGAAGTAATGATGCTGTTTCTGTGAACCGAGAAAGTGACGGTGGAGCTATTCTTAATAGGTTCATTTTTGTTGTTAACGATAATAGCATAAAGTGAATGTGTTCCGCGCTCAACAAGACCTAATTCCTGATATGCTGTGCTACTGGGTGTGCCTGCTGGCTTGTCATCCAGCATTAACTGTATTTTATCTCCGGGCTTAATATTGGGTACGATATCCATCTCAACTGGAATAGTGGGTTGATTCTGTATATTAGTGCCATTAGTTGGGGATTTGATATTGAACTGTTGATACGTGCTGGATGTGCTAGTTTGTTCTGATTTAGCTTCATCCGATGCCCCGCTTGATGCCGAGCTTGATGCATCGGTGGCTTCTGAACCTGGTTCTGTTGATACTGTTTTTGGAGTAATGCTGTTTACAGAGGGTACTTCAACTTTAGTCGAATTTTCAGATGGCGTATCAGTATATTCAACGCTGCCATTTGGATTTTGATTCACATAGATTGAAGCAAATACTGAACTCGTCATGGCAAAGCACAATAAAAAGAGAATGGTTTTCATGTTAAAGCCCTTCAGGTGGTTATTTTGGATTATAACATCTCATCTGGCCATTATCTCCCGGTTACATAACAGCTGCAGATTTTGCCGGCTCAATGCCAGCTACCCGGCGCACTAGTCTTACGGATTGGGTTGCACCTCTACGGTCAGTCCAGCTGACGGTGACATCAATTGTTTTATATGTTGGATTTGTATTTGATGTGACTGTCCAGCTAAGAGTATATGTCGTACTGGTACCACTATAAGAGCTGGTTCCGGTCGCAATGCTTTGATAGGAAGTGTAACCACTGGTATTGTTATAAACTTGAAAATCACTTAAGGAATCAAGCTTCGATTGTGCAATGATAGTAGCATTACCTTTCTGCTGTGAAAGGCTATTGTCATATGCAAGATAGTTTTGAAATTTGATTAACGAAATAACTGCAATGGAGATAAATACCAGAGTGACAAGAACTTCAATTAATGTCTGACCATTGATAGATTTAATCGATTTCGCTATCATTTCAATTATCCTTTCAATTGCACTACCAATTTGAGCCTGGCTAATCAATTATAAACAACTTTAAAAATCATTCCAGCTTCCTGGAACTTTAGCATAATAATTCATGCTGCTTGAATTTTGTAAATTTGATAAAACAGTCGGATTGTAGGTAACGTTAAGGCTGCCGCTACCTGACAGATTTCCTGTTGATGCCATGCCGCCAACGATGGTCACATTGCCAGTCAAGTCGCTTGTCGATGAGCCGAGAATGAAGATATATCCATAAATTGTGACTGTACCTGTGAAGTTAACATTGCCATTTACGATAATGAGTACAGGACTGGCGGAGCTGCCTATTGTGTTATTACCGTTTATAGTAGCAGTACCTCCGGTTTGATCAATCCAGATGGATGTTCCAGTCATACCGTTTAAAGTCCCACCGTAATTGGTGCTGACATTGTTTGTGTAATAATGATCTACGCTGCTTTTTACAGTACTTTCTGATAGACCAAAGTAGGATGAGAAAAAGTCAGAACTTGTTTGACTTGATAAGCCGCTTGAATTTGACTGGATATCACTTCTGATATTGCCTGCTGTCGAACTCGTTCCTGAATTCAATACTGTGCTCGATGATCCGCTTAAGCTGACTGTTGATCCTGACTGCAAAGTTGTGCTGCCGTAAGTGTTGGTAATTGTTGAGCTTCCCGATAAGGAAATGCTCCCTTGTGAAATCAAGGGGGCGGTTGGTGTATTCAAGACCGTTGAGCCAAATTGTACAAGTTGAGTAATGGTATGAGTTGCGCTGGCGTCATCACTGGTACCGGTTGATGTTATCTTAATTAGCTTGTAATTATTCGCGATAGGATTGGTGTAAACGACACTGAATTTGCTGTTATTTACCTGGGTGACATTTGTTGTGCTGCTATCTGAATAATTAATATATCCGCCTGATGCTGAACCGGTAATCGTGCTCGAATTGGTATCGAGATAATTAATTGCAAATTCAAGGCCTGCTTGTGCGGCTTCAAATGCTTGATGATCACGGTTAATATTTGCGATCGATTTACTTTGTAATTTGCCATACTCGGCTGAAAAGATAAGCATCAAAGTGCTAAGCATCAGCAGAATGATGGTAGTCAACAGCATAACCGCGCCTAAACTGCTTATACGATTACTTAAAATTTTATATTTGTGCTTATGCATACATAATCCTGATGAAATTAAAAATCACTCCAGCTACCGGGAACTTTCGCGTAATAATTCATGGAGTTGATATTCTGTAAATTTGTTAATACTGATGGGCTATATATTACTTGAATGCTGCCGGTTGCTGAAAGATTGCCTGTTGTCGACATGCCGCCGATGATGGTGACATTACCAGTCAAGTCAGTGGTAGATGTGCCGAGAATGAATAGAAATCCGTAAAAAGTAAGGTTCCCGGAAAACATTGTATTACCGTTAACTATAAGAAGTACGGGACTGGATGTGGTGCCAATGGTTGAGGAACCACCTAATGTGGCAGATCCCCCCGTTTGATCGACCCAGATAGATGTTCCATTCATCCCGTTTAATGTTGTGCTGTAGTTGGTACTGACGTTACTTGAATAATAATGATCTACACTGGTTTTAATTTCACTGTCAGTAAGACCGAAGAAAGACGAAAAAAAATCACTGTTTGTTTGACTTGAAAGAATGCTCAGATTTGACTGGATGTCACTCTGAAGATGTCCTGCTGTTGAACTGGTTCCTGAATTCAATATTGTTGATGCGGAACCGTTCAGGTTGGTAGAACCGCCGGTTTGCATGGTGGTATTGTTATATACGTTGATAATTTGTGAATTACCACCTAAAGAAATCGATCCTTGAGAAATTAGCGGTACAGTTGGAGCATGTAAAAGCATGGATCCATATTGTACTAGCTGGCTTATAGTATGAATGGAACTGCCGTCGTCACTGGTTCCGGTTGATGTAATTTTAATTAAATTGTAATTATTCGCGATGGGATTGGTGTAAACAACGCTGAATTTGCTGCTATTTGTTTGCGTGACATTTGTTGTGTTACTGTCTGAATAATTAATATAACCGCCTGAAGATGTTGCGTTAATTGTACTGCTATTGGTATCGAGATAATTGATGCCAAATTCAAGGCCGGCTTGTGCGGCCTCAAATGCTTGATGACTACGCGAGATATTTGAAATCGATTTGCTTTGTAATTTGCCGTACTCTGCGGCAAAGATGATTAAAAGTGTTGAGAGCGTCAATAGTACGATCGTTAATACTAAAGTTGCTGCACCTGAATGTCGTAAATTAAACTTATGTATGACATTGCGCATATCATTATTCTCCGTCATACATTTGTGAACTTATCATTCATAATATGCACATGCTGAGTCAAGGTTTTGACGATACTGTTATCACTGGTTAGCCTTGCAGTCATGGTGATATCTACACTGCGAAATATAATACTTTTATTGCCCGGACCTGTGGCAATCGTTGATGTGCTAAGTGTGAAAGTTAATGCCGTAATTTGAATGATGTTACTATCTGTGACATTTTCCCATGCGCTAGCAGCGGCAGTACAATCAAAGGCTGAGCCAAACGGACGAATTTGCAATGTTTGACCATTGAGCCTGAATCCATAGCGTTCATCATCAGAACTGGAACTGATAGATGGCAGTGATCCATTTTTATTGCTGTCGTAAGTGAATAAAATGCAGTTCCCGCCAGCATTGATGGTAATGTCCGTGCCTGATGCCATAAATGGATTGTTATTAACAGTTGAATTTAGATCGTTTTGCGCATTAGCCCAATAACCTGCACGGCGGATTTCAGTTGCCATCATCACCATTGCAGTTTGCATTTGCTGGTTCAGTTTGTTAGTGCTAATGCTGATACGATATTGATTAATATTCGAAAGGAAAATAGTGATTAATCCCCCGAATAAAACCAGATTAATGGCGAGAGCAGCGAGTATTTCTACAAATGTGAAGCCCGCAATTTTCTTAAATCGAGGTAATTTTAGCATGCTGTGTATCCAGTTATCCCGGTTGAACAAGTTGAAATGCTTCCCAATCTGCTGATGCTGGTTGTGATCAGAGAACTTTGACCAAACAGCGTATAAGTGAGTGTTACTGAATTGCTTGCACCGCCGTGGGTATTGTCGAAATAAAATGAATTACTGCTAAGTCCAGTTGCTGAAAGTGTCAGAACGCCAGCTGAGGCTGCACTGACTGAACCTAGATTGCAGCTGCCAGCAGTTGAACAGGTGCATGTGCTGCCAGTATTTACGCCATAACACCAGGTGTCTCCGGTTGTAACTGATACATAAACGCTGGTGTTGCGTTTAATCGCTTCCGTTCGTGCGTATTGCAGGGTTGAATATAACTGCTCCGCTGCGGACGTTATGCGGTAGTGTTGTATCAGGCTGGAAAATAGCGGGATTGAGAGTAGGGTCAATATCACAACCACCGCCAGCATCACGAGAACTTCGATCAGGGTAATTCCTTTACGCATGTATACTTCAGACAAGGGTAGTTATCTCCAGTAATTGTATTTATAATATAGGTTTGGATATAACAGTCAAATAGGGCTGGTGGTATCATGATTTAGGGTGTTAGCCTTATGCTGCCGAAAGAGGTTCAAGGAGGAATCTTGGCTGCAAATAAATGGAAGCAAAAAGGTTCTGAATTGCTCAAGAATGAGAAATTCGCTACTTTAATGAGCAATATTAAGCAGCAAGTCACTTCATTGATGAGTGTTAAGGGCAGTGTCACCGGGGAAGTTGCGGGGCTTGATATTGGTCCTGATAGAATCAAACTTTTGCGAATCAATTCTGCTTCATCACCTTTTGAAGTAATGGAATATGCTTCCGCACCGTTGCCTTCTGGAGTGATCGTCAAGGATGAAATCAAAGACCCGGTCGCAATTGGATCTGTATTACGTGATTTAATAAAGTCGTCAGGCACAACAGCCAAATATGCTGCAGTCGCTATCCCAAGATCACTTGCGATCATTAAAACCATCACAATAGATAAAAGACTTAGTGCGCGTGATATTGAATCGCGAGCATGGATTGAGGCAAGCCGTCACTTTCCGGATCTCGTGGGTAATATTTATCTCGATTTCACAATCACTGGTGCGTCAATGCAGACGCCCGATCAGATGGAGCTGCTCCTTGTTGCTTGCCGAAAAGAGCATTTAAAACCATATCTGGATTTATTGCAGCAAGCTGCTTTAATACCCAAAATTGTTGATGTTAATTGCTATGCGTTGGAACGCGTCTTGCAGCTTGCAATTGCCAATCAACCTGAGCTGAATGCGGTTGCACTTTTAAATGTAAATGTAACGCAGAGCTCACTTATCGTCCTGAGTAACGGACAATTAATTCATGCGCATGACCAAAGCTTCGATGGGCAGAGACTGCTGAATCAGGTGAATGAATTCATTAAGACGAAGCGCGAACAACCAGGAATGGAACAAGCTCCGATTCTTGTAGAAGATGCTGCGTATTACAAATTGCTGCAAGAGAATTTCATATCGCATTTGCGCCATGCAATTCATTTATTTTATTCCAGCCGATCGAATATTAAGGTTGATAAAATCATCTTGTCGGGTGATTGCACGGTTATTCCAGATTTCACTTCATTTGTTGAAAAAGAAATTGGTATTAATACGGTGCTTGCAAATCCATTTTCCGATATGAAAATCAGTTCTAAATTAAACGCAGATGAAATCAATAAAAATGCGCCCGCATTAATGCTTTGCAGCGGACTTGCATTAAGTGGAATGGGGGGACGTTCATGATCCAGATTAATTTACTCCCCTGGCGTGATCAGGAACGAACACAGCAGCAAAAGCGTTTTGGGATGGTCGTTGGTGTCTTTGCGGGATTCGGAGTTTTTTGCACCTTGGTTTTTCATATGCATTACTCTGCAAAAATTTCAAATCAAATCCAGCGTAATGTTATTTTGCAGGCTGCATCGGATCAAGAAGCAAACACGCTTGCTGACTTGAATAAGCAGAAAAAGAAATTAACGCAGGTTGACCAAAAGCTTCATTACATATTCGAGCTACGAGAATCGAGTTATCGCGCAGTACGTTTGTTAAATGAGTTGGTTCTGGTTGATCCCGAGTCAATTACGCTGCAAAAAATTGTACGTAATGGAAATGCTATCACTGTATCAGGAAAGGCAAAATCTAATTTGCAAATAACCCTGTTTATGGAAAATATCGAAAAGTCGAAATTCTTTGCTCAGCCGGTATTAACTGAAATAAATGGTAAAGAAAATACAACCGGAGAAGATCGAAGTTTCGAATTGAAAATCATACAAAAGGGATAAGCTTAACATGACAAAAATGAGCTTAAACAATATTCATGAATGGCCTTTGATGACCAGATTGCTGTTATGTGTTCTGGTTTTTTTTGCAATGCTATATCTTGGATATCGTTTTGACTTGTCGAAGCAAATCCTCAGATATTCAGAGACCGTACAGCAAGAGACTGATTTGAAGCAGCAGCTGGAATTAATTGTAAATAAGAATATCAGTATCAAAAATGAAGTATCACATTTGCCGACATTGCAGAATGAATTGAATGACTGGCAGAAGCAGCTTGTGGATTATGATAATTTACCTGAAGTTCTTAACCAGATTTTGAAAATCGGTGGAGATAATCATTTATTCTTTAGCTTATTTACACCCGAGACTTCAATAAAAGTTGATATTAGTCTAAAACAGGATGCAGATAAAACAGATACTAGCGGCTCTGATCCAAATGCAGCAACAGCTCCTGCTGCCGCACCTGCTACAGCTACAACGACAACTCCTGCTGGAGTCAATGATGACATATATTTCGAAAAGGTTCCCATCAAAGTAGTCGTAATCGGTAATTATCATCAAATTGCAGATTTTATGAGTCAGGTGGCAAATTTGCCCTGGATTGTTGTCATTGGTGATTTCACAATATCGAACGAAAACAAGACGTCTATTGTTGGTGAAGCTATGGCTAAGCAGATAGAGATTCAGCATTTATTGTCAGCGGAAATGACACTTGATGTTTATCATACCGGCGAGAAAAATTAATATGAACAAAATCAAATCGATAGTGTTTTTTGTCATGCTGCCGGCAGTCATCCTGTTAAGTGGATGCGATAATAATTCCAAATTCAAAGATCTTCAAAGCTATATTGATGATCTTAAAAAAAGTGAAAGTAAAGAGACAAAGAGCAAAACCGATGAATTTAAAGATGGGCCTCCAGTCAGCGTAAAATACTCATCAAAGGCGCTTAGATCACCATTTGAGGTTTTGGAGGCAGCACCTGCAAAAGGCAGGGTTGCGACGAATCCCCTTCAGGCATACCCGCTGGATATGCTACGATTTGTAGGTACGGTTACGAAAGAAGGCAGAACTATTGCTTTTGTTTCTGCGCCTGATAACAGGATCTACCAAATTAAAGTGGGTGATGTAATTGGTGATCATGACAGTGAGGTCGTCAAAATTGAGTCTGACCGAATTAGTTTGAATGAACAATACATGGAAGATGGTAATACTCCAATGAAAAGGGTCGTGACTTTACAGCTTAAGGAAGCCAGCAAATGAAAGAATACGCTGCCATAAGTAAATTATGTCTTAATCGAATATCAAAACCACTCTTGATTATGGTCTTGTTTGCACTGCCACTTGTGACAGGCATTGTGTGTGCCGAGACGACAGAAGAAATTTCTGCCGCGGTAAATGAAGCTAAAGTCGACAATAATAAATATTTGTCGTTCTATTTTCAGAATATTGAAGTTCGCTCATTACTGCAGTTAATCGCCAAGAGTTCAGGTCTCAATTTCATTATCAGCGAGTCAGTAAAAGGTAATGTCACTCTGAATTTAAAAAATGTGACATGGCAGCAGGCGCTTGCTGTGATCTTGAAAACACAAGGTTTAACATCCAGACAAGTCGGCAATGTCATGTTTATTGGTACAATCGAGGAAATTACTTCGAATGAAACAAAACTCTTGCAATCAGAAGATGCCATTGCCAATATTTTACCGCTACAGTCAGCTTTAGTATCCTTGAAATATGCTACAGCAAAGGATATTGCCGACGTAATTAAAGGACAAGGTACAAACCTGCTTTCATCTCGCGGACAGGTTGCAGTGGATTCACGAACCAACAGCTTGATTATTCGCGATACCAAAGAAAATATTCGCGGTATATTACCTGAAATTAAAAAGCTTGACGTGCCAGCCAAACAGGTTTTGATTGAAGCGCGTATTGTTAATATCGATATTGCGTATGAAGAGCAGCTGGGTGTCAGGTTCGGTACCAGTAATACACGCAGCCTCTCAGGTACACTCTCCGGAGCAAATCAATTGGCACAAGGTATCAATGTTGCCAACGTAACGCCATTGACCGATCGTCTGAATTTTAATGTTCCTGCAAGCGCGATTTTTGATAACTCCACTCCTGGCAGTATTGGTCTGGCACTTGCACATTTAGGTGATGTGTATCTTGATCTTGAGTTATCAGCGCTGGAAGGTGAAAGACATGCGAAGGTTATCGCGCGTCCACGTGTTGTAACATCAAATCAGCAAAAAGCTACCATCCAGACAGGTGAGGAAATTCCGTATCAGGAATCTTCATCAAGCGGTGCGACGACAGTTTCATTTAAGAAGGCGGTACTTAGTCTTGAAATCGTACCGCAGATTACACCAGATAATAAAATTGTATTAAGCATGAAGGCTACACAAGACAGTAGAGGTACTAACACAGCAATTGGCGCTACTGCAGGTGGTACACCGATTACGATTCCTGCAATTAATACACAAGAAGTTCAGTCAAACGTACTGTTGAATGACAATGAAACAATAGTGATTGGCGGTGTTTACAGGGAAGTTAAAATTAATACCTGGGATAGAATTCCATTCTTCGGTACTCTCCCTATGATTGGAAATTTGTTCAGCCACAAAGGAGTCAGTAACGAGAAACACGAATTATTGATTTTCGTAACGCCAAAAATCATAACAGCAAGAAGTAAATATGCTGAAAGTAAAGGCGAAGGCTCTGGTGAAGGTTAATTTAATGGATATTTTCAAACCGATTTTACCAGTAATTATAATCATGAGTTTAATTACTGGCTGTACTGCATCACATACGGATGATCGAAGTGCCGGCGGTTCTGGTGATTCTGGAGCTGGGCAGAGGTTTACTGACAATACACAGTCTGAAGAAATGTCGAAAATTGAAACTGCAAAAATCAATGCACAGTTAGGTATTGCTTATCTTGAAAAGAAAAATGTGCAGCGAGCCAAACAGAAACTTTTATTGGCCTTACAACAGGCTCCGAATATACCTGAACCATGGTATTCAATGGCATATTTTTTAGAGGCAACAGGGAATACTGACGAAGCACGAAAATATTATATGAAATCACTACAAGTCGCTCCCGGGAGGGGTGATGTAGAGAATAATTATGGAACTTTCCTGTGCCGTTCAGGCCATTATCAGGAATCTATCAAGCATTTCATGTTGGCGACCAGGGCACCTGATTATCTTGATCCTGCTGCAGCATATGAAAATGCTGGTATATGCTCGATGAAAATTAAGGCTTACTCTCAGGCATCCTTTTATTTCAGTCAGGCATTATTAAAAGATCCCGCGCGTAATCTGTCACTATTAAAACTGGCAGAAGTAGATATCAAATTGAAAAAATTCAAAGCAGCGAGACAGCTGCTGAATCAGTTTACGCTGGTATCGCAGCCTACGCCGGAGTATGCAAGTATTATCGAGCAATTAAACAATGCAGACAGAAATAAAGCGGGGTAACTACAATGGAATTAAATGATTTACTCAGATTAAGCGTGGAAAACAAGGCATCAGATTTACATCTTTCCCCGGGATTAAAGCCGCTTATTCGTATAAATGGTGAACTGACACCTGTTCCTGATCAGGCTGTTTTAAGTCCTGAAGAATTAAAGCAAATCATGTTTGGTTCCATGGTGGAAGAACAGGTAAAGTTATTTGAGAAAGAATGGGAGCTCGATTATGCGGTAACGGTACCGTCTCTCGCCAGTTTCCGTGTTAATGCTTTCCGCATGAATAATGGTATAGCAGGAGTATTTCGTGTTATTCCAGATAAAACTCCTACGATTGATCAATTAGGATTGCCTCCTGTTTTTAAGCAGCTCTTAGAGTTGCCGAATGGTTTAATACTTGTAACAGGTCCAACAGGATCAGGTAAAAGTACAACATTGGCAGCGATGGTGGATTATATTAATGAGCGGGATGCAAGTCACATCATCACAGTCGAAGATCCGATTGAATTCACGCATACCAGTAAAAAATGTTTAATTAACCAGCGTCAGGTGCACCGTGATACACATGATTTCGCCGCTGCATTGCGTTCTGCGCTGCGTGAAGACCCTGATGTTATTCTGGTCGGTGAAATGAGAGACCTTGAAACGATACGTCTAGCCTTGACGGCCGCGGAAACGGGTCACTTGGTGATGGCCACTCTGCATACCAGCTCTGCGCCGCGTACAGTTAACCGAATAGTCGATGTCTTTCCCGCAGGTGAGAAGAACATGATCCGTAATATGCTTTCAGAATCACTTCAGGCTGTCATTTGCCAGACTCTCCTTAAGACGACCCAGGGAGGTCGTGTTGCTGCATTGGAAATCATGCTGGGATCAACAGCTATTCGAAATTTAATCAGAGAAGACAAAATTGCACAAATGTATTCAACCATACAAACCAGTAGTGAAATGGGCATGGTCACGCTGGATCAATATTTGCATATGTTATTAGATAAGGAATTGATTACAAAAGAAACTGCATTTGAAGCGGCTATGATAAAAGAATCATTTTCATTATCATGATAAATTGAATAAATACAGTATCTTGCAAAAAATGATCATTTCGGAGAATCATTTTGAGCAGATAATGATATAATATTCTTTGGATCAGGTGGAAAGTCAATGATCATGTGCATGGAGCAATATAGTGCGGCTAAAACCAGTTACAGGAGGTGTCAAATGAGTTCGTTACGTTCAACACAACAAGGCTTTACCTTGATTGAATTGATGATTACCATCGCAATCGTAGGTATTCTGGCAGCAATCGCAATTCCTTCTTACCAAAACTACACACGTAGAGCATATTACAGTGAAGTAGTACAAGCTACTGCACCGTATCGTGTAGCAGTTGGTGAGTGTGTACAGACTCTAAGTACACTAACAGGCTGTGATGCTGGATCAAATCATATCCCTGCAGCTATTACAGCAGCAACTGGTGCAGTTTCCAGTCTGTCGGTAGCTAGTGGTGTGATTACAGTAACTCCAGTTGCAGCAAACGGAATTTTAGCTACAGATACTTACATTTTAACCCCGACTGTTGCAGCCAATGGTACGGTTACCTGGGCTTCATCTGGCGGTGGTGTAACAAATGGTTATGCTCAATAATAAAAATATTAATATCTAATAGTTGTTTGTGATGATGACGGGTACTTACCGTAATGGTAAGTACCTTGTGGGTTAGCTTGTCAGAATATTGCGAATTCAACATGTTCGCAAATATAAGAAAACAGGTGACCTGGAATGGAAGAATCTTCATCAAAAAGCGTATTGAGTGGTTATGCATATTATCTGGCGGATCAAAACCTGCTAGAGAAGGAAGTTGCATTAAGTGCTTTACAGCAAGCTGGTGCAAGCGGTGATTCCTACATTGATTATCTGGTAAAGCAAAAACTCGTTGATGAATACAAGGTAGCCAAAGCAACGTCAGATTATTTTGGCTTGCCATTATGTGATATTACAGCAATCAATGATGACTTAATTCCTCATGAATATCTCAATATCCAGTTAGTTAAAAAACGTCTGGCGTTTCCACTATTCAAGAAAAGTGGACTTTTGTATATGGCAGTCACGGATCCTACTATTCAAGGCCTTTATGAAATCCGCTTTTTAACAGGGCTCGATACCCGATTATTTATCGCAGAAGCATCCAAGCTGGAACAAGTCGTGGATGAAATTCTGAATTCGATGATTTTAACTGAATTAAGCGAAAGCGCGGACGAGGGATTGAATGATATCGAAGTAAATGCTTACAAGGATGAAACTATTGATTTAGGTGCATACGATGTTGAAAGCGCTCCAATCGTAAATTATGTCAATCGTGTGCTTGTTGATGGAATTGAGAAGAAAGCATCTGATATTCATTTTGAGCATTATGAAAATACTTACCGCATTCGATTTCGTCAACATGGTGTGCTTTATCCAATTACATCTCCGCCATTGAAACTGGCGAATTATATCCTTGCACGTATTAAAATTATGGCTGAACTTGATATTACTGAGCATCGTCTTCCTCAGGATGGACGATTCAAGTTGATATTATCAAAGAAAAGAGCAGTGGATTTTCGTGTAAGCGTATGTCCAACATTATTTGGCGAGAAAATTGTATTAAGAATTTTAGATGCTGCAAGTGCAGCTGCAGGTATCGAAAAGCTTGGCATGACAACGATACAAACTGAAAACTTCTTGAAATCATTAGAGCGATCACAGGGCATGATTCTGGTTACCGGTCCTACCGGAAGTGGTAAAACAGTGACGTTATATTCAGCCTTAAACCATTTGAATACGGAAGATGTGAACATCTCTACAGTCGAAGATCCAGTCGAAATTCCAGTGCCTGGCATTAACCAGGTTCATGTTAATCTCAAAACGGGTATGACATTTTCCACTGCGCTGCGATCTTTTTTGCGCCAAGACCCTGACGTCATTATGGTTGGTGAAATCCGCGATTTAGAAACAGCTGAAATTGCTGTGAAGGCATCACAAACAGGGCATTTGGTGTTGTCAACCCTGCATACTAACAGTGCGCCTGAAACAGTAACTCGATTAATCAATATGGGCGTTGAACCTTTCAATCTGGCAAGTTCACTGGCAATTGTAATCGCTCAGCGTTTGGTGCGTGTATTATGCAGTATATGTAAGCAGCCTGAAGTGCTGCCAGAGGCTGCATTGGTCGAAGAAGGTTTTAGCAAAGAAGAGGCGTCGTCTCTCGAGATTTTTAAAGCTGTTGGTTGTGAACACTGTACACATGGATATACTGGACGTGTAGGTATTTTTGAAGTAATGCCTGTCACTCCGGATATGTCCCAGCTGATTATGGCGGGTGGTAATGCATTGCAGGTTGTCGATCTGGCAAAAAAGGAAGGAGTATCGACATTGCGCGAATCAGGACTGCAAAAAGTTAGAGAAGGTGTCACCAGTTTATCCGAGTTGAACAGAGTGTTTAAATAAAAAGGGTAATTTTATATGTCTGATGGAAAGCAGGTATTCCAATATACGGGAATCAATAATCAAGGGAAACGACTTGATGGTGTCGTTCAAGCGATTGATTTGAAGGATGCGCAAGGTGAATTGGTGAAGATGGGTATCGAAGTAATTAATTTACAGCCCAAACAGCAATTCGGATTTTCCGGCATCAAATTATTTAGTAAAAAGAAAAAAATCAAGACTAAAGATATATTACTCTTTACTCGATATATTTCGACAATGTTAGCGGCAGGTCTGCCTATTATTCAGTCACTAGATATTATTTCCAAAGATCAGGAAAATCCTGCGATGAAAGACATGATCGTTACCATCCGTAATAATATTACAGGTGGTAAAACACTTGCTGAATCATTCCGTCTCTATCCGCAGCATTTTAATGATATGTACTGTAACTTGATCAGTTCAGGCGAAAAATCAGGTACGCTGGATAAAATTCTCAAACGACTTGGAAATTATCTTGAGCGATCAGAAACGCTCAAGCGCAAAGTTAAAAAAGCCATGATTTATCCAATCGCTATTTTGACGGTCGCATTAGGTGTCAGTCTTGTTTTGCTGATTTTTGTAGTGCCGCAATTCGATAAAATGTTCTCATCATTTGGCGCGCAGCTGCCCTTGTTTACGCGTATGGTTGTCAACTTGTCTAATTTCTTGCGAGATTATTGGTATATATTTTTGGGGGGTATTTTTGGCGGTGTCTGGGGTTTAAAGAAATATATCAAGGGGTCTGAAGCTGCGCAGGTGTTTATAGACCGTTATATATTGAAAGTGTATATTGTAGGTGACGTCATTCAGAAGAGCGTTGTGGCGCGATTTGCGCGTACATTGGCAACGACGCTCGAAGCTGGTATGCCAATCGTTGAATCCATGAAGGCGATGGCGTTGATTATGGGCAATAAAATTTATAGCAAGGCTGTGCTTGATATATGTAATGAAGTTGTTAATGGTAAGCAGTTATCTGTAGCAATGGAATCAACTAAATTATTTCCCAGTATGGCGATACAAATGATTTCAGTTGGCGAAGCTTCTGGTTCTCTTTCAGATATGTTAAACAAGGTTGCGGATTACTACGAAGAAGAAGTAAACGGTATTGTTGATAACCTTAGCAGTTTGCTGGAACCGATTATTATGGTCATACTTGGGGTAATCGTAGGTAGTTTTGTTGTTGCCATGTATCTCCCGATATTTAAAATTGGTTCTTTATTTTAATTGGGGTGTCAAGGATGAGAAATACAAGAGAAGGTGGTTTTACGTTAATTGAAATGATTATCACAGTGCTACTTGTAGCAATCACTGCGGTGACAGCAATTTATATGTATTCAAGCCAAATTAAGCGTGGCAGACGCATTGATGCTGTGAATGCAATGATGTCAATCTCTCTGGCTGAAGAGCGCTACCGCACGAATAACACTACTTATGGAACTCTTGCACAAGTATGGGGAGGTGTTACGACTTCTCCAGATGGATATTATACGCTTGCTATTTCCAATATTACCGCTACAAGTTATACAATTACCGCTACGGCAACAGGTGCACAGGCTAATGATGCAGACAATGGAACTTCGTGCGCCACGCTTACACTTGCAATGAGTAGCGGCACTTTCACTAAATCACCCGCAACATGCTGGCCGACCTAAAGTTTGTAGCCATTTTTCGCTTTGCAATATGAATGGGCGACGATCCAGGCCATTAAAAAATGGGAAAAAGGTTTGATGCGGGCTTTTGATTGTCTGCTGAATTCCGTACAATAATCTAATTGTATACATGAGAGTGAGTCATGCCAGATACGGATGTCTTAAAATATGTTTTTAAAGATCCACTAGAGTGCAATTTATCTTATATGCCTTTTATAAAAGGCGGCGGTTTATTTTTGCCAAGCATGAAGGAATATGCATTAGGTGATCAAGTTATTATCGATCTTACCCTCCCGGGTAAAAATGATAGTATGCGTATTGAGGGGAGGGTGGTGTGGATAACACCTAAAAATGCATTGCATCACGTTATATCCGGAATCGGAATTCAATTTACAGGTGCTGATGCCCAAACAATTCGCTACCAGCTAGAAGCTCAGCTGGATACAAAAATTGAAGTTGGCGGGTATACGTATGGCATCACTGAAGAAACAAAAAAAGAAAAATCGTGATATTCCTTTCGTATTATTGATACATCAATGCAGAGTTAACTAGGGTCTGTTGACACTTTCGCATCGCAAAACGATTTGTCAACAAGCCCTAATCGTTTAACAGCATAGAAACCAGCTCCAACTAATGCATGTACTGGATTCTTCAGTACACCAAGCGGATATGCTTCGCGTTCTCTTTTGAAAGCGGGTGATGCATTCACACCTTCGTAAAATGATTGTTGCGAGAATATTTCCAAATGTTTGATGGCAACACCACCTGTTATCCAGATGCCGCCATTTGGCATGAAAATCAATTGCACGCTGCCGATAAACAATCCCAAGTACCATGCAAATAAATCAGCAAGTTCAGGAAGTGCGCCGGTTTGCAAATTATTGCCTATCATTTCAGGGGATAGATCATCCTTTTCCGGATACAGAAATTGGTATAAATTTTTCAGACCGCGTCCAGTCAGAATGCATTCAAGTGAAATTTCATGTTTGTCATGCTGCAAGGTAATGAATCGGTGAAATTCCTGATGTTGTGACAGGCGGATATTGCTTGCAGATGGGGGTGTAATCATACCAATGTGCCCGATCTCATTTTTACCCAGCCAAAAGTCACCATTTGGCAACAGTACACCGTCTTTCAGGCCGAGGCCGCTGCCTAAACCAAGTGCAACTCGACGCTGATGTTTATCGGGCGACTGATCATTCAAGTATAAAACATTCTCGCTTCGTTGCATGTATGAGGTGAACGTCGCACATACAATGGTGTCATAATCGTGAATTACAGCATGACGGCGCCATTTCTGGCGGGCAGCAATTTCTGCGAAATTCATTTTGTATTTGTATACACCGGGTAAATGCTGTAATACCTGGCCGTCATACTGGCCTGCGGCGCCAATACAAACAGCGTCCGCTTCATGAAATGGCATGTCAATCATACCGGCAATTTTCAATAGCATTTCTTCGAGAGAATGTGTATCCGCGAGTTTCACCTCGCAAATATTTTTGCAGTGAAAATCATTTTGATGGTGATTATATTCGATGATACCTGCAGCACATTTTGTTGCTCCCAAATCAAGCGCAATAATATTTTTAGTATTCATTTGCAAGGGCGCCGTCTTCATCAGCTTGTCCTATGTGACGCAGCGGCAAGCGTTTGCGAATGTTATTTTCAATTTGTTCAAGAGTTACGCCGTTCGTTTCAGGTACTTTGTAATAACAGAATATCAGGCTGAACACGCACATCGCTGCATACAGCATAAATGTCATGCTTGGGCCCAATTGATTAAGCAAAGTTAAAAAGGTAACGGAAACCACGAAATTCCAGAACCAGCAGCTGAGAATCGCGACGCTCATGGCGGTGGCGCGTACTTCCAGCGGGAAAATTTCTGAAACTAATAGCCATAACATCGCGCCGAGACTGAATGCAAAACAAATGATGTAAAGGAAAATGCAGCCCATCGCAATCCATTTCAGCATTGGACTTTCTGCGCCAATATAAAATGCGATACTTAATCCGCCAAGTGTAAGACCCATGCCTGCAAGACCTGCTAATAACAATGGTCTACGCCCGAGGCTGTCCAGAAAAAAGATGGCAAAAAGTGTTGCGAGTACATTTACTATACCGATGCCGACTGTGGCCAGAATGGAGCTGGATGTATTCTCAAAACCTGCCATCTGGAAGATTGTAGGGGCATAATAAATGATAGTATTAATGCCTGTGACTTGTTGTATGAATCCCATCATCATTCCGAGCATTAATACCGGCAATACACACGGTGCGAAAATTTCTTTGAAAGAAGCCGCGCGTGTCTGCAGACTTTTCTGAATATCGATCACTTCATCGCTAACATCTTGTGTGCCGCGCAGGCGCATTAATATTTTCTTTGCGAGATCAATCTGATTTTGTTTGATTAAAAATCGCGGGCTCTCAGGAAGGAGAATCATGCCGAAACTTAATAGCAAGGCGGGAATAAATCCAATTCCAAACATCCAGCGCCACGAACCTTCAATATTTGTGAATGTATAATTGATAATATATGAAAACAAAATGCCGATTGTAATTGCGAGTTGATTAAGTGTGACGAGACCACCGCGTAATTCAAATGGCGCAATTTCTGCGATATAAAGCGGTGCGGTGTATGAGCCCATCCCGATTGCGAATCCAATCAGTAGTCGTCCGGCAATAATGCCATAAGTGTTTTGTGCTAATGCGGCGATGATGGTGCCGGCAATAAATAAACCGGAAGTTAACAGCATCAATTTGCGTCTGCCAAATGTATCTGTCAATCGCCCGCTGATTGGTGACCCAAACATTGCGCCCAATACAACGCTGCTAACGATTATTTCTTTGAGTTTAGTCGTGACAATGAAATCTTTTTCAATGAATACAAGTGCTCCGGAAATAATGCCAGTATCAAAGCCAAATAACAGTCCGGTAATCGCAGCGATGCAAGATAACGTATAGACATAAATACGTGATTGTTTTGTCACAGACAGACCTTATCCTTCAAATAAATTGATTGCCTAATTTACACGAAATTTGAGGCTGGGCAAGGTGCTAAATATCGTCATCCCCGCGAAAGCGGGGACCTCCTGATGTGACCATGCAATTAAACGGATGGAGATTCCCGCTTTCGCGGGAATGACGCTAAAAAAACGCGTCTCTTGAATGCCCTCATCATCTACAGTAAGGTAGCAGCCTCTTACTGGAGGTCTCAAATGTTATTGTGTCTCGATGTTGGCAATACTCACATTCTTGGCGGGGTTTTCCGCGATGGTGAACTTGCGGCCCGGTTTCGCTATGCAACGCCGTTACTGGGTACATCCGACCAGTTTGGCATATTTTTGATCAATATCCTCCGGGTTAAGGGAATTGATCCTGACGGGGTCAAATCCGTGGCTGTGAGCTCCGTTGTGCCGGGCCACGACTATACGTTAAGGCATACGATTTTGAGTTACTTTAGCGCCGATTATTACACTCTGCGCCCAGACCAGCAGCAAACCCTGAAGATACATTATAAGAACCCCAGTGAGGTTGGAGCGGACCGTATCGCCAATGCAATGGGTGCTATTAAGCTCTACCCTGACAAGAACATGATAATCATTGATATGGGTACGGCAACTACCCTCTGCGGTATAACGAAAGATTGTGACTATCTTGGCGGGGCTATCCTGCCTGGCATGCGCCTCGGTACGGAATCTCTGCGCTCCAACACCGCGAAGTTAATGGAAGTGAATATTGAAGCACCCGTAAATGTCATTGGTGTCACCACACATACCAGCATCCAGTCAGGTTTGTTTTACGGCCAGTTTGGGGCGCTGAAAGAATTAATTACCGCATTCAAGCGCGAGGCATTTGCCAATCAGGAAGTGTTAATTGTTGCTACCGGCGGTTTCGCCCAGTTATACAAAGATATGAACCTGTTTGATGTCATTCTGCCGGATCTGGTATTGGATGGCCTGCGTTTTGCTTATGAGCATACACGATGAGCAGGCAATATCAGTTATTCGCAACCACACCTAAAGGACTGGAATTATTATTAGTAGATGAGCTGCGTGCACTCGGCGCAAAAGATCCGCGTGAAAAACTGGCTGGCGTTTCATTTCAAGGTGATTTAACGCTCGCATATAAAGCCTGTCTCTGGTCGCGTCTTGCAAATCGAATCTTGCTCTCACTCGCATCCGTTCCCGCTGATACCCCGGATGAGTTATACCGCGGCGTGCAGAGTATCGCGTGGGATGAACATATTGATGCGAAGGCAACGCTCGCGGTGCATTTCGTATCATCCAATTCAAATATCACACATACTTTATTCGGTGCGCAAAAAGTAAAAGATGCGATTGTCGATCAATTGCGGGAGAAATACGGTGTGCGTCCTAGTGTCGCGAAAGAAGAACCGGATGTCAGTGTTTACGTTTATTTACAGCGCGACGTTGCAGCCATCAGTATTGATTTATCCGGTGAAAGTTTACATAAACGCGGCTATCGTTTATCACAAGTTACTGCACCGTTAAAAGAAAATCTGGCGGCGGCAATTTTAAAAAGATGTAATTGGGAAAATATCGCGAAAGATAATGGCACACTGATGGATCCCATGTGCGGTTCAGGAACTTTACTGATTGAAGGCGCATTGATGGCTGCTGATATTGCGCCGGGGATCATGCGCGAATATTTTGGATTTTTAGGCTGGAAACAGCATCAGCCGGCGTTGTGGCGCAAGTTGTGGGATGAAGCAAATGCGCGGCGTGAAGCAGGAATTGCTAGATTACCGCAAATCATCGGCTACGATGAAGATGCAGAAGCGATTAAAAGCGCGTTTGAAAATATTGAGCGCGCAGGTTTGCGCGGCAAGATTCACGTCGAAAAGCGTGACTTATTCGAATTTACACCGATGACAAAATTGCAGCCGGGATTAGTTGTGACTAATCCACCATATGGCGAAAGACTTGGTGAAGTTGAAGAAATCAAACCTCTTTATACTGATTTGGGTAATCGTTTGAAGTTGGCATTTACCGGCTGGAAAGCAGGAGTGATAACCGGCAATCCAGATTTGGGTAAACAAATGGGATTGCGTTCGAAAAAGCAATACGCGTTTTTCAACGGTGCGATACCAAGTCAATTGTTATTGTTTGATGTTGAGCCGCAAAATTTCGTTGATCGAAGCCCAGAAGCGGACAATGCTCGACGCGTGAGAGCAGCACAGCGTGCAGTTTCAGAATCACAGCAGGCAGCAATTGAAATGTTTGCTAACCGCATCAAGAAAAATCTCAAACATATTGCTCGTCAGGCAAAACGCGAAGACAAAACATCATATCGAATTTATGATGCAGATTTGCCGGATTATGCATTTGCAATTGATGTTGATGGTGACAAAATATACGTGCGCGAGTATGAGGCGCCCAAAAATATTGATATCAAAAAAGTAGAACGCAGGCGTCAGGAAGTGCTGGCGGTGCTGCCAGAATTATTGTCGGTGGATCCGGGTGTGATTTATTTTGAGGTTATAAGTGAGTGAGTGTTGTCATTCCCGCGAAAGCGGGAATCTCGTTGTCGCTCCGTTCTCTTTCTCAGGAAACCGAAGGAGATTCCCGCTTTCGCGGGAATGACAATCATTTAAAAAACTGCAATAAATGAATCAACGAAACCACTATAATCAAAATCACTAACGGTGCAATTGGTATCATTAACATGTTAGCGGCAAGTGAAAATTTACGTGCCATCCGGTAGATACTTGTGATGACTGCAGCAGCATAAATTAGAATAAAAAATAAAAGCAGTGGAATACTGTTTGTGCCTTCACGAATTATATAAAGTCCAAGAAGAAAAGAAGCGAGTGTGAAAACTCCAGCAGCTTCAGCTACTGCGAATATGTAGCGTTTCCAGGGTACGAAATCAGAAGTATTATGTTGTGTCATTGCCTGCATCCATCCATATCAAAAAGCGCGGATAATATAACATGAATCTGTCATTTTATGCTGATGATTTATCAGAAAAATCACTGAAATCCTTTGCTATACTTAAGATGAAGCAATTCATAATTAACTATAAAACAACGAGTTGTGGGGGAGTCTCATGTTCCCGCGCAAAAAGAAACAAGAGGTTATCGTAACTGCGATTGATCTTTCTCGGGAAGATCCCGTTTTCTCTGCGTTTGATATATTGAGTGAGGATGAAAAGCTTGATGTGCTGCGAGTTAAAATCCAATTCATTTGTGAAGCGATGAGTCAAAAACATCCGGATGCGCAATGGATTATTGGCTGGAGGGAATATGGGATTATGGGTAAAGAAGGGAACCGAACAGTTTCTCGGGAATTTAAAAATAAGCTAAAGGAAATATTGCAAAAATTCGTGACGCAGCACCATAATTTGACAATTATTGCAGGTACAATTGCGGTTGAAAAACAATTGACTCCTGCAAAACGCAGCTCGAATGAAAAGGTAAGTAAAATCCAGAGAAGTTATCAAGATATCTTAGATATTCATGATGTTGAAGATTCTTCACCAGATAATAACCCCGTCTTGCGGCAAGTAAAAAAGCACTCAGATCAATTTAAAAATCTTATGGCTGCTGGTAAGGAGTTTACAGTCATTCGTAATACTTGCTATATAGCAGTATTCAAAAATTATATTTCAGTCAGGATAAGGCGTTAATATTTAAACGCCATAAATCTGCACCATATGAAGAAACGAAAGAAGAGCAGGTATTTTATCCCGGTGGAAATGAAAATAGAGGTAGTGTTTTCAGAATTGCAAATAATATTAATATTGCCGCTGAAATATGCCGCGAACATTATTTGGGAATGGTGAGTTGGCGGCATATAGATGAAGATATTCTCATTCATTTTGTATTATCAGATTCAGTTTTATTACGGCCGGAACATTTTCAGGGAAAATATGTCATTCAATTGGATAGCCATCATAAGCCGCGTTTGTTTGTGACAAATGAAGAACAATTTAAGCATATCAATGTTGAATTATACCGCGTTAATGGATTGGAGTCTGATAATAAACTGACTGGTCCTTATGAAGAATCTAAAATCTTTGTGATCAGGGTTGTTGATGAGATTGATAAGATGTTGAGGCTGACTGGCAATGAAGAAAAAAAACGACTTCTGCAGGGAATTCGTAGAGAAGTAATGAAGCGATCGCAAGGAGTGTATTCAATTAATTTGCATGAATATTTGGAGAAGCAGTTTACTGATAAAGAATCAGTAGGAATTATCCTGCAAAAAGAATTCTCGATGTTTTCAGTTTTATCTGCTCAATCTACTGAACAAGGATTAACAGATTCAATCAAGATTATTCTGCGGCTTTTGTATGAAGAAAAAATAAAAAACCCGCAGCATCATGAGCATACATCACGTGATGAGACAGCGGGTCTTAAAAAAACTTAATTCATGGCCTGCCAGCTACCGTCTTTCTGTTTGCAAGCTATTCCATTAATTGCCTGCTTTTTACCATCCATGGTCACGGTGCTGTAATATTTGCGGCAAGTATCGTTGCCTTTATAACTCATGGTGTGACTCATAGGGGTCATGGTGTATTGTTTTCCTGTTGATTTATTCGACCACTTGGATGTTTTACGCACGGAGTTATGTTCCAGCGTATTATTCATCTTTTCTGAATCCGAGCTATCCATATTGCTGCCAATCGCGCCGCCCAGCAATCCGCCTGCAATTGCGCCGACACCTATCGCAACTAACTGTCCTGTGCCCGAGCCGATTGTGCTGCCAGCGATACCGCCGAGAACCGCACCGGCAACTGCGCCTGCAGTCGTATTTTCTTTTTGCGTATTGGTGGAACAGGCAGCGAGCGTGAGAGTGCTGATCAGAATTAATAAAATGACGTTTAGTAATGAATTTTTCATGGAATCCATACTCCGTAGGATATTAGAGCCTGTTTAGTATCTCTAGCCTCGCTGCAAAAGCGGCGTAATCGGCTAAATTTTTTCGCAAATTTTCGTCAAATATAGCCCGATATTCTCCTCAAATTTGCGAAAAATTTATCTCGATTATCCGCTTTTTCGCTTGAGCCTAGTGATATTAAACAGGCTCTTAGAACGAACATTTTTTATTTGATGTTCTAACATCCTACGACTTTGAGTACGGTTTTACATCTAGGGAAATTACCTATCTTCTACTTTTACCGCGTGCAGCGACGGAAACCATCGTATATGCGAGGCCGCAGAAGAAAAGGTCTATACCAACAAACAAGCCGATGATGAAGAGGCTTGATGCCGGCCAGCTCATCAAAATCAGGATACCAATTAAAAATGTGATAATACCGTTGGCGAATGACCAGCCCCATTGCGGCAGCTGTACCATGCTGTAAAAGAAGATACGGGCAAGACCGAGAAAGGTATAGATCACACCCAGCAGGAATGTTAATGAAATCGAACTTTCAACCGGGTTGCTGATTAACAGGATTCCAGCGGCAATATAAAGGACGGATGCCAGCAAGCTTAACGAAAAACCGTGACCTTTGTCGCGCCAGAAAGTGAATGTATCGAGTAAAATAACCAAGCCGCTGAATAAAAGTAAGAATCCAAGTACTATCACGGTTACAAGTGTGGTAAACGTTGTAGCTGTCACTGCGAATAGTCCGAGTGCCATTAAAATCAAACCCCAGATGAAAAACTTACTGGAATTTTTTTTGTACGAAGATAAATGTTTATCCATAAAATTTGCTGAGAAGCTCATGATGACGTCCTTGTTAATTAATTCATGACACCAAGAATATAGCATTGAAAGTATTCCATTGGTAGAAGTTTAGGCAGTTATAAGTGTTGCAAAAGGCGGGTTTATAAATGATGTTATGAAAAACAGCCGGAGGAAAATCAGTACAACCGGCTGTTATTTGTTTCGAAATGAGGATGGGCGTGCATTACTTTATAAAGTTGCTTTTTCACCGGCAGGATTTTTTTTGAATTTTCCTTTGATGATGAAAACAACCATCGCGCCTGCAAGCAGAAATAGATAAATCGGATAAATCGCGGCGATATTCCACATGCTGATAGCAAACAGCTGCAATGTATTTGCGATGAAGAATACTATCCAGCCAGATAAATCTTCTGTCTCAGGTTCTCGGTATGTTTTAACAAGGGTTGGTATTGCACCGGTTGAATCGATAATCACATTGATTACCAGCGTAGCAGATGCATTACTCGATAAGATCCAGGGGATGATACTAATCACGGCAGCTACGATGCAGATCGTATCCAGCTTTGTCCATTGCGCATAACCGTAACGAATGGACAAGATGGCGGTGATTAACGGGCCAACGAAGTAACCCAGCGGCAGCCAGATGGAGTGTTGATCACCTTCGGCAATATATGAAAATGCCAATAATCCGCCGACGATGGTCCAGATCATCCAGGTGGCGCGGTTTGGGCGCGTGTTTCCAAACAAGATGCTGTAAATGTACGGGACATATCCGGTAATCGCCAGAATTCCAGCAATGATACCGATTAATTCATATGGCATATTACTTTCCCTTTGTGTTGGTGGGTGAAGGTGTCTTGAAATATTTTAAATACTTTCCATATCCGCGCTTTTCCATATCTTTTACTGGAATAAATTCCAGTGATGCGGAATTCATGCAAAAACGCTTTCCCGCTGGAGGCGGACCGTCATCAAATACATGACCGAGATGTGTGTGACCGGTTTTGGAACTGACTTCAATACGTGTTCCCAATAAGGAATGATCTGGCGTTAAAACGATGTCATTCGCGTCAATTGGTTTGGTGAAACTGGGCCAGCCGGTTCCAGAATCATATTTATCTGTAGATAAAAACAATGGTTCACCTGTCACAATATCCACATAGATACCGGCTTCTTTATTATTCCAATAGGCATTGTTATATGCAGGCTCAGTACCTTGTTCCTGGGTAACTTCATATTGCATGGGGGTTAATTTCTGGCGGATTTCCTTATCACTTGGACGGTGATAGGAAGTGTCTGCAACTGCATTGAGTGCAAACATGAAAAGTGTGCTTGTGATGATAATCCGTTTTATCATTCGCATATCAAAATCATACAATAAGTTGTCTTTGCTTTACATCAGAAGTTGGTGGTATAAGACTACTTGCTGAATTTATTCATGGAGAAGGGTAATGAGATTAACTGCTATAGCTATGTTATTAGGAATGAGCATGCTGAGCGCCAACATTTATGCCGATACGGCAACGGGGAACAGCATGAGCAATGAACCAGCTGCGTCATCATCAAAGAATACAGATGCCGGGGCAGCGTTTTTGGCTGCCAATGCCAAAAAGCCAGGCGTCAAAACATTGCCAGATGGATTGCAATATAAAGTTATCACAGAAGGTAAAGGTGAAAAGCCGACATTGAATGACGTGGTGACCGTGCACTATATGGGTACTCTTGTTGACGGCAAGGAATTTGACAGTTCATACAAGCGTGGTGAACCTGCGACATTCCCGGTAGCAGGAGTGATTGCTGGATGGACTGAAGCGTTGCAGCTGATGCCTGCCGGTTCAACCTGGGAATTATATATTCCTGCCAATCTTGCTTATGGTGAGCAGGGTGCGCCTCCGGTCATCGGACCCAATGAAACCCTGATCTTTAAAGTTCAGCTGTTGTCTGTGAAGAAGGGTTAAGATAGCGTCATCCCGAGGAGCGCTTTTTTGCGACGAGGGACCTCCCGGATGCAGCCGTGCATTCTCCAGGAGATCCCTCGCGGGGATGTTTAGTCGTCAATCCTTCCCCTCAATTTCTTCTTCGCCCCTGCCAGTTTCTTCTTTTCCAGCCGCTTTTGTACCGATGATCTCGTAGGTTTGGTCTTTTTACGGGGTTTGGGCGGGATGGCTGCTTTTTGCAATAACTCTGCCAATCGATCCAGCGCATCTTGCCGGTTCATTTCCTGGGTGCGAAAACGGCTGGCTTTGATAATCAGGTCGCCTTGCTGGGTCAGCCGCGGTGCGAGTGCAAACAGCAGTCTTGCACGCATATCTTCAGGCAGGGAAGTCGATGTGCGGATATTAAAGCGCAGCAGAGCCGCGGTAGCGACTTTATTAACGTTCTGTCCTCCCGGCCCTGGAGAGCGGACGAATGTAATCGAAATTTCATTGGTGTCCAGCCAGACGGAGGGGGTGATGCGTAACATGGTCATTCCTAAATTTGAGTAAAGGTATTAAACTTGTCAGCCTGTGTCATTCCCGCGAAAGGTTGTCATCCCCGCGAAAGGTTGTCATCCCCGCGAAAGGTTGTCATCCCCGCGAAAGCGGGGACCTCCTGATGTAACCGTGCAAACAAACGGAGGGAGATCCCCGCTTTCGCGGGGATGACAATAATAACACGCGGGGATGACAATAATAACATAAACGAGAACTCAATTTGCTTAAACCCCTCACGCTGGGTAACACGACGTTTCCAGTAAACATCATCCAGGGACCGCTGGCAGGTATCAGCTGCGCGCCTTTCCGTCGTTTGACGTGGCGTTACAGTAAACCAGCGTTTTCATGCACGGAAATGATTTCCTGCAAAACCATCTTACATCAGCCGCAGCAGTCGCTTGCGCGTTATATACAAAAAGATCCGCAGGAAGGTCCGGTTTGTTTTCAATTATCTGGTTCTGATCCCAAAGAATTATCAGAAGCCGTGAAGCGTGTCACAGAGCATGGCGCAGATTTAATTGACTTGAATTGCGGGTGCCCAGTGAAAAAAATTCGCGGCCGTGGCGCTGGTTCGAAATTACTGACAAATACACCTGTGTTATATCAATTAATACGCGCCATGAAAGAGAGCACACATTTACCTGTGTCAGTCAAAATCCGCGTGGAAATTACCGATGAAAAATTTAATGATGAAGTCGCGCAAGTTGTCACGGATGCCGGGGCAGATTTTCTCGTGGTACACGGCAGGCATTGGACCCAGCATTATGAAACGCCGTGCCGTCATGATGAAATTGCTTTTTTTGTTGATCGTTTGAAAATTCCCGTGATCGGTAACGGTGATATTGCGTGTGTTGAATCACTTAAAAAAATGTATGCGACAGGATGTGCTGGTGTCATGATTGGCAGGGCGGGAGTGGGGCAGCCATGGCTGATTGCAAAGTTAATTGCAGCAATGCAGGGTCAATCTTATGAAATCCCGGCTGATAATGAGATATGTGATGTCTTGATTGAGCATGTCACTTCACTTGCTGAATTACTGCAAAGTGAAAAATTTGCTGTATTGCAGGCCAGAACTTTTGCTAAATATTACGCGCGGCATTTGCTGTACCGCGCGGAATTTCATAACAGTATTAATCAAAGTAGTGACTTGGCATCATTCACGACTATTTGTCGTCATTTTTTAAAATCCAAGCAATGAATATAAATTAAATCCGCTGTCAGCAGTTTGCAGCCATTCGGAATGAATGAGATTTTGTACATGACCAGATAGTTCGGGCGAATCTTCAATGATACCGCGAAATGTTTCATATTCATCTTCGTCTACATTGTTCGTCAAAATGCATTCCTCAACGAAGCGCGCAGCATCAAGCAGGCGGTGGTGCTTTGTTCTGACTGATTTGCTAAACATTCTTGGGCTTGCTGTCTCTCGTTGATTTTCAAGATCCTGCAAATATTTAATGAATTCCAGCACTGGCATAATCGATTGCTGTGCAGCCTCAATCGGTGTTTTACCTTCATCATTTCTGATAGATAAATCAGGATGATATTTCAATAATTCAAGCACGACATCTTTGCATCCGGATTCTGCTGCACAATGCATGACGGTGTCACCGGCATTATTCGTGAGATTGATGGCTGAAACGGTATCTGATTTAGGAATGTATGCTAGTAATTCAGCAAAAAAAGCAGGATCGATATCACGGTTTGCTGCGGCAGCGTGTAACGCTGTGTCGCCATGAAAGAATGAGTAAGCAGGTATTTTTTTACGATATCTGATTAAATGTCGAGTGCCCTCGTATTTCTGATTGAGAATGAGATAATGCAGCAAGCGTGCTAAATCTTCACTGGGGGTGTTGTTTGCCTTCAACAAAACTTTTAATCTATTCCAGTTTTCACTTTCAATTGTAACAGCAATTTTGTTTACGGATTTTGGCAGGTTTACCATCCAGTCAAGGTTGCTTTCCAGATTTTCAATAAAGTCTGCTAGATCAGGTCTGTTTTTCCAATCTTTCCGCAGTCCCATTTTGATAAAATTCTTAATAACAGGGAAGCGGGCGTAAAATTCATCCAGCCATTCTGTGTCTCTTTTCTTTATTAATTTTCTAAATGTCTTGGCAATGGTAAAAACATCTTGAGCCGGGCGTGCTTTCAATTTGCGATTGGGATATCGTTCGTGTGCCATGTCTGCGCTGGTGATGTCAGAAGATGTTGGTCTTTCAAAATTGACGATGGCATAACCGTCTGCTGGATAAGTCATACCGAAATCAAGTAAATGTACGTTGTAATCATCATCAACATTGTCGACAAGAATGTTTCTCGCGCCGGCATCGCCGTGAATTAACCCTGCTTCGACATGTAAGCGGTGTAATTCTTCCGCTACACGCAGCATTAATCTCGCCATGTCTGCGGCATCAGTAATATAATCATTGGCAAAATCATCAAGTTTTTTCCCAGGCACGAACGGCATTGTAATGCGGCAGTCATATACACGACCTTTTTCATCGCGTTCTGCTTCATGATAGTGATGTATGGAATAATATGGGTCATCAGGATAAGCCGCCTGCATATACTCAAATTCAGTTTCCATTTGTTCTTGTAAATTTTTGACTTCATCCATTGTTAGATGTCGCCGCTTTGAATCGAATTCTGCGCCTTCTTTGATATCTTCCCTGATGGCTTTCACTGCTACTTTTTCATCGCCGCATTCGAATAATCTGACATAACCATATCTGCCTTGACCCAGATCTTTGCTGTAAGCAAACCTTTTTTTATTTTTTGTTTTTGTATCGATGATTTCAAAATAGGATCTGGTTCTTTTGGGTTTTTCGAGTTTGATTGCGTTTCTTGGGTGGTAGATAATTTTGTTACGGTTTTTCATCTCATACTTCCGTGTCATGTGATTCATTAGATTTATCTGATTTTCTAGTGAATGCAAACAAATATTTTTATTTATAAATTCTTGACCAGTACAACTAATTAAGAAGATACTAATTCGTTTTGAATAGGGATGTCATTTTGCGATTTTCTAAGGCTCTGATTATATTGTCTTGCCTGCCGTGTGCTGTCATGGCTGCTAAAGTTGAAACTTCACATTATACATTTGATGTAACAAGTTATGCTGCAGGTTCATACAATTATCTTGTACACAGTAGATATTTCATAAGCAATGCACTGGATCGTTTGAATGACAATGCAGAAAACGGATTCAGAATACAGCAGCTGTACTTTTCTATTGCTTCCTTTCCGCAAGAAGGTTTAGGTGGTTATGCAGAATTAACGGCAGGCTATGATGCTTATGCTATTGCTCCTTATGGCTGGGATGCCAATATGTTTGGCATCCAGAATTTCGGATTTGCAGTTCCAGATTTATATTTGCAATATTCACATGCATCAAATCACTTGATGGCCGGTGTGATGGAAGCAATTGCCGGCTTTGAAGAGTTTAATTATCTTGAGGATTCTAATTTCTCACGCGGTATCCTCTATGGTTATGCGGTTCCTGGAGTGCATATGGGCTTGAGAGGTATGCATGATGTTGATTCTGACACGCAGCTGTATTTGGGGTTGGTGAATGGCTGGGCAACGCTGCGTCAACCGGGGCATATCAAAGCTCTTGAGATCGGAGTGAAGCGAAATTTTACAAAAAAATTGAATATCACGCTGGATGGATATTTTGGAAGCTCATATCTGACTGATTTTCTTTTCAGCGGACCCAGCGGGCAGCGTACGTTGGTGGATATGCAAGGTACATATCAATGGACAGATGCATTCAACATAAATTGGAATCTAGATTACGGATTGCAAAATCGGGCATTACTCCCTGCTCCTGCAATCGGCAGTGCCATGTGGGCGGGGGCGGCAGGTTTTTTTAATTATCAATTTAATGATAAGTGGCGCACATCAGTGCGTGGTGAAATCTTTGATGATGCCGATGGTTACCGCACAGGTGTTGCTCAAGTCTGGAAAGAAATCACGCTGACGTTTGGTTACGAGCCGATCAAACATTTAATGTTTAATATTGAAACACGTCGTGATTTTTCAAATGTGAATGCATTCCTGAATAAGGGTGCGTTGACCAGTAACAATAATCAGCAGTCTTTTGCGCTCGAGGCGTTATATCAGTTTGTATAATGATATGGTCAGTTATCTCTCAGGTGAGATTCAGCCCGATTTTCTGGCCTCAAATCTTATTTATACTCAATAACCTGCACGCCAAAGCTAAACCATTCAAAGTTTTCAGGTAAAAATATATATCCATATCATACAATCAGTTACAGCGTATTAGTAAAAATATGGTTTAACAATAGGGAGGGGTTGTGGGTTAAAATATAGGTATAACAATAAAAATAAGGAGTGTTGATATGCGAAGCTTAGAATCGCGCGTTGCGTTAGCGGCTCTTTGTGCTGCAGCAACATTTAGCCTGACGTCCTGCTCAACTACCCACTCACGTGACACGGCATATACAGCAGCACAGAAACCATCTTACGCTGCCAACTATGCTGACCGTCTTCCCACACAAATCACGACTGGCGAAAAGACTGTGTTGATCGACCCAAATGTTCACGCATGGGGTGCCTATGACAAAAACGGTAATCTGGTCAAGGCGGGTCTGGCCACTGCAGGCGGATATTATTGCCCTGATATAAACCGAGGCTGCAAAACCAGCGCTGGTCATTTCCGTATACAGTCACTGGGCGCAGAATCGTGCAAGTCAACTAGATACCCTCTACCCAGGGGCGGCGCACCCATGCCGTATTGCATGTTCTTTAACAAGAACCAGGGTCTTCATGGCTCGCAATATGTGATGGAAGGCAATGCAAGTCATGGATGTGTCCGCTTAAGTGTCGATGATGCAGAGTGGCTGCGCTTCAACTTTGCCAATATAGGGACGAAAGTTGTGGTTAAACCATACTAATCATCAAAATTTTGCTTACCCAAGCAGCCCGGTGATTATCACCGGGCTTTTTTTTGGTTAAGATGGTGACATGCGTCGATCAACGATACGGACATTACAGCGTCACACTCTATGGCTTTCTTTGCTGGGCCATTTGCTTTTATTAATCGGGTTCACCATCGTGTTATTGATTGTGCCGCCCAAGCTGCCATCCAGTAACGCACCGGCTGCAGTTCCTTCTTATCTGGCGCCGAGTCCTGAAGCACCGTCAGCGCCAGCAGCAGAGCAAAAAGCTGATCCAACACCCGAGCCCAAACAGGAACAAAAGCAGGAGCAAAAACCAGTAGAAAAAAATGGCATTGAAAAACCAGTGCCAAAAAAATCACAGCAATCATCAAAATTCAAACGTACGTTTGATCCTAGTACAGTCAGTTTTTCACGTGAATCTGTTCCGGAAGTTGTTCCTAATCGTGATCAGGAGCCCCTGCGACTGGTTGGTGAAGATAAAATTGTTAAACCGCTTGTTAAAATTCTGGCACGCGCATTATCTAAACATTTAACGTATCCGCGTGTCGCGGCAGATTTTAATTTGCGCGGCATCGTTGCAGTTGGTTTTGTATTGACTCCAGAAGGATATGTAACCGAAGCGAAAGTTGTGCAATCCAGCGGTGCAGGTGTGCTGGATGATGCAGCGCGTGATGCGGTTGCTGCCATGTCACCGGTTGGGGATGTGCGGGAATTTGTGCCGGAGCCGCAATTTTTGGTGATTGGTATTATTTTTGGATGATAATTGTAGCCCGGGTTAGCGCGCTCTTTGCGCGTAACCCGGGAAAAATATTTCGACCCCGGATTACGGCAAAAAAGCGCCTAATCCGGGCTACCATTCTGTTAAATTCCCGCATATGATGAAAGTCACCACACAAAAAATATGAGACCAGTATATGGACACTAGGGCAAAAGAGCTTGCGGAAGCCAGACAAAAATCAAAAGTGGAATTTGAAAAGAATCGGAACAAAATCAAACTCTTTATCGAGGGAAATATTCCTGCAGTTCAGCCGCCTACAATTACCATAGAAACTATCAGTGAAGATAAGAAAGTAAATTCAGAACAGCAAACTGCACCTATTTCACCATCAATATCGCGAGTAATTGATACATTGCGTGAAGTTTTATGTGATGACAGTGATGAAAAAATCGGTGATGTTGAACCGCATGAAGCTGCGCCATATTCGCCATCCATTTCCAGATTGATTGATAACTTGAAAGAAATCCCGGAATTATATGATGATGAGCCGCCGCTGGTACCGCCGCGTTCACCGTTGTTGAGTGAGGAAAATGATGTTCCTCCTCCATTGCCGCCGCGTTCACCGGAGCTTGTCCAGCAAGTTGTAGAAGAGACATTAGAACAAATAGTAGAGCAAATTGTCGTGCAGCCGCCTGTAGAATCAGCATCAGGCAAAGCAGACTTTGAAAAAAATCAGGCAATGGTAGAGCAAATTCTGATTGACGATGAATTCCAGAAAAAAATGCGCAATGTCATCAGGGAATTTTTTGCTGTTCAGCGCACGTTTCATGAAAAAATTGATAAATTTGTGCGTGCATTTGATATCATACTTCCATCGCTTAACCAAGAACAGCAAGAAAAACTCGAAATACTACTGAAGCCCTATTGCATGCTGATTGCAAATCCATTTAATGATT
>DATJFK010000043.1:0-24358 GCA_035495675.1 Gammaproteobacteria bacterium
GCGGTGACATCGCACGCTTTCGCGCGTACTAATTCTTTACCTTGATAGTTCACCACATACAAACCATCGGTACGGATTTTGCCGATCACTGCTGCACGCGCACCTTCTGAAACTTTTGGCAGTGCAAATGTTTCATTATAGTGCTGCAAAATCATGTCAGCCATGGATGGCGGCACGACCCACATAAAACGTTCCTGGGTTTCAGAACAAAGTACAACTGGCGGCATTAAATCATTCATGCTGACTGGTACTTTTTCCAGATCAATTTCCGCGCCATAACCGCCAGCTTCAGCAAGTTCTACGCTTGCGCAAGCGACACCGCCTGCGCCCAGATCTTTAAAACCGACTTTATCTATCAAATTTTCTTCGCGCAGTTTTTTAAATAAGGCGTAATTCGCTTTTAAAATATGACGCTGCAAAAATGCATTTGGTTCCTGCACGGCGCCTTTGTTACGTTCTTTCTGATCTTCATGCAACGTAGAAGAAGCAAAACTTGCGCCGCCGAAACCGCTGTTATCTGTCGGCTTGCCGACGAGAATGAAAACATAATCATCCGCATTTTTCGGCGCGTATGAATGAATCAGATGATCTTCTCGCACCACTCCCAGCGTCACTACTGTGACCAGACAATTTTCGTTATATGCTGGATCGTAATAAACATCACCCGCCAGGTTGGGAATGCCGAGTGGATTGCCATAACCTGCAATCCCGCTGACTACACCTTCGTGTATCCAGTGAGTTTTGGAGCGGTTGATGTCGCCAAACCGCAGACTGTCTGCCACCGCAATCACTTCTGCGCCCATGCAGCTGACATCGCGCACGTTACCGCCAACACCGGTTGCCGCACCTTCATAAGGTACGATTTGCGAGGGATGGTTATGCGATTCATGGCTGACCACCACACCGTAACGATGACCTTGATTATCGACAGCAACTGTCACCACACCAGCGTCTTCTTTCGGGCCAAGAATGACATGCGGGCCGTTCGAAACGAATTGTTTCAAATGCGTGCGGCTGCTTTTATACGAACAATGCTCAGAGCCTTGAATGGACCATAAAATACATTCGGCGAGAGTAGGCGGACGCTTTAACAGCGTATTCTGGATAGTCAGCGCCTCATCCACACTCAAATTGATATTGTACTGGCGCAGCAAATTAGCTGCCGCGTCGCGTGATAAGCTAGTAAAATCAAGAACTTCAGTTGTATTTTGCATAAACCCAAGCCTGCTGTGTGAGATTCGCGGATGGTACCGGTCTGCGCCGGCAGATGAATTCTTACAAATTGGGGGAAAATAGCAAGGGGAAAGTGACGCCAAAGGCGTTATCCTGAGGAGTGCTTTTCACGACGAAGGATCTCCCGGATGAAACCGTGCCGTCATTAGGAGATCCCTCGGCGTAAAAAACACGCCTCGGGATGACATACTCCTCCTCATGACACCAACGTTGTCACTTGCGCAGAAACCACAATGATGTATTATTTCTCACCTTAAAAATTATGATATGATTTTTCATTCGATCAATCGTCACTCTGGGGGATTATGAGTTGGCCAACAACGTTGTTGAACTTCGCGGTGTTTACAAGGCTATCCACGATCTTGAAATACTGCATGACATCAATCTTGAAATTCGCGAAGGCGAGTTTCTCACTTTATTAGGTCCGTCTGGCTGCGGCAAGACGACATTGCTGCGCCTAATTTCCGGTTTCGAAGACCCCACTCAAGGCACAATTTTTATCGACAACAAAGATGTCAGCGGGTTACAGCCGCATCAGCGTCATGTTCACACTGTGTTCCAGAGTTACGCCCTGTTCCCGCATATGACTGTTTACGAAAATGTGGCCTTTGGCCTGCGCTGCCAGCGCGTTGCTGAAAGTGAAATCGCAAGCCGTGTCGCGGATGTGCTGGCGATGGTCAAACTGGAAAAATACGCTCAGCGCAAACCAAATCAGTTAAGCGGCGGTCAGCAGCAGCGCATTGCGATTGCCCGTGCCGCAGTCAACCGCCCGCGCGTACTGTTACTGGATGAACCGCTAAGCTCGCTGGATTACCGGCTGCGGAAAACCATGCAGATAGAATTGAAACAGTTGCAGCGTAAACTGGGCATCACATTTATTTTCGTCACCCACGACCAGGAAGAAGCGCTTTCCATGTCTGACCGGGTGGTGGTGATGCAGGAAGGTTATATAGAACAAATCGGCACGCCGCGTGAAGTATATGAAGAGCCGCAAACGCTTAAGGTTGCGAAGTTTATCGGCGAAGTGAATATTTTTGACGGCGAAATTCTGGAAGCTCGCGATAACCGCCAGTTTCTTGTCAACATTCTCGGCAGACAACGCCTGATGAAAAGCAGCCAGCCATTCACCGTCGGGCAGAATGTACACGTGCTGGTACGCCCGGAAGATGTGCGAGTCTGGAGCCCCTCAGAAGTTGAAGACACTAATGAAATGTTCACCGCATCAGTGGATGAAGTAACTTACAAAGGCTCCACTGTGGATCTGGTCGTACGCCTGCCAGATAAAACGCAAGTTGCTGCTACCGAATTTTTTGATGAAGATGATGACCGCCTTGAATATAAACGAGGTGAACAAGTCTGGCTAAACTGGACGCCCGGGTGGGAGGTCGTCTTGCCTTATGAAAGTTGAAAATAAATTTAAAACATTCTCACTGGCAGCAACCTGGGCATGGATGTTTTTTTTCGCCCTGCTGCCATTTGCACTTGTTTTAACGGCAAGTTTTCTAAGCCACAGTGATACACAATTACTCGAGCTTCCGCTCACACTGAATAATTACCGTAATCTCAATCACGGCATTTATTTACGCATTTTTGAAAATTCAATCATCATTGCGAGCACCTCAACACTGATCTGCCTAATCATCGGCTACCCTTTCGCTTACATCATTACGCGCCTTAACGGCTACCTGAAAAGCCTGTGCCTGATGTTGATCATCATTCCGTTCTGGACCAGCTCCCTGATTCGCAGTTATGCGTTGATCGCCATTATCAAAGGTAAAGGTGTGTTGAATACCGTGTTAATCGCACTTGGTATTATTCATGACCCGCTGCCACTGCTCTTCACTAATACCGCTGTGATTATTGGTCTGGTTTATAATTTATTGCCATTCATGATTCTGCCTATCATGACGAACATTGAACGTCTTGATCACAGACTGGTTGATGCCGCACGCGACCTTGGCGCCAACCGCTTCACGACTTTCCGCCGCGTCATTATTCCGCTATCAATGCCGGGCATCATCGCCGGCTGCATTCTGGTGTTTTTACCAGCGATGACACTGTTTTACATTTCTGACATTTTGGGCGGCGCAAAATCCATACTCGCCGGCAACCTGATTCAAAATAAATTTTTGATTGCTGAAAACTGGCCCATGGGCGCAGCACTCAGCATCGTTCTCACACTCATGCTGATAGGCATGATCCTGATTTACCTCTGGGCTTCACGCGGTAATAAATCAGGAGAATGGTTATGAAGTTACAGACCATCTCACGCACATCTTATCTCACGCTGGTGTACCTGTTTTTTTATATACCGATTGCCGTGCTGATTTGTTATTCGTTCAACAACACACAATATTCGCTCGTCTGGCAAGGCTTTACCTGGGATTGGTACGTCGAATTATTTCATGACAGTGACTTGTGGATTTCCGCGCTGCACTCATTGATTCTTGGTTTGTCTGCAGCGACACTTGCTACTGCTATCGGTATGCTGGCCGCTGTCACCATCTATCGTTACCGCTTCCGCGGCAGAGGATTTTTATATGGATTAATTTTCATATTAATTCTGTCACCGGAAATCGTGATGGGTGCTGCACTCTTGATTTTATTCACGCTGCTGCGATTTCCGCTCGGATTCATCACATTATTATTATCACACACGACGTTCTGCATACCATTTGTGATCGTCACCACATACGGACGCCTGGTCAGTTTTGATAAAAATATTTTTGAAGCCGCCAAAGATTTAGGTGCAACAGACGGAGTCATTTTCAAAAAAATTATTCTGCCGATGTTGTGGCCTGCGCTTGCTGCCGGATGGCTGATGAGTTTCACGCTGTCACTGGATGATGTAATCATCAGTTACTTTGTGGCCGGACCGGAGTTTGATATTTTGCCGCTGCGCATTTATTCCATGGTACGCGCGGGCGTCAAGCCGGAAATCAATGCGCTGTGTTCGGTGTTGATTTTCGTCACGCTGACACTGATTTTGCTGTCGCAAACAGCACTTCGTAAGAAGAGTTAGGGAGAAGTTTATGAGATTTTCATCATTCTTTTTACTCGGTATCGCAATGATGTTTCCTGCCTTCGCTTCCGCGCAAGAAAGAATCGTCAACGTATACACCTGGGCCGGTGAAATTTCCGATGACTTGATCAAACAATTTGAAAAACAAACCGGCATCAAAGTAAATTATTCAACATATCAAAGCAACGAAGTCATGTTTGCCAAGCTGCGTGCTGGGTCTTCAGGCAGTTATGATGTGATTATGCCGTCTTCCTATTTTGTTGAACGCATGAACAAAGCCGATATGCTTGCAGAAATTGACAAAAGCAAGTTGTCAAACTGGAAAAATATCAGCGCAGAATTTACTAATCCTGCGTATGATCCTGAAGCAAAACACAGCGTGCCGTTTATCTGGGGCGTGACTGGAATATTTGTAAATGACAAATATTACAATCCTGCAACAATTCGCAAGTGGCCGAATTTATGGGAAGCACGATTTTATAATCAGCTGCTAATGCTGGATGACACGCGTGAAATTTTTTCGATGGCATTGATTTCGCTTGGATATTCTTCGAATGACAGCAACCCAGAACATATCACACAAGCGTTCGATAAACTGAAAAAATTGATGAAAAACGTTAAAGTGTTTTCGACTGAAACCGTGATTTCCATTCTCATTGATGAAGATGCCAAAGTTGGTATGTGCTGGAATGGCGATGCATATAAAGCTTCCCGAGAAAATAAAAATATCAAATTCATTTTTCCGGATGACGGCTTTGTGATCTGGGTAGATAATCTGGCTATCCCGAAACTCGCACGTCACAAAGATGAAGCTTATGAGTTCATCAATTTTATGATCAGCGCAGAATCAGGCAAGACAACTACAATGAAAATGAATTACCCGGTTACGAATGGCGCGGCAATCAAACTGCTGCCGCCGGAAATGCGCAACAATCCCATCATTTATCCTGATAAATCAGTTCTCAAACGCGGGCAATTCCCCCGCGATCTCGGTGAAAAAACACTGGATGTTTACGAGAAATTTTGGGAAGTGTTGAAGATGAGCGGCTAAGGTTGTCATCCCCGCGAAAGCGGGGACCTCCTGATGTAACTGTGCAAATAAACGGGGGGAGATTCCCGCTTTCGCGGGAATGACGATGTTCGCACGAGGGAGATTCCCGCTTTCGTGGGAATGACGATGTTCGCACGAGGAAGATTCCGGCTTACTTGGAAACGCCAAACTATCCAAACGTAAACGTATACAACTCTACCCCCGGCTGCACAGTCAGTGTTAACTCACCGTCTCGTGCTTCGCTCAATGCTGTAATTTCATAGAGTTGATGTTGATCGATAACAACTTCACTGTTTTTAACATCTTTCCCAGCTTCGCCTGTCAGCGGTTTGTCATCCAGTGATAGTTTTATTGTAACCGGTTTACCAGTTGAATTACCCGCCACAAGATAAACATGCCGTGCATTAAAATGTATGGTAAGAGTAGCATGATCGCTTACTGCAACAATTCGGTCGGGCATAATGTTCCAGCTGCCTTGCAATGCCCATTCGTTTTTGGAAAGTGAAGACGGCTTGGAATATTCAGATTTTTGATCGCGCACTACTCGTTCTGGACTTGCGAAATATTGCGCCCTGCCATAACCAAAATATGTTTCGGGTGTCTGATTATTAGAAGCTTCTGATTCGGCTTTTGGCTTGGATCCTTTTTCAGCGCCGAGATGTAATAAATAGCGAATATTACTTTCGGTGACATCATACTCGCCTTCGCCAAAATGGGTGTAAACCACATCGCCATTTTTATCGATGAGATAATGCGCCGGCCAATAATGATTTTGAAAATTGTTCCAGATGGTGTAACTGTTATCCATCGCGACAGGATATAAAATGCCGTCAGACTTCACTGCACGCTCGACATTTGCCGGATCTTTTTCAAATTCAAATTCAGGAGTATGAACGCCAATAATCACCAGGCCTTTATCATGATATTTTTCATACCAGCCTTTAATATACGGCAGTGTTCGAATGCAATTGATGCAGGAATATGTCCAGAAATCAATTAAAACAACTTTACCGCGCAATTCTGCCATTGTTAATGGCGGTGAATTAATCCATTTTGTCGCGCCTGCAATTGACGGCGCCGGATAAGGTCGAGTGCCTTTTTGTAATGTTAACGGTGTTACGACGTCAATTTTTTTGGTTGCTACTGAAGTATATCCATATTCCAGATTCATAATATAAGCCACACTGAGGATGATAATCGCCCCCACCAGCTTATGAACCAATTCCGTATGTGCGCTAATAAAATTAACATGGTTCAGGATATTACGTCCAAATAACGCGATAACAAACATTGGCAAACCGACGCCGATACTAAACGCAAATAATGCCAGGAATCCAGTCACCGTTGACTGTTGTGAAATGGTTTGCACAATCACAGCAGCGAGTATCGGTCCTGCACATGGCGTCCAGATGAGCGCAGTCAACCCGCCAAACAAAAGACCGCTGCCAAAACCTGATTCGGGATTATTAATAGCTGACAAACCAGAACCAGCGCTTCCGATTCGCTGTGTCAACAGAAAGAATTTCTCCGTGAGATAAGATGACATCATGATGATGCCAATCAACAGCAAAATAACATATGAAATGTGGCGTATGAAATTCAGGTCAATTCCGGAATATTGAACTATTGCGCGCGAAAAAAAAGTAAATAATGTGAAAAACAGAATAAAGCCGATAATGATCCCCAGTGGACGCCGTATACTGCCCGATACAGACCCGGCAAGAATAATCGGCAGAATAGGCAAAATACAAGGTGAGATGATTAACGCGAAACCTTCAAAAAAGCTGAGAGCTATTACTATTAAGTCAGACATCATGTTTAAATTCCTTTTAGTTTGTCATTCCCGCGTAAGCGGGAATCTCCCTCCGTTTGTTTGCACGGTAACATTCAGGAGGTCCCCGCTTTCGCGGGGATGACGCTATCTAACCAGCATTCACCTTCATCATAATATATGGATTATACACTTCAGTTTTAAATTCAAACTTCTGATATAACCCATGCGCATCTTCCGTCATCAGGAACCAGCGGAATATGCCGCGTAAATTTGGATGTTCAAAAATATATTTTAACAATGCCTGACCAACACCCTGGCGGCGATGTTCTTCATCAATGAATACATCCCATAATGATGCAAACTCAGAGTGGTCGCTGATGACACGCGAAAATCCAACTTGCTGACCGTTATAGTAGACACTGAAACAAATTGAGTTTTCAATCACTAATGGAAATCGTTCCGGCGGCAACCCGGTGGAATATTTAGATGGAATGCATAGCATATTATAGAGGTATTCAAGATTAATTCGGGTCTTGTCACAAGTAAAGGTATAATCTTTATAAGTGCCGTCTGGATAAGGTGCTCGGTATGTCATCGTCTTGTTGCTCTTTCTAATGAATTTGCTTTCTATTCGGTACGGTATAGAATATCCCACGCTTACGTAAAAATCACTCTCGAGGATCAACAAATGAAAACTTTATGCACTTTTCTGGCAACCGTTTTATGCTCAATTGCATTAACTGGATGCCAAACCATGTCAAACGCTGATGTCGGCACCATGACTGGCGCGGTAGCCGGCGGCTTGCTCGGCAGCACAGTCGGACAAGGTCGCGGACAAGTCATGGCAATCGCCGCAGGCGCAGCAGCAGGCGCATTAGTCGGTCATGCTATCGGTAAAAATATGGATGATTCAGATAGAGCAAGAATGAATCAGGCACTGGAAGGTAACAGCGTCGGCCAACCGGCGTACTGGAAAAACCAGAATACTGGCGCGAAATACAAGGTCACACCTGTTAAGAACGTGACAGTGAAGGATAACAAATACTGCCGCGAATATCAGACAGTTGCCACCATTAACGGCCAACAGCAAAAAATGTATGGCACAGCATGCCGTCAGCCGGACGGTTCGTGGAAGGCGGTGAAATAAATATCGTCATCCCCGCGCAAGGTTGTCATCCCCGCGAAAGCGGGGACCTCCTTCGGGTGACCGTGATAGAAACGGAGCGACAAGGAGATTCCCGCTTTCGCGGGAATGACAACGGCAGTGACACGGAAGCTCAACATGGCCAAACCCAACAAACTCACCTTTTCATGCCAAACCTGCGGCACCATGTATCCCAAATGGACGGGACAATGCACTGGCTGCAACAGCTGGAACACTATCACCGAAGAAATCGAAACTGCGCCGTCACGCTATCAGGGTTACGCCGGCACTGAAGCAGTTATCACCCGCATGTCTGATGTCAAACTGCAGCAGGAAATGCGCATTTCTTCCGGCGCTCCTGAATTAGACCGCGTACTCGGCGGCGGCATTATCATGGGCTCTGCAATCTTAATTGGCGGTGATCCGGGAATTGGTAAATCAACTATTTTGCTGCAGACAATTGCCCATCTCAGCCAATCCATGAATGTGTTATATGTCACTGGCGAAGAATCTCCACAGCAAATTACCTTGCGCGCACGGCGGCTCGGTTTGCCGGAAAATAAAGTCTGGCTGCTTGCAGACACTCACGTTGAAACTATTTTAAATCATGTAAAAAAAGAAAAGCCGCGGGTATTGGTTATTGATTCCATTCAAACCATGCACACATCGCTGCTCGCTTCTGCTCCCGGTTCTGTCGGACAAGTTCGTGAAAGCGCGATGCAATTAGTCAGTTATGCCAAACAAACTGAAACCGCATTATTTCTCGTTGGCCATGTTACCAAAGACGGTAACATTGCCGGCCCGCGCGTGTTAGAACACATGGTAGATACCGTTTTGTATTTCGAAGGCGAGCAAGACAGCCGTTATCGTATGATTCGCGCAGTTAAAAATCGTTTCGGTGCTGTAAATGAACTTGGTATTTTTGCAATGACTGAAAAAGGATTGCGTGAAGTAAGCCATCCTTCCGCGATTTTTCTTTCTCGCGGCGCCGAATCTGCATCAGGAAGTATAATCACCGCCACTAAAGAAGGATCACGTCCATTATTAGTGGAAGTTCAGGCATTAGTAGACCAAAGTCATGCTTCAAATCCGCGCCGTTTATCTGTCGGACTGGAGCCGCAGCGCTTATCCATGCTGCTTGCTATATTGAGTAGACACACCGGTATTTCCACACATAGTATGGATGTGTTTTTAAATGTTGTCGGCGGTTTGCAAATCAATGAACCCGCCGCAGACCTGCCTATCATTTTTGCCATTCTCTCAAGCCTGCGCAGCAAACCATTGCCGCAAGATTTAATTGCGTTTGGTGAACTTGGATTATCCGGCGAAATCAGACCAGTACCAGGCGGACAGGAAAGATTAAAAGAAGCTGCGAAACACGGATTTAAAACAGCGATAGTACCTAAGGCAAATGTATCAAAAGATATCGTAAACGGCTTACGTGTAGTGCCTGTTCAGACACTACAAGAAGCCGTTGACTGGTTTACTGATAATTAATTATCGCCAGGACTGTTTGACACGTCCGCAAACAACTGTAGCGGGTACCAACCCAGAACCTGGTGCTAATTTACCGCCTTTGTACCAGCAAATGTTGGGATATACTGTTCGCGTGATCTTACGCATGGAGGTAGAATGACACGTTGGACAGCACCACCCAGAAGGACTAGTACAATTACCACCGGAATATATTTGATTACCATTTAAGCAAGATAGGTATCCGTTATTATTTGCAGCATTACAACCCGGCGGACCTTGAGGAAACCACGAAGTACAAAAATATGCGTTATCATAATCCAGAGTTGTACAACCAACATTATTATAACAAGTTGCGCCGACACTCGGAGCAGCGGATGTATCAGCTCCATAATTCGTATATCCATAATCAAGACTAAGCGAGATTGAGCCATAATTAGAAGTATAAGTTGTTGCCAAAGTTCCATTCAATGGCGTGGCATTCTGTGGCGGGCTCATTGGTGATACTTGAGAACAAAAAACAGATGTATATTGGCTTACCACACCACATTTAAAGTTGGTCGTATCATTAAAATTGCTAACATATGAATTCGCATAAACACCTGTTATCGGCCACGGCATTTGGACTGGAGCAGTTGCAGCTTTATATTCTGGCTGCAAATTATAGGCTCCTAATTGTACATATCCAGAGGGACAAATTGCAGGAATATCTGATAACGGAAGCGGGTTACCATACATATCATTTACATATGGATTAGTGCCGCTTGTTTGTCGAGTTACAGTACATGTTTCAGGACAAAGATTATAATTCGGATCACTCTGCCCAAGCTTCAAGTCTGGGCATATCCCATCAGGTGCATGGCATTTATTATTGATATCAGGGCAATGAGTCGTATCTGTCGGACACACTAACGTGATCGTTGTGGAATATCCTTCATTCGATATTGTTGTACTCGTAGGACCAGATTGAACTGATTTTTGAGGTGCATTTGTACGTTGAGTATCATTAAATAACGGTGGTTTAGAAATACTTGTAGCATCACCTGCGGCTGCCCACCCCGCTTCAGATATAACTATAACCATTATTGAAACTAATAATGCTACAATTTGCTTGCCCGTTACCTTCATCGATTATTACTCCTGAAAAGTAAAAGATCATTTGTATAATTATAGTACTATTCTCGATAAAAATCTTACCATTAATCTACTCTTTTGAAAGTCATAAAAATTAATAGGTTATCTTTTTAAATATGGTTAAAGTCTGTGACATACAGCATTAAATCCAAGATGGCTTATTGCGTCCGCATACGATTGATGCAGGGACAAGACCTGAGCCCGGGGCTAAATTTCTGCCTTTATACCAGCATATATTGGGATAAACCGTACGCGTGATTCTTCGATACGCACCTGGCCCACAACCACCCGAGCAACAATACATAGTGCAACTCCAATTAAAAGAAGCACAACAATATAAACTTCCAGATATGCACCAGGCAACTGCCCCACTTTGTGCAGTATTACACCCGGCTGGCTGTGGTGGATTTGTCCAAACAGTACATTGAAGTGTCGGGGCGTAGTAAGTTACCGTACATGCTGGATCCATATAACAAGTTGGACCATATGTTGGAGCAGAAGAAACATTAGGACCATTATTCGAGTAGCCAGTATCATAACTTAGTGATATCTGACCATAAATAGAATTATACACAGGTGGCAGAGTACCATTCAAAGGAGTCGCATTAGATGGTGGAGTTAATGCTGATCCTGTTTGCCCACAATATGTAATTGTATAAGGATTTTGAACATCACAATGATAATTCGCACGATTATTAAAATTATTTGGGTAATTATTCGCATAAACCCCTGTCATCGGCCAAGGCAGCTGTACTGGTGTGCCGTTTGTCGGCTTTAATTCTGGTTGTAAATTAAAAGAACCAATTTGAGTATATCCGGTCGGACAAATCGGCTCGACATCTGTTAGTGGAAGCTGATTACCAAATTGATCAGTTACATTTGCATTTGATCCGCTAATTGTACGATTCACAACACAAGTTTCAGGACAGCGAGAATAGTTTGGGTCACCTGTCCCAGCTGTTAAACTTGGACATAATCCATCGGGTGCATGACATTTATTATTAATATCCGGGCAATGGCTATTATCAATCGGACAAGTTAAATTGACCGTTTGGTTATAACTTGCATTCACAACTGTCGTACTGACTGGACCTGATTTAACTGTTTTTTGAGTGACATTTGTGTTCACATTAGGGTTTTGAAACAATGGCGGTTTAGGAATTGATGTTGCATCACCAGCGGCTGCCCATCCAGCATCAGATATAGCTAAAACCATTATTGAAACTAATATTGCTATTCTTTGCCTGATGGTGACACTTCCTTTCGTCATTGTTACTCCAGCAAGATTAAACTGCATTCATCTAAATTATAGTACGAATCATAATAAAAATGTTACGGTTAATTGATAATCATAAATTTACCTGAAACGCGAAAGTTGTGCATTAAGGAAAATTCGAACTATAAAAAAAACCCGCACCAAGATGCGGGTTTTTTATCTTTCTAAACGCACTAACTAAGGAGAGAATTTAAGAGATTTGCCAGACGGTAACCGGCAAGTGCAGCCTGCTTTTCAGCAACTTGCTTACCGTTGTTAATATATGCAGATGAAGGCACTTCATTTTCAGGAGTGCTGTATACATATTTCTTTGAGTTTTCAAAACCTTCATGTGCCCAATGCTCTGGATCAAGATCTTGAGCTTGCGTGCCAAATCCTGAAACTGGATATTCTTGCATGATATTCACTGCAAGTTCTTTGGCATGATCAGTTGCGCGGCCATTTTTACCTTCAAAACTGCCGACACCGCTATCCCATAATGTATGGGTATTCATCAGCTTGCCGTTATACATAATTTTGAAGAGATTGCCGCCCTTATCACCGTTTGGATGCTTCGCAGAAAACAGCGTAGTTGTATGCAGCGGTTGATGCAAGTCGCCAACAATGTGTGTCAGGAATGACAAGAAACGCGCGCGATCATATGGATTGGCATTCTTGTTTTTGACAATCACTTGGATTCGCTGCACTGCCCAGACTGCGTTGTCAGTATCAATTACATCATTATTTGTTTTTGTGCCATCAATACTGTAAGGCAGATCAATATAATGCCAGTGTGTGAAGGTTTCAATTCTTTGTGAGCGTATTGCATCTGGCCAGTAAGCAAGATGCAGGAATGTCGACATTTCAGGGTATTCTGTATTTAGACTGCCGACCATTGAATCAACTTTATCCCGAACCTCGGGTTTTAAATTCTGGTATGCAATATTTGCAATTACCATGTGACCCATTGCGTTCCAGGAATACGAATTAATTGGTGAGAGTGAGACTAAAAACGATATTACAAAAAAAAACAGGCGGGTGTGCTTCTTTATGCTATGAGATTTCATGAGTCTCCCATATGTTCTAGTTAGAAGTATTAAGTTCACAATGAACTTAACGTCCCGCCTAGTCTATCGTCATCCGATCGGAATTGCTATTGATAATTTCACTAAGATTTATTGAGGGGGACTAACTTTCTATGGTCATCACGTCAATTTTTGGCCGTGGCGTCATGCGCGTAAGAATTTCATAAGCAGAAGAATTACTGTGACGGGCAACTCTTTCTACTGGTAAACCAGCGCCCCAGAGCACAACTTCGTCTCCGATTTTGGCATCTGACAGATTGCGAAGGTCAACTGTCAGCATATCCATTGATACGCGGCCGATTAATTCACACTCACGACCGTTTACTAAAATCGGGGTACCATTTTGGGCAAATTGAGGATAGCCGTCGCCATATCCGACACCGACTACGCCGATTTTCATATCTTCGGGCGCCGTCCATGTACCTCCATAACCTACTCTCCCACCCTTTTTAACTGTTGTAATTGCTATCAACCGTGACCATAACGTCATCACCGGTTGTAATCCGTGATCTAATCCGGTTTTGTCTGGAAATGGTGAAGCACCATACATCATCAGACCAGGGCGCACCCAGTCACCATGAGAATCTGGCCAGGCAATAATACCGGCTGAATTAGCCAGACTGCGAGGCCCTGGTAACTGGTGAGTCGCATCCTGAAAGGTTTTTATCTGGCTCGGTGTAGCATCACTCGAAATCGAGTCAGCTTCAGCAAAATGAGTCATGAGACCGACTGGCTGTTTCACGACTGGAAGCTTTTGCAGCCGCGAATAAATTTCATGGGTGTGGGCAGGGTCAATTCCCAGCCTGTGCATTCCCGTATTTAACTTTAGCCAGACAGAAAACGGCTTTTTAATTTTGGCATTTTCCAGCATTTCAACATGAGGAATATGATGTATCACGAGAGTGAAATCGTGCTGTGCAGCAAGTGCGATCTCTTCCTGATAAAACAACCCTTCCATTAACACTACCGGCTGCATAATTCCCGCTTCACGCAGCATCAAACCTTCTTCCACTGAAGCAACACCAAGTGCATCTGCACCTGTCAAAGCATGGGCAATTCGGATAATGCCGTGGCCATACGCATTCGCTTTCACCATGGCAATTACTTTACGTCCAGACGCCATGCGTCTGACACGCCCCAGATTTTTCTGGAGCGCAGTCAGATCAATTTTCATGTATGTTGGACGACTCAAGTTAATACCCCGGCTGGCGGATAAAGTTTTCAAAACATGTATATTGACCCATGAAGGTCAAGCGTACCTTACCAATCGGACCGTTACGCTGTTTGGCTATGATGATTTCTGCTGTGCCTTTATCCGGACTGTTATCATTATAAACTTCATCGCGATAAATAAAGACGATCAAGTCTGCGTCCTGCTCGATGGCGCCCGATTCACGTAAATCTGACATCACCGGCCGCTTGTCTGCGCGCTGTTCCAAGCCGCGATTCAGCTGCGACAATGCGATTACTGGTACTTTTAATTCTTTGGCAAGCCCTTTAAGAGAGCGTGATATTTCAGAAATTTCCGCTGTACGATTTTCGTTGTGGCCGGGAACCTGCATTAACTGTAAATAATCGACGACTATCATGCCAAGCTGGCCATGTTCTTTTGCCAACCGTCTTGCGCGAGCACGCATTTCTGCAGGACTTAACGCGGGAGTATCATCAATATATAACTTGGCTTCCGATAACATGCTTACCGTGGAACTGATACGAGGCCAATCTTCATCATTTAATTTACCAGTTCGAATGCGTAATTGATCGATACGGCAAAGAGATGACAAGAGACGCATGACAATGGCTTCACCTGGCATTTCCATACTGAATATTAATACCGGTTCCTGACTTTTGATTGCCACATGTTCGGCAATATTCATGGCAAAAGTAGTTTTACCCATGGATGGACGTCCGGCAATAATCACTAGATCTGATGGCTGCAGTCCTGAGGTCATTTCATCAAAATCGTTGTAACCCGTTGGGATTCCAGTAATCGGGTTATTGGAATGAAACAGCGTATCAATTCTATCCATAGTTTTCGCAAGATATTCTTTGATATTGACTGGTCCTGCGCCTGAGCCGCCGTGATCTGCGATTGAGAATACACTGCGTTCGGCTGAATCCAGTAATTCGGTAATGCTGCGCCCCTGAGAGTTAAACGCGCTTTCAGCGATACCGCTGGCCGCATCAATCATTTTTCTCAATATCGCTCGTTCACGAACGATTTCTGCATAAGCTGAGATATTTGCTGCGCTGGGAGTGTTATTAGCCAGTTCAAATAAATAGACTTCACCGCCAACTTGATCTAGCTCGTGCATTTCCCGCAAGCCTTCGGAAACGGTCAACACATCTATCGGCTTACTCTGGTCAACCAGTCTACCGAGAGTCCGGAAAATCACGCGGTGTTCATGGCGGTAAAAATCATCTTCGCGAAGTTTATCAACGATTTGATCCCAGGCGCGACTTTCCAGCATCACACCACCAAGAACGGATTGCTCTGCTTCAACAGAATGAGGCGGAACCTTCACAGCACCTGGTGACATTATTTTTGCCGGTATTTGCCGTTTGGTTAGCTGCATATCAGTCATAAAATCCCTGTCAATCAATACAATATCAATCGTGGAATTTTCGCACTAATGGGGGGTTTTGTCCAAAGGGATATAAAAGAATAGTCATTCCCGCGAAAGCGGGAACCTCGTTGTCGCTCCTTTCACTTCATCAGGAAACATCAGGAGATCCCCGCTTACGCGGGGATGACAATTTTGCGCGGGATAACTCTCTTAGCCTTCACCAACAATCTTAAGCTTTACAGTTGCTGCGATGTCGCTATCGAGGTCTATCGTAATATCATAGTCGCCGACCATACGCAGTGAACCTTCGTTAAGACGAACTTCACGCTTCTGAACTTCAGCACCCGCTCTGTTTAAAGCTTCAGTAATGTCACGAACACCTACAGAACCAAACAATTTGCCTTCTTCACCAGCTTTCATCGTGATGACAACAGCAGCCAGTGATTGCAGCTTTTGCTGTCTTGCCAGCGCTTTTTCATGACGGTCTGCAGCTGCTTTTTCCAGCTCAGCGCGGCGTTTTTCAAATTTAGCGAGATTCGCTTCGTTTGCGTAGACAGCTTTGCCCTGAGGAACAAGGAAATTACGGGCAAAACCCGACTTCACTTTGACTTTATCGCCCAACGCACCCAGGTTGCGCACTTTTTCTAGTAAGATAACTTCCACGGTCTTAGCCTCTTTCTAAAATTAATATTAAATTTTTCTCAATCGTTTTCTTAAATCTAACCACACATCCAGTAATGCCACCATGGCAACAAGCACCAGGCTAGTCGGCATTGCAAATAATAGTGCGACGTACAATACAGCTATCCAGAACCAGCGGCTGGGTGACACCATTAATCCGAAAAAATAGTGGATCACGCTCAAACCTGCACTGGCGAACAACAGGTAAATGATTGGCATCATATCAAGCACAACGCTGTTGCTCATATATGAAAAAACCAGACTCAATATGAACAAACCACCAGCAAGATGTGACAATCTGATGTTATGCAATTCTTTGCGCAGTATACCTGGAGCAAACACAATTGCCTGCCACCAGCGCGCTGCAATCACTTGCAGGATTGCATTCATTAATACTGCTGCAACAATCATGCCGCTAGCATAATATTTGGTGATTGAGATGGATTCCAGCTGAGCATCGCTCGGCTGATTTAATCCGCTGCTCAATACACCAGACATAACTAAAGCTGCCTGTTTGTAATAGCTTGTTAACTGCTCGCCCCACCAGCTGGCAATGTCAGGATAAGCCAGATGTATCAGACTAATAACCAGCACACCAACTAAGGCAGCAACTTGCAGCACACCGCTCCAATTCATCTGCCTATATATAAGAACAGCAAACACCCAAGTTAACACATTACTAGCTACAGCAACGCTCACCGCAGTCCAGAGAACCAACGGTAACGCATTAGGATCATGACTCGCCATCATGAAGCTAAGGATGTAAGGCACAGTTGCGGCGATCGTTACGACTGCACCATCAACCAGACCTTTACGCAGTGTTACCAATGCTGCAAATAGAATTCCCAATACACCAATAACTGGAATAAAGGTTAATCCAAAAGTCAGCAGCACCGCTTGCAAGCGGTGCTCCAGTAAATAATGCGTCAACTTCTTGAATTTAAAATTCATGAAATGGTTAGTGCCTGTCGCAATATGGCAGCAGAGCAAGGTAACGAGCCAGTTTGATGGCTTTGGTTAATTTGCGCTGATAACCTGCTTTGGTACCAGTTATACGGTTAGGAACAATCTTACCGTTTTCCATGATGAATTTTCTCAACATGTTGATGTCTTTGTAATCGATCTCTTTGATTTTGTTCGCAGAGAAATAACACATTTTTTTACGACGAAAATAAGCAGCCATGACGGCCTCCCCTACAAATTATTTAGAACGTGCTTCTTCAACTTCTTCTTCAGCCGGCTCTTCTTTTTTAGAGCGTGGAGCTGATGCGTCACTGCCGCGATCACCGCGTTCGCCGCGTTCACCGGATGCATCAATGTCACCACGGCCTTCTTTTTCCTTGAAGATTGGAGAAGGATCGTTAATAGGACGGTTGACACGCAAGATCATGTTGCGAATCACAGCGTCGTTGTAACGGAAATTTTCGCTTAATTCATCGATGGCAGCCTGATCGCACTCAATGTTCATGAGAACGTAGTGGGCTTTCATGATTTTGTTGATTGGGTATGCAAGCGGACGTCTGCCCCAGTCTTCCAGGCGGTGTACTTTGCCTTTGTGCTGGGAAATTACGTTGTTATAGCGCTCGATCATTGCAGGCACTTGCTCGCTCTGATCCGGGTGCACTAAAAACACCACTTCATAATGACGCAGATTTTCTGCAGATTTCATTTAAAGCTCCTCTCGGTTTATAGCTTTTACCGCCATTCGGTAAAAGCGAGGTAGTATGTTTATTTTCGGGTATAACCCTGTTTTAAGGGGGGTCATTCTACGGAAAGAAGCCCGATTCCGCAATGGATTTTGAATATTTTCATTATTATCTTGACAAGGTAGCCCGATACTTTGAGAATTGCGCCCTCAGAGCCTGTTCAATATCTCTAGGCTCAAGCGAGAAAGTGGATAATCGAGATGAATTTTTCGCAAATTTGAGGAGAATATCGGGTTATATTTGACGAAAATTTGCGAAAAATTCAGCCGATTACGCCGCTTTTGCAGCGAGGCTAGAGATATTGAACAGGCTCTTAAGCGATGGCTATGTAGCTCAGCTGGTTAGAGCGCGGCACTCATAATGCTGAGGTCGGTGGTTCGAGTCCACCCATAGCCACTGTTATTCCTGTAATATCAATAAGTTAACTGAATTCAATCAACCCGGATTACGCTCTGAGCGCTAATCCGGGTTACATATTTACTATCGGCGATAAGCCAGCTTAACACCTGCTTCATTCTTCAGCTCGTCCAGCTTGTCTGATTCTGCCCGATATTGCTGGTATAACCTGTTTGCGTAACCGCGATTAGCATCAAACATTAGATTGTGCTCATCCGATAACGCTGACATTTTTTCATATGCAGTAAGAATAGCTTCTTCCTGCGCTTTAGTGCAGCGGCCTTCAATAACCACTTCGTTTCTGTAATTTTTTCTAAACATTTCTTATTTTCCTTAATAAAATTTTTTACGCGAACAAAGATACTGTCCTTCGATTTCCATGACAATCAGAAACAGCATACTGCTTAGAAATATTAGGATATTAGACGGGAAGTAAGACAGGGATAAAACTGATATGACATAAATAGCCGATACCAGACATGATGCTCCGCTCAATTCCATAAGCAAATAGCATCCGTCCGGCACCGGCTTCTTAATTCAATTAGTTAGAATTAAATTATTATTTTTCGCCTTCTGATTTGCTTTCAGCTTTAGGCTTTCTGTTGTATTTCTGGCGGAAACGATCAACACGGCCTGCAGCGTCAACAATCTTTTGTGTGCCTGTATAGAATGGGTGGCACTTGGCGCATACTTCAAGAGACAGCGTTTCTTGGCCCAAGGTAGAACGGGTCACGAACGCACTGCCGCAACTGCATGTAACTGTAACATCTTTATATTCTGGGTGAATATTTGGCTTCATTTCTGACGAACCCTCATTCAAATCTGGCGGGCATCATAACTAAGATTCCCAAATCATTCAAGCCGATTCTTAAGAATTTACGCACCTCATAGTATAGCTCAAGACCTGATCACCGATTGGGCAAGACCCCGAAAAGTGGCAGATTTTATTGAAATCAGTGAATAATTTCAGGCATTTAGCGCAAAAATCTGGTATAAGGTGCAGCATGCAAAACCCTTCAACCCGAGGGTGTATTTCGTATAAAATAGGCAGCTCGCCTATTTTAATGCCCGGCTGGTTTTAACCCGTCAAAGACTGATGCGGCGGGACAGCGGGAGGATTGTGGACTTAAGATAATTTAACAAAACGGAATCAAAATGAGTGTCGATAACCGGATCGTATTAAACCCCGCCCTGTTCTTGAAAATGATTTTTACCGGCGGGAAGCAGATTATCCAGAACGAAAATAAGCTCAACCAACTAAATGTATACCCGGTGCCTGACGGCGATACCGGTTCCAATATGGCAGCCCTTATGAGGTATGTCGTCGCCCAAAAATATCCGACTGAAAACTTTGGGCGGCTGCTGACCGCTCTTGCCGATGCCAGTCTGATCGGATCTTGCGGCAATTCCGGCATGATTCTGTCTGCTTTTTTTGTCGGTTTATCACAGCTAAAATCCATCGCGGAAAAAACCACGCTAACGATCAATGAATTTATTGACTGCCTGGCATCAGGCGTCAAGCAGGCACACAAAGCAGTGGCACAGCCCGTTGAAGGAACCATACTGACAGTGATGCAGGCATGGTTGAATGCTTGTCTTGAGAAGCGTGCGAGCTGTCAGGATTTTGGAACATTATTCCGTGCTACTGTTCCAGCAGTAGAAAATGCTTTATCACAAACTGAATTTTTATTACCAACACTAAAAGAAAATCATGTAGTCGATGCCGGTGCTTTCGGCTTTACCAAATTACTGCTCGGCATGGAAAAAGCTTTGCATGACCCCGATGGTTTTGACGTGAATTGGGAAGAACACGAAACTTTTCATCAAAGTCACGCACATCACGTACATCATACCGAGTTATCGCCAGATGCATATCAATTCTGCATGGAAACTCTGCTTTCCGGTACGCATGAAAATCTTGATGTGTTACATCAGAAACTGGATGAATTTTGCGATAGCGTGGTGTTGAATCAAAGCCCAAGTCATATTAAAGCACATGTACATACAACAGATCTCATGCGCTGCACAGATTTACTTGAAAATTACGGCACCATTATTCATCAAAAAATTGACGACATCAAAATACAATGGGCAGTCAACGAACACCGCAAACATAAAGTCGCGATTGTGACTGACTCTTCTGCTGATTTACCACAGCATTTATATGAAGAAGCGCAAATCCACACTATTCCCAATCAAGTGCGCCTTGGCGAGCATTCATTACTAGACCGCATGACTGTGAACCTGTCATCGCTCTATAAGTATGCGGCCTCAGGCAGCGGAAAGCCCAGCACGGCCGCACCAGCTGCTGCTAATGTCAGCCGCTATCTGCACTTTCTTGCTTCTCATTATGATTCCATCATCATCATAACCGTATCTTCTCGTTTGAGCAGTGCGCATCAACTCATTAAAAATCAGGCTGAACAAGTCGCTCATGTAACTGGTGTGAAAATTGATGTGATAGATTCGTTGAATCTCGCCGCCGGCCACGGTTTATTAGTGATGAAAGCGGTAAAACTACTGGATGCTGGCAACAATCATGAGAAAATTATTCAGGAATTAAATAACGCTCGCAGCAAAATACGAATGTATGTTGCTATCGACGAACTCAAAACCATGCATGAATCTGGACGCTTATCGAAGTTGATGCACAAAATCGCAGACTGGGGACATCTTAAACCAGTTTTATCTGTTGATTCATCTGGTCAATTGGCGATGTCAGGTCTGGCATTAGGCAAGCAAAAATCATGGAAGAAAATTTCGACCATATTGACTAAATACATTCAATCAGCAAAGCAATATACCTTAATGATTTCACACACTGCTTCGACTGAAAATGTAAAAGCATTCATTAATTATCTGGAAAAGTCCGTTGGTGCAAAAATTAATTGTGTTTGCGAAACCGCACCTTCTATCGGCGTACATGCCGGGCGCGGCACGATTGCAGTGGCATTGTATGAAGAGGAATTATGATTTCACTTTATGCTGCTGTCAGCGTCATTATATTTTTTTACTTTGTTCTGCTATTTGCCTGGGCGATTCAAGCAAATAATTTCGCGGTGGCAGATATCGGGTGGGGATCTGGATTCATTATCACCGCTTTATATTGCACACTAAGCACCCCTGGTGACTCGTTACTTGAGTGGCTAGTAACATGTTTGGTGATCGCATGGGGTAGCCGGCTGACCCTGCATATTTATTTACGCAATAAAGGACAGCCAGAGGATTTCAGATATCGCAAATTTCGCAATAAATGGAAACGCTTCACTAATCTACAGGCATTCGTAAAATTATATTTATCGCAAGCTTTGGTGATGATTCTAGTTTCATCGTCTATTGTTGTAGCTGCCAATTCATACAAAGGTGAGTTTGCATGGTATAGCTGGTTCTTTGTAATAGCAGCAATTGTTGGTTTTTTGTATGAAAGCGTCAGTGATTTTCAGTTAAGACGATTCAAGAAAAACTCTGACAATCGTGGAAAAATCATGAACCAAGGTTTATGGCATTACAGCAGACATCCAAATTATTTTGGAGAGATTTTATTTTGGTGGAGTATTTCACTACTTGTCACCGTGAGCACAGGCCAGCCTGCTGCGTTAATAAGCGGACTAACGATGAATCTATTAATTGTGTTCGTGAGCGGCACCCCGATGCTCGAGGAGAAATACCAAGGCAATGCAGCATACCTTGCGTATCAGCGATCCACAAACTCGATCGTGCCACGCCTCTTCAAGCGGAGCGGAATTTAAATTCCGCTATGACAGGTGCATGATCCGACGGGCGCTCCCATTTGCGGGGTTCCTTATCAATGTGACAATTCTTACAACCTGCAAATAAAGATTTGCTCGCCAGTATATGGTCTATACGTAAACCCATATTACGGCGGAACGCATTCATGCGGTAATCCCACCAGCTGTAACTTTGATCTTCGGGAGAGAGTTCGCGGAAACAATCCTTGAATCCAGCATCGAGCATCTTTTGAAATGCTTCTCGCTCTGGTTTACTGAATAACACACTATTTTCCCAATCAGCAGGATTATAAACGTCAATGTTTGCTGGTGCGATATTAAAATCACCAAGCACTACCATTTCCGGATGCTTTTTTAATTGCGCACGTAAAAATGCATCTACTTTATTTATCCAGGTTAATTTGTATTTGTATTTATCTGACTCGACACTTTCGCCATTCGGAACATATAAATCAACGATACGAATATTTTTTACTGTTACAGCTAAAATTCTTCGCTGAGGATCATCGAGACCTGGAATATCGGTAATAATATCTTTTGATTCCGATTTACTGATGACTGCAACGCCATTATATGTGCGCTGACCAGAAACAGCAGCGTGATAACCAGCATCAGTAAACGCGTCATGTGGAAAATCTTCCGTTGGCATTTTCAATTCCTGCAACGCAAGCACATCTGGCTTCACATCAGTAAGCCATTGCAGTACGTGCGGCAGCCGCACGCGCAGAGAATTGACATTCCATGTTGCGATTTTAAAAGTCATGCTATGTTATAACTATATTAAAGCTGAAACTCAACTGGATAAGTTTATATGATAGGGTTAATTCAATTAGTCAACCATGCCAATGTGATGCAAAACAACATGCAGATCGGTGCGATCAACCGCGGCATCCTAGCGCTCATTGGAATTGAAAAAGCTGATAATGAAACATCAGCCGAAAAGTTAATTGATAGAATTCTTGATTACCGAATCTTTACCGATGATGCAGGCAAGATGAATTTGAACCTTAAATCAATCGATGGTGGTTTGCTGCTTGTTCCTCAATTCACATTGGTTGCCGAAACAAATAAAGGAACAAGACCAGGATTTTCAAAAGGGATGTCGCCACAAGAAGGTTCGGTTTTATTTGCATATCTTGCAAACTACGCAAAAAAAATTTATTCAAATGTTGAAACTGGCAAATTTGGCGTGAATATGCAAGTCACATTATGCAACGATGGACCAGTTACCTTTATACTGACAAGTTAAGCTACGAGGTTTTACAAGCGATGTCCCAGATATATCCGAATATATCCATCAATCTTGCTCTATAGTCACCCATAAAATCAGTATGCGGCGCCTCAATCTGAAGCGCATCATGTGCTAATGCAGTAGAAAGCACGTTATCAACATTATCAACATATAAATAAAATGCAGTATTACAGATCTCGCCACTACTCAGCGAATAATCATTACCTGATGTGTCATGATCATTGATTATTGTAAAAAATGTTCCACGATAACGCATGCGTGCAAAAGAAATCTGGTTGTGTTCGTCAGGAAGAACAAACACTGGCACGAAATGAAAAATTTGCTCGTAAAAATTAATTGCCTTTGAAACATCAGAAACTAGAAGGGTTGGGGAATCCCAATTAAGAGCAAGACTGCTAAGTTTACTGTCATCAAAATACGTAAGCCAGTCCGCACGCGGAAAAGAAAAAGAATCAGCAACCATTTTCTATCCTTGAATATCTAACGCTGGGACAAAAAAGATTATCACTTGTGTATTCATTGTGCAAGAGCAAGTGCTGAAAAGAATTTAGCTCATTATTGTTGTATTCAATTTGGCACAACCTGTGTAAATGCACTAAATATCAGGACAAAGGCAAATCATAAAAGCAAGATTTCCCGTGCATTTCGCTTTACCGATTTTACTGACACTTGCCTTTGACCTGCTTTTGTTTTGGAAATAAAAAACCCCGTTGAGAATACTCAACGGGGTTTTTAGAATTAAAGCTTGGCGATGTCCGACTTTTGCATGGTTACCCCACACTATCATAGGCGCTAAATTGTTTCACTTCTGAGTTCGAGATGGGATCAGGTGGTAC
>DATJFK010000044.1:0-5022 GCA_035495675.1 Gammaproteobacteria bacterium
CGGTCAGCGAGCGCCTTCAACATGATGGAACTATAATCATCATGATGCGCAGCAAATTCATTCAATTTGACGTCAATATCAAGTCCGGCAGTAACCGCAAAGCCGCCGATATAATCCGGAATACCTGATTCTTTTGGCGCGATGTAATCTGCAAGACACATATTGGCTTTGCCGCTCTGCTTTTTGGTTTGCTGTCTTAACATGCAAAAACGCGCAGCCACTTTGCGGCGTGTTTCATCGGTGTAGACTTCAATATCATCTCCAACGCTGTTTGCAGGAAACAATCCGATGACGCCATTCGCACGCAGCCATTTTTCCGCAATCACTTTTCTCAGCATGATACCGGCATCATCATAAAGCTGCCGTGCACTTGCACCGACAACACGATCTCGCATGATATTGGGATAGCGCCCTGCCAATTCCCAGACACTGAAAAACGGTGTCCAGTCGATATAATTTGCCAATTCTTCTAATGGATAATCTTCAAATTTCATGATACCAGACAACGATGGCTTGGGCGGATCGTAACTGCTCCAGTCAATCTGAAACTTATTCTGGCGGGCTTCTTCGATCGTAATCATACTGATCTCAGATTTTTTACCGCGATGCAATTCGCGAAGGTCTTTATATTCTTCACGAACTTTTGTCATAAATTCTTGCTGATGCGTTTCACTCAATAATGAACTGGCAACAGCCACGGCGCGCGAGGCATCGACGACATGTACCACACCATGTTTGTAGTATGGTTCAATCTTCAAAGCAGTATGCGCTCTTGATGTCGTTGCACCGCCTATTAAAAGCGGTACTTTAAAACCAGTACGCTGCATTTCTTCAGCAACATTCACCATTTCATCAAGCGATGGAGTGATCAGGCCGCTAAGCCCGATGATATCCACTTTTTCTTTTTTTGCAGTTTCAAGAATCTTTTCGCACGGGGTCATCACACCGAGATCAATAATTTCGTAACTATTACAGCGCAGCACCACACCAACAATATTTTTGCCAATATCGTGTACGTCACCCTTGACGGTAGCAAGCAGGATTTTACCTTTTGCTTTCGCAGTGGCTTTTTCAGCTTCCATGTATGGTTCAAGATAGGCAACTGCTTGCTTCATCACGCGCGCACTTTTCACAACTTGCGGCAAAAACATTTTGCCGGCGCCGAACAAGTCACCAACAATATTCATGCCATCCATCAGCGGCCCTTCAATCACTTTTAATGGATGACCTAATTCAACTCTTGCCGCTTCCGTATCTTCAACAATGTATTGATTAATGCCTTTCACCAGCGCATAAGACAACCGTTCACTGACGCATTTTTCGCGCCAGCTCAAATCTTCTTTTTTCGTCTGGGCCTGTCCTTTCACATTATCGGCAACTTCGAGCAGACGTTCTGTCGCATCAGCTCTCCGGTTCAATAACACATCTTCAATTCGTTCCAGTAAATCTGCAGGGATGTCTGTATAAATCGCCAGACTGCCGGCATTCACAATTCCCATATCCATGCCGGCCTGCACCGCATGATATAAAAATGCTGCGTGTATCGCTTCACGAATGGGATTATTACCGCGGAATGAAAATGAGACATTGCTGACACCGCCGCTGACCAGCGCGTACGGTAAATGTTTTTTGATGCGCCGTACCGCATTGATAAAGTCAACACCATAAGGATTATGTTCTTCAATACCGGTGCCAACTGCAAAAATGTTCGGATCAAAAATAATATCTTCCGCTGGAAATCCATTTTTCACTAATAAATCATAAGAACGTTTGCAGATTTCAAATTTGCGGTTTTCAGTATCGGCCTGCCCCGTCTCATCAAACGCCATGACAATCACAGCTGCGCCGTAACGCCGCGCGAGACTGGCTTTTTTGAGAAATTCTTCTTCACCATCTTTCAAACTGATGGAATTGACGATACCTTTTCCCTGAATACACTTTAATCCAGCTTCAATCACAGTCCATTTGGATGAATCGATCATGATAGGAACGCGCGATATATCTGGTTCAGACGCAATCAGATGCAGAAATTTCACCATGGCTTTTTCTGAATCCAGCATGCCTTCATCCATGTTGACATCAATAATCTGTGCGCCATTCATCACTTGATCACGTGCAACATCAAGTGCGGCATTGTAATTTTCAGTGCGGATTAATTCAGCGAATTTTAGCGAGCCAGTGACATTTGTTCTTTCACCGACATTCACAAACAGTGAGTCGTTATCAATTGTCAGCGGTTCCAGTCCGCTCAAGTAACATGCTTTGGGTACATGCGGAATATGGCGCGGCTGCATAAACTTCATCGCTTCCGCAATCGCGCGAATATGAGCAGGTGTTGTGCCACAGCATCCGCCAACGATATTGAAAAATCCTTCACGCGCAAATTCCTGCAGTGTTGCAGCCATTTGTTCTGGTGTTTCATCATAACCGCCGAATGCATTCGGCAAGCCAGCGTTAGGGTGAATGCTGACGAGTGTGTCAGCCCATTTAGCCAACTCAGATATATAAGGGCGCATTGCCTCTGGGCCTAATGCGCAATTTAATCCAATTGACATCAGGTTACCGTGACGCACTGAATTCCAGAATGCCCGTGTCGTTTGTCCCGATAAAATACGGCCGCTGGCGTCTGTAATCGTGCCGGAAATCATTACCGGCCAGCGCCTGCCGCGCTCAATAAATAAATTTTCCAGCGCGAAAATAGCCGCCTTGCAATTCAGTGTGTCGAATACCGTTTCTATCATCAACACATCGGCATTGCCGTCAGCAAGACCGCGTGCAGCTTCAAGATACGCAGCCGCTAATTGATCGAATGTAATATTTCGATATCCCGGGTCATTCACATCTGGTGACAACGAAGCAGTTCGGTTGGTAGGGCCAAGGATACCAATGACAAAGCGCGGACGACTGGGATTTTTACGCGTAATCGCATCTGCGGCTTCGCGTGCAATTAAAGCGCCGACACGGTTAAACTCATAAGCCATATCACTCATCTGATAATCGGCAAGTGAGATGGATGTTGAATTAAATGTATTGGTTTCAATGAAATCCGCGCCAGCTTCAAGATATGCGGTATGAATATCACGAATAATCTGCGGCTGCGTGAGAGAAAGTAAATCGTTATTGCCTTTTAATTGACAGGGAAACTCAGCGAAACGGCTGCCACGGTAATCTTCTTCCGTGAGTTTGTGCGCTTGCAGCATCGTGCCCATGCCGCCATCGATAAGCAAAATGCGCTCGTGGGCTAATCGTCGGATTCTATTCTCAAGCACATCGGCATCCACAAGTCTCTTATCCTCATATAAAAATCACATTATTCATCTTCAATCCCCAATGATTTTGTCTTTCACTTACGTCAACCTCGGGGTCCTGTCGCGGGGATGGGAGTTTTCCCGTGCTCGCAAGCTGCGCGCGGGAAAACCCATCTCCCGCGCCACCCCTCGGATCACTTGCGAAGTTGACAAAATCATTGGTCAAGCCTCGCAACAAGCGCTCTTGTCCAGTAAAAAGTATTAGAACGGTCCCTTAAATGCATCAATTTCCGTTTTCGCATCAACTGCCGGCGCCCAATGTTCGCCTTTGCCTTTCACCATTTCATAAGCCTGGATGGCGATGGTGCGGCTATTTGGATAAAACACATTTTCCAGCGGTCTGGTGGTCGGGCACGTTGTAAAAGCGAAACCCATTCGATTCATCAATGGTAAATTCTCACCTGTCTGCATACATGTTTCATAAACACGCGTCAGAATTTCACTGCTGGCGCCGCAAGTGAGCCAGGCGTTATCTACCACTAATAATTTTCCAGTTTTACGCACTGAATTCATGATGGTATCCATGTCCAGCGGCAGCAATGAAATTGGATCAATGATTTCAGCACGAATTCCCACTGTTTCCAGATGTTTTTGTGCGCGCAGTGCTTCCATCATCATATGTGACACAGCAAGAATGGTGACATCATCGCCTTCCTGCAGCACACGTGCTTTGCCGAGTTCCACTTCATAGGATTTATACGGAACATATCCGTCTACCGCATACAACAAGCGATGTTCGATGAAAATTACCGGATTATTGTCACGAATTGCAGCAATCATGCAGCCTTTTGCATCATTAGCATTGGATGGTGCTACAACTTTCAATCCCGGAATATGCATAAACAATGAATGCAATGCTTGTGAATGCTGACCGCCCTGCCCCCAGGAACGACCAATCATGGTACGCACAACAAGCGGTACATTTACCTGACCGTTATACATATAGTGTGATTTGGCAGCCATATTGACGAGCTGGTTCATGCAAAGCAGCATAAAATCCATGCGGATATGCACATGAATAGGACGCATACCAGCCATCGCAGCACCAATGGCAACGCCTGTCATGGCATCTTCAGACAATGGCGTACAAAAAACTCTGTCTTTACCAAATTTTTCCTGCAGTCCGACTGTCGAACCCTGAATGCCTTTGTGATCATCAACATCAAGACCAAATAAAAATACGCTGGGATCACGTTCCATTTCTTGCTCAAATGCTTCGCGCAGAGCATCAACATAACGAATCAGTCTGACATCATCTTGCCTCGGGGCTACGTTTTCCTTTCGTGCATCAGCTTGCATAAACATTCCTATATAATTCTTCATCAGCGGGATACGGGCTTTGTTCAGCAAATTCTTGCGATGCCCTGATTTCTTCTGTTATTTCGTCATCAAGACGCTGGCGTGTTTTTTCATCCAGCATTGCAGCGAGGCGCGTAATCTGATCGCTTTCCTTCCAGCGACGGTATTCATTCAAGTCGCGGTAATTGTCGCTATGATCATCACGCGGGCCAACATGCTCCAGCCAGCGGTAAGTTGAACATTCTATAAATTGTGGACCAGAATTACCTGAACGAATATCACTCACAACTTGTGTCACAAGATCACGCAAAGCAAACACATCGCGGTCTGATGTTTTATGTGTTTTGATGCCAAATGTTTCAACACGATCACACAATTTTTCTGTCGCCCAGCGCTTTTCCAGCGGGGTGTGAAT
>DATJFK010000045.1:0-42403 GCA_035495675.1 Gammaproteobacteria bacterium
TCGGCAATTTAATCTAATAATATAAATGGCACAATTATCAAAGTTTGAGCATGATGGGCGCCAACACTAAATCCCGCAATAACGCTGTTTTGGTGACTCAATCATACGCATTTCAATAACGTCATCGTCATTATCAGCAATTTTTTGTAAAGCATGTGCCGGAGTATGTTTACGATCACTCAAGAAATGATTTAGTATCAACACATCGTGTGCAGTTAAACCGCCGACCGCACAAATACCATCAAGACATTTTTCCTGTAACACATCCAGTGTTACATTTTTACTTTTATAAAAATCGGCGAGAGCAAGCACCAATCGCAGCGCATTAACAGGCTGCGCATGCTGCACTTCGGTAATGTCTGTAAATGAAAAAATGAAATCGTCATTGAAATTCACACCATCTGGATACATCAACGTTTGAGACAGCTCGAGATAATTTGGAAATTCATCCATTAAATTCCTGATATGTTCACCGCGCAAGCCCGCATCATAAAAGCGGCACAATAGCGCAGCCTGCATGTCATTCAGTTTCAATAATTCATGCCTTGCATCCCGTACACTTAACCCGCGCTTTTGACATAAAAATATTTTCGCATCATCGAGTGATTTAATTTGCGGCAACCTTTGCATTGACTGAAACAATCCTGATAATCCGTACATGTATTCCTCCTGAGCAATCTACAAATACTATAATTTGCATCCTGCATTGACAATACTTGTTAACCAGTTATTCTGAAATATATAAATTTTAAAATATAAAAGGAGTGCGTTATATGAGCAGCAACCGCTTCGATGATAACTTGCAAGATGCTGATAAAAAATCAACAGATAACCGTAACGTTCCCGCTAATAAATCACGCCCCATATCGCATTTAGAAAAAACAGCGAAAGAATACGTTGTTAAAAAATATTCCTCGCCTGAATACGGTTCTATACCTGAACTTGAAGCTTATAACAGCGCCGTCTGTCAATTCATTGCCGGAACAGAATACGTACCCTCTTTAAATGCATACTATGGCAACATCGGATATGAAAGTGTTGCATCAAAGAAAATGCCGGATTTTGTTACGAATGCAAATGATCCTTTAACGTTACAAGATGCTGAAATCGAATGTATGAAAGAATTGATTTTGCGAAATAGAATCATTGGCGATGCAAAAATCATTCTGACTGACATTAATACGGATGAAGCCGATTTCAACAAGAGAGCGAATATCTCATCTGGCATCATCAATTTCTTTGGAGTAGGATCACAAAATTTCGCCTCAAGACGTTCTGAAATCACAAATCTCATTTCTGATTTAAATGATATTCGTGATCCCGATGTCATTCTCCCATTACTTGATGAACATGCCGCCAACATCAGGAACAGGCTGAATAATCAATTGAATCTCACTCCCAGACAAACCAACCATCTCACTACGCTTCTTGCTCATATCAAGAATTATCAAGATCAACCCGGACTGTCTGCCGTTAACAATCAATCAATTGAAGAAATGGAAAATATACTCGCAAGCTGCAAAATTGCGGGTGTAAATTTCAGAAACAAGCCTGACAGCGAACACATTAATATAAATGGAACCAGCATACTTGCCGGCGATTTGCGTCATTATGAATATATCAAAGGATTAGCCATCAGTTCGACAACGCGCTATCTCATGCATGAAGGCGATTTTAATAACACGAATTTCGCCAAAGACGGCAGGATGGTTGATTTCGGCATGACGAAATTAAAAATGCAGTATCTGTTTGGAACCATGAAACGTGTGGATGAATTCACCAGACTTAAACATAAACTAACGCTTGGATATACAGAACGCGACTTGCGGCATTTCCCAATTCTAAAAGACAGTCAGCCGTTTTACTGGCCAACCAGAAGAACAAGTATCTCGAATATCCTGATTGAAGCCGTTTCAGCTTTCTTGAAGAACCGTGAAGTAATGCAATATCTGCCTAAGAATTTGCTGCATGATAAATTACTGATGGTAATCAAGCAGGCGCTTTCATTAATGCATGAGTATCATCAACAATCATCTTCCATTATCAAGCGGCTTGCCGATATGGCAGTGCAAATGGTTTTGCAAATTCGCTCTATCCTCGAATGGCGAGATGCAGAAGACATTGAAGCAGAAGATGCGGAACAAGATTTGTTTGGCATGGCAAATCTCTTGTTCGATAGATATATTAATAGACATAAAGATGAGTACATGAAATTCGAAAAAGATTTACGTGAGAAACTTGGTGTCGATAACAAGATGTTCGCTGAAAAAGACAATGCAGTATTCAAAGCTCTCGCATCTCACCCGGTATTCGAGTTTTTCAAATTCAAAACCATCATGAAATACATGATTACAAAACCTGACTTATATCAAAGTCTGGGTGAAATGTATTTTAGAAAGGGCTGTGTATATTTAAGTCTTCTCGTTGATGATGAAAACAGAAATCACGACTCGCTCAGAGATATTCTCATTAACATGCCGGAGTATCAGAAGTTTATCGAAGAGCATGGTGGTTTCGCAGTTGAACTGATAGACAAAGATTTCAAGGAATACGCCGATCGATTGCAACGAAAAATTGAAAAGCATCCCGATGAGTCAAAATATCAAAACGCTTACCGTGCGCTTCTTGATAGCGTAAATAAAGTTAGGCTTGTCCTGTAATCTGATCAAACTTGAACCTGCTTGCTGGCCCACAGCAAGTCAGGTTCAAGTTGCCATCCCTCCGTACCTTCTTTATACTGCGCCCAATTTCCGGACTTACTAATATGGCAACCAACCTGTTACAACAAAAGGTACAGCAGCAAGCGTATCAAATCGTCTTTTGGCAGACAGCCGGAGTCGTATTGCTTGCGCTGATTGCATGGCCTTTCGCCGGCACAATGAGAGCTTTTTCCTTTCTTACAGGCGGCGTTGCGTATTGTTTACCCAATTTATTATTCGTCTGGCGCGTTTTCCGCTACGCAGGTGCACGCCAAATGAACCAATTTATGGCCGCCTTTTTCGCTGGCGAGATGATTAAGCTATTTTTGAGCGGAATTTTGTTTTTAATGGTTGTGAAATACTTGCCAGTTAGTTTATTATCCGTGCTCGCTGGCTTTGGCGCGGCGATTGTACTATTTTGGATCGTCTGCATGTGGCGGTTCTCGAAGTAAGACGAACAAGAAACTCTACTATAAGAGAGAAGGAGAGGGTGGATGAGCGAAGCTTTAACCCCCGGTAGATATATAGAACATCATCTTGGGCATTTAACGCTCAACCTGAAGACGTTCACCATTGGTGACGGCGGCGGGTTTTGGACACTTAATCTTGATACCTTTCTTGTTTCAGTCACATTGGCAATCATCGCTTTTGGCGGCATGCGCCTGGTGGCAACACGCATGAAACTGGTTCCAACCGGTTTTCAAAATATAGTTGAAATACTCATTGAATTTGTCGGCAACTCTGTCCGTGATATTTTTCATCATAAAAGCACATTTATTCCATCCCTGGCCTTAACAATATTCCTCTGGATATTTTTGATGAATGCCATGGACTTGCTCCCTGTTGACCTGATACCCAACCTGCTTGGATATGTTGGGGTGAAACACTTTAAAGCGGTACCAACTGCAGATCCAAACGCTGCGTTTGCCATGTCTATCAGCGTGTTCTTGCTGGTTGTATTCTTCAACATCAAAATGAAACGGCTTGGTCTTTTGAAAGAAATGTTTACTTCGCCGTTTGGACCATATCTTTTCCCAATTAATTTTATCTTCCGTCTGGTAGAAGAATGCGTGAAGCCGGTTTCTCTCGCGCTGCGACTTTTTGGCAACATGTTTGCCGGCGAACTAATTTTTATTCTTATTGCAATTATGCCTTGGTGGGTACAATGGCCGCCGGGCGCAATTTGGGCCATCTTTCATATTCTGGTCATCACACTACAAGCGTTCTTGTTTATGATGCTGACCATCATTTATTTGAGTATGGCGCACGATAGTCATTAATTTACTTTTTTAATTTTAATATTGTTATTTGAGGAGGCTCCATGGAAATCGTAGGTATTATTGGTCAGGTTCAAGGGTTCAGCGTTGTAGCTGCAGCTATCTTGATCGCTTTGGCAGCATTCGGTACAGCTCTTGGCTTCGGTCTGCTCGGCGGAAAGTTTCTGGAAGGTATTGCACGTCAGCCAGAATTAAGCGCGATGTTAATGATGCGCATGTTCATTATGGCTGGTCTCGTTGACGCTTTTGCTGCTGTTTCTATCGTGATGGGCTTGATGTTGTTCTTTGCAAACCCATTCACTGCAGCCGTCATCGAAGTCTCTAAAGCGGCAGTAATAGGCGCGTAATATCTGCTAACGTTCATTTACGGCGAGGAAAACCGATGGATATCAATGCCACATTGCTCGGTCAGCTACTAACCTTCGCGATATTGGTTTGGTTCACAATGAAATATGTGTGGCCGCCAATCACTAAGGCCATGCACGATCGAGAAAAAAAGATTGCAGACGGTCTTGAAGCCGCAGAACGCAGTCATCGTGAACTGGAAATGGCTGAGCACAAAGCACTGACCATCATTCGTGAAGCTAAACAGCAAGCAAATCAAATCATCGAACAGGCTAATCTTCATTCAGCAAAACTGGTTGAAGAAGCTAAGGCAACCGCGAAAGATGAAGGTCAACGCATTATCGAGCTTGCCCAGGGTGACATTCAACGCGAAATCACGCAGGCAAAAGATATGTTAAAGGCACAGCTTGTCACACTAGCCGTCAGCGGCGCTGAAAAAATTATTCAGCGAAATCTGGATGGCCAGGTTCACAATGATTTATTGAATGAATTGGCAGCTGAGATTTAAGCAGGAATAAATTATGGCAAATCTCTCCAACATCGCACGTCCGTACGCACAGGCAGCTTTTGAATGTGCACGTGACCAGCAGCAGATTGCTGAGTGGAAAGCATTCCTGATGTCAGCAGCAACCGTGTCACGGAATCATTCCGTGCAAAGACTGCTGGCAGATCCGGAGAGAACACCAGCATCAATATATAAACTCTTCGAAGAAGTCCTGGAGTCTGTTATTTCGGCAGAGCAAAAGAATTTACTTTTACTTCTTTCGCAAAACAGACGACTTGATGTATTGCCTGAAATCACTGATGCATATAATGCTTACGTTGCAGCTTTCGAAAAAATCTGCACCGCACGTGTCGTTACAGCAGTATCAGCTAATGATGATTTTCGGCAGAAAGTCGCGCGCGCTTTAACAATTAGAACTCAGCGTGAAGTCAATTTAGTGTGTGAAGTTGATCCCGGCATCATAGGCGGCGCAATTATTCACCTCGGCGATAGAGTCATTGATGGCTCTGTGCGCGGAAAGTTAACCCGCTTACTTGAATTTTCTTTAAGGTAACCCATTATGGCAGTCAAACAGTTAAGTCCAACAGAAATTAGCGAACTCATTAAAAAACGTATTGAACAGTTTGATCTGAAACCTGAAGTGCGTACTGAAGGTACCATTGTCAGCGTAAAAGACGGTATTGTTCGTCTTTACGGTCTTGCTGATGTTATGCAAGGTGAAATGATTGAATTCCCAGGTCAGGTATATGGTCTTGCGCTCAACCTTGAACGTGATTCCGTTGGTGCCGTTGTTCTTGGCAGAACTGACGAATTGTCAGAAGGTCAGACAGCAAAATGTACCGGCCGTATTCTTGAAGTTCCTGTTGGTGAAGCACTGCTTGGCCGCGTTGTTGACGCATTAGGTAATCCAATTGACGGTAAAGGTTCAATTCAAGCTAGCGGCACATCACCAATTGAGAAAGTTGCTCCGGGCGTTATCGCACGTCAGCCAGTTTCTCAGCCGATGCAGACTGGTCTCAAAGCTATCGACTCCATGGTTCCAATCGGCCGCGGACAACGCGAATTGATCATTGGTGATCGTCAAACCGGTAAAACTGCAATTGCAATTGACGCTATCATCAACCAGCGCGATACCGGTGTTAAATGTATTTACGTTGCTATCGGTCAGAAAGCATCTTCTATTGCATCCGTCGTTCGCAAATTAGAAGAACACGATGCCATGAAGCACACGATTGTTGTTGCTGCGACCGCCTCCGATCCTGCCGCTATGCAATATATTGCTGCATTCGCAGGCTGCGCGATGGGCGAATACTTCCGCGACAAAGGTGAAGATGCATTAATCATATATGATGACCTCACCAAACACGCATGGGCGTATCGTCAAATTTCCTTGCTGCTGCGCCGTCCGCCAGGCCGCGAAGCGTATCCTGGCGACATTTTCTATCTGCACTCACGCTTGCTGGAACGTGCATGCCGAGTCAATGCTGCATACGTAGAAAGATTGACTGGCGGCAAAGTGAAAGGCAAAACCGGATCGCTTACCGCACTTCCTGTCATCGAAACACAGGCAGGCGACGTATCCGCATTCGTTCCAACGAACGTTATTTCTATTACTGACGGTCAGATCTTCCTTGAAACTGACTTGTTTAACTCAGGTATACGTCCTGCTATTAACGCTGGTCTTTCAGTATCTCGTGTTGGCGGTGCCGCACAGACCAAGATCATGAAAAAGTTCGCCGGCGGTGTACGTCTTGCACTCGCTCAATACCGCGAACTCGCAGCATTCTCGCAGTTCTTGTCTGACCTGGATGAAGCAACTCGCAAACAGCTGGAACGCGGTCAGCGCATTACCGAAATCATGAAGCAGAAACAATATCAGCCAATGTCTGTAGGTCAGATGGCAGTGATTTTGTTTGCAGCGGATACCGGTTATCTTGACGATGTACCGTTAAACCGCATTGCAATGTTCGAGCAGGAGTTGAATAGTTATCTGCATACAACATATAACAGCTTCATTAGCGAACTCTCGAAGACTGGTGACTTGAATGATGAAATCCGCAAGAAACTGGATGAAATCATGACGTCATTTAAAAAGAACCAGTCCTGGGATTAAGGGGAAGCAAGCATGGCTATAGCCAAAGAGATACGCCTGAAAATCCATAGTGTGAAAAACACACAAAAGATTACTAAGGCGATGGAAATGGTAGCTGCCAGCAAAATGCGCAAAACGCAGGATCGTATGCGCCGAGCAGTACCTTATGCCAAAAAAATCATGGAAGTCATCAGCCATGTCGCTCTTGGTCATTCCGAGTATCGTCATCCTTATATGGAAAAGCGCGAAGAAAAACGTGCTGGTTACATCATCGTTTCAACTGACCGCGGTTTATGCGGCGGTTTGAATAGCAATCTGCTCAAGGTTGTTTTGAAAGATATTAAAAAGAAAATCGAGGCTGGCGTTGACGTTGATCTCTGCCTGATTGGTACAAAGGCAATGTCATTCTTCAAACGTATGGGTGGCAATGTTATCGCTCATACAAGTCATCTTGGTGACACACCAACCGTTAATGATTTTGTTGGTGTGGTAAGAGTGATGCTTGACGCATATCTTGATCGTAAAATCGATTCACTGTATGTGTGCTCAAATGAATTTGTTAGCACCATGCGTCAAGAACCGATGATCCAGCAAGTACTTCCGCTGGTACCTGCAAGTGACGAAGGTATACAGCATCACTGGGATTATATTTACGAACCCGATGACGCGCCGGCATTGCTGGATACACTGCTAACCCGCTACATCGAATCACAGATTTATCGTGCGGTGGTTGAAAATATCGCCTGTGAGCAAGCAGCTAGAATGCTTGCCATGCGCAACGCAACAGATAACGCAGCAGAAATGATTTCGAATCTGCAACTAGTCTATAACAAAGCAAGACAAGCAGCGATTACACGGGAACTATCAGAAATCGTCGCTGGTGCGTCAGTCATTTAATGAGGTGAATATAAAATGAATCAAGGTAAAATTGTTGAAATTATTGGTGCTGTGGTCGACGTTGAGTTTTCTCACCACGATGTTCCTAAAATTTATGATGCATTGAAAGTTGAAAAGACTAACCTCATCCTTGAAGTGCAGCAGCAGATTGGCGACGGCGTTGTCCGTACAATCGCCATGGGTACCACAGACGGCTTACAGCGCGGTCTGACTGTGATCAACACTGGTAAACCAATTATGGTTCCAGTCGGTAAAGCTACTCTCGGCCGCATCATGAATGTTCTCGGTGAACCAATTGACGAACAAGGTCCAGTCAAAACTGACACATTTTCGCCTATCCATCGCCCGGCACCGACATTTGCTGAACAAGCACCGTCACAAGAATTACTGGAAACCGGTATCAAAGTTATCGACTTGATTTGCCCATTCGCAAAAGGCGGTAAAGTTGGTCTCTTTGGTGGTGCAGGTGTAGGTAAAACAGTAAACATGATGGAGTTGATTAACAACATCGCGAAAGAACATTCTGGTCTCTCCGTGTTTACCGGTGTGGGTGAACGTACACGTGAAGGTAATGACTTCTACCTCGAAATGAAAGAATCACAAGTTCTGGATAAAGTTGCTCTGGTTTACGGTCAGATGAACGAACCGCCAGGTAACCGTTTACGCGTAGCGTTGACTGGTTTGACCATGGCTGAAAGTTTCCGTGACGAAGGCAAAGACGTTCTGCTGTTCGTGGACAACATCTTCCGTTACACACTCTCTGGTGTGGAAGTATCCGCGCTCTTGGGACGTATTCCATCTGCAGTAGGTTACCAGCCGACACTTGCTGAAGAAATGGGTGTATTGCAGGAACGTATTACCTCCACCAAAACAGGTTCTATTACCTCCGTGCAAGCTGTTTACGTACCTGCCGACGACTTGACTGACCCGTCACCAGCTACGACATTTGCTCACTTGGATGCAACGGTTGTATTGTCACGTCAAATCGCAGAACTCGGTATTTATCCTGCAATTGACCCGCTGGATTCCACCAGCCGTCAGCTGGATCCGCTGGTTGTCGGACAAGAACACTATGATGTTGCACTTGCAGTACAAAGAACGCTGCAGCGTTACAAAGAATTGAAAGACATCATCGCGATTCTTGGTATGGACGAATTGTCTGAAGAAGATAAGCAAACTGTCAGCCGCGCTCGCCGTATCCAGCGCTTCCTGTCACAGCCATTCTTCGTAGCAGAAGTCTTTACCGGTACACCAGGCCGTTATGTTTCCATCAAGGAAACCATCCGTGGCTTTAAGGGTATCTTGAGCGGTGAATACGACCACTTGCCGGAACAGGCATTTTACATGGTCGGCACCATTGACGAAGCAGTTGAAAAGGCTAAGACACTATGACCAATGCAACACTGCGATTAGACATTGTCAGTGCTGAGAAAGAAATTTTTTCAGGCGAAGTAACAGGCATATTTGTTACCGGCGAAATGGGTGAACTGGGAATTTTTCCAGGTCACTCACAGCTGCTGACAACATTGCTGCCTGGTTATGTTCGTGCAACACTCCCAGACAAGAGCGAAGAAGACGCGGAAGTATTCTACATTTCCGGCGGCATGCTTGAAGTTCAGCCGTATATTGTTTCCGTACTGGCTGATGATGCAAAACGCGCTGCAGACATTGATGAAGCAGCGGCCATTGCAGCAAAAGAGCAGGCTGAAAAATCATTGCAAGGCAAAATGTCAGCCCTTGATCTAGCCAAAGCTACAACTGAAATCGCTGAAATTTCAGCGCAGATCCGCGCCATTAATCAGCTCAAAACCAGAGCGAAAGGTGGGCGCAGTTAATTAACTAACCAATTATCAATATAGATGGATGTGAAGACATGCCAGAATCATTGAAAACTAGAGGTAGCGAACTAATGACTGAAAGCACAAAACCACTGAATGTTCATGCAGTAAAATCGTCACGCTCATCACATAGTGCTTATGACAGCCTCATGCGTTACGCACGCTTTCTTGGTTATGGTGATGTTCATGTCAAATTTGACGAAAAGACAGGTCTGCATGCGATTGTTGCGATACATAATTTAAATCGCGGACCGGCTATCGGCGGCTGCAGATTTATCAGCTACAACTCCATGGATAAGGCCATGGAAGATGCGCTTCGCCTTGGGTATATGATGAGCTATAAAGCAGCCATTGTTAACCTGCCGCACGGCGGAGCAAAATCCGTTATTATAAAACCGCGTGTTATCAAAAACCGTGAAGCATTGCTCGAAAAATTTGGTGAATTCGTAGAAGAGTTAGGCGGTCGTTATATTACAGCGGTAGACAGTGGAACTTCTCCAGCTGACATGGATATCATTGCTAAACGTTCCAGATTTGTAACCTGTACCACCAAATCAGGCGGAGGCAGTGATCCATCACCATTAACCGCTTTAGGTGTCAGACGCGGTATTGAAGCAGCTGTCAAATTCCAGATGGATAGAGAAACGCTGGATGGAATTCATGTAGCTATTCAAGGCGCAGGTCATGTCGGCTATTATCTCGCGAAAGAACTGACTGCACGTGGTGCCCGCATCACTATCACAGACATCAATACAAATGCGTTACAGAAATGTATTGATGAATTCGGCGTGGATGTATGCCGTCCAGACGAAATTTACGATGTAAACGCCAACGTATTCGCACCATGCGCACTTGGCGCCACTGTAAACATGGATTCAATTAAACGCATGAAAGCAACTATCGTTGCTGGTTCTGCCAACAATCAGCTTGCTCATAGCAAGTATGCGGCAGTAATGAAAGAAAAAGGCATTTTATATGCGCCTGACTTTCTGATAAATTCCGGCGGCTTGATCCACGTTGCAGTAACTTATGCCGAAGGTACCATTCAAGAATCATTGAAAAAGATCAATGATCTTTATCAAATGACTTATGACGTATTTGAACGCGCTGCAAGTGAAGATCTGGACACTCACAAAGTCGCTGTTAAAATCGCACAGGAACGTTTGAATATCGCGAGATAGTATATCATCGTCATCCCCGCGCAAGGTTGTCATTCCCGCGAAAGCGGGAACCTCCTTTGATTAACCGTGCAAGCAAACGGAAGGGGATTCCCGCTTTCGCGGGAAAGACCTTAATAACGTAAAAAGGACTTTTACCATGCAACGCAAAACTCTTAACGTATTTCTCTATCGTGATCATTCCGTAGAAAATCAACTTTGCTACAAAATACGGCTGGTCGAAATTCAAGATTTAGAAAACTGTGCTGAAAATCTCGATCAAACAGTTATCGATCTGTATACCGGCATCGAATCACCATTCGCCGTATGTTTAAGCAGAGAACTTGATAAATACAAAGACAACCCAGGTTTACCTTTAATCATGAGCGGCGTTGATAATGAAGAGGATGGTTTATTCAAGCGTCTACGTGATGTCTATACTCGTGAAGTAATTCGTGACAAAGCAGATGCAGCTACATACCTTTATCAGGATCTTGATATGATTTTGCTGGCATCTTCCAGCAAAGAAAATCACCGTGGCACAGAAGAAGATATGTACTGTCTGCTTGGCGCAATTGATAATGCCATTCAAGTTTTTAAGACAAAAGCTGAGTCTGATGAATATGCCGTTTCCTTAAATGTCGCGACGTCATCCGCTGATTTTACCGACAAAATCAGCATTATTCGTAATGCGTTCAGTTCTCCCGCTGATGACACACGCTCCATCTCACGTCAAACGGCCGAATGGATTGTTAGAGAAGTGCGAGCATCACTGCCCGAACTTCAACGCAACTTTGCCCACCGCGATTTTATCGACATAGCAGGTCATTTAAATAGAATATTATTAGAGATAAAACAGGATTCTCTCGGTCCGACTATTCTTAACGACTGGTATCTGAAGAAACAGGATACAACGAGTAACAAAATCAAAGCGAATATGAACAACTTATTTTCTTCAACTATTGTTTCGAGTATCAAACCATTAATGGATTCGGATAATTTGTTGAGTACGGTGAGGAAGAAGGTTTAATTGTCATCCCCGCGAAAGCGGGGATCTCGTTGTTGCTCCATTTGCTTTCACGGTTACATCATGCGGTTCCCGCTTATGCGGGAATGATGATTTCAACACCGCCTCTGAATCGCCTTTGCTGCCACAACGCCGTCTGCCATTGAAGTCACGACGCAGGGCTGCATCCGATTAGCAGCTTCGCCAATCGCAAAAATGGATTTGACCGGCGTTTCACATTCTTCATCCGTAATGATAAAGCCATCCTGGTTTAATAATCTGGCTTTCCATTCATTAAAAACTTTTGGCAGGTTTGCCTGCCAGCCTGCATCAGATGACATATCCAGAGCTGAAAAAGCAGAATCATGTTCCGACTGATCTGTTGCAGATTTTGTTTTCTGATCATCGTGACGCTGAATCGACCCCGTTGCCATCACGATAAATCGTGTATGAAGATGTGTATTCCCTACCATCAACATGAAACCGTCACCCACCTCTTTGCATGATGTCACTTCAGAATCAAAAATAACCGGCACATCCTTAGAGAGTAAATGCTGTTGAATTCGCTCAGCAAGTTCTCTTCCGCTGACATTCATCAAGCCAGCTATCCATTGATTCTGATAGGGGCTTAAAGATTGCAATCCGCCAAGATGATCCGTTGATTCTATGATGACAGGGTGAAGACCCATCATTTTTAGCCACAAAGCACATTGACTGCCCGCCGGGCCGCCGCCAATAATTGCTGCTGTATAAGATTTAGTAGTCATGGCAGTCAGTATAACTAATGATCATCGACGATAATAGAGGCATTAGTGCTCCGGCTTTATCTTTACATTGATAAATATTATCATGTGGAACGTCAAACAGGATGACTTGTAATTCTAAAAAAGGATTCATTGGAGCATTTTATGAAAAATTTTTCTTGTATCATTGCCAGCATAGTATTCACTTTTTCTACAGCTGTATTGGCTGACACTCCGATTACTCCCGCATCGGATAAGGATAAAAAGCTCGATATAAGCACTAACGGTTTTCTCGATAAAATGGCCATACCAACTCTTTATACCTGCGATGGTAAAGATGTATCTCCTCAATTAAGCTGGACTGGCGTGCCGGCAAAAACGGTTTCTCTCGCCCTGATTATGAAAGATGTTGATGCACCTAATGGCACTTTTTATCACTGGGTCTTGTTCAACATACCAAAATCAATGACAGAACTTGCTGAAGGTGCAACAACGCCTGCTGGTGCTGCAATCGGAAAAAATAATTTCAATAAAATGGGATACAACGGTCCGTGTCCGCCAAAAGGTTCTGCACACACTTATATCTTCACGTTGTATGCGATAGACAGCAAACTGAATGTACCTCAGGATGCCGAAGCTCCTGCCGTTCTGGCTGCGATGAAAAATCATATTGTTGGTCAGGCAGATTTGTCTGGTGTTTATAGCCGCTGGATAAAATAAATTTCATGCCTAAAAAAATATATTGCGTCGGCGGTGCGGCGACAGACCGAAAATTAAAGTCTTTCACACCGCTAATAAATGGCACTTCCAATCTGGTCACCGCCACTACTCACTTTGGCGGTGTCGCACGTAATGTCGCAGAAAATCTTGCTAACTGGACATCGAATATTTTCTTGCACACCATCGTTGGTGAAGATGATGACGGCGTACATTTATTAAGTTCCATTAAACGACAAGGCGTAGATATATCACAAAGCATCATTTTAAAAGCTGCCCGCACTGCGAATTATTACGCTGTGCTTGATCCAGACGGTGAACTTCATATCTCACTCGCTGACATGGCAATATTCGATCTCATTCCATTCACGCGTTTTTCACAAGGGTTCAGTACCTGGGATGAGGGCAGTATTGTTTTTATGGATACAAATCTCACTCCTGAAATCATTGCTGCCATCATGCGCATTGCCAATGAAAAAATGCTGCGGCTTTGTGTGGATCCTGTTTCACTAATGAAATCCCAGAAAATAGGAATCGATTTGCACGGAATTTATCTAATCAAACCCAACCCCGTTGAAGCGCAAGCCATTACTGGCGTGCGGGTCGATAATATCAATCAAGCACTGATTGCGGGTGAAAAATTACTTGAGCTCGGCGCTGAAAATGCCGTCATCACGCTTGGAAAAGACGGTTATGTAATTGTAAATCATGAAATAAAAGAACATGTGAGCATTGAACCCATTTTTGATGTTATTAATGTTAATGGTGCGGGAGATGCATTCATGGCCGGCATTATTTATGGTATGCAGCAAGGTTTTTCTCTGCGCCACGCATGCCAGTGGGGATCAGCTGCTGCGGCTTTCACAGTGTCATCTCCAGATACCGTCGCTGGCAATTTAACCTCAAGTCAATTACAAGCATTCATACATAATCAAAAAATTATAACTGGAAGACAACATGCTGAAGCATTTTGAGTTCTCGGCAGAAGTACAACACGCATTGGAAAATAAAAAACCTGTACTAGCCCTGGAATCCACACTGATTACTCACGGATTTCCTCATCCGCATAATCTGGAAATTGCACAGGCTTCTGAAGAAATTGCGCGTGAGCATAACGTAACGCCTGCAACTATTGCCATTTTGAATGGCAAAATTAAAATTGGATTGACCGCTGATGAATTAAACCAACTCGTAGCAGATAAAACTTCCGTAAAAGCGAGCAAACGTGACATTCCATATGTGGTCAGCCAGAAATTGTCTGCAGGCACAACCGTCGCCGCAACAATGTTTTGCGCGCATGCTGCTGGCATCCGTGTGTTTGCAACTGGCGGAATCGGCGGCGTACATCGCGGCGATGCGTTTGATATTTCAGCGGATCTAATTGAATTATCATGCTCTCCAGTCGCCGTTGTTTGTGCAGGTGCAAAGTCCATTTTAGATTTACCGCGTACATTGGAATATCTGGAAACATACAGCATTCCGGTTATTGGTTATGGCTGCGATACCTTGCCGGCGTTTTATACGGCATCTACTTCTCACAAGTTAAGCTGCCGTGTTGATGATGTATCTTCCTTATCAAATTTATTAAAAATCCATTGGCAGTTAGGCATGAAGTCAGGCATATTAATTACAAATCCGATTAACGCCCGCGATGAAATTCCCGCCGCCGACATTGACCCTGTCATCGCCTCCGCACTTAAAACTGCAGCCGAAAAACAAATCACCGGTAAAGATATCACGCCTTTTTTACTTAATGAGATTGTCTCGGTCACAAAAGGCAAAAGCATGACAGCTAACATCAGCCTCATCAAAAACAATATCAGACTGGGCGCGGAATTAGCGGCATCATTATAAAAAAGAGGTCATTATGCAGTATGAAATTGTCAGTCAAAATAAAAGTGAAGCCGATAAAAAAATCATTTCCAAAATGCAAAAAGATTATTATCAGCGTGATGGATTCCTGATTCTGAAAGATTTTATTTCGCCGCAGATTTGTGATTTTCTCAAACAGCGCGCGCTAAATTTGGTAAACGAGTTTAATCCTGATGAAGTAAAAGCAATTTTTTCTTCTAAAAATGCAGTACATGAAAATCAGAAATATTTTTTAGCGTCTGGCGATAAAATTCATTTCTTTTTTGAAGAAGGTGCGTTTGATGAAGATGGCAAGTTAACAACACAAAAGGAATTGAGCATTAATAAAATTGGTCATGCTCTTCATGACCTCGACCCGGCATTTTTTTGCTTTAGCCGTCTGCATAAGATCGCATCGTTATGCAGTGATCTTGATATCGCAGAACCGCAAATCGCGCAATCAATGTATATCTTCAAACAACCTTATTTCGGCGGTGAAGTGACCTGCCATCAAGACAGTACTTATCTGTTTGTAAAAGACCAACCCATCACTGGGTTCTGGTTCGCACTGGAAGATGCGACACTGCAAAACGGGTGCCTGTGGGCGATACCTGGCGGCCATCAATCAAAATTAAAATCGCGCATGATTCGCGACCACGCCGATCACACCTGCACACAAGTCTATGACGATACGCCCTGGCCGCTGGAAAAAATGATCCCGCTGGAAGTGCCGCGTGGTACCCTCATAGTCCTGCACGGCATGCTGCCGCATATGAGTAAAGAAAATGTTTCGGACAAATCACGTCATGCTTTTACCCTGCATGTTCTATCCGGTAAGTGTGAATACGCCAAGGATAACTGGTTGAAAAAGCCTGAGGATAAGTCATTTTCAGCGCTCATATAAAATGATTTTTTCTTAATCAATCCTTAAGGATTCGTCTATATAATTGCCTGCCAATAATAATAATATAAAAAGTGATACTGGCAGAAATTATGTTTAGAAAGAATAGCATGGCGGCTAAATCTGAGAAAAGCGTGTCTTCTAAAGATTCCAATCATTCCACCGAACTTTCCTATGACCCGGTTGCGTTGCTGCTCAATCAAAGCCCTGATGAATCGTTTTTCGATGCTTACGATATCCAACAGAAAATTGTAGAATTTAACGATTATAATTTACATAGTCCGGTTACCGGTCTTAAAAGTTTGATGAAAAAGTACAACAAAGAAATTGTTCAGTTAAATTGTCATATCATCAAATACACGCGAAAGAAAAACCCTAATGAGTCACGCTATGCTGTCTGCGAGTTGTATCCGTTATCATCCGGTCTAGATGGGAAAGTTTTCAAAGTGATCGGCACTATTATTCTTAAAAAAGATCAAGACGGCAATCCTGGAATTATTTATAAACGCAAAAATACGCCTGGTAAAAAACGATTAGTAAAGAGAATGCTGTGTTCGAAATACGACGATGATCTTCGCACTCCAGAGCAAAAAGCAGAGAAAGAATATAAAATTGGATGTGAATTAAAAGCAACGTCATCAAACCCGCAGATGAAGATTCCTGTCATTTCTAAAAAGCAAAATAATGCCGCATTGTTAATTCGATATTTTGAGGGAGGCACGCTAAGCCAACATTTTAGAAATGACAAACATGGTTTCTACGCTGCTGAAACTACACGTGGCATTCCTTTATTTCATCGTCATAAATTTTCTGATACGCAGCGAATTGAGATTGCCATTTTAATTGGTGAAGCCATTATTGAATTACATAAAGCTAAAATTATACATCGCGATATTAAGCCAAAAAATATTATTTATAACGAGGCCAGAGGCACAATCAAACTCATTGATTTTGGATTTTCTGAATTTAAAGATAACCCGTCTTGTAACAAAGAGGGCACAAAAAAATATGCCTCTCCAGAAATATTCCAAAGAAAAGCTACCGATGAAAAAAGTGATGCATATTCATTTGCACGTATATTAGAGAGAAAAATATTTGTAGGGCTTGGTGATCCATATACATCAGGAAAATATGCCAGTTATACACCATTAGAAGAATGCAAAATTAAAAAAATCATCAGTGATGGCTTAATAGATACTCAGGAAAAACGTGCATCATTACCTGAGATGATCGAAGTGTTAAAAGATATTTTATCCGAAATGAAGCGCAAGCAAATGATGAAAATGCAGAGTCAACAGCCAACATTCGCCAACAGCAATAATGAAAATAATGATGATGGTGGTACCTGTGTACTTATGTAATAACAAAATAATAATGAGATAATAAAATTTATGCTGCGCAATGAAAGTATTGTTATTGATCCCTTAAATCTGACAGTAAAAACACGTGGTTTACTTGCGCTCCTGCTCCAGCAGCATCCGGAAATATCTTTCTTTGACAGTGCCGGCATGCAAACAGGAAACGCACCGAAATATTCGGTAGAAACACCTCTTACCGACCCTTTAGATGACAGTAAATTTATCATATGTAAACAAGAAGTAATGTTAAGTCATCATATAGTTAGATACATACGCAGTAAAAAACCTGAAGAATGCAGATATGCCGTCTATAACAGAAAAGAATTATCCTCTGGTTTTGATGGCAAGGTTTTCAAAGTCGAAGGTACAATCAAATTTGTCGGCGCAGACAAACACCATATCGATCTAATTTATAAACCAAAGGATAAGTCAGGCAAAATGCGTAAAGTAAAACGCATGGTGACACTCCCTAAACCAAATAATGATAAGCGCACACAGAACGAAAAAGCACAGTTAGAGTATGATAAATGTGTTGCAATAGATGAAAAATCCGGGGTAAAAAAACCGATATTAACCGCCGATAATAGTACTGCAGCACTTATCATGCGGTTTCATGAAGGTAAAGAATTATTTAATCCCTTGATAAAGGATATTGAAGGTTACTGGTGCAAGAAAAAAAGTTCTCGTCAAAATTATAAATTTACTGATATTGAGCGATTGCAGTTAGCAATAGATGTTGGCGAAGCCATTATGAAAATACATGCGAACGGAGTGATTCACCGCGATATCAAACCAGAGAATATCATCATAAATAGGCGTAGCAAAGATAAACCAATTGTCGTCATTGATTTTACACTTGCTAAATTCAAGAATGAAAAAGTTGATATTGAAAGCCTTGGTTCACCTAATTACATGTCACCTGAAGCAATAGATAATGAAACTACAGATGAAAAAAGTGATGCTTATGCATATGCTGTCATTTTAGGATTTTTATTCCAGAGAATAATGTCATATCACTCAGCCGGCAAATATAAAAGTTACAGCATTGAACAAAAGAACCGAATTCAAAAGGTAATCAACCTTGGTAAAGAAATTGACCCGTCACAACGTGCTTCCATACCAATGATAGTTGCTGAGCTGAAAGCAATATTGGAAGAGGTGAAAGCTAAGCCGGCTACGACTATACAAGCAGCACAAACTCCAGCGTATGCAGACCATCAGACTGCCTATGATCATGGTTATGATTATGATTACCATGATGATGGAGCACGACGTGATCACTTTAGGAATATTTATTAGGCAAGATATTCTTCAAACCATTCCTTGGCGAGTTTTGCCACCACATCCAGCTTGCCCGGTTCTTCGAACAAATGCGATGCACCGGGTACAATTTTCAAATCCGTCACGCTATGCATTTGCTGCATGGCCGTTTCATTCATTTTGATAACTGCTTCATCCAAACCACCAACGATTAACAGAGTAGGGGCTTCAACATATTTTAAAGATTCGCCAGCAAGATCAGGACGTCCGCCGCGAGAAACAACAGCTTTTACATCTGTGGCAAGACGCGCAGCTGCGACAAGTGCCGCACCGCCGCCGGTGCTAGCACCGAAAAACCCATATGGAAGCGTTTTTAATAGTGGATTATGTGTCACCCAATGCGTTGCGCCAGTCAGCCGGTCTGCTAAAAATGAAATATCAAAGCGGTAAATACCGGTATGCACATCAGCTGCTTCTTCTTCCGGTGTTAATAAATCAAATAATAATGTCGCAAATTTTGCATTTTGCAAAATTGCGGCAACATGCTGATTGCGGGTGCTTAAACGACTGCTGCCGCTGCCATGCGCAAATAAAATCATACCACGTACGTTTTTTGGGATATGTAAAATGCCTTCAAGGTTGTCATCGCCGCATGGAATATTAACTGGATGCTCAGTGTCTAGCGTAAATTCAACCATTGCATTTACCTGTTAATGAAATTTGAGAATTGATTTATTATATCACACACAAAATGAACGTGATTCATTTGTTGGACCCCAATAATTGCCGCACTTCATCATCTTCTGTCTGTGAGAAATCTGAATACCAAAGACCAACAGCATGTAAATTATCCACTATCATTGGACACACGAATTCATCTGCGAGATGACTAAATTCCTGAGCAACGCTGACATCCGCAACAGGGACTGCGACGACAACTTGCTGCGGTTCGTGTTGGCGCACTGCCATCATTGCTGCTTTCATTGTCGCACCAGTCGCAATTCCATCATCAATTAAAATGACAATTTTGTTTTGCAAAGATGGAAATGGTTTATCGCCGCGGTAAACTTTTTCACGACGCTTCAATTCCGCCGTTTCATTTGCAATAACAGCATCAATTTCATCTTTAGACACTCTGAGATGATCGACAATTTCCTTATTGAAAACCGGTTTACCGCCTTGTGCAATTGCACCCATTGCAAGTTCATGATGACCTGGAACACCCAGCTTTCTAACGATATAAACATCCAGTGGTGCATGTAATGCTTCTGAAACTTCATATGCAACCGGCACGCCGCCGCGCGGCAGCGCAAGAATGATGACATTTATATTATTGGCAAATCCACGCAGTGCTTCTGCCAATATCGCACCTGCTTCACGACGATTAAGATATTTCTGCATTTTATCCCTTACTAAGCCGCCGGAAACGGCAACTTTCCGTCAACCAAGAATTGTTGTAGTGAAAAACAAAGTGATTCTCGCACAATTGTACTCGAGCGTACAAACTCAACAACATGCTGATCTGCTATACATTGCCATGACTGCATTGAATTAGTTTCCGGATTTTTATTTTTAAATCCAAATGGCTTGAATAATCCTACATTATTTTTACCATCTTCTGCTCGAGCTGATTGATAGATAAACGCTTCGACATTTGCCGTTCTCATCATGTATCCCAGTTCCTGGCTTGCATCATAAGTAGCAAGCGTAGCCTGGATAACGCGCTTTTTGCGTTATCCAGGGTATCGTCACCAACAGCGTATCCATAACTGAAAAATCTGAATATTTTTCATGTAAATTTCACTTGCACAAACACTTTCAATGTCGATAACCCGGATAACGCAAAAAGCGCGTTATCCAGGCTACACTACTGTGCATAATTCAGGAAATCCCCGCTTATTTCATTTGAAATCATACGAAGGATTATCCCCGCATAATCAACTTAGTGTGGAATAGAGATTTTTCACTATGAATACATATTATTTTTTCTTTGGTGGTAACAGCCAGCCATCATTTTTATCTTCCTGATTTTTATCTGTCTGATGCCGATCGAATACCCGCAAACGTGCCTTGCGTACTTGATCAGTGCTCATGATTGGCGATGTAGAAACTGCATCTGCCTGCAGTTGACCACCTGCGACTTGCTCTTCTTCCTTCAGTTTAGCTAGATGGCTTTCAAGCAGTGATTTAATGGCAACATCTGATTGGATTAAACGAACTTCGTTAAATTTAATTTGATGTGTAATTTTATCTGTATCCTGCCATGATATTTCAGCAGGGTCATTATGCTTAGAAAAAAGATCTTTCAGCGCTCTTCTATCAAAGGTTATCCCGCAAGCCATTGTAACGGGATCATCAAATAGTTTTCCTGAAAGTGGACAAGTCAAGATCGCAGAAATATCCCAAACATGCTCAGCATTTTCTTGCTGACGAATAAAATTTTCAATATAAGTTAATATGCATTTATTACTTGCATTATTCAATTCTGGATGGAAAATTTTCTGTCTTGTACATGGACAATTACAATAAGTGTCACTACCCATTAACTTGACTAATGCTTCTCGTTCATAAGTAACGCCAGATGAAACAGTCACAGGATCAAACAGAATGACACCCGTCACAGGACAACATATTTCATTTGGTATTTCACCCGTGAATTTAACCGACATAAGTCGAGTTTCATTGCTGTTATATTCAATTTTATTGCTCCCTGAAGATGCAGTTGAAGCAGCTTCGTCAACATCATGATCAGAAGCAAGTTGAGAAAGGTACGCTGCCAGAACATCATGCCCTTGCGATTCTGCTATCTGTGCCGCTGTTCTAAGCTGAACCGAAAAACCTGGGGTATGGTGATTATCATGAATGTAAGAATCAATCGCCTCACGATCATTAGTGCGTGCTGCTGCAAAAAATCTTGGAGCAGATCCAGACAAGTCATCATTTCTTAGATTTCTTAGATAAGATGTAATAGATACATTTGGTACATGTCGGTCAGAATCTTCAATCTCGAAATGAAACCCTAGCATGGTGGCAGGACCGGGTAGAGTTAAGTTTCTTAAATACCTTTCATGATTGTCATCTTCCTCGTCATATCGTCTAAAAGCATTAAGTAATGGTGCGACATTATATGCAGAGGGAGTATGCTCACGGTTATGTTCATTTGAGGGATCAGCTCCAATGTTTCTTATTAGTAAAGACGGATCTTGATTAAACATAATAGTTAAGATAGTCGGATCTTCGCGCATTATCGCCAATCTCAACCCTTGATTGACAACTTCATTGTCACGCTCTGGCATAGCCACATATGCGCGCACTGTATCTTCATCACCCGACTGAATAGCAGTAAGAAATTCATCTCTCGTAACGGTGCGCTGCATGATCTTAGCCTCGTTAATTATATTTTATTTTATATAGTAAAGTATAACAAAAAATTTAGTGTTTTTTTTAAAAGAAAATCATAAATATCAATATGATATATGGAGCAAGCGTAGCCTGGATAATTCAGCAAATCCCCGCTTTTGCAAAGATGACGCCTTCGGCATCATTTACCAATACAAAAACTCGAAAAAATACGACCCAACAAATCATCCGCGGTAAATTCACCGGTGATTTCTGATAATGATAATTGCGCTAACCGCAAATCTTCTGCGGCAAGTTCGCCTGCTCTAACAGATGCTAATTGTGTGTGCGCCGCATCAACATGATCACGTGCACGCGTCAGCGCATCCAGATGACGCCGGCGTGCGAGGTAAATTCCTTCTGACTGCTGCTCAACACCGACAATTTTTTTAATATGCTGTTTCAACAAATCCAATCCCGCGCCGGTTTTGGCAGAGATTGAAATTGTATCTGCCGCAACAGAAGGCTGTTCACCGATTATGTCAATTTTATTGCGTACATTGATTACAGGACAATTAATATTGGACGGTAAGTTAATTTCAAATTCGGGACGGCTGGCATCCAGCAAGGATAAAACAATATCTGCATTTTCCAATTCCTTGTGCGCGCGACGCATGCCTTCCTGCTCCACCACATCATCACTTTCCCGTAATCCTGCAGTGTCAACGATATGCATGGGGATATCATCAATTAACACAAAATCTCTCAACACATCGCGAGTCGTGCCGGGAATATCCGTGACAATTGCGATATCTTTACCACTCAATTGATTCAGCAAACTTGATTTTCCGACATTGGGCGCGCCAGCAATCACAGCGGTAATTCCTTCCCGCAAGAAACTCCCTTGTTTTGCGTTATGTTGAATCTGATCTAGACTAGACATAATTTCTTTCATTTGCCGGATTAATTTTTCATCGGCGAGAAAATCTATTTCTTCATCTGTGAAATCAATCGCCGCTTCGATATACATACGCAAGTGAATGACTTTTTCTGTCAGCGCAGAAACCTCGCTCGAAAATTCGCCTTGCAGAGAACGCATGGCAAGCCGAGCTGCCTGAGAAGATGCTGCATCAATCAAATCTGCGACAGCTTCCGCCTGCGCTAAATCCATCTTGCCATTTAAAAATGCGCGCTCGGAAAACTCACCCGGGCGCGCCATGCGGGCACCAAGTGCAAGCACGCGTTTTAAAATCAAATCAACTACAACAGGTCCACCGTGGCCTTGAAGCTCAAGCACATCTTCGCCGGTAAAAGAATTCGGATTGGGGAAAAACAATGCCAGACCTTCATCCAGTACCGTATTATCGTGATCATAAAAAGGGAGATAAACAGCAGAGCGGGGTGGAATTTCTTGTTTCAATATTTCTTTTGATATCGCGCTGACCAGCGGCCCAGACACTCTTACGATTGCCACACCGCCCCGTCCGGGCGGTGTGACTTGTGCTGTAATCGTTTCGTTAGCGTAAGTCATGAATCATTACGCCTTTTTAAGTGCGGCTTCCTTATCAATGTGATGCATGACATACCATTGCTGCAAGAAAGAAAGCGTATTATTCACAAACCAGTACAACATCAAACCGGCAGGAAAGTTGGCAAATAAAACTGTAAAGATAACCGGCATCAACATCATAACTTTTGCCTGAACTGGATCTGGCGGCGGCGGGTTCAGACGCTGCTGGATGAACATGGAAATACCCATCAGAAGCGGCAGAACATAATATGGATCGTGCTGCGTTAAATCATGAATCCAGAAAATAAACGGAGCCTGACGCAGCTGCACGCTTTCCACAAGCACCCAGTACAAGGCAATGAATACTGGAATCTGAATCAGAATTGGCAGACAGCCGCTCATCGGGTTCACTTTTTCCTGACGATATAAATCCATTGTTGCCTGAGTGAATTTTTGTTTGTCATCGCCATAACGTTCTTTCAGCTTTTCGAGACGCGGCTGCAACCGTTTCAGAGCAGCCATGGAGCGGTAACTCTTTGCAGAAAGCTTGTAGAACAAAGCCTTAATGATGATGGTCACGAGTACAATTGACCACCCCCAATTGCCGACAACATCATAGATCTTTTGCATCATCCATAAAATGGCAACTGAGATAAACCAGAACCAGCCATAATCAATCGTGAGATTGAGGTTAGGCGCCGCTTTCACCATTTGCTCAGCTAAAGCAGGTCCAGTATAAAGTTTAGTTGAAGTTGCAATCTTTGTGCCTGGCCCGGTCGTGATCGTCGAACCTAACATTCCAATCGTATACATGCCGTTTGGCAGCACACGTGTGTAATAGTTGGAAAAGGTTGACTGATCCGGAACCCATGCACTTATAAAATAATGTTGAATCATGGAAGCCCAGCCGCCCTGAATCAACACATCCAGATTTTTTTCTTTCATTTGTTTAAATGTGATTTTTTCAAATGGCTTTTGCTGACTGGAAATTGCAGCACCAAAATATGTTGCCAGATTAATAAAGCCGCTGTTAGTGGGAGGCGGCGTGTCCATACGAGACAATTGTGTATACAAAGTGCCGCTCCAAAGATGGTCGGACTGATTATTTACTTCATAACCAACATTCACTTCATAACTGCCGCGAGTAAAGGTATAAGTCTTATCTACCGTAATAGTGTCATACCCGCTCATTGGCTTCTTTTTCCAATGCAGCTTGATAACCACCTGATCCTGACCGGGTTGCAACTCATAATTGTATTGATCAACCGTATACACTGCCTGTTGTGTAGACATATCTGGGCCGTCAATCCCCAGCAAGCCGCTCTCTGCGATATAGCGGGTATTTTTATTATTTGTCAGAAGGGTAAACGGCGTTGCAGAGCCCAGTGTTTCGGGATATTTCAGCAATTTTGATTCAACTATGTCGCCGCCCACAGTATCGATGGTGAGTTCCAGCAAATCAGTTTTAACAGTTACAAACTTGCTGCTGGTTTCAGATGGTGGAATTGCCGAACCAACATCCGTTGCCGGAACCTGACTGCTATCTACAGCAACTGCCGGTTTATTGGTGTTTGGTACATAACGTTCAGTACTAAAAGCAGGTTCAGCTGGCTGTGCCGCAACTTGAGCCTGCTGAGGAGCTGGATGATCTTTATCCCATGCTTCGTAAATCAGCAAACCAGTGATGGCTAACAAAATCATTAATCCAATGCGCACAGCATCTAATACTTTATCTAACATAATTGCCTTCTGATTTTAAAATTGATGGGACAGGATCCAGACCGCCGTCATGCCAGGGATGACAGCGCAGCAAGCGTCTGGCAGTTAAGTAAAAACCTTTTATAGCGCCATGCCGTTCGATGGCGGTGATTGCATATTGAGAACAAGTTGGTTCAAAGCGGCAGCAATTGCCAATCAATGCACTGAATGCGTACCGATAACAACGAATAATCATGATAAGCATGGACTTCAGCATTGGATTGCCTGCAATAAATGATCGATGTCACTGCGTAATGTCTTTGTATCCACGGAACTGCACTCTGACCGTATCATCACAACAAGATCCAGGCCTTTCAACATTGCCCTGGCATGACGGAAGCCCTCTCGAATGACCCGCCTTACCCGGTTTCTATCCACCGCATGCCTCAGATGCTTTTTGCCGGCAATGATGCCTAACCGCGCATAAGGTAACTGATTGGGTGTATAGAGAACTAGTAGATACTGGCGCGAGACTTTCTTGGGTTTAGCGGCAAATACAGACTGAACCTCATGTTTAGCGGCCAGTCTGTATCGACGCGAATAACTATACGGCAAGCCTTTTGCGGCCTTTGGCACGACGGCGGCTCAATACTGCACGACCATCTTTCGTAGCCATGCGGGCGCGGAAACCGTGAGTTCTTTTTCTTTTTAAATTACTGGGTTGAAATGTTCTTTTCATAATATTGGATCCTAAATTCTTACTTTCTCTAGAGGGTGCCTATATTAGGGGGAAGGGGCTCCGAAGTCAAACTTAAAAACATGTAAAAACAGGGCAAGGGCAAGAAGAGCTTTTAATCTTGCCCTTGCCCTTGCCTTTGCCCTTGCCTGATTTTGATAATTAATAGCAATACCCTGCATTTTACTTACAAATTCTTGCAAGATCGTGGAGCAAAAAATGACGGAAAAAGTGGAAATTAACAGATTTTACCAGCGAGAGGGCTTCTTTGCATTTTACTGAGATTTAACGACTTTTATCACCCACTAATGAAAAAAGCCGGCATCTTCCAAGAAGATACCGGCTTTTTAGCCAATCTAGCTTAGCCGCTCTGTGATTGCTGCTCGTTCTCATTATCGGTATTTGTAACCGTCACTTCTTTCATACTGAGACGGATACGGCCCTGGCGGTCAATTTCCAGAACTTTTACCCTGACAGCCTGGCCTTCGGCGAGCTTATCGCTGACTTGAGCCACACGCTCATTAGCAATCTGGGAGATATGCACCAGACCCTGCTTGCCGGGGAGAATATTCACGAGAGCACCGAAGTCCATCAGTTTGGTCACGGTACCTTCATAAATTGCACCCACTTGCACATCAGCGACCAATTTCTCAATGCGGCGCATTGCATCTTCGCATGCTGAAAGATCAGCCGCAGCGATTTTCACTTCACCGTCATCATTAATATCAACCACACAACCGGTTTCTTCGGTCAGGGCGCGAATGGTTACGCCGCCTTTACCGATCACATCACGAATTTTGTCAGTTGGTACGCGCATGGTCAGAATACGTGGAGCATATGCTGACATTTCCTGACGCGGGCCATTCACTGCGTTATTCATTAAACCGAGAATATGCATACGGCCGTCACGAGCCTGATCAAGCGCAGTGCGCATGATAGATTCGTTAATACCATCAATCTTGATATCCATTTGCAGCGCAGTTACACCTTCAGTTGTACCAGCAACTTTAAAGTCCATATCGCCGAGATGATCTTCATCACCAAGGATATCGGTTAACACAGCAAATTGTTCGCCTTCTTTCACCAGACCCATTGCTACACCAGCAACGTGTTTCTTCAACGGCACGCCGGCATCCATTAATGCGAGACTGGTACCGCAAACAGTTGCCATGGAGCTGGAACCGTTTGATTCAGTGATTTCAGACACAACACGAATTACATATGAGAATTCAGCCAGAGTTGGCATTACCGCAGCAATACCGCGTTTTGCCAAATTACCGTGACCAATTTCACGACGCTTCGGACTGCCGACCATACCAACTTCGCCAACAGAGTATGGAGGGAAGTTGTAATGCAACATAAATGGTTCTTTACGTTCGCCATCAAGTGCGTCAATTGTCTGTGCATCACGCTCAGTTCCAAGTGTTGCAACGACAATCGCTTGCGTTTCGCCGCGAGTAAACAAGGCAGAGCCGTGTGTACGCGGTAAAATTCCGGTTTGAATTGCGATTGGTCTTACTGTCTTGGTATCACGACCATCGATACGAGGTTTGCCAGCTAATATCTGGCCGCGAACGGTATCATATTCAAGCTTGCCGAGAACTGCTTTCACTTCACGGGTCAGCAGCGCTTCTTCCATTTTGCCGGCATTTTCTGTCAGCATGTCATCCAGCGCGCGATCGCGAATATCTGTAAGAGCAATATTACGTTCCTGCTTATCTTTAATCTGATAGGCATTTTCTATATCTGCTTTCACCATTTCGGTAACGCGTTTTTCAACTTCTGCATTAATGACTGGCGGGGTCCAATCCCAGATTGGTGTGCCTGCTTCATCAACCATTTCTTTAATAACTTTGATAACTGTCTGCATTTCTTTGTGTGCAAACATTACAGCACCAAGCATGACATCTTCTGGTAATTCTTTCGCTTCTGATTCAACCATCAGCACAGCATTTTCCGTACCAGCAACCACCATATCCAGCCTGGAAGTTTCGAGCTGAGTCTTGGTTGGGTTTAAAAGATATTGGCCGTCTGCATAACCAACACGAGCGGCAGCCAGATAACTGGTAACAGGCATACCTGATAATGCAACTGCAGCAGCTGCACCCAGCATGGCAGGAATATCGGAATCAACTTCCGGATTTAACGACATGACTGTTGCAACAACCTGCACGTCATAATTAAATCCTTCCTTGAATAATGGACGCAGCGGACGGTCAATGAGACGTGAAGTTAATACTTCTTTTTCGCTCGGCTTACCTTCGCGTTTGAAATATCCGCCAGGGATACGGCCCGCAGCATAAGTGCGTTCCTGATAGTTAACGGTTAAAGGGAAGAAATCTTTTTCTAATCCAGTATCGACTCCAACCACGGTAACGAGTACAACGGTATCATCCATTGTCACCATCACAGCTGAAGTTGCCTGACGTGCGACTAATCCGGTTTCGAGAGTTACAGTTTGATTACCATAACGAAAACTTTTTCTAACTATTGCCACGAGAGCACCTGCTAAATTTTAATTGATGTTTGAGGCCAGAACCCCCTGTATGAGGGGGTTTGGGAAAAGAGATAGCTGCGGGTAAGCAATACTGCTCATCTCATAAAGTTAAAGAATTAGCCACGAACTTCTAATTCTTTAATGATTGTGCTGTAACGATTCAGATCTTTGCTTTTCAGATAACGCATCAAACGACGGCGCTGGCTTACCATGTTGGTCAGACCGTAACGGGTATGAAAATCATGCTTATGAGTTTTCAAATGTTCTGTTAATGAATTAATGCGTGCCGTCAGAAGAGCAATCTGCACTTCCGGTGATCCGGTATCATTCTTGCTGCGTTTGTAAGTTTTTACAATTTGTGCCTTGGCAGCCGTATTTAACGCCATGAATACATCTCCACTTCTTTATATATAGTCTTTAAAAGGACGCTATTGTAGCCATACCGGCATTTCAGTGCAAGCGGCACCGGTGGAGAATGGAGTCGTCATTCCCGCGAAAGCGGGAATCTCCTTCGTTTAATTGTTCAGTTACATCAAGGAGATCCCCGCTTTCGCGGGGATGACAAATATCCTTATTGCACAGCATTACCTTATATCAGACAATAGCCACATGAAGTTAGTGAAAATATTAATCAAATCAACCCTATGTCTGCTTGCAGCAAGCGCTGCAGATTATATTTTTGCCGCAAAAAATGTACCTGCTCAGGCCGTTGCACCCCTTTCAGCAGATCCACTAGGGCAAAATTTATACGACTCTCACCGCTGGTCCCTGATGTATTACTACGGCCAGACCGTCAACGGCGCATTCCTCGGAACGTTAGTCGGCAACTATAAGCACTGGCCGGAGCATATCCAGTCACTGGAACTTGCTTACACCCTGAATCAAGACAACTTCTTGCGCAAACTGGTTTATCCCCTGGTAGGCGTGGTGCAACTAGCCGCCAATACAACCATCCGGCAGGGCGATAACGAACCAGTCATTTTTGAGTTCGATCCATACATCATTTTCCGGTGGGCTAATTGGCCATGGAATCATTATGTAACGACATCCTTCGGGTTTGCTGAAGGTGTCTCATATGTCTCATCCGTACCTGCAATTGAGAAGCGGGGCGACCCTACGAATACGCGCAGGTTTTTGAATTACTTGATGTATGAATTCACTTTTGCGCGCCCGAGCTTTCCAGAATTACAGTTTATTTTCCGGGTACACCACCGTTCCGGGGCATACGGTTTGTATCATGCCGGCAATAGCGGATCGAATGACGTTGGCCTGGGTATCAGGTATCTGTTTTAACTTGCGCATAAATTCGCTAAAATCTGCCCGTCATGGAAAATCATAAGGAGAGTGGCGATGAGTTACACCAGAAAAAACGGCAGCCCGATGTTGAGACAGGCAGTTAAGAAGGATCCTCCTAAAGGAGATTTTAAAAAGTTAAGTAGAAGTGAAATTGATGCGTTTGACTGTCATCCTAAAGCGAGTAAAGACCCTAAAATACAAAAATTATATGGCTCACTGTATCCAGAAAAAAAGCCGGATCATAAAACCATTGATCAGCAGCAGGAAAAAACCGAGACCATTAAACCTAAATAGTGAAACGAATATGACTAAACCCTGCAATGAATCACACTACTCATTTTGAAGCACAACAGCTGGGATGTATTCGACAGGGAAGATGGTTATTTTCAGAAGTATCCTTCTCACTGAAAGCTGGTGAGCTATTACTTGTGGAAGGCGCTAACGGTGCAGGTAAATCCAGTCTGTTACGTCTGCTCGCAGGAATAGCTTCTCCAGCTTCAGGTAATATTTTATTTCAACAGCAATCCATTCAGGATTGTTTGCAAGATTACAAAGAAGAATTACATTACATTGGCCACACCAACGGCATTCGTCTCGGTTTAACAGTCACAGAAAATCTCACGCTTGCAGCTGAATTATCACAGCAGCACATCAGTAATATGAGTGATGCATTGTCCATGCTGCAGCTGGATCAACAAAAGAATACGCAAACACAATATTTATCAGCAGGGCAGAAGCGCCGCACTGCGCTTGCCCGATTATTTTTAATTCCTCGCAAATTATGGATTCTCGATGAGCCGCTCACTTCGCTGGATGCGGCAACGCAAAAAATATTGCTGACTAAAATAGAAAGTCATTTAACAAATGGCGGCATGTGTGTGATGACATCGCATCAACCTGTAAACCTCAATGCTGAGATTAAACATTTGAGGCTGACATCATGTTAAAAACATTGCGCACTGTTTTTTATTTTGAATTATTACTGCTGTGGCGGCGCGCACAAGAATGGCTTTATCCCGTCGCGTTTTTTGTGATTATTATCAGCCTGTTTCCTTTTGCGTTTTCGCCTGATCCCTTGTTATTACAGACCATGATTCCTGGAGGAGTGTGGATCGCAGCAATGTTCGCGAGCATTCTTTCCATTGAAACAATTTTTCATGCCGACATGGAAGATGGTTTCATTGAGCAGTCATTATTAAGTCCAGTACCGCTGCCATTTTTAATGTTAACCAAACTTGCCGCACACTGGCTTGCAGCAGTCTTACCATTAATTTTGCTGACACCTTTCATTGGCTGGCTGTTTCAACTCTCTGCGAATACAATTTTGATTCTCGCCGCAAGTTTATTACTTGGCACACCAATTTTTACTTTGCTCGGCAGTTTGGGCGTCGCATTAACAATCGGCATGCGCCAACAAGGTGTGATGATGAGTCTGTTAATTCTGCCATTGTCTGCACCCGTTTTAATTTTCGGCGTAAATATGACGTTACAAACTCAAGCAGGATTTTCTGCATCGGGACCGCTCGCATTACTCGCAGGATTATTAATGCTGGCGATAGTCGGTATTCCGTTTGCAGCTGCGGCGGCGTTGAAGATTGGGTTGGATGATTAAACCGGCTGCTTCTAATACCAATGTATAATGACCACGCTTGTTCAAAACAAAATTTTCATCACGCTGTTGTCTATATGCTACTGTGACAATTTCTGCAGCTCTTTCTGGATCAATATTCTGATTGATGAGGTATAACACCGCGGCTACTGGTGTACGATTTAATCCTTGTTTGCAGTGAATCAAGACAGGATTTGTTTTGTGATTTATGTTTTTAAATCTCTCGGTAAAAATCTCAAGCCCAGCGTTGCCAGCTAACAATTCTTCGGGAACCCCTTTTTTACTTAGCGGTGCGGGTGAAATCAGATTGACGATATTCTTATTCGGAATATTAAAATGTTGGGCCAATTTTTTCGCGAAATTTTCTGAGGCAAGAAAAATTCTTTGGTTTGGGAGTTCAGGCACCGTTAACATAACCCAGCCATCTGGTTTTACTTTTGTGCCGTATTCACCGGGTTGAGAAATAACAGAATTACGAAACCACATGTCTTTGTTTCTTCCTCTGAAACATTTATTTTGTTCCCGGGTTACGCGAACATCGTGTTTGTTGTTGGGTTACGCGCAAAAGACGCGCTAACCCAACCTACGCCCGGGCTACAATTTATTTCCTTACTGGGTTACCCAATGGCTTAAATGCCTGAATTTCAGTTTGCGTTCTGCCGAGAATTAATGCGTGTACATCTGCAGTACCTTCGTATGTTTTCACCGTTTCCAGATTCAACATATGACGAATCACCTGGAAATCTTCCGTGATTCCATTACCGCCGTGCATATCACGTGCTTCGCGTGCGATATCCAGAGCAGTCACTGTGGAGTAACGCTTCATCATGGAAATCATTGGTGTTTCAACTTTGCCTTCATCTTTCAACCGGCCGAGACGCAATACACCTTGCAGTCCGAGTGTGATGTTGGTTTGCATATTTGCCAATTTGAATTGAATTAATTGATTTGCCGCTAACGGCTGTCCGAACTGGCTGCGGTCTAACACATATTGACGTGCAGCATGCCAGCAAAATTCTGCGGCACCCAGTGCGCCCCATGCTATGCCGTAACGAGCATTATCAAGACATCCAAGCGGACCAGCGAGACCATCAGCAGCTGGCAATTCGTTTTCAGCTGGTACAAAAACATTTTCCATCAGAATTTCACCGGTGATGGAAACGCGCAGACTTAATTTGCCGTGCATCACTGGCGCTGATAATCCCTGCATGCCTTTTTCTAAAATGAAACCTTTGATGCGGCCTTCATCATTCTTCGCCCAGACGATGAAAACATCGGCGACAGGTGAATTGGTAATCCACATTTTGCTGCCATTCAAAACGTAGCCGCCGTCAGTTTTCTTGGCGCGAGTCTGCATGCCGCCTGGATCGGAACCGTGATTCGCTTCTGTCAACCCAAAACAGCCAATCCATTCGCCAGTTGCCATCTTTGGTAAAAATTTTTGTTTTTGCGCTTCATTACCATAAGCATAAATTGCATGCATGCTTAAGCTCGACTGCACACTCACCATGGAACGGTAACCGGAATCAACACGTTCCAGTTCACGCATGATCAAACCATAAGAAACATAATTGACACCAGCACAACCATAACCGTGAATTGTTGCGCCAAGCAGACCGGCACTTCCCATTTCACGCATGAGTGTATCGTCATAAGTTTCATCGCGAAATGCTTCAACAACACGCGGCTGCAAGACGCCTTGCGCAAATTCACGCGCAGAGTCACGTATCATGCGTTCTTCTTCAGATAACTGTTCTTCGAGTAACAGCGGGTCATCCCAGCGAAAGTGGGATTGTGTTTTTGCTTTCATTGTTTTTACCTCATTAATTAACCGTCATTCCCGCAAAAGCGGGAATCTCCCGCATGCGTCTCTTGTCATTCCCGCGAAAGCGGGAATCTCCATCCGTTTATTTTTCACGGTAACATCAGGAGATCCCCGCTTTCGCGGGGATGACAGCCTGTATCAAAACACCATCTTTAATCGTCACCACACGCTGGCAGCGTTTGCTGATTTCTTTATCGTGCGTGATGATAACAATAGTCCGGTCTTCTTTGCGATTTAAATCTGTAAATAACTGCATCACTTCATTTCCAGTGTCGCTATCAAGCGCACCGGTAGGTTCGTCTGCCAAAATAACTTTCGGATCACCAACAAGTGCGCGTGCGATCGCAACACGCTGCTGCTGACCGCCTGATAACTGGTTAGGGCGGTTATCTGCAAGATGGCCGACACCGACTTTATCCATCATCTTGCGAGCCATTTCTCTCGATTCATCTTGTGATATACCGCGGTAGAACAATGGCAGTACCACATTTTGCAGCGCTGTTAATCTTGGTAACAGGAAAAATGATTGAAAGACAAAACCAATTTCCTGATTACGAATATCAGCCAATTCATCCTCTGTAAGCGAAGACACATCAGTGCCGTTAAATATATATTTACCCGATGTCGGCCGGTCAAGAAACCCTATGATATTCATTAAAGTCGATTTACCAGAGCCAGATGTGCCGACCACAGCAAGCATTTCAGCACGTGCAATGTCTAGATTCGCATCGCGCAGCGCCTGCACATGGTTATTTCCCATGCGATATGTTTTTGAAGCATGCTCAAGCTTGATCAGGGACAACGATGCGGTCTCCTTTATTTAAGCCCGCAATGATCGCAACGGAATCCGGAGTTGTTTTCCCAGTTCGTACCAGCACTTCTTTTATTTTCCTGGATTTTTCGTCTAATTTTTTAACGTATGTTGCACCGTCTTTTTCAACGATAGCAGTCGCAGGAATCATCATGCGTGCATCATCATTTAAATTAATTTCGACTTTTGCACTCATGCCGACGTGGATAACTTTTTGCTGCGCTTTAGTGAGTGTTGGAACAGAAACTTCTGCGACAAAAGATGGAATACCGCTGCCAGAACTATCTGCCTGTCTGTCAACACGGCTGATAACCCCTTCTAGCACATCATCTGGAAATGCAATCCCGGTAACTTTAATTTTTTGTCCGTCTTTTAATTGATTGACGGTTAATTCGTTTACTTTAATACGAACAGTAATACCGCCCATATCACCAATCACCGCTAATACATCGCCTTGTTTTACCTGATCACCTTTCGCAACTTTTTTCGTGTCATCTTCACTCTTGGCAGGTGCAAGCAGCACACCAGCAGCCGGGGAAAGAATACGCAAGTTTTCCGATTTCTTTTGCAGATGCATTGCTTTATCAATTTTATCGACATCTGAAATGGATAAATTGTAAAGATCAATACCTTTGATATCCATTTGTTGTAATAGATTTTCCAGTGCATCTTTCGCCTGCAATAACACCAGGCGATTGGAATAATAACCTGCCTGCTTCATTTTAAAATCATCGTCTGATATCAATAAATTCTTATGTAAAAATTCGCCTTCGCTTAACTGCGCCTTGCTGGTATTGAAATCGCTTTTCGCCTTGATATATTGCATCAACGCCGATTTGTAATCACTGAGAAATTTAGCTGAGGACAACATAAAAACCATTTGTCCAGATTCCACTTCTTCGCCGTATTGCGCCGGCATTTCTACGACCACTCCGTCAACCGGACTGGTTAATACCAGACTGCGCAACGGTTGAATTGTGCCGGAATAAAAAAGCGTATTTGATGAAGAAGTCGGCGCAACTGTTTCCAGATGACCGTTTTTAATTTTTGGCTCATGCGAGCAGGCTGTCAGCATCAATGACAGCAATATAACAGCGAATTGTTTTTTAATTTCAAAATTCATTTAAACCTCACTTTTACATCCCACGTTTTTAACGTGTTACCCATGAGCAAGTCAAAATTAACTAATGATTTTAAATAAGAGATGCGCGCATTTAATAAAGTCTGTTGAGATTGAATTAACTGCAGCTGTGCCTGCTGTAGTTCAAGACTGTCAATCAAGCCATGTAAATATTTTTGATAATTGACGTTGTAGGTTTTTTCCTGCAGGTTTTCTGCAGTGATAGCAAATCCTTGTGCTCCCTTCGCACTAATCACCTGATTCCAGCCATTGATCGCACTGGTTTCTTTTGCCCATTTTTCCTGACGCAAATTAATTTCAGCTTCCTGCAGCGCAATCTTCGCCGCTTCATACGCCTGCTTTGATGTCATGTCATCAATAGGTATTTTCAGCGTCAGACCAATACTTTGATTTTGATTCATACCTTTTAATTCATTATTCACATCTGGATTTGAATTATTGACCTTGCCGCTATTCGTTTGCATATTTGCAGAAAGATTTAACTGCCAGCGCAAATTATCTTCTGCGACTAATAACGAACGTGATGTCGATCCATGCAGCGTAATGTTGTCAATCTGATATTGAATATCATGTTCTAATACTAATTTTTTTGCCTCATGGATCGACGGCAGTTTGTATTTATCAATTAGCGCGTTTACATCCAAATTTTTAAATTCCACATCAGTATCCGGATCAATGCCTATCGCCGTCAACAATGCATACCGGGCCTGCAAAACATAATTCTTGTCATTTTGCAGCTGCGATTGCGCGCTAGCCACGTTCGCTTCTACAGTAACAATTTCATTACCAGCCTTGTGACCAGCTTTAATATACAATCGCGTTTGTTTAACGGCTTGCTGCGCGCGCTTCAACGCATCTTTATCAATTTCCAATGCGCGTTCCGCCATCACAGCATCAAGATATGCATTTATCACCGCAGTTACTGTTGTGCGCAGGGTACCTTCAATATTCAAGCGTGAAACGACTTCATTATCTTTTGCATTATTCAAAGCAGCTTCAACAACTGCAGTTCCAAAGCCGCGCATCAGCGGCGCAGAAATTTGCATCGTCAAACCAGAATTGTAATAAGGTGTTTTAGTATTATTGACTACTAAATTTGCGCTCGTACCAAACGGCGTCATTATAGAAACTCCGGGCGCAACACCAACTGAATTTGATGTACTAAGTGACTGTCCTGAAACTCCGTAACGGTTTCGCTGTGCATTCGCTTCCAAAGAGAAATGCGGCTTAAATTGCCACTGTGCAACCTGCAGACTGAATTTCGTGTTTATATAACTCAGCTGTGAAGTTTGAATATTTGGATTTTCGCGAACCGCAAGCAGGATGGCATCTTGTAACGACAAAGCAAGTTTCTTTGTCGGAGGATTACCGCCGGCATATACATGATTCATCATTAATAATATTGCAGATACAAGATAACTTATTTTTTTCATTTTTATAATCTCGTCATTCCCGCGGAAGCGGGAATCTCCCTCGTCGCTCCGTTCACTTTTTCAGGAAACCAAAGGAGGTTCCCGCTTCCGCGGGAATGACAACCTTACGCGGGGATAACACTACTTAATCCACATAACTCCTGCTCAACTTACTTTTACTTTTATGACGCTTGATTGCCAGTTGAATCAAATGCGATAACAAATCAGCATACTCAACTCCAGATGCCGCCATTAATTTTGGATACATACTGATTTTTGTAAAACCAGGAAGAGTATTTACTTCATTGAAATAAATTTCCTGTGTTTCTTTATCCAGGAACAAATCGATGCGCGCCATTCCTTCGCAATCCAGAATAATAAATAATTCTTTTGCGATGGCGCGTGCACGTTCCTGAATTTCTTTGGATACATTTGCAGGAATTAATAATTCAGCGCCTTTATCATCTACATATTTTGCATCATAAGAATAAAATTCATGGCTTGGTACGATTTCACCAACTACACTTACAATAGGTTCGTCGCTGCTTTCCAGAGATTCCAGTACGGCAATTTCAAGCTCTTGTACATTCAATCCTTTTTCAACCATCACTTTGGTATCAAATCGGAATGCTTCATCAATTGCCGGCTGTAACTCTTTCGAAGATTTTACTTTGGTGATACCGATACTGGATCCCGTATTCACCGGCTTTACAAAAACTGGATATGAAATTTTTTCTTCGATGAGATTAATGAATCTAACTGGATTTAACTTCCAGACATCTTGTTTGATTAGAATATAAGGAGCAACGTTAATACCGGCATTCATCGCCAGACGTTTGGAAACATCTTTATCCATCCCGACAGCGGAAGATAACACTCCAGCGCCAACATAAGGGAGATTCGCAAGTTCGAGTAATCCTTGCAATGTGCCGTCTTCGCAAAATGACCCATGCATCGCTGGAAAAACGACATCAAATTTTGGCAGCCTGGATGGTTGTGCCGCTATGACTGCTTTTGCACTGTCAACAGGAGTTCCAACCCATTCCGGTGTAAACCAGGCACGGCTGTTTTCTTCAATTCGATATACCTGATTTTGTTCAATGCTGCTTGTAAAAACATCGTGTCCTAAAAACCAGTTGCCTTGTTTATCAACGCCAATCGGCACAACTTCAAACTGGTTAGTATCCAGATTATGAATGACATTTTTGGCTGATTGCAATGAAACTTCATGTTCCGCGGAGCGCCCGCCGAATAACACTGCAACCCTTATTTTGTCCGTTGGCTTCATTTAAAAAATCCTGCTAGATATCTAGAATGAGTGGTCAAAACTATACTCGTTTTCGGGTGAGATCGCCATATTACAATGAGGGGGATGACATGGTTGATTATATTAACATATTTATTGAATATGTACTTTTATTAACGATAAACTGATTGACATATGCCACAAATTCTTTAATATAAAGCATCCTAGTATAAATATTATACAGTTCTGGCATAATTATTGCCCCTCATGTGTGAGTATATTTAGCATGGTAAAAATCAGACACATTTTAGCTGTTGCTGTTCTCTTTGCTTTAGCAGGTGCGAGCTGGCCTTTTGACTGGCTCTTCCCGCACCCAAACCGTGAAACTCCCGGCACACAAGCGTGGCTAAATAAAGAATATCAAATCATTCACGCACAAGCTCCTGCGCTGGATTCAAAAGTTTTACAACTTGCACTGAAAGCATTCGTACGTGCTGAAAAGCAAGGTCTGGTGCGTAAACGTTTATTAACCGTTATCGATTATTCCAAACCCTCAACTGAAAAACGTCTGTGGGTTTTTGATCTTTCCAGCAATAAAACCGTTCTTTATACCTGGGTATCTCATGGCAAAAACAGCGGCGCGTTGAATGCCAATTCTTTTTCCAATAAAAACGGCAGTTTGAAATCCAGTCTTGGTGTATTTGTCACAGACAATGCATATGTTGGCGGTCACGGCATTGCATTACGCATGCGCGGTCTGGAAAAAGGTGTGAACGACAACGCTTACAAACGTAATATTGTTTTCCACGGCGCTTCTTATGTCGGCGGCAACATGGCTAGACAATTGGGCCGCATGGGTTTGAGCTGGGGATGTCCTGCTGTTAGTCCTAGTATCATTAAATCGCTGGTCGACACTATCAAGGGAAATACGGTAGTCTTTGCATATTATCCAGATCCAAAGTGGTTAAGAAGTTCCAGATATATAGCTTAAAATAGGTTGGCGCACCTTCGTACTTAGGCGCGGTTGACAACAAAAAAGGATATTTATGAAATTCAAAATTCGGCACATTGTTTCTGCATCATTATTGATGCTATCCACTCACGCTTTTGCGACTGCTTACAAACTTCCTGGCAGTGATGATTCTGTCATCGGCACCATTCAGACAGGTTATGTCAGATCGGGCGACGCGGCAGCTGAAATCGCCAAAGCTTATGACATTGGCTTCAATGAAATACAGAATGCCAATCCTCAAATTGATATGAATCACCGCTTTGCTTCGGGAAAAGAAGTCATCATTCCGACACAACATTTGCTGCCAAATGCTCCGCGCAAAGGGATTGTGATTAATTTGCCTGAAATGCGCATGTATTATTACGCTGGTAATGAAGTATTAACTTATCCAATTGGTATTGGCAAACCTGGTAAAACCATTCCTGTTGCTTCTTCAAAAGTCATTTACAAAAAAACCAATCCCTTCTGGTATCCGCCGCAAGATATTCGCGAATTTAATCTGGAACAAGGTGTCATTCTGCCTCGCGTTTTACCGCCGGGACCAGATAATCCTCTTGGTACATACGCTATTTACATGTCGATACCAACTTATCTCATTCACAGCACCATTTTCCCGGAAAGTGTTGGCCGCCGTGCAAGTTTCGGCTGCATCCGCATGTATGAAAATGATATCGAAAGTTTCTTCCCGACTGTAAACAAAGGCATTCCAATTGAAATTCTCAATTCACCTGTGAAAGTTGGCTGGCATGATAAGTCTTTATTCATGGAAGCTCATGAACCACTGGAAGAATACAAAAGCGATGTGAATGCTACTTTACCAGGTATGGTGCATCAAATTGTTGAACGCACTGGTAAAGAACCTGTATTGGTAGACTGGCAGGCAGTTTCATTCATTGCCAAAGCCAGAGATGGTATTCCACATAAAATTGGTGTTCCGCTGAAGTCTTAACATATCATCATCCCCGCGAAAGCGGGGATGACAATTATTATCTAATTATCTCTTTTTGAATCCCCAATCAGCTGGTGAAATAGCAGTAACCATTACACCATCTTGCATGGCAATATAAGTACAGATAGTTTTATTACCAAGCGTATCTGCATTTGGTTCATTCCATAATGGTGTGCTGTCAAATTCTTTTGAACCCAGTACGACCGCATCCTTTGAAGAAATTACACTTGGTAGATAAACTTTGAAAGTCGTTTGCCATTCGTGATTATCAAAAGTAAATGGGTTTGATATTAGTGCCCAGTTATATCCTTCTACTACGAATGCATGTGTAAAAATGCTGCCACTGCTTCTAATGTCTTGCGGTTTTGGGCAAGTGAGTGGGGATGCAAAAGCAGAACTAACTGAAGCTAACATAACAGTACCAGCTATTATCGTAAAAAATTTCTTCATAAATTTCCCTTTTTGATCAATTTTTCCTGAACCTTCGTAGGGTTTCCTTTTTGCCGCAAACAAAAGGCTGATTTATTTCGGCAATTTAGAATATCGGATTTCGGAACATTTTTAAAATGGATTTGTTGTTATTGTTGCCGGGCGCCGTTTTCGGGCGTCCGGGGGGATTATTTAATTAAAAAAATTCATTTTTCATTCCTTATCCTTCCTATCTAATCAAATTAATTCTTTTTATTTTTTAAAGATATTTTTTGTTATGTAGCAAGGGATTTTTTGTGGATTACCGATAAATACTATTATTAATCATTATCTTGCAAAAAAAGAAACCTGTGGAAAACTTTTGTATGAATGTGATGATAACGGGGATAAAAAGGGGGTGAATTGAAAGACGGTGCCAAATCGTGTTTTATACACAGCTTACAAGGGGGTCTTAAGTGCACTTATCCACATTATCTTCATGGCTGGACTGGATTGGTTCGGTACATAACAAGGAAATCGACCTTGGCCTGGACCGTATACGCATTGTGGCAGAACGGTTAGGCGTATTAACGCCTGCTTGTCCTGTCATTATCGTTGGCGGGACGAATGGGAAGGGGTCTGTGGTTGCTGGACTCGAATCCATTTACCGCGCGGCGGGTTATCGAACCGGTGCATTTACATCGCCGTACTTATTCGTTCACAACGAAGAGGTGCGCGTTGACGGTGTGATGGCTGAGGACGGGTTATTCTGTCAGGCATTCGAGAAGATTGAGTCAGCGCGTGATTTGGTGACTCTGACACCGTTTGAGTACCATACACTGGCTGCGCTGATAATTTTTGCCGATGTAAAACTGGATGTGATGATTCTGGAAGTTGGATTAGGCGGACGTCTGGATGCCGTAAATGTAATCAATCCGGATATTTCTATCGTGACAAGTATAGGAATTGATCATATTGATTGGCTGGGTGAGACGCGTGAAAAAATTGCTGTCGAAAAAGCGGGCATCTTCCGCCGTGATAGACCTGCAATTTGCGGAGATGCCAATCCGCCAGACACATTGTACAAAACAGCAGCAGATATGGGCGCCGTGTTTTTTCAACAAGGAAAAGATTTTAAATTCGTTGTAGATTTGCATGCATGGTCTTTTCAGTCTGACAAAAATAAATATCAGGATTTGCCGCGCAATCAATTACTGACCCAGAACATGGCAACTGTAGTGATGGCGATGACGCTGCTGCAAGAAAAGCTGCCTGTGAAAGAAGATGCACTGCGACAGGGTTTAAAATCGGTGTCGCTGCCGGGACGAATGCAAATCATGGAAGGAGAAGTAACAGAAATTTATGATGTTGCGCACAATCCGCATGCGGCAGTGGTACTCGCCGCACGTTTACGTGAGTTACCTTGCCGCGGCAAAACGCTGGCAGTTTTTTCCATGCTGGATGATAAAGACATCGCCGGAACCATAAAAATTGTGCGTAATGAATTTGATTCGTGGTACGTCGCGCCTTTGGCGTGCAAGAGAGCGGCTCCACTGGAAAAATTGAAAATGGCATTTCAATCTGAAGTGAGTGCGGCACTGAATTATTTCGATAACATCACCGACGCATATCGCGCAGCAAAAAAACAGGCAAAACCCGGCGATCGCATTGTCATCTTCGGTTCGTTTTATACAGTTGCTGCAATTATGCCTTCAAGTCTGCATCAACTTTAATAGCGCGGCTGCTCATTTCCACATTATGTACGCGGATGTAATCAATCGGCTGGCGCGCGAGATGCATGGTGATGGCAGTGGTTTCAATATCACGTTCTGATGATGCGTGATGTGTGAATGTAGTCATAAATTGTTTGCGAGAATGCCCGACTAAAATTCTCACACCCAATTCTTTGAATTTTTCAATATTTCGAAAAAGCGAGATTGCCTGTCCGTAGGTTGTGCCAAAACCAATGCCTGGATCAATGATGATGCGTTCTGGACGAATACCGTCTTTGGCTAACAGCGCAATCCGTTCTCTGCTCCAGTTTATTAAAAATTCTGCTGGATCCTGATCACGCGGCAAAACTTTACTGCGTTCAGGCGGAATGCAAATATGATGCATGACGACACAATCCGCATTTGACTGGCTGACAACATGGCGCATGTTTGAATCTTGAAATCCGGTGACATCATTAATCCAGTCAACACCAAGCGTTAATGCTTTTTCAGCAGTGACTGCATGCATGGTATCGACACTGATTTTAGTATCAAT
>DATJFK010000046.1:0-9650 GCA_035495675.1 Gammaproteobacteria bacterium
ACCATGAAGGTGATAACAATTAGGGTTCATGATATGCGGAAAAGTTGTTTTTAATTGTTTCAATATAACATGCTGAAAAATCCGGTCTGAGATATGAAGCTGATCAACCATCTCATCATCGAAGTAATAACGCTTTAAGTGACGCGGTGAATAGCTGCCATTTTGCAGTGATTGAATACCTTTCGGCAGCCATTCTTCCATTTCACGCGCCATGAAATGGACTTCGTGATTGTGGTGTGCGTGATATTTACGCCGATGAATTTTTGCAAACATCTTTTTGCCGGTATCCAGCATTTGCGAAAAATTCCAGCGTTTCATAAAGTATAATCAAATATGCAGAAATTGTAATTTATGTTTTTTGCTATCTTCAATCTCAAATCGGTCATCATTTTTTTCCAATATTACTTTGTACCCACAGGCATGAGCGATGGAAACAAAATTACTGACTTTTAGGTTTTCCTGTTTGCCAGATCGTATATTTTGAATGATGGTAGGCGATATGCCAGTTTCTCTTGCCAAATTTCGTACCGATTTATCATCTTCATCCATGATAGCAATCAATAATTCAGACAAAAGAAATTCCTTGTAGCTTTTATCAAAAGCCTTTTTGAATTTGGCATTTTTCATTTCACGTTCAAAAGTCGAGATGGCTTTTTTAGGCTTCGTCATAATATTCACCTTTTTTAACTCTGGTTTCATAATCCTGCTTATGCTTTTTAGCTCTGGTTTTCTCGGTGGCGGGCAGCTTCGGCTGCTTTTTCCGAAAAGCGTTTGTCAAAATGATCTTCTTGCTCAGGGATGTGAATTCAGGGTATCAGAAAATGGCCAACAGGTTGTATTTATACTGCCTGCTGATAAACAGAAAGAACAGGATTTCTGGGCAGAATTTGTTAATAAAGTAAAGGAATCACAAAAGAATGGCGATTAAGTTCAGCAAAATAACTCGTGCTAATCAACGTAATCTTAATGAACAAGTATTTGGAACGGTTGGAAGAAGAGGGCGGTAAAGATATTGAAAAGAGAGTGATCTATATTCCCAAAGCGAAGGCGGGAGCGCGTGAGCAGCCAATTACGCAATCACTGGCAGACTTTTTGCAAGGCTATATCAATAAAGCAAAGGCGGCGCAGGAATGGTTGTTTCCTTCGGAAAATTCAGTAACTGGGCATGTTGTAAATGTAAATAAACCATTCAAGCGTGTTGTGAAAAAAGCTGGTCTCGATCCTGCGCAAGTGGTGCGCCATACATTGCGTCACACAGCCATCACCCATCTTGTTCAGGCAGGAGTTGATCTGCCGACTGTGCAGCGCATATCAGGGCATAAGACGCTGCAAATGGTTGTACGCTATAGTCACCAGAATGGTGAGCATATCCAGGCGGCGATGGATGCGTTGGAGAAGAGGTATGATTCAATAAATGAGGCTGGCAATAACTGATTGAAACTATAACCTATATATGCCAGTATTTGGCATATATCATAAAATGACATATAATTATGAATAATACGTGGAAAGTTATCTCTACCAAGAAGGTAGAAAGTCAGGTCGCTAAACTGAATAAGAGCACATTGATCATGTTCAGGCTCTTGTATGAAGAGCTATGCAATAGAGGTCCGGCTCTTCCCGACTGGCCAAACTATGGAAAGCTGAAAGGAAGGAAAGATGATGAGCGGCATTGTCATCTTCAAAAAGGCAGACCAACTTATGTTTGTTGTTGGCGAGTGAAAGATAAAAAACGAAAGATTATTGAGGTTTACTATGTCGGCACACACGAAAAAGCACCCTATTAAAGCACATAGTCACGGTTCAACATTAGTGATTAAGCATCATCGCCACACCTATGCCATTCCTAAATCCGTCATCAATAAATATCAAATTGATAACGAAGAACCAAGGAAAGTAACAAGAGATGATAAGGCTCCATCCCTTAAAAGCTTATTCAACAAACTTGATGAGCAATACACAAAAGCCGGGGTCTTATTAAAAGGGCTGAGGTTAAGAGAAAATTTATCTCAGATTGAATTTGCCAAGAAAATTGATGTTACCCAGGCAAATTTATCCAAAATGGAAAATGGTAAAAGACCAATTGGCAAAATTATTGCTAAAAGAATCGAGAAAGTATTTGGGACGAATTATAGGTATTTTTTAGAATGACCCTGTATGTCACGAACTAATTCTGACATTAACTACAGGGATTTTTTACATGGCATAAAAAATCGTTTGAAGACTGCGCAAATACGCGCTGCTTTAGCGGCGAATTCTGAGCTGGTTAAGTTTTACTGGGGGCTCGGGCATAGCCTGATTGAATATCAGAAAAAACATGAGTGGGGAGAAAGTTTTCTAATCCAGTTCTCTGCAGATTTGCGAAATGAATTTCCTGCTATGCAAGGGTTTTCAATAACCAACCTCAAAAGGATGAGGCTGTTTGCAAAAGCATACCCAAAAAGTCCACAGCCTGTGGACCAATTGCCATGGGGTCATATTTCCCTTTTAATTCATAAGATTAAGGATGAATCTGTTCGCGAGTGGTATGCACAACAAACTGTTCAAAATGGCTGGTCAAGAGCAATGCTGGAAATGCAGCTGGAGAGCGGGCTATATGAGCGACAAGGTATTACCAGCAACAAGGTGACTAACTACCATGAACATCTGCCAGCGACTCAATCAGGATTGGCAATTGAGATATTAAAAGACCCCTATAATTTCGACTTTTTAACTGTCCATGGAGATGCCCATGAGCGTGAAATTGAAAACGCTCCTGTAACACATGTGCGTGATTTTTTGTTAGAGCTCGGGCAAGGTTTTGCATTTGTCGGCTCACAAGTACCATTAACATTCGATGATCAGGAATTTTTTATTGATTTGCTTTTCTATCATTTGCACTTGCGATGTTTTGTGGTGATTGAGTTGAAGGCAAATAAATTCAAACCGGAACACACTGGGCAATTGGGTTTCTATCTCGCCGCCGTGGATGATTTGATGCGAAAAGAAGGTGATAACCCGACAATCGGTATCTTGTTATGCAAATCAAAAAGTAAATTTGTTGCTGAGTATCTTTGCGTAGCATGAAAGCGCCTATTGGTATTTCCGAATACATGTTATCAAAAGCACTGCCCAAAGAACTCAAATCCAGTTTGCCAACGATTGAGCAGATTGAGATGGAGTTGAATGAAGTATCGAAAGAGAAAGAAGGAATTTAAATATTGCATGCGTTTGCATGATTACACCAAAATTACACACAAGATTGGAAAGGCTGATTCGGGGTGAGTGGTAAGTGCTTCATTCTACAATGGCCAGAGTCAGAATCGAACTGACGACACAGGGATTTTCAGTCCCTTGCTCTACCAACTGAGCTATCTGGCCATCTGAAAAGAGTGCCTATTAAACCGATTGAAGGTCAGCCAGTCAAGCGAAAATACGGTAATTATTTAAATTGTAGCCCGGATGAAATGTTTTTTGTTTCATCCGGGATCTATCTCAATCTTTAGGCACAAACCCTGCCGGTTTTTCACTGCCGTCACCAAACAGGAATTTTTCCATCTCGGCGAGCAGGTATTGGCGGGCTTTGGGGTCGATCATGCTCAATCTGTATTCATTAATCAGCATGGTTTGATGCTGCTGCCAGGAGGCCCAGGCTTCTTTGCTGATTTCAGCATAAATACGCTGGCCTAATGCGCCGGGTACCGGCGGTTGGACAAGCCCCTCAGCTTCGCGTTTTAATTTCGTGCAATAAATGATCCGCTTTGTCATGGCAGTTTCCTCAAAATAGTCTGGACTGGTTTCGGCAGTCCAACCGGTTCAGGGTGGTTGAGGTTATACCAAATTTGCTCCCCGTACTCCATGACTTTAGCCGGCAGCGAGGCTTGAATCACGATCGGGTGAATATTGAGATGATAATGACTGAAGGTGTGACGAAACGCCGGCAGCGCAGCAAACGATGCAGCATTTAACTGAAAATGCGTGCGGCAAAATGCGCGTATCTGTTTTTTATCAGGTTCGCCGCTGATTTCTGGCAAACTCCACAAGCCGCCCCAAATGCCGTGCGGCGGCCTTTTTTGTAAAAATATTTTATTGTCAGCGCGTAGCACTAAAAATGTGACGGTGCGTGTGGGAATGCCGCGGCCGGATTTTTTAATTGGCAGTAATTCGGCGAGACCTTCTGCATGTGCGTGGCAAGTTGTTTGCAGCGGGCAGCGGCTGCATTCAGGTTTGCTGCGTGTGCAAAGTGTCGCGCCCAAATCCATGATGGCTTGCGTGTAATCTGCGCTGCGCTTTTTCGGCGTGAATTCAGATGCAATATCCCATAATTTATTTTCTACTTTTTTATCTATTGGGTCAGTAACGCCGAGATAACGTGCGAGTACACGCTTCACATTACCGTCTAAAATGGTTGCGCGCTGTTGAAATGCAATTGATAAAATCGCACCGGCAGTGGATCTGCCAATGCCGGGAAGTTCCTGCAAATCATCCAGGTTATCAGGAAATTTGCCGTTGAAATCCTGCATGACTATTTGCGCGGCACGGTGCAGATTGCGTGCGCGGCTGTAATAACCAAGCCCTGCCCATTGATGTAAAACCGCATCTTGATCTGCGTTTGCAAGTGATAGCAAATCAGGAAAACGCTGCATAAATCTTTCAAAATAGGGAATGACAGCAGCTACTTGTGTTTGTTGCAGCATGATTTCTGAAATCCAGACGCGGTAAGGCGTTTTATTTTTCTGCCATGGTAAATGCTTGCGGCCGTGCTTGTCGAACCAACGCAGGATGGCTTGTGAAAATTGTGCTGAGGTCAGTGACATGATTATGGGGTGCGATGATTATCATTGTGATGATGCACGATTTCATAAATCAGTGATGCAGCTAACTTTGCAGTGCGGTGATCTATGTCGTAGCGTGGCACATGTTCTGAAATATCATAACAAACGACTTTTCCCGAAGCGGCTGCCTGGCGAATGAGTGGAATGATATTCCAGGGATTTAATCCAAGCGGCTGTGTCGAGCTGACACCGGGCGCGTGTGCGGGTGAGAATACATCCAGCGATAAACTGACGTACACCATGTCATTTTCATCTATGACGCGGTCGACAAAATCAAAACTTTTTTCCCGCTGGCCTTGATGTAATTCATCGGCGTATAAAATTTTAGTATGAAAATTTTTCGCCTTGTCGAAACTTTTGCGGACATTACCTGCATGCTGGATGCCGATGCAATTGTAATCAAAATGCCGGTTTTGAGTTTCGTGCGCTTTTGCGATTTGATAAAATACAGTGGTTGCGCCAGCGCGGTGTGATGGTTCCATGGAATGTAAATTAAAGTGAGCATCAAAACTGATGATGCCGAGACGTTTCCCTGGAGGATTCGCAGCTGCAATTCCCTGAAACACACCATATGCTAATTCATGACCGCCGCCGATAACGATGGGGTGAATATGATATTCCAGCAGCATTTTGACGACGTCGGCGAGTGCTGCCTGGCTGGCTTCTAAATCATGATCAGTGCATGTGATATTACCAACATCGTAAAGATGAATATTCTGTTTTTGCAGCGGCAGTTTAGACAGCCGCTGGCGAATGGCAAGCGGGCCTTCAACTGATCCTGTGCGGCCGAGATCACGCTGTGTGCCTTCATCACATTTAAAACCAACAATTGCAAATGCAGGTTCAGGTAATCGCTCAAGTTTCTGAGTTAATAAATTGATGAGCTTTATGCGATGAAAAAAACACGAGCCGGCAGGTACATCTTCCCTGCCGTGCCAGGGATTTTGATCAGGCGGTATATAGCGTGACTGCCAATTCATGCTGTTACGCTATCATTTTTTCGCGCATGCCCATTTTTTCCAGATAGGCGCTGGTGGAAACTACCGCTGCATAAGAAGATTCTAATGCAGCCATGAATGCATGATGTGCATCTTGTGCAGGAATCTGGTGTTGGTTAAAAGATAAATCTTGAGCAGCACATGCATCTTCCAAAACAGTAACGCTAAAGCCAAGATCGTGAGCTGCGCGCACAGTTGCATCAACAGCTTGATGCGTAATCATGCCGCAAACTAATAAATGATTAATCTGATTTTTGATCAGATGATTTAATAATTGGGTATCTTTGAAGCTGTTTGGATAATGCTTCTTAATAATAGTTTCACCTTTTGCGGGCTGCACTGTTTGATAAAATTCAGCGCCTTTTGTGCATGGCAAAAGATATGAAGCATCTGGCTGTGTTGAAATGTGCTGCACATGAATAACCGGCATTTTTTTATTGCGAAAAACTGATAGAACTTCGTGAGTTTTTGCGCATGCTTCCTGACTCCTTGGGAGTGGAATCCTTCCGTTGGGGAAATAATCATTTTGTATTTCTAGCAGCAACAATGCGGTGTTCATGCTTCTTCCCTTTTCCTTGTTAAATGATCCTATTTAATCATTTCTGACAGATTTAGCAATAGAATATGACATACTTTTCGTGTTTTTAACAGCGTCGTTGACAGTCGATGTTTGAACAGATAATCTCGCTCGCGGATTTGTTCATTCAATATCATAGGGAGATTATGCATGAAGTTAAGAACAATTATTATCAGCTCCATCTCTGTTTTATCATTAGGTTTCGCGTCTGCATCATTTGCTGGTTTGAAAGGTGATAACAGTTATTATCCACCAGAAAGAATTCACTGCTCAGTAGATCATAGCGTACTTAACTGTGAAGGGTTTAATCATCGCTATTTAATTGAAGATACATACACTGCAGATTTTAACGGCAAAGAACAGGCATTTGCATTCTCTTCAGGCGTTGCATATTTCACACCAGACAGATCAGAAGCAACAGTGTTCTATACTTACCATAATTCAAGTTCCAAAGTTGTGAAGATTAAATCTGCAAATACCCATATTCGACCGGATTTCGAAAATGGCAGCTGGGTACAAGTGCATGATGATGTCTACGTGTGCAAAGCAGGTTACATGAACTGCCCAATCACATCACTTCCTTCATCAAAGAAGTAATTTTCTTTTAAATATAAACGAGCGGCTAAGGTCGCTCGTTTTGTTTTGGTGTGAAGTGTTAAATCCAGTGTTGCGCGTGTGCAATTAAGCCGGCAAGGCCTGCGAAACCGCTCATCATCCAGACAAAATTATTCCAGACGCGGTTTTCAAGAGTATCAAATCGTTTTTCCATTGAGTCGAATCTGTTTTCCATTTTTTTCTCTAAAGAGTTTATTCTGTCATCCTGCTTCTTTTCTAATGTAATTATTTTTTCGTCTAATTTCTTTTCTAACGAATTAAATTTTTCATCCACAGCAGTAAATCGCTGATCAAATGAAACAAATTTTTGTTCAATTTTATCAAGGCTGCGATTCATATCTTGTTTAAAATCCATCATGACACGTTCAATATGAACTTGGGTGGTTTCGATGGCTGTTAAACGTTCTTCAATGCTCATTTGAGCCTCTGTTTTAGAAAGTTTAGTGCTCATAACTCTATCCTTATAATTATAACACAGCGGAAAGTGCTGAATTTTTATCAGGTTGGAAGGGTGAGAACATCCCGGATGCGTGACTGCATCCGGGTGTGATTATGCGAGAGGTGATGCGGAGGGTTTAGAACGGAACATCATCATCAAATGTGTCTAGAGCTGGTGCGGTTTCAGCTGCGGGTGCTGCGCTGGATCTTTCCGCAGGTGCACCGGCACCGCCTTTGCTGTCCAGCATTTGCATGGTGTCAGCAACAATTTCAGTTGTATAACGATCTTGTCCGGATGTTTTATCCTGCCATTTGCGTGTCTGCAGGCGGCCTTCCACATAAATTTTTGAACCTTTACGCAAATATTCGCCAGCGATTTCTGCAAGACGCTGGAACATGACGACACGGTGCCATTCAGTGCGTTCAACATTTTCGCCGCTGGTTTTATCTTTCCAGGATTCGCTGGTTGCGAGTGTCAGGTTGGCGACAGCTACGCCGTTGGGTGTGTAACGCATTTCCGGGTCTTTACCCATGTTGCCAATCAAAATTACTTTATTAACGCCACGTGCCATAATATTAATCTCCTAATCAGTTACTCGATTGTAATTGTTCCTTGAGGCGAATGAAATCAGGATCTTTTGTTGTATTACGCTCCATCTTCAAATATGCCAGACTTTCTTCCGCAATCAGTGTGACTTCGACCATGCCGGGAATTTGCCGCAGACTGGCGGCAAAAGTAGACCAGCTTGATTGCAGAGCAGGTGCAACGCGTAAAACTTGCGTAACAAGATAACGCGGCTGCCGCATGCGTAACACGAGGAAAGACCAGAATATTGCGAGGATAACACAGAATAGATATACACCTGAAAAGTGATACTTGCCGTAAATCCATCCGCCAAGAACACCGCCAACGAATATACCTGAATATTGTGCACATGAATAGATGCCCATCGCGCTGCCTTTGCTTGCAGCAGGTGCGGTGCGTGAAATCAGTGATGGTAGAAATGCTTCCAGTAAAGTGAAGCCGGCGAAAAATAAACCGATGCTGACAGTTGCAGCGAGTGCAGTGTGTACGCAGCCCCACAACATAATTTCAGCAAGCAGCAATGTCAGTACGCCGCCAAGAAAAAATTGTTTAACTTTCTGTTTGCGTTCTGCCATGCCGATGCAGGCCATGCTGATGACAAGCGCAGCAAGCAGAGCCGGTAAATAAATTTCCCATTGCTGGTTAGCGGCAAGACCGGTATTTTCATGTAATGAAATCGGAATGACAACGAAGCTTGCAGTAAAGATTGCATGCAGGAAAAAAATTCCAGCATTGAGACGTGCGAGCTGCGGTTCAAATAAGAGATGCATGAAAGAGGAAAATTCTGGTTCAGTGTCACGGTGCCAGCGCAGCGATTGCGGGGCTGGAACATAAATATAGAGAATGGCGGCGGCGACTGCGGCCAGTGCAGCAGCGAGATAAAATAAGTCACCGACGCTGATCCATTTGGTCAGAATGGGGCCGACAAACATGGCGATGGAAAAGGAAGTGCCAATGGTAATGCCGGTAATCATCATTGCTTTTGTGCGTTGTTCTTCGCGTGTGAGATCGGCAAGCAATGCCAGGATGGTTGAGCCGACGGCGCCAATGCCTTGCAGTGTGCGGCCGATGATCATCATATATATAGAATGAGCGGTGCCGGCGATGACACTGCCTGCAGCAAAAATGATCAGACTGATGAGAATAGCCGGTTTGCGGCCAATGCGGTCAGATAATATACCAAAAGTGATCTGGAAGACGGCCTGTGCTAAACCATAAATACCCATGGCAAGACCAATCAGCATGGGGGTCGAGCCGGGAAGGTGACTGGCGTAAAGAGAAAACACCGGCAAGACCATAAACAGCCCAATCATGCGTAAACCCATGATTGCAGACAGGCTGATGGTGGCGCGGCGTTCGTCAGATGTCATGATATTAGCGTGCATTTGCGCAACTCATTATTAAAGTTGCCCAATTATAGAGATTATCGACGGGCATTTCATTTTATTTTGGTATTCCATGCGGTAGTATCCTGTTTTCTGATAATCATCGTCTTGAGGGAGTGAATTAATGAAGCTGGGTAAAAAGATATGTATTTCAGCAGCAATATTGGTGGCTGTGTCTGGTCATGCATCTGCAGCAAATAATAATGATGTAAATGCAGCAATTGAGAATGGTTTGCG
>DATJFK010000047.1:0-6510 GCA_035495675.1 Gammaproteobacteria bacterium
CAATATCCTGTCAGCGATAAATTATTTTTAACCGGTTATTCGGAAGGCGGTTTTTCAACGATGGTGATGTATGAAGAATTATTGAAAAGTCATCCTGAAATTAAAGTCACAGCTGCAGCTCCGGGATCCGCACCGTATGACTGGAAAGAAACAATGAAATTTGTTGTGGATGGTGACGGCCCGCGTTCATCTCTTTATCTCGGATTATTCTTTTATTCGATTCAGCTTTATCATCATTACTGGGCTGGCGCAGATACAGTTTTCAATAAACCATACGACACATTAATTCCATATTTATATGATGGATCACATACAACTGATGAAATTACCGCAGGAATGCCTAAAGATCCTCACACATTGATGCAGGATAAATTCATTGATGCGATGTTCAACGGCACTGACCCTCATCTTCCTGAGTTAATTGCCAACTTCAATCATTTTGATTTCAAGTCTACGTCGCCGCTGTTGTTGATTGGTACCAAGGGTGACCACGATGTGCCATATCACGGCGCTGAAATTGCATACGAAGCTTTGAAAAAGAAGAGTGATAAAGTTTATATCCGCAGCGTCAGCGACAAGCTGGACCACATTCAGGCATTCCCATTTGTCACCAAAGGACAGCTAGAGTTTTTCCAGCAGTATTAATCGCATCCGCACGCCATGAGAAGCGCCCGCAAGGGCGCCTCGCTAGTGAGGATGAGTGATAAGATGGCCCAGCTAGATTGTACATATTTGACACAACACATCATTTCATGGTCTAATTAGTCGCCAAAATGGCTGGTATATCATGAACAAAATTATTATTACCCTATTATTACTCTCCCCCTGCTGCGCTGCTGCGGAGACTCTGGCACCCGCAACGATACGCGGCGATGCGACCAGCAAAACCAGAATCGTCATCGACAGCATTGACGGCCATTCCGTCAACGCAGACAGCAGCGAACTCAATCTCGTTCCAGGGCCTCATACGTTGACAGCCTATCAACTCAAAAGCAGCGGCAGCATGGATTCAGACACATTAATCAAAGTCGATTTACAGTGGATTGCGAGATCCGGACAGACATATCGAGTACAAATGGAAAAGCGCAGCCAGCATATGGATGGCAGAGTGATAGATCAACAAGGCCGCATTATCAGCCAGCATGCTGATCAAGAAGTTTTGCCGCTAGCCGTAAATGGATTTCTTGGCACGAAAGCATAACACTCACGATTTGCTATCAAGAATTGTTTCCCGCAAAATAGAATGACTTTCTAAAAGGAGATTCAACATGGACGTTTCCAAATATCTAAGTAAAGTTATCGGTATTTATCTCATAATAGTCAGCTTCGCCATGTTTTATAATATGGATACATTCACAAGTCAGGTAATCGACATGATGAATAACGGTCCTCTTCTATTATTCATCGGTTTCGTCACTGTGATTCTTGGAACATTGATGGTTGTGAGTCACAACAAATGGGAAATGAGCTGGAGGGTTTTAGTCACCATCGTTTCCTGGATAGTGTTTATAAAAGGAATCTGCATCCTGTTTTGCGCACAATCAATGACAAGCATGTCATCACAATTCCTTGCAAACACAACCGCAATTTATACTGCTCTCGTCATTGATTTTGTACTTGGATTATTATTCTGTTATTTCGGATTCTATTGCCACGATTGAAATCATTAAAATTTCCGCGCAGCGGCAGATCCATTCTGCCGCTTATTCCTGAATGAAAAGATAGATTTTTTCGGCCCTCACCGTCTCCTTAAACTATAAGCAACTGTATTTACTGAATATATTTATTATCCATCTGCACTATACTTTAAATAAATAAAATAAACAGGCTTATAAATGAGAAATATATATGAAATTCTCGGTGAATTGAATGAATTACGGCAAAAAAATGCTGGTGATTCTGAACATTTTGATGCATTAGGAAAATATATTTCAGCGAAATATTATCGCAGCGCCGCGAATTTTATCCAGATAAGACTAAAGGAAGGACCAGCTAAATCGCCATATGTGATGAAGCTGGCGGAACTACTTGAACATTATCAACCGGAAAATGAAAAAGATTCACAAAAAAGATTAGTCAGGTTATTAAATGCAATTAATAAATCTCCCATTAATAACACTTCTATTAAACACGAACTAGAAACAGGATGTTTAGTTGTCATTAATAATCGCTACACCGGAAAAGACAAACCGCCGCTTAAAAATGGGATGACGCCGCTGCAAGCCGCCATTCAGACAGGCAACAAAGATGTCATCGATTTACTATTTAATCAAGGCTCCGATCCGGAGCAGATAAAAGATATCAACGCAACGCTAAATAAAGATGGTGAAACAGCATTGCATATCGCTGTTCGCCTGAATAACCATGTATTAATTGGCAATATTCTGCAGCGCAATCCAGATGTTAATATAAAAGATAAAAATGGCTACACGCCGCTTCACATTGCATGCCGTAATAATGTTGATGATATTGCTTTTTGGTTATTAAATAAGGGTGCCGATCCAGCGATACGATATCGTTTTGGTGATAGAAACTCTTCATCAGCCGCAATTGCAATGCAGAATGGGAAATCAAAATTACTCGAATTTATGATTAATAAGGGTTATAAACCAACACCTAATGAAATTTCTACAGCCAAAAAAGATAACCCTATTATGTATGGAATATTCCGCGAGCCATATCGCGCACGCAAGCGACAAATCATCGCCAACAGCAAAATGCAGAAAGAAAGTGATTTAGAAAATCTGGATGCATTATTTGCAGTCATGCATATTGAAGATAAGGATCTTGCCGCCAAAATAAAAGCTGAAATTATCAATATTTATAAATCAGATACGCTATTGAGACCCTTATTAGACATCGCTATTCTGGCGGCAAACCGTAAGCATGATTCTGGATTAAAAGAACAGGGGAAAGCATTAAAAATAATCTTTACGATTGGCACAGATATCAGTGATGTCACTCAATCTGGTGAAAAAACTCATGGTATGTATAAGGGAAAAAATACAATATATGTAGCCGCAAATCCGAATAAACCAAAATTCACACTTTCAAGTGCATTGCATGAATTAAAACACTTTGCTGATCAGCAAGTATATAAAAATGTCGACTATCCATTTAAAAAAGAACAGGAAAGTGAATTTAATGCACTCATAGAAATATTAAAAAACTATTTAAAAAAATACGAAAATACTCAAACAACTACATCAAAAAAGAATCCTGACAAGATACTATATCAGAACATTAGTGACATTTTTAAAGAATATAATCATCATGATCGACTTGCTGAAATTCTGGTGAAAATTCCAGAAACAATCGGGAGAATTGGTATCGTAAAAGGCCTCAAATGTTTGGAAAAAAACATCCCGGAATTATTAGGCTATTATGAAAAATATTTTAATGCCGATGCGAAAGAATATCTTTCACAGCGAATGACACAATCACATGAACTCATTCCACCTCCTTCCATCTCATCTCGCAAATGATTTCAATTATCTACGATATAAGTTAAGATTCATTCATGGAGGAGTTATATATGCAGGAAAATACACACTCTTTTCTCGATACTACATCATTTATTCGCCATTCCCATCTCAAGGAAAGAAACCAGACTCTAGTATTTTTGCATGGAATCGGCGATTCAGGTTTGAGTTATCTGCCGTATTTGCAATCTGATATTCTCGCATCTTGCAATGTCATTGTTCCAGATTTATTGGGTCATGGATACAGCTCGCGCGCTGATGAATATAGTTATGATTTGCAAGTTTCCACAATCATTTCACATTTACAGGCTTTGGAACTGGAACATGGATTCCCTTTCAATGAAATCATCCTGATTCCACATTCCATGGCAAGCATACATGCGCTGATGATGTATCAATCCGAGCTGCTGCACCAGATTAAAGGCATTATTGAAGTTGAAGGCAGTATTACGCAATATGGCTCTTTCATTTCTGAAAAAGTTTCTGAAGTTAATGCAGCTGGACAATTTCCTGAATTTTATCACCAATTCATAGAGAAAATTATTGGCGTTGATTACGTAACCAAATTTCCATTTACCCGCAGTTATTACGATTCATTAAAATTATGTGATCCGAAAGCTTTTCTGGATAACGCGCTGGAGTTGCAAAGCGTTTGTCACTCTCTCACCGGAAAATATACCAACTCTGCAGGAGCCGCATTCACAGCAGTGAAATTGCCAAAGATTTATTGTTACGGCGATAACAGTTTATGCAAAGAATCCGTCGCGTTTTTGCAGGAATATCATTTACCCACTAAAATATTTCACACCAATTGTCATTTCATCATGCAACAATTTCCTGATGAATTTGCGGAGTTTGTGCGTGAGTGGATATCCAATGAATAACATTTGCAAACTTTTCAATAATTATTCTTCCACTCCCTCAACACTGCAAACACTTCTACAGGTCGTGAGAGTTTTACTTTTGCATATGCTTCCGCAGCACGCAAAACACTTTCTTTTGTACAGCGTAAAAATGGATTAATCAGTTTTTCTTCTGCCATTGTTGACGGCAATGTACACTCCTGCAACGAAGATAGTTTCCTGCGAATTTCCTGATTTTCCGGCTCAACAATTTCTGCAAACTGCAAATTTTTTCGTGTATATTCATGCCCGCAATAAACTTTCACATCATCCGGCAGCGCAGCAATTTTCTGCAATGATGCATACATCATTTCAGCTGTACCTTCAAAAATTCGGCCGCATCCGGCGCTGAATAATGTATCTCCGGTAAATAAAAACGGCGTGTTTGCATCATAATATGCAGTGTGATCAAGCGTATGACCGGGCACCGCAATTGCACGGCAATGAACATGTGACAGCGTAATTTCCTCACCATCTTTCACATGATGATTTACAAACTCATTACGGCTTTCGTGCGATCCGACGACAGGAATTGCGCCAGCATAATCAAGCAATTCACCAATTCCATTCGTGTGATCCCAATGATGATGTGTCACGAGAATTCCGGCGAGACGCAGCCCTCGAGCTTGCAAAGTATCTATAACAGGCGCAGCAGCCCCAGGGTCGACGACAACCGCGTGCTTCTTTACAGTATCAACTAACGTCCAGATATAATTATCTTTCAACGCTGAAATAGGAAAAAGTTCCATTGCAAAACCTCGCGACCCAGATCAAAAAATGATAACAAAGTTGACCCCACCGCCTCAATTCATTAATATCATCACTCAATTAAATGGAACCCAATATGATAAATATAATAAAAACCCTTTCCGGATTCCTGCTGGCCGCATTTACCTCGACCGTATTTGCCCATGAAGTTGCAATTACGATGGACAACCCCAATACCAGAAATACGATTCTAGTCAGCCACAAAGGAATTGATAAAAGTATTCTTGCCGCACTCAAAAAGCATCACATCAAAACTATCCTTTTTGTCCAGGGCGAACAAGTAGACAGTAAAGATGGCCGCGCGCTTCTTGATCGCTGGAAAGCAGCGGGACATTTGTTTGGCAATCACACTTACTCACATCAAAGTCTGAATCAGATTTCTGAACCTGCTTATGAGTCTGATGTTTTACGCAATGAATCTTTTTTGCTACCTTACACAAATTTCAAAAAAATCTTCCGCTTTCCCTTCCTCAAAGAAGGCAATACTGCCAGCAAACGCGATGCCTACAGAAGTTTCATGCGCGAACATGAATACGTAAATGGCAGTGTGACAATCGACGCATCCGACTGGTATATCAATCAAAGACTCGAAGAAAAACTTGCGAAAAACCCTAATGCTGATTTGAATACATATAAAAAATATTATCTCGATCACATCTGGAACCGCGCACAATATTATGATGCGATGGCACAGGAAGTTCTCGGCCGCAGCCCAAAACATGTGCTCATAGTACATCATAATTTATTGAATGCGTTGTTTCTTGATGACGTCATCCAGATGTTTAAAAATAAAGGCTGGCATGTCATTGATGCTGATGAAGCATTTAAAGATCCAGTATTTGAAAGAACGCCTGATATCGTTCCCGCAGGTGAAAGCCTGATCTGGGCGCTGGCAAAACAAACCGGGCACTATGATAATGTGCTGCGCTATCCTGGGGAAGATGAGCGTTATGAAAAACCAATGATGGATAAACTGGATTTATAACACTTATTCGCTCCGAATCACTTTAGCGTGTAAACAGAAAAAGCTCGCCAAGAATCAGGATCATTCCAACTATTAATAAGACGAAAAACGAAAGCGCTGGTCTCTTGCGCAGAACGGTAAACAAAGTCCAACTTATCCAGATAGCAAATATCCAATAAACCAGTGAATAAAGTGATAAGGCACCCATCCTGCTGATTTCACCAACACTGTTAACATGCAGTGGACCAATCAGCATCATTAATGTAATTGCTGTATAAGCTAGCGTAAGCAGGGAAACAATCAGCAGATTTGAATGTTGTTTTTTCCATTTCATGGCGGCACCCTCATTGATATTAATATTATAACATGAGTGAATTATATTTATTTTCAATTA
>DATJFK010000048.1:0-5131 GCA_035495675.1 Gammaproteobacteria bacterium
AGGAGCAAAAGCGCAGATACTATCGGGGCCCGAGTGAACGTATATCACTCAACCAGAGGCCAAATACATGACTGCATCTTTACCTGCCCTGCTAAAAACAAAGTGCCTCTTGCAATCAGGGCAGGGTCCATACATGAAATAAAAAGCATTTCATCCGGGCTACGTACTAATTAATTACTCCTGCCTGGTCTTGGGCTATAAACGGCAAGATCAATATAAGTCTTATCTTCTATCGCTTGTTTAAGAAGAGCGTTTTCCAGTTCAATTATAATCATACCTTTTCTCTTCGGATCATTGTCGGCACTGGGAGGCAGATCAAATTTATTATCACTTATCAGATAACTGTAAAGAGTACTTATGCTCTCTGGAGCCTCGCGCCGCACCCTATCAATAATTCTTACACGCTCCACATGGTCACTCGTATTAAATAATAAATCTCTTATGAGAGTCTCTGGAGTGTGGCTTGCTAATATTTTTAGCAAATTATTTTGTCTGGAAGCGAACATGTAATAATCCTCTTAATAAAATACCGAATGATGGCGCACGTGACTTGGGTTGGCAGCCATCTCAGGTGCAATATATAATGAAACGAAAAATATTGCATCCGGTCAGAATCCGAATAAAGGATTATCAATAAATTTTCTGCTAACATCTACCGCATTACAGTCACGGCACGATTAATAAAAGCACAAATTAATATGGAAGTATAATATGTTTAGAAATTTTGTAGAAACAAAACTAAATTTATATAACTGGAATTGGGGTAAGGGGGGAATTCATTCTATTAATATAAACGCCCTTAATAATGGCTATGAACCTGTCACCCGCGTAGAAATGTGGATACCCGATTCAAAGGTGCGTGACGCAATCATAATCGCATTAAAGAGCATCTTTATATCACAGCAAAATGTATTCGGCAGACCGGACATGATGCAGAATTTGACATATTATGGTAACAATAATGATCGTGTAAGGTTTATGTTGGATTCTTTGGATAAAGCAGATATCGAAAAAGTTTTCTTGCTCATTCATCACCATAAGGGTTCACAACTACCGCTAGAAAATATTCAACAAGGCCTGGAGAAATTATTCCCGCAAAAGTCTGGCGTTGAAATAAAAACTTTATTACTCATTGCTGCAGCTGCGGCGGCTGCTGGTGCAGTATATTGGGGATATCAGAAATTATCTGGATCACAAGCAACGTTATTTAATTCAGAACCAGACGTCAAAGATGAATCGGAAGAACGGACTTTGTTTAATTCGTTTGGTTTTGGGCCGGAATAATTTAACAAGATTACGGGTGAGTTGTTTTCAGCTCATCCGGGTTATATCATTTTGTTATTATTGTTAAGTATCGGTGCACTTTCATCGTCCACGATTACTTCCACCAATGCTGCATTTACCCTGTCACGCATATCTTTCTTCACATCTTTATCTTTCCAGTGTCGATTTAACGATCTTTTACGATAGTTATCTCTTGCCAGCGTGTCGCAAAAGCGTATGAATGGCGCTGGTTTGCCGTTATCATCTATACTCTCGAAACCTTCCGGGCAGGGATTGTGTGCATCACTGGAAAAATATTTACGCTTATATTTCGCATCATCATAACCATTAGTCTGCTGCAAAATATAAAACATAATTTCTTTTGGTAATACAATATCACTTTCAATTGCCATTTCTTTGAGATTATCCAGAAGCACTGCATCATTCTCAGCAAGAGCTTTCGTTAAAGGATGACATTTATTATTGATGCGACGATTCTTGTTCCATTGACTCTGCCTGACAAAAAATAAGGTGGTAAGTAATGCACCAGTTGTCACGATCAAACCGAAAGGAATAGCAAGTCCGAGGGTGATTTTATAGTCCAACTTACTGCCCCAGCCGTCATTTACATTTCGATGAATAGTTTGCCTTAGTTCGTAATTCAATCGTTCACTATTAATTGTAATAATGTTTTGTGTCCTCTCCATCTTACAAAGAGCCGTTTCTTCACTATAATAATTTGGTTGAAAGTAACCATGCCCTATAACTTCGCCGACAACTGTATCCAGCAGTTGATATTGGCTGCATGAAATCGCCGTGGCATTGAGTCGTGGGTCAGTAGTAATGACACTTATTATGTGGCGTTCCCGCCAGGAAGACATGCAATCAAGTTTGTAGTAAGGAACTTCATTTGCGGCAAGATCACTAACGATTTTAAAACAGCTGACCGCCGTCGCAGTCGTGATATTTTTCAGAAAAATAAATGAAGCAATAAACGTTGTACTGACGCCGTTACGCGTGATGTTAAAAGGATTCAACCAGCCTGCTGCCGTTGATAATGTGCTATACCAGGAATCAGATGATGTCTCTTCGACTGCATCTGTTGCGTGAAAAAATCGCTGCATATGCTATACCTGCTTGCTGAGTTATGAAAATTCATATTGCATTTAAGTGCATGATTATTGCACAATAGTGGCTCTGCAAGATTAAGAGTTGCTTAAATAAAGTGTGACGGACAAGCTGCGTCACCAATAGATAACTTATTGTATAATAATATAAAAATATACCGGTAAAAAAATGTTCCGCAAATACAAACACAAAACACCCTCCAGACAAGCCTCATGTATTAAAACAACTGACGGCAATGAATACATTCCAATCGGCAGACCGGGGTCTGGAAATTCTGCGTATACACGTTTTTTTGGAACCAAGGAAGCCAAGAAATTTATCGTGAAACGCCCAAAATACTTCGATCAATTTGGTGAGTACGACGAAGCAAAACTAAAAGTAATCGAAAACACACTGGAATCCGAATACCGCAGCGAGCAGCATGCATGGAATCTCCTTTATCCGGAAATGCCGGCACAATTAATCACTGAAGGCGGCCTGCGCCTGATACTGCCTTTCCTGCCCGGTGAAACACTCACATCATGCATCAGCAACGATGAATTAACGCGCTGCCAGCAATTACTCAGTGCCGCCATTGCTGTGCAGCAGCTTCATCAGTGCGGTTTGAAATATAGCGACTTCAATACAGATAATATTTTGATAAAACAAAAACACGATGGCACATTCCGTGCATACCTCATTGATTTGAACGGTATGCAAGACATCAACAACCCGGGTGGATGTCAGGAATTATTGGCGCTAAATATATTAGCCGAGTGGAAAGACCATGACACACACTATGAATCCGCGATTGATGTGATTAAGGCACTAACAGTAAAGATAACGACGCTTCAAAAACAACAAACTGGCTTTTCAAGCTCACCAAATTAACCTAACCCCAGGGGCTATTTCCGTGCAAACGTGAGTGGACGCTCTGAACCATGCAGCACATCATCAACCGTTAAATTACTACGGTTGATAGTGACTTTTGCAATTTCATGAAGCTTTGCATGATTAAGGCCATCAAGATTAGCTAACAGCATCTTGCAATACGCATGTGCTTGCGCAATTGAGCATGTACGCATGGCATCATGCAAGAGTTTTGCTGCCATACCTTCAACCCTGGCCAGATCTTCCCATTCACGTTTAAAGAAAAGACCATATTGTTTACGTATTACATAGTCAATAATTTTATCATTATCTTTGTATAACTGATCGTCAGGTTTCAGCTTGAATGCACTTCCTGCCTGTCCATAATCGATCAAGACCACCTTGTCCCCATCCACCATCACATTCCCGTCATGCACATCACCATGCACACGAAGGATGTCATTCAGGGGAAGCAGCTCAGAAAAAAGCGCGCTCAATATTTTCAGTTTACGAGCAAATGAATAACTTTCAAATTCAGTCGACTTCACTAAATCTTCCAGTGTAAGCCCATTTTGCCAATCCATCACGATTTTAACTGAATATTTAGTCGTGTAAAAAAATGCGTTTATTCCTGCATGTCTGAGATATTTTACTTCCCGTCTGGCATTTTTAATCGCTTTTGGAGATTTAGTTCTAAATAATTTTTTAACTGCCCAGGTTGGCTCCCTATCATCAGGTTTTGCATATCCCCTTATCACTTTTCCATAAGAACCACTAAAATCTTCAATGATGTTTTTTTGATTTTTGAAAAATACTGTGACACCAGAATCCAGCGTTACCTTCTTTCCCTTTTGCAGATTTACTTTTGTATGCGCAGATTCATTTACTGCAGGCAGTTTTAATGAAACCAGACTGAGTGTTTTTTCAAATGATTCCTGATCTAGGAGTTTATGCTGCAATAGATTGTTAACAAGCAGCGACAATCTATTCAGTCTCTTTTGTGAAAGATGTAAAATTTTTCCTGCATCTTCATCTGTAACATTAATCAGATTTTGTTTCAATTTAGCTATGATTCTAAGCCCCTGACCGGTCACCACCTCTTGCTGATTAACACTAGCCGCCTTTCTTGCTGATCTCATCTCAATCACCATTCAAAATATTTACTATTATAGATTGTATTCAATCTGATTTTGCGAATAACATACGGCCATTCAATCACGATGTAAATTCTATCTGACAAGGAGTGCTCCATGAAACAAAAAATTACCATCAAAGCCACATCAGGATACACCGGCGGAAGATTTGATATTATTTCTGCATATCAGGTTAACGATGAAATACTTGTACTGTTGGAAAATAATTCAGCCGCAGGCGGCGGTGACGTAGAATGCAATGTTGAAAAATCATTTGAAGTAACAACAGATTCGTGGTTCAGCCTCCCTGTCAAATTTTACATTGTGAATAGCCGAGAAAACCGCGCATTTAACACCAGTCAATTTATCGGCACATCACCCGACAAAACCAATCCGTTCCATCACTTGCTCAGTGTGTATGAATTTAATGAACTCGTTACCGAAGGCAAATGTCTCGCCAAACGCGAAACCCCAATTTTTGATTTGCGTACGTTATTGCGCGAAGAAAATGAATATGACACTCATCTCAAAAGTCAGCCGTTAGAAGATCAAAATGAATTTCTCATTGCGCGACTACTGCAGCAAAACCCCACCTGCAATCAAATCATGTCACGCATGATCAAAGCCGAAATATTGAATGGACACCCGGTTGATAACACTAACATCATCGGTAATTTCATCGCTGGCATGCAAAAATTAAATGATGTTGATCAGCAAAAAATGCTGCGATTATACCGCGCACTTTACAACGGCGGCGG
>DATJFK010000049.1:0-46528 GCA_035495675.1 Gammaproteobacteria bacterium
ATCTCGTTATCAGCGCGGTTCAATCCCGCGCTGATAATAATAGATAAACAGGGAATCAACGTTGCCTTCAGGAATCAAGCTCATAGTTGGTCTCGCCAATCCCGGCAAAGAATATCAAGACACACGGCATAATGCCGGTGAATGGTTTGTGAATGAGCTTGCCATCGCCGATCATGTCACCATGCGTCCAGATAACAAATTCCATGGCTTGCACGGCCAGATGAAACTGCACGATCTCCCCTGTCATTTATTAATTCCAACAACATTTATGAATTTAAGCGGCCGCTCCGTGCGTGCGCTTGCGAATTATCTCAAAATCACACCCGCGGAAATTCTGGTTGCACACGATGAAGTAGATTTGCCAGTCGGCACCATCAAATTGAAATATGACGGCGGTGACGGCGGCCACAATGGCCTCAAAGACATCATCAGCAACTTAAACACCAAACAGTTTTACCGTCTGCGCATCGGCGTCGGCCGTCCCAAACCAGGACACGATACCGCTGACTATGTGTTATCCAAACCATCGAAAGCGGACCGCAAGGAAATTGATTCCGCCATCAACCAGAGCCTGGATATTTTGCCGCTGATATTAAACGGCGAATTTCAGAAAGCCATGCAATTACTTCACTCCTAGCCGCGCCCCTCGCTTCACTTCAGAAAAAACTCAAATATTTTCCATACATTAAAACAATCTTGATTACAGAACACATTCAATGAGCCACTTGATAGTGGTTCCATATATGGTATCATTAATATGAACAAGACTGAAAAAATGCTCGCTAAAATGCGAGTTAATCCTCATGACTGGAATATCGCTGATCTTAGAAAAATTGCAGATTCGTTTGCAATTGATTATCGGCAGCCGGGCACCAGCCATGTAACTTTTCGCAGCAAGAATGGCGATAAATTAACAGTGCCCGCCCACAAACCAATTAAACCGATCTACATCAAATTGTTTGTGAAATTGATTGACCGGTTAGGAGGAAAAGATGAATAAACTTCAATATCCAATTAGCATTCGCCCTCTCAGCAAAGAAGAAGGCGAAGGCTATATTGCTGAAATTCCAGATTTGCCTGGCTGTATCGCCACCGGCGCCACAATCGAGGCAGCCTTACATGAAGCCGAAGATGCAGTGAAATCATGGATTGCCACCGCAAAAGAATTTGGTGATGAAATTCCACAACCTTCAGTCACCGCAAACTTCAGCGGACAGTGGCGCATTCGATTACCCAAAAGCCTGCATGCTGCACTTGCTTTAGAAGCAAAAAAAGAAGGCGTCAGCCTGAATACATTAGCTGCAACTCTGCTGGCGAAATCAATGGGGCAGAAATTAGCAGGCAAAAAACATTAGAGTCTGAATTCTGATTTTACACTATCAGCGGCAGACACATTCTCAATTTTAGGATAAAGACCCTTGCCATCTGTAATTGTTGGCGCAGCAGGTTTTTCTTCAAAAGAAATTAAGGAAACATTACTAGCAGCAGGAAGTGTCTGCAATTTTTCATTATCTTCCGCTTCAAGTCCAAGCTTCTGCATGACGCTTTTTGTATCCTTTGCAGATGTTAACTCTTGTTGCGGCTTTGTAGTTAAATCAGCAGCAAGTACATTATCATTCTTTTTCCTCTGCTCAGCCTTCCACGCAGCATGCTCGCGGTCACCTCTCTCAAACCTCAGCAGAGGATAAAATACTCCCGCGAGCATTGAAACCACGATCCCGCCAACACCAATTAAAATTGAAGTAAGAGGTCCAGCAAATATATTGATCGCTGCTAATCCGGCTCCGCATAGGAAATTAATCGCACCATCAAGAGCATTTTCCTGTGCCTTGCTGGTAAATTCTATACGCTCCTCAGGTGATTTCGTGCTAGCTGCCTTGATGCCAAAATATGCCGCAGACCCAAACCCGAATAAGCCTTTGGCTGCAAAAATACCCCCGAAAATCACTCCGCCAAAAGCAACACCAACCGTGAAACCAACAACTATGGCAGCAATAATGCCTGCGGCTGCAAGAATTTCTACCGCCATTTTGGCAAATGAATGTCCGGATTTTTCACGAATTGCCTTATGGGTATAAAACCAAGCACTAAGAACAGAAAAGAAGGCTGTCATTGGCATGGTGACCAAAAACGACGACGCGTTCAACATTGCCGCAAAAAATGCTATGCCTCGGGGTATAAGTACACCTATGTCAGCAGATACTTCGATATTGGTTGAGTATTTATTTTGCATACCATGACACCTCATTATTATTGTGCGGCAAGTCTATCAGGTGCACATCTGTATGTTAAGCACCCGTTAGATTGCAAAAACCTTGCATCGTGCTAGACTGCGCATTCTTTAAAAAGCACAAAATGCGGAGTAATTATGTCTTTAAAATGCGGCATCGTCGGCTTGCCTAACGTCGGCAAATCCACCTTGTTTAACTGCCTGACCAAAGCGCAGGTGGCCGCGGCAAATTATCCGTTTTGTACAATTGAACCCAATGTCGGCGTCGTGCCGGTGCCGGATCCACGGCTTGATAATCTGGCTGCCATCGTCAATCCCGAACGCATTTTACCAACCACTGTTGAATTCGTTGATATCGCCGGCATCGTCAAAGGCGCGGCGCAAGGCGAAGGACTTGGCAACAAATTCCTGTCACACATCCGCGAAACCGATGCGATTGTGCATGTTGTCAGATGTTTTGAAGATGAAAATGTCACACACGTTTCCGGCAAAATTTCTCCAGCGACTGACATCGAAGTTATCAACACTGAACTGGCGCTCGCTGATCTTGAAAGCGTTGACCGTGGATTACTGCGCACGCAAAAAGGCATGAAAGCCGGTGACAAAACTGCAACTGCAGAACACGCCATACTTGATCGCATTAAAAAGCAGTTAAACGAAGGCAAACCTGCACGCGCACTCGAATTCACCAAAGAAGAACAGCCGATTTTAAATTCCCTGCATTTATTAACACTGAAACCGACACTTTATGCGGCCAATGTTTCTGAAAAAGGTTTTGAAAATAATCCGCTGCTGGATGAAGTAAAACGAATCGCTGCTGCCGAAAAATCAGAAGTTGTTGTCATCTGCGCAGCCATGGAAGCAGAAATTGCAGAACTCAATGAAGAAGATAAAAAAGTATTTCTGGATGAACTGAACTTAACTGAACCAGGCCTCGATCGCCTCATTCATGCGGGATATAAATTACTAAACCTCGAAACTTATTTCACCGCCGGCGTCAAAGAAGTACGCGCGTGGACGATACACAAAAACACAACTGCACCGCAGGCAGCAGGCGTCATTCACACTGATTTTGAAAAAGGATTTATCCGCGCTGAAGTTGTTTCTTATGATGACTTCATCAAATACAAAGGTGAAAACGGTGCGAAAGAAGCCGGTAAATGGCGGCTGGAAGGCAAGGAATACATCGTGAAAGACGGCGATGTGATGCACTTCAGGTTTAATGTATAACTATTTTTTCTTGCCAAACGGATAATATTCAGCAGCTTTACCAGCTATATCTTTTAAACTATCTACTGGTTTTGCCCAGATACTGGATAGCTTTTGCTTCGTGTCTTTTTGAAATAATGCCAGGATTGTATCAACTATTTTTCTAAATTTCGTAGCGGCATCATCATTGCTTTTACCCAGAATCTTTTGATTGTTTGAATCACGATATAATTCGTTAAATTTTTGCAGACGTTCAGACGGCAGATACTGCTCGCCAAGTGAGTTAATCAGCTTGTTAACAACCTCTATTTGCTGATTGGCAGCAACTTTAACATATTTTTTTGATTTCTCATTCTCTGCAACCGGAACAAGATCACTTCTGTAATCCAGACAAGCATTCATAAGCTTGTCACAATCATTTTCATGAGAGCATTCAAATATTGCCTGATGCATCACTTCCTTAACAATTTCACAATACTTCTTCGTCTTCTTATCATCAGGAAAGTTCCATGCAGAAAGCCCTTCACCAAGTTTATCCGTCTCTTCACCGTGCAGCATATTTATAAATCTCTTCAACAATAGTTCTTTAGCTTTTTTCTTTGCCGCATCAGTATCTCCAGGTTTTCCATAATTAACTGCCGCAGCAAATGCTTGCTTGTAGAGTGAATAAGCTTCATCTGTAATTTTTTGAGATTTTTTTTCTTGAAGATACATCACAATTGGATTTGCAAATAAATCAGGGAGCGAAGCAGCAACAATTAGCTTGCTGAGAACATCTCTGGGAATATTGTTACTAAAAAAAAGCGATGCCTTGTTATTGATCATCAGATGTCGGACTTGCAACATTCTCTCAGAAGCCGAAAGCTCTTCATTAGACAAAAGACTAATGCACTGTTTAATTACCGGTTCTGATTCGCATTTCAAACAAATCTCTCGCAGCAGTTCAAGCTGATTACGCTCCTGCTGCGCTTTTGCATCTTTCACTGCAGCTATTAATGGAGCAGATACCACGCCGCATTTTGGAGCCAAATCAGGATTATCGTCATCAAGAGGAACATACCACTTTTCTGCTTTATCTACCAAATCCTGATAAATAGCATCATCCATCAAATCAACATTAGCTAATAGCTCCATAAGAAGCGCATGCATTGCCTCACCGAAATCATCGCCGCCAGCCATATACCCTTCGTCTCCATGTTTCGCTTTCGCAGCAGCGTGAACGTTTTTCTCGGCTTGTTCGTAGAGCTTCACCACTTCTACAAGCGTGTCTTCGCCGGTTGGATTTTTTATAAAGCATTCAATAAAGTCAGCCATGATGGGAATCCTGTAAAATATTATTTTTTGGATGAACGCACCCTACCCATTTTCTTTTTACTTTCATCATCCACTTTCTCATATTTTGCATTTGACATAGGCTTAGCAGTTTTATCTTTCTTTTTAAATAATCCGCCAAATTTTGATGCAGACTTAGTATCAGCTTTTGCTTTAGATGTTTTGCGTTTTGGTTTTTTGTCTGCTGCAGCAAGCTGATATTTATCACGGTTTGAGTTAATTTGCTCCCTCAATCCACGCATCGTATCTTCACCGATATTTTTTGTATGAGAAGGTAATTTGATTTCAACATTAAGATTTTTGTCGACTTGCTCCAGCGCACGCGTAAACGCTTTGATACCATCTACTGTGAAACGATTATCGCCAGACAAATCGAGAACAAGATTTACGGGAAGCTGATTTTCACGTAACGTGTCACCCAATAGAACTAAACTTGCATCAGTAAGTTTATTATCAGGAAATGAAAGTACAACACCTTCTTTTTTTTCTTTTGGTGTCCTGGGTCTTTTTGCAAGAACTTCTAAAATTAATTTGAAATGCCCATCATTAATCCTAAGGGTACCGAGATTCCTCAATTTAGGCATCTCAATAATTCCACACATACCAGAATTGATACCCTCAACTATTCCATTAACAAGGTCACTCCTTACTGTATCTTTTCCTTGGTTTTGATCGTCATGGCGTTCAGCAGCAGCAAACCAGTACTTCATACGCACAGGATATTGTCTCTGCATGACTCACTCCTCATACATATAATATTTTTTATATATATATATTTTAGCATATGGGGATGAGTGGATGATTTTACTGGAGTTTCACTACCGTCATTCCCGCGAAAGCGGGAACCTCCTTCGGTTTCCTGAGAAAGTAAACGGAGCAACGAGGGGGATTCCCGCTTTCGCGGGAATGACAATTATTTAGTTCGCTGCCTTAAAACTTCAAACAACATCACACCTGTCGCAACTGAAACATTCAAACTTTCAACGGTACCCCGCATGGGAATTTTAACCAGGCCGTCACATTTTTCACGCGTCAATCTTCGCATGCCTTCGCCTTCCGCGCCCATGACAATTCCAACCGCGCCTCGAAAATCTGTTTGATACAACGTTGCATCTGCTTCACCGGCAGCGCCGTAAAGCCACACGCCTTGTTCTTTCAGCATTTCCATCGTACGCGCGAGATTTGTGACTTGAAAAAATGGTACGGTTTCCGCAGCACCGCACGCAACTTTACTCACAACAGGTGTGATACCAACTGCTTTATCTTTCGGCGCAATCACTGCATGCACACCTGCTGCATCAGCTGACCGGAAGCATGCACCGAGATTATGCGGATCCTGCACGCCATCCAAAATCAGCAAGAAAGCAGGGCCTTGCAAATTCTCGAGAAATGCGGGCAAATCACTTTCTGAAAATGTTTCGGGTTTATCACACAATGCGGCAACACCTTGATGATTACCGTCACCAGTCAAGCGATCAAGCTCAGGACGCGATGCATCTCGCACTTCAATGCCATTGCGTCTGGCAAGTTTTATCACTGCATCCAGTTTCTTATCGCCGCGCTCAACTGCTGCGAGTACGCGGATAATTCTCTCAGGATGTTTTTCAATTAATGCGGTAACGGCATGGATGCCAAAAATATATTGTTTATCTGCACTCATTATCTTCTCGATCTTTTCTTCTTTTTGCCGCTTTGGTTTTTACTCTTGCCTGACCTGCGCGGCGGTTTCGCATTCTTCTTTTTCTTTTTTCTATCATCAAATCCAGATTCGCCATCATGTTCCTTGCGTCTCGTCGTGCGCTTGCCGGCAGGCACTCCCGCGAGTACAAAATCAATTTCACATTGATCCAGATTCACACGCGCTACCTGAATTTTTACTTCATCGCCAATACGGAAACTTCTGCGTGTATGCTCGCCAAGCAGTTCGTGCCTGACTGGGTCAAATTGATAATAATCATCCGGCAGCGTACTGATGTGTACCAGACCTTCCACATAAAAATCGGCTAACTCGATAAATACACCGAAATTAGTCACGCCAGACACTTTACCCATGAATTCCTGACCGACTTTATCCATCATGAATTCACACTTCAGCCAGTCTGTCACTTCTGATGTTGCATCATCGGCGCGGCGCTCTGTCATCGAGCAATGTTCTCCCGCCTGATTGAAATAACCATCGTTAATTTGCGGATTTTTCACATTTAAAATATGTTTAATGGAGCGATGCACCAGCAAATCCGGATAACGGCGGATTGGCGAAGTGAAATGCGCATAAGCATCATATGACAAACCAAAGTGTCCTTTATTGTCGGGCGAATAAACCGCCTGACTCATGGAACGCAGCAACATGGTTTGAATCATATTGGCATCCGGCCGCTCACGCACAACTCGCAGAATATGCGCATAATCTGCTGGCACTGGCGCACGGTGCGCAGGCATCTTCAGCCCAATTGATGTCAGAAACTGCTGTAAACCATCGAGCTTTTCCTGACGCGGGCCTTCATGCACGCGATATAAACCAGGCTGTTTGTGTTTCTGCAGGAAATTCGCGGCAGAAATATTCGCACACAACATACATTCTTCAATGACGCGGTGGGAATTGAATCTTTCGTAAGGAACAATTTTTTCAATCTTGCGGTCTTTGCCGTACACAATTTTAGTTTCCGGCATATCAAAATCAATCGCGCCGCGTTTATCGCGCGCCTGATGCAGTACGTTAAATAATTCATACAAATGTTCAAGTTGCGGTACGACATCAGCAAACTGCTGACGCATGACTTTGTTATTCGCTTCAATCATCTTGTGTACTTGCGTATATGTCAGACGCCGGTGCGATTTGATCACGGCTTCATGAAATTCAAACTCTGAAATGCGGCCGTCATGCTGAATCACCATTTCGCAAACCATCACCAGCCTGTCCACATTCGGATTCAGCGAACATAAATTATTGGACAAAACTTCCGGTAGCATCGGAATAACGCGCGCCGGAAAATAAACGGAATTACCGCGGCTATAGGCTTCTTTATCCAGTAAGCTTCCAGGACGTACATAATGACTGACATCCGCAATGGCAACGTATAATTTCCAGCCGGAATTTTCACGGGGCACACAATAAACCGCATCATCAAAGTCTCTGGCATCTTCACCGTCTATGGTGACAAACGGTAGATGACGTAAATCCAGCCTGCCAGCGATGGCATCATCAGTAACATGAGCAGGAAAGCGTGATGCTTCTTGCAGCACATCATCGGAAAAGATGAAAGGCAAATCGTGATTGCGTATCGCTACATTGATTTCCATGCCTGGCGCCATGTGGTCGCCGAGTACTTCCACCACTTCACCAATCGGCCTGCCATATCGGTCAGGCTGATTAACAATAGCGACTACCACAATCTGGCCGTGAGTCGCGTCTTTAATCGCATCAGGCGGAATCAGAATTTCCTGATTAATACGCTGATTGGAAGCTTCAACATATGCCGCACCGGATTCCATATAGATACGGCCGACTAATTGCTGTGTATTTCGCTCAATTACTTCGACAATTGATGCTTCCCGCCTCCCGCGATTGTCGATATTGGCAACCCGGACCAAGACCTTGTCGCCATGAAACACGCTGCGCATTTGTTTGGGGCTTAAAAATAAATCATCGCTGCCGTCTTCCGGTTCCACAAAGCCAAAGCCGTCTTTATGGCCAATCACACGCCCGGCGATCATTTCCATTTTCTCAAGAGGACCATAAGCCCCCTTACGATTACGCAATAGCTGACCGTCCCGCGACATGGCGATCAAACGCCTGCGCAGTGCCTCGCATTCCTCTTCAGACTCCAAACTAAAGTCTTCAAGGACTTGCTCATAAGTGGCCGGGTGGCCTCTTTCTGCCAAATAATCAAGGATATATTCGCGGCTGGGGATGGGATTTGCGTACTTCTCTGCTTCCCTTTCTGCAAACGGATCTTTCTTCTTTTTGTATTTTGCCATTATTAACCTATATAACCGCCGTCCTGGCGGGACATCTTGATTCAATCTAAATCAGTCCTTGAGGGCAGGATAATCTGTACGAACTATCTTTGCAATGCCAAAGTTGGGTCATGATTCCAAGTATAAAGGTGACGCGCTACTTTTAGCGCTCCTACAACAACCACGCCCGAAATGAGCATTCTAAATTTTTACGCATCTCATTGATTAATATAAAGTACATATCTTTGTAGTATAATAATTGTTATATATTGATGATGGCCATAAAACTACAAAAACATAGGTCGTGCCGATATATGCCAACTTTTGAAGGCTATGAAAATCTCGAAAAAATTGCTGAAAGCAATGATAGAGTCATTTACTCAGCATTACGGGTGAGTGATCGCACGCCTGTGATTCTTAAAACATTACGCTCTTTGCAGCCTTCCGTGGATATGATTGCCTTGATGTATCATGAATATGAGGTAGCAAAAGATATTAATCATCCCGGCATCATTCACATTTACGATATTTTAGACCAACAAAATCATTTTGCAATTGTGCAGGAAAACATGGGCGGTTTTTCTCTGCAGCAATATCTGCGAGAAAATCGCATTACCGATATTGCACTATTTCTTAAATTAGCCATTCAAATGACTAAAATTGTTGGTTATTTACATCAGTTGCATATCATTCATAAAGATATCAAACCAGGAAATTTTATTATCGACCCCATTTCCTTAACTGTAAAAATAACGGATTTTAATTATTCTTCCAAGTTGATGCATGAAACTCAAGACATTGTTCCACCTGGTAAATTGGAGGGTACACTGGCATACATGGCACCGGAGCAAACCGGGCGCATGAATACGCATATTGACTATCGCGCAGACTTCTATGCGCTTGGTATCAGTTTTTATGAAATGTTATCGGGTAAGTTGCCCTATAACAATAGCGATCCACTGGAGTTACTACATGCACATTTAGCAAATCCAATTCCAGCTGTTCATAATCCTGACCGGGAAATTCCTATTCAACTAATAGAAATCGTCAAAAAACTGATGGCAAAAAATGCCAATGATCGTTATCAAAGCGGCATAGGTTTACAACTTGATTTAGAAAAATGTTTGGAAATGATTGAAGAAACCGGACAGATACAGCCATTTCCGTTAAGCGAACATGACGTTTTGGATCACCTCAATCTTTCGCAAAAATTATATGGAAGGGAAAATGAAATACAGGTTTTAATGCAGGCATATGAACGCATCAGTCGAGGATCGGTGGAAGCCTTAATGGTATGCGGTTATTCAGGGATTGGTAAAACCATGCTGATCAACGAAGTACACAAGCCAATGATACAGCATAAGGGATACTTTATTCATGGTAAATTCGACCAGTTACAACGGGATAAACCTTACACTGCGATCACAGAAGCACTTAATCAATTAGCCCGCTTGATTTTAGCAGAGCCGGAATCAAGGTTTAACGAAATAAAGAAATCGATTGAGTCAGCCATGGGAAGCGTAGGACAGGTCATTATTGATCTTGCACCGGATATTGCTCTGATAGTTGGCGAACAACCGCCGCTAGAACCATTGCCACCGAAAGAAACTGAAAATCGTATGAAGATATTCTTCAAACAATTTTTACATGTGGTGGCGAATAAAGATCATCCATTAGTTATTTTTATTGATGATTTACAATGGATTGATAGCGGCTCGCTCAGTTTGCTGAAAGAAATCATGATGGATGATGAACAAACACATCTCCTTATAATCGGCGCTTATCGAGAAAATGAAGTTGATGCAGCCCATCCTTTAAAGAATTTTATCCAACATTTAGAGGAAAAGAAGAAGCAAATTCAATCGTTATCTTTGCAGCCTTTAAGCATCGAAAATTTTTCGTCATTATTTGAAGATAGCTTTCATCGAGACACTGCCGCTGTTTCTGCCTTCGCAGAACTCGTGCACACTCGCACGAAAGGTAATCCGTTTTTTTGCAAACAAGTTTTAAATTTATTATATCGCGAAGGGCTCTTGTTTTTTAATTACGACCGTCATCATTGGAATTGGGACTTAGCTAAAATTTCGTCTTTGGGCATTACCGATAATGTGGTCGAGTTAATGCTAGCCAGATTAGCTGAATTACCTGAAGAGACGCAATTGTTATTAAAGTACGCAGCCTGTGTGGGCAACCAGTTTACGATAGATATGTTGATGTTAATTAGCAATCAATCAGCCGATGAAATCGGCGCTGCTTTATGGCCAGCCTTACAGCAAGAACTTTTAATCACGCCTAGTCTGGGTTACAAGCGTGTTGATGCGATTCATAAAGAAAATTTAACCGAACAGTTATCCAAAAATATTGTGTATCAATTCATACACGACCGCGTGCAGCAAGCCGCGTATCAAAGTATTCCGGAAGAAGATAAAGCAAAAATCCATTTAAACATTGCACGCATCTTAATTCAACAAGAACCTGAGGCGAGTAAAAAGGAAAAGCTGTTTGAAGTTGTAGACCATTTTAATCAAGCCCTTTCATTACTGACCAATCAGGAACGAAAGGAAGTAGCGAATTTAAACTATCTCGCCGGCTTGCAAGCGAAAAATGCCAATGCGTATCAGCCCATGTTTAATTACCTATCCGCAGCCTTACATTTAATTGATGAAACGACTTGGCAAACAGATTATCAATTCGCTTTTAATATTAAACTAAATCATTTCCTGGCTTTGCACTTATCTCATCATGGAGGGGAAACAGAGGAGTTTGATAAATTAATTAACCGTGCAAAAACCAATCTGGACAAAGCACAAGTTTATCGCATAAAAATCATGATTTTGACAGAGCAAGAAAACTGGGCGGAAGTTTTAATCACAGCGAAACAGGCGCTGGATTTACTCGGCGTTAATTTGATTATGAAACCAAGCATGGTGCGACTACTCCTTAAAATGGTTCAGGTTAGATGGAAAATGAGAAAGTTTATTTCAAATAATCTCGCAGAAACATTACCGTTGTTAACTAATCCTGAAATAAAAATGGTTTTTGATATTTTTGCCGAAATTTATTTTGCACTTTATGAAAACAGCGTATTTTCATTTGCATACATGATATTTTTGTCAATGGAGTTACAATTAAAATATGGAAAGCCACGTAGCTCAGGGTTGTTGATTGCGGCTTATGGATTATCTATTGCGAGTATGAATGGTGATATTGATACTGGCAAAAAATACTGCAATATCGCCGAGAACACTTTATTAAAAATCCCCGATAAATATTCTCAATCTGTCGCACATATGTCGATCGCGCTCCTCATCGATCATTATTATCATCACATTAAAATAATAAAGAATATGGGTGAACAAGGCATGCAAGAAGCTCGTGAATCAGGGAATTTAAATATATATGTGACAATGGGCTTACCGATGCTTTGTTTCCTTCAAATTGCGGAAGCTAGGTCGCTGAGAAAAATACTTGAAAGTGCAGAAACTACTTATAAAATTCAGGCTGAAAAAGGGCAAGAGATTTCATCTTGCGGCTTTGAGCTGATTTATCTCATTTACCAAAGCCTAGGTACGGGTATTTTGGATGAGAGTGATCGATTTCGATATCTTGAAAATATGATGTGCACCACCAACTACGCTAGTGTTGCCGTTGCTGGGCTGTATAATCTTAGTTTTTATCACTTCTTTCTGGAAAATTTTGATAAATCCATAGCATTTCATTTTAGATGGTATGTTTTCGAAGAAAACTTTCGTTATGAAATAATTCTGACTGAAATGAGGACGCTCAATGCTTTGGCCATGATGCGACAATTGCCAAGTGTAGATGCCTCTCTTAAAAAGAAATATAAAAAACGCATCAAACAGATCATGAAGCATGTCGCATGGGCAGCGAATCTTGGCCCGGTCAATTATTTACATCATGATTTGTTTTTGAAAGCATACGAGGCACAAATTAACCATAAATATATGGATGCACTTATTAACTTTAATAAAGCCATTGAAAATGCAAAAAAAGGCGAATTTTATTTATGGACAGCCTTGGGTTATGAACTCCTTGGTGAGCTTTATGTTGCATTGGAACAGCATGATGCTGCCATTTTTTATTTCCGTAGCGCTAGATATTATTACAGCCGCTATGGCATGCTGATGAAGGTTAAATCACTTGAAAAGCGTTATCCAGATTGTGCGATGGAAGAACGTCATTTGCCGTTAAGTTCACAATCGGAAAGTTTATCTTTGTCGAATTCCTCCACGGAAATAACTTCCTCAACGACCCTCGACTTTATGTCTGTCATTAAAGCCAGCCAGGCCATTTCCGGCGAAATTATGCTGCAGAAATTATTCGAGAAAATGTTACATGTGCTGCTTGAAAATGCTGGTGCAACGAAAGTGATCCTGCTTGAATTCCGTAAAAATGAGTGGTTCGAAGCTGCTTCTTTAACAATATCTGAGGGGCATAAAGAATTTAAAATGCTGAACGTGAGCTCAACAGAGTCTCAAGATCTTCCCCAAACAGTTGTGCAATATGCCATTCGTTCACGCGAGCCGCTAGTGCTGCATAACGGTGCTGAAGATGACAAATTCAAGCAAGACCCTTATATTGTACGCACCCAGCCAAAATCCATTTTATCTTTACCCATCGTGCAACAGGAAATAGTTTTAGGCATTATTTATCTTGAAAATAATTTAACAAACAATGCATTTACTCAAGATCGTGTCACCGTACTGCAAACACTCGCTGCCCAGATTGCAATTTCCTTACAAAATTCTCATTATTTGGAACACATGGAGCATCTCTATCACAGTACAGAACGTTTCGTTCCAAAAAAATTCCTGGAAATTATCAAGCGCGAAAATATTGAAGATGTTGGATTAGGTGATTCTGCTAAACGAGAAATTACCGTTTTATTTAATGATATTCGCAGTTTCACCACTCTCACAGAAAACCGCACGCCTGAAGAAGCTTTTGCTTTCATTAATCGCTACTGGAAATTCATGGCCCCTATTATTCGTAAATACGATGGTTATATCGACCATTATCAAGGCGACGCCATTTTGGCTATTTTTGCCAATAAACCTCAGGATGCCGTGTTAGCAGCAATCAATATGATGAAAGCCCTCAGCGATTTTAACAAAGTTCAGGCGGAGCATCATGATGTTGCTATCAGTATGGGCATTGGCCTAAGTACAGGCCCTGCGATGCTAGGCATTATTGGTGAAGAAGAGCGTCAGGTTTCGGGATTAATCAGCGATGTCGCGAATACTGCTGCTCGCGTTGAAGGATTAAATACAACTTATGGCAGCAGAATTTTATTAAGTGATGCCACCGCACGTGATTTGCCTGTTAACCTTAAAACACTTTTCAGGAAAGTTGATAAAGTGCGATTAAAAGGTAAAACACAAATCACCGAAATTTATGAATTCATTGAATGGCAAGATGAATTAAATACACCGCTTGCTGACTATCTGGAATTATTTTCTAAAGCATTTAATACTTATGAAAGTGGGAATTTCAAAGAAGCAGAGCAGCTTTTCTCAGATTGCTTGGCTTTATATAAGAATGATAGAGCCGCTCAAGCACTACAGCAGCGTTGCCAGGAGTTCATCAACACTGAAACACCTGCTGATTGGGATGGCGCCTATACGCTTACTCGTAAATAGCAATTAAATATCGTAAGTAATAGTGGCATCCACTGCAGTCGCACTAAGGTTGAGATGACCATTAGTGACAGTGCCGTATGGAAAAATGACCGGTGAATTTCGATAATTTCCATAGCCAACTAACACTTGCACTAATGCCTCCTTGGTGACTTGCGCAGTCCCGCCTATGGCTGCGAAACCGAAACGAGCTGTACTCGTTAAGATATCGCGAGTATCGTTTCTGATATCAGAACCATCGCGGGAAACACCAGCCAGTACCGCATATTTATCGGTTGCCTGATATTTGGCCGATAGAAAAACGTTGTATGTGTTATTAGCATTGAGAGTGAAGCTGATATTACCAGCAGTTGCTACATTATTGGCTCTAATCGTTTTGAGTTTATTCCATTGGCTATATGAAACGATCATGTTCAACATCCATTTGTCAGTTAACACACGAATGTAATTAATGAATGTGCTAGCGGCTATTGGGTAGCCGGTAATCGAGAAATTATTCGTTGCCGCGATATTATTGTAGCTGGTACCTTTAAAAGTGGGCGTCAATTTTGAATAATAATATAGGCCGATATAATCTCGCTCAGTGGGAGTAAAAAATAAGCCCACGTTCCAGCCATAAGCCCAAGCACCGGATTTAGTATGGGTTACTCCTGCTTCAGGAACTGGGAGTAATCCAAAATCATATGTAACATCGCGAAAATTCACTGCATCAAAGCCTAACCCTAATGCCAGTTTATCCGTCGCCTGGTAACTGATTTGAGGACTAATATCGCTGCTATACATAGTTGATGCCGTGCCATTGTAAATTGTCACAGGATTTGGGCCTATATCATAATTGCCATAGTAGGGCGGGCTGACGTTAAGACCAACTACAACTTTCGAATTGACACGATAAGCGCCTGCAAAATAGGGGATAAAATCACTTGTATTGCTAGTTGCCCTGCCATTTAAACCGCTTGCACCGGTGCCCCAGAATGAGAAGTTTGCTTTAACGCCGAGTACGCCGAGCTTGTAGCTTTGGTTCTTGGTGCTATTTAACATGGCTGGGTTATTAAATGAGTTAGCCCAGAAATACTGGATGTCGGAAGCGTTAGCAAAGCCAGATAGACTTAATGCGAAAATCAAGAGGCTGCTTTTTATCTTCCATGACATAAACTCTTAACTCCAATAGCATAAAATAATATTGAAAATACCTGAATCATACAATAATTCAATATATTAAGAATAAACTCATTATTCACACAAGACTAATTTTTTCTAAACTTGCCGGCAGGGGTACCAAAAAATATGAGATAATAATAATACAATAAAGGAGAGTCACCATGAAGGATTCCCGCCACGTCACCCTCATCAGCATCTCTATACTGGCACTCACTCTCAGCGCTTGCTCGCCTTATCGCCCGGGCAGCGGCAAAGCTGCATATTGCAATCAGTTGAACAGCCAGATTGTTTTCAGCGGCAGCACAGCTGACACACGCAAGGCGAATCTTCAGGCCGCAGATGAACCAATGGTCGTGCGCACGTTTGATAAAGATGGTTGTGCGTAAATGTCATTCCCGGGAAAGCGGGAATGACAGTATCTATACCGCCACCGCACCTTTAATATGCGGATGCGCTTCATAATTGATGATTTCAATATCATCAAAATCATAATCAAAAATACTTGGCGGCTTGCGTTTGAATTGCAACTGCGGCAATGGATATGGCTCCCGCGATAACTGTAATTTCACTTGCTCGAGATGATTTGAATAAATATGACAGTCACCGCCAGTCCAGACAAATTCTCCCGGCTCAAGATCACATTGCTGCGCCATCATGCAAGTCAGCAATGAATAGGATGCGATGTTAAACGGCACCCCCAAAAATGAATCGGCGGAGCGTTGATACAACTGACACGATAATTTCTTATCTGCGACATAAAACTGAAACATGAGATGACATGGCGGCAGCGCCATCTTGTCCAGCTCACCGACATTCCATGCATTCACCAGCAAACGCCGCGAATCTGGATTGGTTTTGATGAGTTTCATGACTTCAGAAATCTGATCTACTATTCTGCCATCTTTGGTTTCCCACGCGCGCCATTGCTTGCCGTAAACAGGACCGAGATCACCATTCCCATCAGCCCATTCATTCCAGATGCTGACACCGTGATCCGTTAGATATTTGATGTTTGTGTCGCCGTTCAAAAACCAGAACAATTCATAAAAAATACTTTTCGTATGCAGCTTCTTGGTGGTGACCAGAGGAAATCCCTGCTGCAAATTAAACCGCATCTGGTAACCAAACACACTGAGCGTGCCAGTGCCGGTGCGGTCAACTTTTTTAACGCCGTGATCTAAAATGTACTGCAAATACTCCAGATATTGTTTCATATTGAAGCTCGCTTATCCTGTTTTCGGTACGCTGATACAATCAATAATTCGCCAATCAAGATCAGCGGCACTGATAAAAGCTGCCCCTGTGTAAACCAGCCAAAAGCGATATAGCCAATTTGCGGATCCGGAACACGCACAAACTCCACGCCAAAACGAAAGACACCATAAAGCAGGGCGAACATGCCGGAAACTGCGCCTAACGGACGCGGCTTGCGTGAATACCACCACAATATAATAAATAGCAACACACCTTCCAGCGCAAATTCATATAACTGGGACGGATGTCTCGGCAAATCCCCTGCATTCGGAAATATCATGCCCCACGATGCTTCAGTTACCTTGCCCCACAATTCGCCGTTAATAAAATTACCGATTCTTCCCGCACCAAGTCCAATTGGCACAGCAGGAGATATCAGATCGGTGATCGCCAGAAAAGGTTTATCAAATTTATATGAGCACATCAACATGCCAATCAACACGCCAAGCAAACCGCCGTGAAACGACATGCCGCCTTTCCACGTTTCAATAATCAACAGGGGATTCACTGAAAATTTATCCCAGTCATAAAACACAACATACCCAAGCCGTCCGCCAATGATTGCGCCTATCGCGGCGTAAAAAACAATGTCAGATAATTGATCCTGATTGAAACCGCGCGGAGATTTGCGCACGCGCAATGCCAACACACCCCAGCCGCCGAGAAATCCAACCAGATACATTAACCCATACCAGTAAACTGGCCAGGTATAAACGTGAAATGCAACTGGATTAATGTTTGGATATTGCAGCATACTAACGTCCCGCCCGAATCAAATTACCCAATCCCGCCCGCTCGAGAGCAAGCTCCATATGACAGCGAATCATAACCGCACTCTCCATACTCAACACTTCCTGTAATAATTTGGCGGCTTTCTTTTTCGCGACATGCCTCACAATCCATTTCACGCGCCCGACTGATGAAGCATTCATACTGAGAGAATCAAAACCCATGGCAAGCAGCAACATAACAGCTGCCGGATCGCCGGCAAGTTCACCGCAAATACTGACGTGTTTACCTTCCTGATGACCGCCTTCTACAATCTGGATCAATGCACGCAGCACGGCAGGATGCAAAGAATCATAAAGCCCCGCAACGCGGGAATTATTTCTGTCTACGGCTAGCAGATACTGCGTCAAATCATTACTGCCTACCGACAGAAAATCCACGCGCTTCGCAAGCGCTCTTGCCTGATAAGCAGCCGAAGGCACTTCGATCATCACGCCAACTTGCGGCATTTCAATTTCATATCCTTCATCGTGGACTTCAACAAAAGCTTTACGCATGAGCCGCATGGCTTCATCAATTTCAGAAACATCCGTTACCATGGGCAGCATGATACGCATATTATTCAAGCCTTCGCTTGCACGCAGCATAGCGCGAATCTGAGAAAGAAAAATTTCCGGATGATCCAGTGTAATGCGAATACCGCGCCAGCCAAGAAATGGATTATCTTCTACGATCGGAAAATATGGCAGCGGCTTGTCACCGCCAACGTCCAGTGTACGCAGAATCACCGGCCGCGGTGCAAATGATGCCAGCAGCTGGCGGTAAATGATGCGCTGCTCTTCTGTCGATGGAAAACGATCGCGCATCATGAATGGGATTTCCGTGCGATACAATCCAACACCTTCCGCACCAGATGCGAGCGCAAAACTGATATCCGCGCCAAGACCCGTATTCACCATTAAATTAATTATGTGACCATCAACCGTTTCAGCGGGCAGTTCGCGAATTTCATCCAGCGCAGCATCCAGCTTTTGTTCTTCGACAAGAAGCTTGTCAAATTCTTCGCGCAGAGTCGGACTGGGCGAGACATAGACTTGTCCATAATAACCATCAATGATGATTTGCTTATCCTGTAAATCATAAATCGGCGCATCACCAATACCCATGACTGTTGGCACTTTCATGGCACGCGCAAGAATTGCGACGTGTGAATTGCTGGAACCGCGCGCGCAAATCACACCGCTCAAACATCCCTCGGGAACTTCGGCAAGATCTGCAGGCGTTAACATGTCACCAATCAAAATGGATTTTTCAGAATACTGCGGCAGCGAGCGTTCGTTTTTTTGCAGATAAGCAAGAACACGCTGCGCGATCCCTTTAATATCATCCACACGTTCACGCATGTATTCACTTTCTAATGACTCCATACGCCGCGTGTGAACTTCAATTGTTTCCCTGAGTGCGCCAGGCGCCCAGTTACCCGCACGAATATATTGCTCAACTTCCTGGCCAAGCTCTTCACTGTCAAGAATACGCTGATAAACATCAAACAAGGCGAGCTCTTCTTTCGGCAGCGATGATGAGAGTCGCTCACTCAGTAAACGCAAATCTTCGCGCACAGAATCAAATGCTTCATACAATAAATCAATTTCGTGGTCAGGATGTTCAGGCGTGCGGTCAGGAACGGTATCAAGATCAAACGGAGTATAAACAACGACACCTGAACCCACACCAATGCCTGGAGAACCTGGCACACCGGTATAAATTTTTTCGTTATGGACTTTGCAGGCGCCATCCAGAATTTCTTCCAGCGCACCAGTCGATTCAGCATGAGAAATATGTACAGCGAGCTGTGTCGCCAGCGTCACGAGAAAAGCTTCTTCCGCTTCATCATATTTTCGCGGCTCTCTCTGCTGGACAATCATCACCCCCAGCACTTGCCGGTGATAGATAATGGGTGTGCCAAGAAATGCACGAAAAGCTTCTTCTTTCGCTTCTTTAACTTTGAAAAAACGCGGATGCTGGGTTGCATCATCAATGTTGAGTGGTTCTTCGCGGTCGCCGATCAGGCCAATCAAACCCTTGTTGAGAGGAACACGAATTTTACCAACCCCCTCAGGATTCAACCCTTGTGTTGCCACCAGTAAATATGAACCGCGGCGTCTATCCATCAGGAAAATAGAACAAGCTTCGGTCGCAAGCGCATTGGCAATACGCTTGACCATAATGTCCAGCGCTTCAGGGAACCCTTCTGCACTGGTCACTTCCTGAATAATGTGACGTAAAATTGTCAGCATTGCTCTTATCCTGCGCTATCCGCACTATCTGCATTGTCAGTACTATCTACACCCGGCGCCTGCCAGAATCGTTTAGTCAAAACTATTTTGGCAAATTCCTTGAGAGCCATGACATAAACACGCCGCTTGAATGTCACCACTTGTCGCAGTGGATACCAATATGAAACCCATGCCCAGGAATCAAATTCAGGATCAGCATTTTCGTGTAAATCAACTTGAGCATCCTGATTAACGAGCTTGAGTAAAAACCATTTCTGCTTTTGGCCTATGCATAATGGCTTTGAATAATGACGCACCAGCCGGTTTGGCAAACGATAACGCAGCCATCGTCTGGTTGTTGCCAGAATTTTGACATCTTCTGGATTTAAACCTATTTCTTCTTTCAATTCACGGTACATCGTTTGCTCAGGCGTCTCATTTTCCATCATGCCGCCCTGAGGAAATTGCCATGCAAGCATACCGATGCGCTTGGCAAAGAAAACCTGTCGGTTGTCATTCACCAAAATGATCCCTACTCCATATCGATAACCTGCTTTATCTATCACTGTCCGCCACCTATAATCACCGCCACATTGTTTCAAAATATCAACGTCCGGGCAAATGGAATCCATGAAAACCTATACCGCGACAAGACGAATATTTATTCTACAGCTTCTCGCTGCTGTGAGCGTCTTTTTTTCATTGTTTAAAGGTAGTACGTCATTCACTCTGCATCAACTTATATATGATGATTATGGGCAATTTAATACTATTTTTCTCAAACTCAGACTCCCGCGCACAATTACCGCGTTTACCAGCGGGGGACTTCTGGCACTTTCTGGCTCGCTAATGCAGCTGTTACTGCAAAATCCTTTGGCCGATCCATATGTCCTCGGCATTTCCAGCGGGGCAGCTTTTTTTACATTACTTCTCATGTTGGCAGGTGCGAGCGGCAGTATGCTACTCGCAGGCGCCTGGGCGGGAAGCATGTTGACTGCGGGCATGATCGTACTACTGGGAGGCATGCACAGATGGCAGATGCACGCCTTGCTGCTCTGCGGTATCGCGATTGCCGGCGGCTTTGGTGCCGGCATCAGTCTGATTCTCTTGTTGAGCCCCGACGCCAGTCTGCACAGCATGCTCTTCTGGCTGACAGGTGATCTAAATGATGCAGGATGGTCACCAGCCGGCATCATCATACTCATAGCCGGCACCGGGATCTGCTGGCTGCTTGCTCCAGGCTGCGATATTCTCGGGCGCGGTGATCAGGAAGCCCGCGCACTCGGATTACCCGTCAAACCTTATCGCATTATTTTATTTTCTCTCAGCTCCCTTTTTGCAGCAGCTGCAGTCGTTCAAGCTGGGTGTATAGGTTTTGCCGGTTTGATCGTGCCGCATTTTGCCCGCCGCATTTCAGGATACAATCACCGTCTCATGCTGCCTGCAGCCGTTTTGCTGGGCGGAAGTCTTGTCGTTCTCGCAGATACGCTGGCACGAACATTATTCGCACCGCAGCAAATTCCCGTCGGCATTGTCATGGCCGTCATCGGCATTCCCATTTTTATTTTCCTGATGCGCCCATGATTCACTCTCTAGACATCAACAATCTTTCGATTCATCGCGGAAATAAAATTGTCATCAGCAATTTATCCATGACGATCAATCCAGGCGACTGCTGGGCGGTGCTCGGTCCAAATGGAAGCGGCAAAACAACATTACTGCAGACACTTGCCGGGCATATTGCGCCGGCAGCCGGTGAAATTAAATTGAATGACACACCGCTCGCGGGACTCTCCGAACGCCGCATCGCGCAGCAAATTGGAGTATTGTTTCAGCATTCGCGTTACCCATTCCCACAGACTGTTTATGAATATTGCCATGCCGCACACTATCCTCATCAGCCCTTGTTTGCCCCGCGGAATGACACTCATTCAACCACCACCGAACATGCACTTGATGTCATGCAGCTAACATCATTTGCAGATAAAAATATCCAGCATCTCTCCGGCGGTGAACAGCGGCGCGCAGCAATCGCAGCGCTTCTTATCCAATCGCCGCGCTTTTTCTTACTGGATGAACCATCGAATCATCTTGATATACCACATCAAATTCACACGCTGAATTTATTATTACAGCTGGCAGAAAATGAAGGCCGCGCAGTCATGATGGCATTACACGATATCAATCTCGCACAGCGATACTGTAATAAAATATTAATGATAATGAGTGACGGCACTGTCAGACACGGCATGGCGGATGAGATGCTGACGGCAGAAAACCTCACACAACTTTACCAACATCCTATTGACGCGATTCGATATGGTGAGCAAACTTACTGGATGTATGAATCAGGGAGAAAGTGATGACAAATCCTATACGTGTGCTTGTGAACGGCGCATTCGGCAGAATGGGACAATTAGTTACAAAGGCTGTATCGGAACATCCAGGTCTCACACTCGCAGGCCAGGCCGGCCGCGAGTACGATTTAAAACAGGCTATCAAAGATAGCAAAGCAGATGTGGTTGTTGACTTCACACATCCCGAAGCTGTTTTCAAAAATACACAAATCATTATTGAATGCGGTGCCCGCCCGGTTATCGGCACAACCGGCCTGCGCGGTGAGCACGTGAAGACGCTGCAAAAACAAGCTGCAGCCGCAAAGATCGGCGGCCTGATTGCACCCAACTTTTCAATGGGCGCCGTGCTGGTCATGAAAGCTGCGCGTGAAATCGCAAAGTATATTCCCAACGTTGAAATCATTGAGATGCATCATGAAGGCAAGTTAGACAGCCCGTCGGGCACTTCCATGCGGGCGGCGGAAATGATTGCAGAAAGCATTGCCAACCCTAACGCGCTCGTACGCAACCAGCATGAAACTATTCCGGGTGCACGCGGCGCAACATTGAATCAAATCCCAATTCATTCCATTCGTCTGCCAGGAATGCTGGCACACCTGCAAGTTCTGTTTGGTAATCCCGGTGAAACTATCACCCTGCGCCATGACAGCACAGACCGCCAGTCTTATATGCCGGGCATTTGTCTTGCTTGCGAGAAAGTGATGAAACTGGATAAGCTTGCTTACGGACTTGAAGAGATTCTTTGATGTATATGCAACCCGGGTGAAAAACATTTCACCCGGGATACATTTCATACTTATGGTCTTCTTGAAAAAGTTCTTTCTGATTCGAGAGATTTGTTATTAACGCAATGTTCAAACAAAAATTGCTTCACAGATGGGAAAGGCATTGCTTCCAGCTTGCTGACATCCAGATCTGCGAAGGACTGCTTTATTTTGTAACCCGGATTAGTTTTGGCGTTTGATTTACTTGGTGTCGAATAGCCATGTTTTTTATAACCTGCGATCGGTTCACCACCCTTGGATTCATGCCTGAACACATTATCTACCATGTTGCAAATAATATCGATTGTAGCTGCGTCATTAAGATCAATACAGAATTCAAGCTGCGTATGTGCGTAGGTAAGATCATTTCGTGACTTATAATTTCTGACTTTCAGCCATTCATCTTTCTTAATTGCAGACCTTAACTCTTGAATCAAAGGTGATTGAGTTCGTGAAAACTCCTTCTTCAAATCTGGATTGTCATTGATTGCTTTGGTGACTGCAGTATGTAAAGACACCTTGAAATCTTTACCCAGTTGGTCCAAAAATGAGTCGATGCTGTCGTAGTAACGATTAGCAACTAAATCATGAATCTTTCCATTATTTACTCCAAACGGATTTCCTTTTAAAACACCGTTGTTTTGTTTGAATCCAACCGCATAATCACCATTGTAGTCAAAAAACACGTAATGACCTTGCGGGAGACGATCACGTATTAAAACATTATGGTTATTTGTATACTTCTTGATGAATGCAGCATGGTTTTCAACATCTTTACGTTGCATAAAATACTTCCTCTTTCTTTTTTGTTGTTATTTTTTCGAAATCTTAATCTTCAGGAATTTTTTTTGCAATTAGTTTTATAATAATTTACTTTTTTAAAAACATTATATAATAATTCAGCAAATCTAAATTCTAACTAAAAAGAAGATATCAGATGGCAAGCCCCAGATCAGAGTTAAGCCGTACAGGTGATATACTTATAAACAGGGATCAATATAAGCGCACTTATAACATTGTTATTGATGTGGCCAATTCCACAAAACTCTCGAAAATCATTTTGTATTATAAATACTCAGATGCAAATAAAGTTAAGGTTTTTAAATTTTATATTTATCTACATGGTGACTACACGAGAGAATTTCATTCTGCGGCGCAATCAGCCGCTAATCAAATTCGATCCAGCGTAAAAGATTACACTATCGAAGGATCGGTAATCGTTCAATCTGATACACTAGCGGATGCTTTCAAAGTCATCGAATTTGTAAACTCATATGAGCAGCTTGATGAACAATCGTTAAACAACCTTTACCTACTGCTTGCTTACCAGTTACAACCGCAGCAAATACTGGATCAGGTCTTGATGTGTACGAATTCCGCCGAAGCATTAACTATTGCTAAACGCTATATGAATGCTGATGATAAATTAGTTTCGAAAGATTCAAAGAAGTATCCAATTCTGTACTTGCTGGGTATGCACTATCAAGAGAAAGGATTACTGGAAGATGCTAAAACAGCCTATAAATATCTCATTGACGATTGTAAATTTGAAGTTATTCGTAAAATGGCACACTATCAATTGGCAAAAATGGCTCGTGATGTATCTGCGTTAAATGATGAGCGTGAACAGGTTCTCAATGTTTTTAATCACTACCTGTGTGCGGGGTCGTACGCGGTAGCAGACTTTGATAAGCCCTACATTGAAAAAGTTCTACATATATTAGGGATTGAAGAGCTGACTAAAGAGCTAGGTAAATGTGTAGATTCTGAAATTGGCGTATGCATAGCAGCTATTCTGGAAGAATTAAAGTTAGAGAAGGAAACATTTGCATTATACAGTGTGTGGGCGCCGAAAGCGCTCAGTGGAGCGGCAGAGAAAGCAAATTTTAGATGCGCTCAAATGTTAGTTGAACATCCTGAATTATCCACTGAATCAGATGAAACAGCACGTAAATTAAAGATTTACAATTATTATTTGAAAGCGGGAGATTTGGCAAAGGAACATTTAGCGCAGTACTTCGAAAACGAATGCAATAAACTGGCAAAGCAGGCTAAATTTTCAGATATTATTGCAGATCTATTGCATCTCACAAAGAAGAAAAGCAACATCTTATTTGAATTATACTGCTGCAAAAATATTATTACCGCATAGTCAAATAATAGGGTATTGCTTGTTATCCAGAGTCAAGAATTCTTCCGGAAATTATGCAGAAGCTCAGGCTGAATTAAATCAGTTATTTTCAGTTGGGTTGAATGAAGCAAAGCTAATTAAGATGTTCAATAGTAAACTGGATGATGCTTCAAAAATTGATTATCAAAAAATTGCAGGCACTCTCGATCCTGTTATATCAAGCATGACCAGGTCATCAAGTGTCATCAGTCCGACTCCTGAATCTGATGAACTCCTTAGATTGCGTAAAGAAAACTTACAACTACGTGAAGAGATTTTAAATTTGCGTGAAAAACTGCAAAAGCAATCTATCTCGAACTTGCGCGCTAATAGCCTGATAGGTAAGAAAGAGACTGAGCTTGACCCAAGCGATAAGATCAAAAACTATGATATACCATCACTAAGTAAGTAACCTAAGGGGTCAAGCGTTACCTTGCGGGATTGAGCTTATACAGTGTCGTCATTGTACCGCAAAATAACACTTGGCCCTTGCTTCTAACTCGCCGGTTTGGCCGCGGCATCAGCCGGCTTTGCTGATGTATCTGCCGCTTTGGCAGGTGCAGAATTCATCGCCACTTTCGGGGTATATTTTTCAGAATTCGGACATCCTGTATCGCAGGATTTTGAATAGCATCCGCTCAAAAAAACACCTGCAGCGAATATGACTCCTGCCTTTGCGATTAATTTCAACATATACAACTCCTTGTACGATAAAAGTAACAGACAAAGAATTATTGTATGTTAAAATATACCTCCATGAAACCAAATCACTCACCATCACAACCTATAGGCGTTTTTGACAGCGGCATCGGCGGCCTCACCGTTGCGCACGCTGTTTTAAAACATTTACCGCGCGAAAACATCATATATTTTGGCGACACTGCACACATGCCATATGGCGACAAATCAACAGCAGCCATTCAGGCATATGCCGTTAAAATTGCGCACATGTTATTGCAGCAGGAATGCAAACTGATTTTGATTGCATGCAATTCAGCATCAGCAGCCGCATATGAACTTGTCAAAGAATATGTCGGCAGCAAAGCGATTGTGATGAATGTAATTGATCCTGTGATTCATCACCTCAAAGAAAAATATTCCAAAAAAAATGTGGGATTAATAGGCACACGTCAAACGGTCAACTCACATATTTATAAAAAGAAACTGGATGATTTAAAACGCGGCGTATCTTTAACTTCGCACGCAACCAATTTACTTGCATCGGCAATCGAAGAATTCGGCAGCACCCACAATGAAGTAATAGATTCATTGTTAAAAGTGTATATGGAACAATTCAAATCGCATCAACTTGATGCACTTGTACTCGCCTGCACGCACTATCCCGTTATCAAAGACCGCATTGCAAAATACTGCAATCCATCTGTTGATATCATTGATTCATCCGAAATCGTCGCACAAGCTGTCAAAAAACAGCTGGAAAAAAACAATCTCTTGAATGACAACGGTAACAGCAACAAACATTTTTATGTGTCCGATTACACGGAGTCATTTGCCGCAAATGCAAAATTATTTTTTGATGACGAAGTGAAATTGGAGCATTATCCGTTATGGGATTAAAATACAAAAACACAATGAGCGATTCATGAATTATCTTCACTCTTACCATGCTGGAAATTTCTGCGATGTCGTCAAACATATCTGCCTGATTGCGTTAATCGAATCCTTAATGCAAAAGCAAACTCCGATCTGTTACATTGACACACACGCTGGCGCCGGCGTGTATGATTTATTTTCCGAGTTTTCAGAAAAAACCAAAGAATATGAAAATGGTATTGAGAAAATCATTCAACACAGCAACCCTCCTGATCTCGTAAAAAAATATTTACAGATTATTCATATTCTCAACAATAAACTCACACATTCAAAAATATCTTCGCTGCGTTACTATCCAGGATCACCGCAGATCGTTCGCGAAATGATGCGTCCGCATGACCGGATTATCGCAAGTGAATTACACCCGAATGAATATCAATCATTAAAAAATAATTTTCTCGGCGATACCCAGGTCGCCATTCATCATATGGACGGCTTCCTCGGTTTAAAGGCGTTTTTACCGCCTAAGGAGCGCCGCGGTGTCGTTTTGATTGACCCGCCTTATGAAGACCCGGATGAATTCATGCATATTGCCAGACTGCTGCCAATCGCATTAAAACGCTTCGAAACTGGCGTCTATGCCATCTGGTATCCGGTAAAAGAACAGAGTCATGTTGAAAAATTCTACGAAACTGTTAAAAAAAGCGTCAATAACCCTGTTTTCACCATAGAATTAACGATTTATCCCGACATCCCCCAGCATTTGAATGGTTGCGGAATGGCCATTATCAACCCACCCTGGAAGTTTGACGAAGTCATGAAAAATACGCTGCCATGGGTGTGGAAAGCCTTATCAATCAATGGTCAAGGCAAGCTTGAGACCGGTTTCCTGTAAAACAGACGTCCATTTTTTTGATAAAATATTGGTGTGACTAAAACAATAAGGACGAGGTGGCCATCATGAAAAAACTCTTAGGCGTAGTTGCAATCGTAATCGCAGTTAGCATGACAACAGCATGCACCCAATCTCAACGCAAAGACACCGGCATGGTTGCTGGCGGCGTGATCGGCGGCGTAGCTGGCAGCGCATTAACCGGCGGCAGCACAGCAGGTACAGTTGCTGGTGCAGTTGGCGGCGCATACGTTGGCAGACAGCTGACCAACTAATCTTTACCAACACAATCAAAACCCGGGTGTGAATCACATCCGGGTTTTTTATTTCCCTTCTCAGTGCTATCCTTTGACCCACGTTAAAATTCATAAGGCTGTAGAAATGACATTAAAAGTAGGCGATTCAGCGCCAGATTTCACCCTTCTCTCTGATCAGGAAGAAAAGGTTTCCCTGAAATCATTACGCGGTAAAAAAGTGGTTTTATATTTCTACCCGAAAGACAATACTCCAGGCTGCACACGCGAAGCCTGCGACTTTCGCGATCAATATCCCAAGTTTGAAAAGCTGGGAGTCGAAGTTTTTGGTATATCAAAAGACAGCGTCAAAACACACACCAAATTCAAAGATAAACATGAACTGCCGTTTACTTTACTGGTTGATGACAATGCGGATGTTTGCGAAGCCTACGGCGTCATCAACAAAAAAAGCATGTTTGGCAAAACCTTTCTCGGTATCACACGTTCCACTTTTTTAATTGATGAGAAAGGCAAAATCGAAGCCATCTGGCGCAAAGTGAAAGTCACAGGACACGTGGAGCAAATATTAAATGAACTCAACTAAAGCTAAAACCGCAATCACTCCCACCCGCGCGGAAGATTATCCAGAGTGGTATCAGCAAGTCATTAAAGCTGCGGATCTCGCAGAAATTTCACCCGTGCGCGGCTGCATGATTATCAAGCCGTGGGGTTATGCCATCTGGGAAAACATTCAACGCACACTGGATGATGACTTCAAAGCAACAGGTCATAAAAATTTATATTTCCCGCTGATGATTCCGTTGAGTTTTATGCAAAAAGAAGCGGAACACATCGAAGGTTTCGCGAAAGAATGCGCGGTTGTTACGCATCACCGCCTGGAAACAAATGATGAAGGCAAACTCGTTCCGGCAGGCGCACTCGAAGAACCCTACATCATTCGCCCGACATCAGAAACTATCATTGGCGAAGCATTTTCACGCTGGATTCAGTCATACCGTGATTTACCATTATTAGTAAATCAATGGGCGAATATCGTGCGCTGGGAAATGCGCACACGCATCTTCCTGCGCACAACGGAATTTCTCTGGCAGGAAGGTCATACTGCACATGCAACAGCTGATGAAGCCATGGAAGAGTCGCTAAAAATTCTCGATATTTATGCGAATTTTGTCGAAGATTATCTCGCCATGCCGGTTGTAAAAGGCGAGAAAACAGCGAGCGAACGCTTCCCGGGCGCAGTTAACACGTACTGCATTGAAGCCATCATGCAAGATAAAAAAGCATTACAGGCAGGCACATCACACTTCCTCGGCCAGCATTTCGCGAAAGGTTTCAACATCAAATATTTAAGCGATCAAGGCAAAGAAGAATTTGTGTGGACAACATCATGGGGCGTGTCAACGCGCATGATAGGCGGTCTCATCATGACGCACAGCGATGATGACGGTTTGATTTTGCCGCCAAAAATCGCGCCTTCACACGTGGTTATTCTGCCGATTATTCACAAAGAAGAAGACCGCGCGAACATCTTGAAATACTGTCATGACCTCGCAGCCGAGCTGAAAAAATTGAATTATCACGGCCGTCAACTTGGCGTGGAAGTCGACACCCGCGAGCTCACCGGCGGTGAAAAAGCCTGGAGCTGGGTGAAAAAAGGCATCCCCATCCGCATCGAAATCGGCAATAAAGACATGGCTGCTGACTCCGTTTTCATGGGGCGCCGCGACAAGCCGTACAAGGAGAAAAAGGGCGTCGCACGCACAGAATTTCTCGCATCCGTCACTGAAATTCTCGATGAAATTCAGTCCGTTTTATTGCAGCGCGCAAAAGATTTTCTCAAAAAAAATACTATTACAATCAATAAGAAAGAAGATTTTTATGAGTTTTTCAAAGGCGATGGCGGCTTTGCGCTCGCCCATTGGAACGGCGATGCCGCGATTGAAGAGCAAATTAAAAAGGATTTATCCGTCACCATTCGCTGTATTCCATTTGAAAATGACGGCCCGGGAACATGTATTTTTACCGGCGAACCGAGCAAACAAAGAGTGATTTTTTCGAAAGCTTATTAGATACCGTCATTCCCGCGAAAGCGGGAATCTCCTTCCGTTTGTCCTTTGTCATTCCCGCGAAAGCGGGAATCTCATTCCGTTTGTTTGCACGGTTACATCAGGAGGTCCCCGCTTTCGCGGGGATGACACCTACCCCCTTCATAAAACCTTAACCTTCCTCTCATAAAACGTTAATTTTTAATCAGTATAATCACGGCATAAAATATTATTAATAAAGTTGTAATAGTTATGCTGAGACAATTTGCTGAAGATTATCAAAAACCAATTTTACGCCTGACCAGCCTGGATGAATTTGAGAGCGTACCGGCAGAGCTGCGCGCAGAAATTTTGAAAAATCTCGGCGTAGATAATTGGGATCGGGATAATTTTGACATTCACATTATCAGCGAAGATGAAAAATATGCGGGACATTACAGCCGCCGCGTGACATCTCTTTACAATGCCGCCATATTTTTGCTGGATAATATTCCCAGAAATAAAATCAAATTCTCGCCAACAGAACAAATTAAATCATTAGAAGATTTAATTGCTGCACTCAAACAAATGTCAAAAGATGCATTTGCCGATTGCGTTCAACACATCAACATACTTAACTCTGAATCAATTGCTCACTATCAAAATTCACTCGATCATTATTGCGGTTATATAACATCCGTTCTATCCACAACACTAGGCTTTACCCCAAAAGAAGTCATGAAAATACTGGATAGAGCTGAACAATTTTCACAACTTACAGTTACCAGACCTGCAGTCTGCACAGTCACTAATTTACCAGGATCGCGAAAAGAATATTCCGTGCAAATTGATACGCCGCTGAATCCGTATAGTGAAACACTTAAACTAGGTTTAGAACTGCTTAAAAGCGGGAACCAAGCTATACCGCTTTGGTATTCAGCGCTAAATGATTATGAAAAAGCTTTCTTAAAATCAATTCTTGATAAGCATGACATCAATAAATTTGGAACGGTGTTCAACTCCATATCCAGTAAATTACGTTTACTGCCGGCACCATCCAATTACGGCAAACATATGCTCATTACATACACCACTCACGGAAAAGGTGAGCCCATCATCACCACACACACCCCTGAAATCAGATCCAGTCACATTGCCTCACGTGATGTAAGCAAAGACAAAGACGGGATCCGTCATCTTCATGCAATCGAGAATTTTTATAAAGAAATCGAAGATGCGATACAAGCTGAAATCCAAAAACGGATAGCTGGCAAAAAGATAAATGAACGCGAAATTGTCATTCCAATCCTTTATCAAACTTTGATTTCCCCTGTCAGAGATCCCGATACACGCTTAAATGACGACAGAAATATTGCTATTGATGCGATCATTTTCTACTTAAATGAACGCCAACCAAAAGATGGTGAACCCAATCTATCCTTCTTTTTAATTACAACGAATCATCCTTTGAATTATGCGAGAATTCTCACCAAATTTATCGCGCCTGAAAATCTGGAGGCGCTTCGTTCGCTTGAGTTTTTCATCAGAAAAAAACCAACGGCATCAGTGAAAGAAGTCAGGCTGCAAATTGATGCGCTTGAAAAATTAAAAAAATACAACATTGAAACAACCGTATTTAATTCCTATCGCGAATTATATTTCAGCACAATGGAACAGATTATTGTCGGCTTACAAGGCGGCATTACGATTGGCAGCTGCGTCAGCGGTAAAGATAGAAAAGCAATTGAAATCATACATACCGATGCCATGAAAATCTATTACACGAAATTTGGCTCGCTGCCGCCGCTTTACGCAGAAAAAGATAATGATGACGACAAAGCCGCCATGGCACGCTTCGCTGAAATTTTTGCCGAACTCTATTGCACCAAACATCAAGCACTCATGGCTGACTTCAATGCGCCGGGATCATTCGGCACTAAAACTCCTAGCATGTACCTGCCTAAGGATTTACAACGTGCAATTCGCCTGTGGTATCAAGCTCATTTTTTTAACCCAATTTATGCAGCTGCAACATCAAAAAGAACGCTCAAAGAAAGCGACATTCTTGCAACCAATAACGACATTAATCATATTAAACGTTGCCGTCTTGCCAGTAACGAAACTGATCTCTCCTGGAACCCATCCTCGCTTATCCCAGCCAAACATTTGATCAATGCTGCCATACTAAGCTTTGACAAATATCAAGCAGAAAGAAGCTTGCATCTTGGCTTCTTCGCATCAATTGCGGGCAGTAAACATGGTGAGTTTAGAGCAGCTTGTTACGAGACTTTATTTAGAAATAGCAAGATCGCAACACTCGGACACGCAATCATCCTTTATGCACTGCTTACGACAACGTCCAGCAAAACACTGAATGGAATGATTTTAGAACGCGCAGGGATTTCTGACATTCAAACAGCTATCAATCATTTGCAATTTTATTTTGCATTCTCACTGCATAATACAAATCTTACAATGAAAGATATCGAAGCCAATGCCGCCGTGATTCGAGATAATATCGAAGGATTAACATCTCTTAATGATATTAATAAAGTAGCTGAGATAGTCAAAGGTATCGTTGACGTATTCAGTTTTGATAACGAAACAGATTTGACAACCTCACAAGAAGTCACCGACTCGATGGAAAGCTCCCTTAGAAGTTCTTTCAATTCATCCAAGTAATCATTGCTCAACAATAAGCCAATGCCGCGCCAGTCGATTCCTACTCATTTTTATGTTAGGCTTTTGCGCAGTTTATTTTGAGCAATTCACAGGATGAAAAACCACCATGACAAATACAAACATCAAAGAATTACAAGCAACCATTGATCAGATTGCAGTCAACGGCAAAGGCATCCTCGCAGCCGATGAAAGTACACCAACGATTACAAAACGTTTTCAGGCTGTCGGCATAGAATCTACTGAAGACACCCGCCGCGCTTACCGCGAATTATTAATGCTGACACCGGGAGTGAACCAATACATCGCCGGCGTCATCCTGTTTGAAGAAACCCTGAACCAGACCACCAGCACCGGCAAACCATTCCCGAAAGCATTGGAAGATGCCGGCATTGTCCCTGGCATCAAGGTCGACAAAGGTCTGGTGCATCTCGCCAACACCACCGACGAACAAATCACCCAGGGTCTGGATGGTCTTCCAGAAAGACTGGCTGAATACAAATCCAAAGGTGCCCGTTTTGCCAAATGGCGTGCTGTTTACACCATCAGCAATACATTGCCCAGCAAACTCGCGATCAAAACCAATGCTGAAGTACTGGCACGTTATGCCGCTATCTGCCAGGAACACGGTATCGTTCCAATCGTTGAGCCAGAAGTATTGATTGACGGCGACCATACTGTTGAACGCTGCGAAGAAGTAACAGAACCTGTTTTGCATGCTTTATTCAAAGCTCTCTACCGCCATAAAGTCATGCTGGAATACATCATCCTGAAACCAAGCATGATCATCAGCGGCAAAGCATGCGCGAAAAAATCCGATCCAAAAACCACCGCAGCAGCAACTGTACGCGTCTTGAAGCGCACCGTGCCAGCAGCCGTGCCAACCATCAACTTTCTCTCCGGCGGCCAGTCACCAGAACAGGCAACTGCCAATCTGGATGAAATGAACAAGCTCGGCAACCTGCCATGGAATGTCAGCTATTCATACGCCCGCGCCTTGCAGGAAACCTGCATGAAAATCTGGGCAGGCAAATCATCCAATATTAGGACTGCACAAATCGCATTCCTGAAACGTGCCAAATTGAACAGTCTCGCAGCCATGGGCAAATACACTGAAGCCATGGAAAAAGAAGAAGTTACAATTGCTTAATCAATGTAAGTTGGGTTAGCGCGCTCTGTGCGCATAACCCAACAACAAACGCGATTTCGCATAACCCTACATGGCTCAAATTAAGGAGCGAGACAATGACAACGACGTCCATCAACACAGCAGATGCCAAAGAAGAATTTACCGACCTCGTTAACCGTGTTGCGCTTAACAAGGAGCGGATTATTTTGACACGGCGCGATAAAGAAATCGCCGCCATTGTACCGCTGGAAGATTTAAAATTTCTCGAAGAATCACAAAGCCGCAGCGACCTTGAAGATGCAGTGGCCGCATTAAAAGAAGCGCGCGCACAGGGAACTATTTCACTGGAAGAATTAAAAACGGAAATAGGTGAATAACGTGACTGCCGCACCTTACGATATTAAAATCGCACCAGCCGCACGCCAGCAGATTCTCGTATTGCCAGCAAAATCACAAAAAATGATTTTCAAAATCGTTGAAGCCATCGCAATTAATCCCCGCCCGCACGGCGCCAAAAAAATAGAAGGCATGACCGGGCTTTACAGCAGCAGCGTCGAACACATTCGGTTGATTTATAAAATTGAAGAGCAAGAGATTTTGGTGTTACTGGTGAAGTAGCCGTGAACGTGAACGTTACCGTTTGCGTTACCGGCTTTTGATCTTATAAAAAAACCGGTAACGGTAACGCAAACGTTCACGGTTAATAGTTACAACAATGCCCATCATCCGGCTTTTCTGCTTTATCACTCTCAAGCACAGAACCTGTCACCGGATTCGGACGGAAGATTGTGCAGCCCTTCAATCCCATTTCGTATGCCTGCGTGTAAACATCAGATAATTTTTCGAAAGGAAAATCCGCGGGCAAATTAATTGTTTTCGAAATCGCGTTATCAATAAACGGCTGCATCGCACCCTGCACCGCAAGATGTTCTTGCGGCGTTAATGATGATGTATCAACCCACGCTGGCGGCATACTGTCAGTATGCGTTTGCCGCCACAAATGAAAAGCATAATCTTCCACACAAAATGTCTGCACGGAGTCATCCGCCATTTTCACTTTGCGATGATAAGACGATTGAAATATCGGCTCTATTCCATTTGAAATATTATTCGCAAGCAGGCTGATCGTTCCTGCTGGTGCAATTGTATTATGATGACTGTTGCGCACGCCGTGTTTTGCCAATTTCATCTTGATATCTTCATCAAGATTTTTCACAAACTCGCCTTGCAAATATTCTTTTTCAAACAGCGGAAACGATCCTTTTTCTTTTGCAATTTCGATTGAAGTTAACCACGTCACACGCGCAATTCGCTGCATCACTTCACGCGCAAATACCACAGAATCTTCGCTGCCATAACATTTACCCAGCATGACGAGCGCATCTGCAAGCCCAGTCAAACCCAATCCAATTCTGCGTGTTTTATAAGCCGTTTCTTCCTGCGCAAGCAGCGGATATTTCGACACATCAATCACATTATCCAGAAAGCGCGCGGCAGTTCGCACGGTTTCATCGAGCAATCTCCAGTTAATTTGTGCTTGCGGTGCGAATGGTGACAAAACAAATTGCGTTAAATTAACCGCGCCAAGATCACAAGCACCATACGGCGGAAGTGGAATTTCTCCGCAAGGGTTCGTCGCTGTAATTCGTTCGCAATACCAAAGATTATTCATGCGATTGATCGTGTCGCCAAACAACACGCCCGGTTCTGCAAAGTCATAAGCATATTTAATTATCTTTTGCCACAACGCACGTGCTTTCACTGTGCGGTAAACTTTACCCTGAAAAACCAGCTGCCAATCGGCATCATTTTTCACTGCCTGCATGAATGCATCAGACACCATCACAGACACATTGAAATGCCGCAGTAATTTTGCATCGGATTTTGCTTCGATAAATGCTTCGATATCAGGATGATCGCACGATAACACACCCATCATGGCACCGCGGCGCGCACCGGTTGACAACAGCACTCCGCAAGTCGTATCCCAGATTTGCATGAATGACACCGGTCCCGATGCGGGCATGCCGGTACGCTTTGCCATCTCGCCAGCTGGACGCAGCACAGAAAAATCATAACCAACACCGCCGCCCTGCTGCAGCGTCAACGCACCTTCGCGCAGCGCATCAAAAATTCCCGTCATGGAATCTTCGGCGATATTCATCACAAAACAATTAAACAAGGTGACTGTATGAGACGTACCGGCACCAGCCAGAATGCGGCCACCCGGTAAAAAGTGAAAATTCTCAAGAATCTTGTAAAATTTATCTTCCCAATGTTTGCGCTCATCCGGCTTTTCCGCCTCGGCAACCGCATGCGCAACGCGGCGCCAGGTGTCTTCAATGGATGCGTCCATTTCGACACCATCTGTTTTATAGCGGTATTTCATTTCCCAGACAGCGCGGGATATTTTTTGGGTAAAGGTCATTTGAATATTATAACACCCACCCCCTTGAACCACCGGATTTTGCCCCTATATACACATCAACGCCTCGCATTGCGGGGCTCGACTAAAAAGTGACTCTATCCAAATAAGATTTTAAGTGCTTGAAAAATAGGAGAAATATTATGCCTAACATTCGTCCATTATCAGACCGGATTGTGGTTGAACCAAAAGAAACCGAATCCAAGTCCGCAGGCGGCATCGTCATTCCAGATACCGCTGACAAAGACAAGCCCATGCAGGGCACCGTTCTCGCCATCGGCAACGGTAAATACATAGACGGTAAACTGCAGCCGCTGCAGGTTAAAATCGGTGACAAAGTATTGTTTGGCAAATATGCCGGCACCAACGTCAAATTCAATGACAAAGATTATCTTGTCATGCGCGAAGAAGACGTCATGGGCGTTCTTGAGTAATTACCAAATTTAATAAGAGAGGAAATCAGATATGTCAGCAAAAGAATTAGTATTTAGCGAAACAGCCCGGCAATTAATGCTGGCCGGTGTTAACGCTCTCGCCGACGCAGTGGAACTCACCATGGGCCCACGCGGACGCAATGTGGTAATCGACAAAACTTTCGGCGCACCGCTGGTCACCAAAGACGGCGTAACCGTTGCGAAAGAAATCGAGTTCAAAGAAAAGTTCAAAAACATGGGTGCACAGATGCTGAAAGAAGTAGCATCACGCGCTTCTGATGAAGCCGGCGACGGCACCACCACCGCAACCGTTTTAGGCCGCCAGATTTTCGCTGAAGGTCTCAAGCTGGTTGTTGCTGGTTACGATCCAATGGATTTGAAACGCGGCATTGACAAAGCAGTCGTATACTCAGTTGAACAGTTGAAGAAATTGTCGCAGCCTTGCAAAGATGACAAAGCCATCGCGCAAGTCGGTACCATCTCTGCCAACTCCGATGAAGAAATCGGCAAGATCATTGCAGACGCAATGGCAAAAGTCGGCAAAGAAGGCGTGATCACTGTTGAAGAAGCTTCCGGCTTTGAAAATGAACTGGATGTCGTGGAAGGTATGCAGTTCGACCGCGGTTATCTGTCACCTTACTTCATCACCAATCAGGCCAACATGTCAGTTGAACTGGATAATCCATACATCCTGATCACCGACAAGAAAATTTCCAACATCCGCGAATTACTGCCAACACTGGAAGCAGTGGCAAAATCAGGCAGAGCATTAGTTATTATTGCTGAAGACGTGGAAGGTGAAGCGCTGGCAACTCTGGTTGTGAATCACATGCGCGGCATCGTGCGCGTTTGCGCTGTGAAAGCCCCAGGCTTCGGCGACCGCCGCAAGGAAATGCTGCAAGATATCGCAGTATTAACCAAAGGCCAGGTTGTTTCTGAAGAAGTGGGCCGCAAACTTGAATCAACACAATTAACTGATTTGGGTACAGCAAAGCGCATTCACATCACCAAAGACAACACCACCATCATTGATGGCGCTGGTGACAAAAAAGATATTCAGGAACGCATTACGCAATTACGTGCACGCGTAAGCGAAACCAGCTCTGACTACGACCGCGAAAAACTGCAGGAACGTGTTGCGAAACTCGCCGGTGGTGTTGCAGTTATCAAAGTCGGTGCAGCTTCCGAAATCGAAATGAAAGAAAAGAAAGCCCGCGTTGAAGACGCTCTGCATGCTACCCGTGCAGCAGTGGAAGAAGGCGTGGTACCAGGCGGCGGCGTTGCACTGATTCGTGTGATGCAGTCTCTGAAATCCGTTAAAGGCGACAACGATGCACAAACCATGGGCGTACAGTTAATCGCACGCGCACTGGAAGCTCCTGTGCGTCAAATCGTTGGCAACGCTGGTTATGAAGCCTCTGTTGTAGTGAACAAGATTGTCGAAGGTAAAGGCAATTATGGTTTCAACGCAGCAACCGGTGAATACGGCGACATGCTGGAAATGGGTATCCTGGATCCAACCAAAGTAACACGTACCGCATTGCAACAAGCTGCGTCCGTTGCCGGTATGATGATCACCACCGAGTGCATGATCACTGAACTGCCGAAAGAAGAATCCGCAGGCGGTCATGGCGACATGGGCGGAATGGGTGGTATGGGTGGAATGGGCGGCATGATGTAAGCTGTCATCCAGCGACACAAAACTCAGCATGAAGGCTGCATGAAAACAGCCTGCTTGCCGGAAGGAAATCAAAACCCCTCGATAAAAAGAGGGGTTTTTTTATTTTATGTGCGCCAAACATACTCCATCATTTTATGCTACTGATTCATTGGAGTGATACCCAATATTGTCATAAATAAACTGGGCAGCTATTAATTCCTGCTTAGCTTTGCTGTTATCATTCATTTGTTGATAAAGCTTTGCAAAAGCAGCATGGCAATGCGCCTCATGAAGTGTCATGTGAAGCGCGGTTGATTGTTGTAAAGCATCTTCAAGCTTTAATTTGATAGCGTGGTAATCCGGATCAGGCAACTGCATGTCAATTTCAGCGGAGACTCTAGATAACCAGGCAATCATGCCAGGCAATCTTCGATTTTTGCAAATTTCCATCGTTGTTTGGATGAATTGAGTTGCTCGCTCTAATTGGTGTGATAAAAGCAAATCTTCTGCAAGAAGACCCATGCTAAAAGTGGCAATAAAAGCAAAATGCAGCGATTCACCAATAGCAAGTGCCCGGTCAAGGAGCACCATTCCTTCTTCTCGTCGGCCGGTTCTAAAATAAATATGGGCCAAAGCAGCGTATGAAGTAATGTTTAAGATAATCATATTAGCATCAGTGGCATGGCGAATCGCTGTATGTAAATAATATTCTGTTTTTTCAAATGATTCTCCCTTCATGAGAAGCGCATATGCAATGCCTGACAAAACCATTGCTGAACCCATAGTACTTTGTTCCATATCTATGGAAGATAAATATAGTTTCATTTTATCTTCCACAGCCGAAAAATCCCCCATCGCGACCTGTGCAACGGTTAAATAAAAAATTGAGAGCGTGCCAACATCAATCCTCAGTTCTTTAATAAAATAATTAAAACCCGGGATTGCAGAGAATAATATTTTTCCTATACGATCAGCATTTTTATACTGCCCTACAAAAATATAGCACTGCAATAAAATACATTCCGCAAAATGCAAGCTGTGCTCAGAGTTTGCGTGCTTAGCGAGCTCATAACCAGATTCTGCATAAAGTAATGCTTCTGTAGCAGGGCAACTGCCCAATTTAGTGACGGCATTAAAAGATCTGGCCTGAGCCTCTAATGCACGATTTTTGGATTTTAACGCTAATTCAAGCGCTTTTTCACTTTCTATGGCTTGTTCGGCTGGGGACCCCAAATGTATATACGCATGTCCAATATCAAAATGTACTCGTGTTAATTCTTCGATGATATTGCTTTGGTCTTCGAGGTGCGCGGCTGCTTCGACAGCCTGCTTGCCAAACTGAATGGCGGATTCTATCGAATTGAGCACCAAAGCATTTTCAGATGCTCTGGCGCAATAACGAAATGCTTTTTCCCAATTCTGTCCTGAAAATGCATGGCCCGCTAAAATACCAATTTTTTCATCTTTCTTATCTTCCGGTAACTGCTCAAGAATTGTTAGAATTTTGCAGTGAATTTTATTGCGAACACTCTTCAATAAAGTGCTATATAATGCTTCCTGAATTAATGCGTGATTGAAGGAAAACTCAAGCTCAGGGTAAAGTTGCGCCTCATATATGTAATGTGCATTTGTCAATTTATTCAAATTATCGCGGGTAATTTTACTTTCTGTTTCGGATATCTCTTCAATCAAGTCATATTGAAAGCGCTCCCCAACGACCGCAGCTGCTTGTAGTAGTTCTTTTTGTTGTATTGGCAGCTTGTCTATCTTCGTTTGCAGCAAAGCGAAAATGCTTTCCGCCAGCTTTACTTTTTTAGCGACATTTTCCGGGTTGAGATGATAATTACCCGTGTTGCCCAACAGGATATTATCGGAAATTAATGAACTTATCATTTCCTGCATGAAAAAAGGATTGCCCGCGCAAGCATGTAAAATATCTTTTTTGAGATTCTGAATGCTGTCATGTGTTCCCAAAATAATATCCAATACTCTGTTTAACTGATCTTCCTGAATCGGTCCGACTTTAATCAAGGAATAATCAGGAAGATTAAGTCGTTCGTCATGATATCCGGGCCGATATGTTGCCAGAATAAAAATGGATCGTTCGCTAATTTTACGCAAGAGACGGTCAATAAATTTTTCACTGGTTTTATCTACCCAATGCAGATCTTCCAAAATTAAAACGAGTGGTTTTTTTGCGGAAATTTCTTTTAAAATTTTTCTACCGATAGAAAAGACAGCTTTATTCTTAATTTGGGCGTCCAGTTGATCCCATTCAGGAGAGTGCTGCGTGATATTTAAAAGTGATAACATTGCATTTTCTGCAAATGGTTTTTTTATTTTTGCAATAAATGGTCTTATTATTTTTTTAATTTCGTCTATGCTGTCATCTGGATTAACATCCATTAATTTTTGAAATATCTGCGTCACAGGAAATAATGTCACATTTGTGGTATGTGAAAATCCACCTGCAAATACAACCTGAAGCTGAGATGCTCCAGTATCTTTCAATAATTCAGAAATAATTCGTGACTTTCCTTGTCCTGCTTCTGCTTCCAATGCCACCATACTGCCTTTACCAGATTTTGCTTGCTGTAACAAATTATTCAATTGACGCATAATGTCATCGCGACCAACGAAAGGGATAAATGAAGGGCGATATTTAATTGCAATTAAATTATGTTCGTCTTTAATTCCCTTTAACTCATAGGTTTCTTCTGTTTCACTCAAGCACTCGGCATTCACAACCTCCTTCACCTGTGTGAAGGTGTTTTTAGTCATTTGCACAGTACCAGGTTTAGCGGTCTTTTCCATAGTAGCTGCGAGGTTAACCGCGGCGCCGGCAATGTCATACTCGATGTGCTGACTTTTAGTGCCAACAATATTCATAAAAACTTCACCAGTGTTAAGGCCAACCCGGATTTTTAATTCACCTTCCAGTGACTTAATTTGAGATTGCATTAAACAGGCGGCGAGACAAGCGCGCAATGCATGATCTTCATAGGATTGTGGCGCACCAAACGCGGCTATAATGCCATCACCAGCAGTATGAATAATGGTTCCATTATATTGATAAACGGCAGACAGCATTTCTTCTACGACAGGAGCCAGTATTTTACGCGCTTCTTCTGGATCAAGTTTGGAAATGACGGATGTGGAACCTTTAATATCAGCGAATAAGATTGATACATGCCGAAGTGTCGCTTCGGAATTTGTGCTGGCTGCACTTACAAACATATACCTGGTGGAAAGTAAATTATTCTCATTTTTGATGCTAATTAATTCGAATGCTTCTACAGGTGCGCTGAAACCTTTTACTTCTATTTTACCAATCGGGTTTACATGAACCATTTTTTCGACATGAAATAGTATGTCATTAGTCATTTGCACACTGCCGGGTTTTGCTGTTTGCACCATGCGCGCAGCTAAATGAACTGCCGCACCGGTGATATCATATTCAATATGACCTTCTCTGTTACCAATGACAGTCATTGATACTTCACCAGAATTAAGCCCCACGAAAATTTTAAGCCCATCATCACGTGACTCAAGTTGGGATTGAATTAAATGGGCAGCTAGACAAGCTCGTAATGCATGATCCTCAAAAAATTGTGGCGCACCAAAAATGGCGACAATGCCATTATTGTTGGTCTTGATGATAGTTCCATTAAATTGATTAACTGCCGCCAACATTGTCTCAATGATAGGAGCCAAGATATTGTGAGCTTCTTCAGGATCCCATTCGACCATAGTGGACGTAATATCTTTTACATCAGCAAATAAAATGGAGACATAATTGAGAGTAGCCTCAAAATCATCTTTAGAGGCAGAGGGCTGTAACGGCACGTTATCAGCCGCAACTATTCTTCCCTGCAAAGTAGCACCGCATTCAGGACAAAAGCTCAAGTTCTCGTCTATGTCCACATGGCACTTACTACACTGCATACCGGAAATCCTTTATATGTTTTGAATATTGAACATACTATGAATTGGCAGTGCAAGAGCATCAATCTTTTTATAAACCGATGACGCCGCCAATTAACTGCATAGTCAGTTGAATGAGCGGACTCAAAATCAATGACAAAACGCCGGACACCAGCAGCAGAATCAAAATAAAAAAGGAATATGGTTCAATCAAACTCAATTGATACCCCATACGCGGCGGTAAAATACTGACGAGAAAGCGACCACCATCCAGCGGCGGCAGCGGAATCAGGTTTAACACGCCAAGCACCACATTAATCATGATGCCAATTTCACCCATATAAGTTAAAGGCACGCCAAGCCAACCATTTCCAAGCTCACCGAAATGAATACCGATTAATGCAATTCCACCCCAGAAAAACGCCATGAGGATATTGGATATGGGGCCTGCAATCGCAACTAGCGCCATGTCACGACGCGGGTTTTTCATATTCCGTGCATCCACCGGCACGGGTTTGGCCCAGCCAAAAATAAACCCGGTAGTGACGAACATCAAAATCGGAACAATGATGGTACCGACTGGATCGATATGATGGATAGGATTCAAACTAAGTCGGCCGGATAACTTTGCAGTTGGATCACCGCACCACCATGCCACCCACCCATGTGCCACTTCATGCAGAGTGATACCGAAGATCAGCGGCAGAACGAGAATTGCTATTTTTTGTACGATTGTGAATTCCATTGTGCAATTATGGCTGATGTCATTCAGGTAAACAACTGTGAGCATACCCGTCTTTTCACTCCCTTTGTGCGTCTACCCATTAGCGAAGGACACAGTACATGCTAACTGCCAATGGCTCGTCGGCCTCCGGCCTCCAGCGCTTTATTAGGCTTATTAGCATGTACTGTGCACTTCGGTTCACTCCGAAACCCAATCCCTCTGAGATCTCAATAGCCAACAAAGTCATTTCCCGCTACGATACCCATATATTTAATGATTGGATTGATGTTGTGACTTTACCCGCCTATAAAGCAGCCGCGGCGCTGTTGATATTTCTGACCAGTATGGTCATTTCCCTCTATCTGCTGAAGCGGCAGAATGCACTCAACCAGGGTGAGCAAGTAGGCATCTGGGAAGCACTGGCCAGTGGTATTTTTCTGGGTGCGGCTTTTTTCCATATGCTGCCAGATTCCATACGCGGCTTTTCGCAAGTTTATCCCAATGTCACGTTTCCGGTGCCGGAGATTGTTGCTGTCGGCGGCTTTTTACTGCTGCTATTTCTGGAACGCCTCTCTCTCACTAACGAACATGCGCGTACCAAAAACTATGTACCTTATATTCTGGCACTCACACTGATTATTCACGCTTTGAGCGAAGGCGCAGCACTTGGTCTCGAAACCGCATATGCAGAAACGGCAATGTTATTTATCGCCATTCTCGCACACAAAGGTTCTGAAAGTTTTGGTTTATGTATTTTATTACTGCGTTACGCCCTGCCAATCCGGCATATCGTCATCACGCTGGCATTCTTTTCCATCATGACACCGATGGGCATTTTTCTGGGCGAAATAGTGAATTCATCCGGCGGCAGTGAATTAACCGCCTCACTCTTTACAGCATTTGCTGCGGGTACATTTTTATATATCTCGACATTGCATCATGTGCATTTTCACCATCATGGCGATGAAGCCCGCGGCATGGTTGAATTCGGTTGCCTTGCGGCAGGTGTTGCGATAATGGGACTGATTGCAGTGTGGACTTAAATATCGTCATCCCCGCGAAAGCGGGGACCTCTTAATGTAACCGTGCCAATAAACAAGAAAATCCATCCTATACATCTAACCCACCCTGTTTTATTATTATTCGGAATTTTCACTAAATGGAATTAATAAATCCCGCCAATGAAGAAGCGGTCATAGTGAGAGATAATTTTATCCGCAAATGGGATAATGCAGATTTTTATGGCAAGGAATTAAAACAATTTGATACCATCATTGGAACGCAGATGGCTTACCTTCGATATTAATGCAAGCACAAACACTTTCAATGTCGCTATCCCGGATAACGCAAAAAGCGCGTTACCCAGGCTACATTCACGACACCTCATCTTATGCAGTTATCAATCCCAACTGCATCACCGCATCACGTTCCTGACGCAGTTCATCCAGTGTAATTTGAATTTTTTCGCGGCCGAAATCATTTTGCGTGAACCCGGTTACAACCTTGAGTTTGCCGCCTTCGGTACGACATGGAACGGAGAAAATTAATCCCGGATCAATGTCGTATTCACCTTCCGAGCAGCGCGCAACAGAGAATGTTTCACCCTGCACCGTATCATGCACCAGATGATAAACCGTCATCAGTGCCGCGTTTGCAGCTGATGCTGCAGATGATGCACCACGCTGTTTAATGACAGCTGCGCCGCGCTTTTGCACGAGAGGAATAAAATCATTTTTCAGCCAGTTAATGTCAGTGATGACATCTGTCGCCGGCTTGCCGCCGATTTTCGCGTGATAAAAATCAGGATATTGAGTGGATGAATGATTACCCCAGATAATCATCTGGCTGATTTCACTCACATCAACTCCCGCCTTGATGGCCAGCTGACTGCGCGCACGCAATTCATCCAGCATCGTCATGGCATAGAAACGGTCGCGCGGTACATCAGGCGCGTTATGCATGGCAATGAGACAGTTCGTGTTGCACGGATTACCAACCACAAATACACGCACATCCGATGCAGCATTTTCGTTGATCGCGCGGCCCTGCGTAGTGAAAATTTTACCGTTAATGTTCAACAGATCGGAACGCTCCATACCTTCTTTACGCGGTACGGAACCAACCAGAATCGCCCAGTTCACATCTTTCATGGCAACGTTTACATCGGAAGTGCATGTGACTTTTTTGAGCAGCGGGAATGCGCAATCATCCAGCTCCATCGCCACGCCTTTCAATGCCGGCAATGCCTGTTCCAGCTCCAGCAGCTGCAATTCCACTTCAGTATACATTCCAAACATTTGCCCGGAAGCGATACGAAAGACTAATGCGTAACCAATTTGTCCGGCAGCGCCGGTAATAGCCACTTTTACACGTTTTGCCATGATAGACTCCTGCTGTTTTTATTGGCCGCTATTCTAACCTCTGAAGCTTCTGATTTCCATTTATTCGGCAATCATGTATTCGATGAGTAATATTGGATATAATGCGGGCAAATACTGAAATAGACACGATAAATGACATCAGCATTCATGCACACACCGCCGCTCGCACTTTACATTCACCTACCATGGTGCGTGGAAAAATGTCCTTACTGCGACTTCAATTCCCACAAGGTCAAAGACAGCCTGCCTGAAGAATTGTATGCCGCAGCATTGATGCAGGAACTCATGTTTCACTCGGAAACATTGCAGCATAGACCGCTGGTCAGCATTTTTTTCGGCGGCGGGACGCCCAGTCTCTTTTCCGGCAAATCGATAGATAAAATTCTGAATGGCGCTGCTAAATATCTGACATTTTCTCCCGACATTGAAATCACGCTGGAAGCCAACCCCGGTACAGTTGATCAAGAACACTTTCATGATTATCGCAGTGCGGGTGTTAACCGCCTGTCGCTTGGCATACAAAGTCTGCAGCCGGAAAAATTAAAAATTCTCGGACGCATTCATGACCGCAATCAGGCATTGAATGCGGTGCGCATCGCGAGGCAATCCGGTTTTGATAATTTCAATCTTGATATCATGTATGGCTTGCCGCAACAGACAATTCCAGAAGCATTAAATGATTTGCAAGATGCACTGAATCTCGCGCCTACACATTTCTCTTGGTATCAATTAACCATCGAACCGAATACTCTGTTTTATCATCAGCGGCCGCCGCTGCCGGCAGATGACATCATTTGGGAAATGCAGATTGCAGGTCAGGATTTTTTACAAAAAAATAATCTTGCGCAATATGAAGTATCCGCATATGCCACGCCTGAAAAAGAATGCGTGCATAATAAAAATTATTGGGAGTTTGGCGATTATCTTGGTATCGGCGCCGGTGCGCACAGTAAAATTTCCGATGCCGCTTCCGGGATTATCACGCGCTTTGCGCAAGTACGTCATCCAAAAGAATATCTGGCAGCAGCAAAACGGCATTCGCTCGAAGTAAAATCCATTTCAGAACAAGCACTGATTTTCGAATTCATGTTAAACGCACTGCGCCTTACCAACGGTGTGCCAGCTGCCCTTTTCACTGAACGCACCGGCTTGCCATTATCTGTCATCACACCGCAGCTGGCAGCCGCACGCCTCAAGGGATTAATGGAAAAAGACACGGCCATCCTAAAACCTACCAAATTGGGACGCCAGTTCCTCAATGACTTAATCGAGATATTTCTGTAAATCTATCAATCACTTAATATCATCAATCTTGTATTATACTCATATATATAATCATAACCTGATGA
>DATJFK010000050.1:0-26793 GCA_035495675.1 Gammaproteobacteria bacterium
ATTTGATCTGCCTGTTGTTGTGAAAACCTGCCGCTTTGGTTACGACGGAAAAGGGCAGGCAGTCATTCGCAATGCGAATGAAGTGGAAACAGTGTGGCGGCAGCTGGCGTCAGATAATCTGATTGTTGAATCGTTTGTAAATTTCACCCGCGAAGTTTCGTTAATTTCCGTGCGTGATAAAGCCGGTAACATGGTTTTTTACCCGCTGGTGGAAAACGTACATCAGGAAGGTATTTTGCGCTCCTCTACTGCGCCGTATCAGGATGCAAAACTGCAGCAGCTTGCGCAAGACTATGCCGCTAAAATTATGCAGAAATTGAATTACGTTGGCGTGATGACAATTGAATTCTTTCAAGTCGGCGAGCAACTGCTGGTAAATGAAATTGCACCGCGCGTACATAACTCTGGCCACTGGACAATTGAAGGTGCTGAGACCAGTCAGTTTGCCAATCATATTCGCGCAATTGCCGGTATCCCGCTTGGCAGTACAGAGCCAATTGGATTTAGTTACATGCATAATTGCATCGGTGACATGCCGGCTATGAATGGGTGCATGCAAATCCCTGGTCTGTATTATCATGCTTATAACAAAGCACCGCGTGACAAACGAAAAGTTGGTCATATCACAATCGTGGCAAAAGACAGTAAAACGCTGCAAGACTCAAAAGCAGAATTGTTAAAAAAGATTTAATTTAAAGAAGGATATCAACATGTTTACCAACGAATCTTTGCGTGATTACGATCCCGAAATCTGGAAGGCGATAAAGCAGGAAGAGCAGCGTCAGGAAGAACATATTGAATTAATCGCTTCTGAAAATTACGTCAGTCCTGCAGTGCTTGCAGCGCAAGGTTCAGTGTTAACAAATAAATATGCCGAAGGTTATCCCGGCAAACGTTATTACGGCGGCTGCGAATTTGTTGATATCGCAGAATCACTCGCGATCGAACGCGCAAAAAAATTATTCGGCGCAGATTATGCCAACGTGCAGCCGCATTCCGGTTCACAGGCAAATGCTGCAGCGTATGCGGCGATGATTCAGCCGGGTGATGTGGTGATGGGAATGAGTCTTGCACACGGCGGGCATTTGACACACGGATCGCCGGTGAATTTTTCTGGAAAACTTTATCGCTTTTGTTCTTATGGTCTCAATCCAAAGACAGGCGAAATTGATTATGATGAAGCGGAAAGATTGGCGCTGGAACATTGCCCGAAATTAATCGTTACCGGATTTTCTGCGTATTCACGGATTGTTGACTGGCAGCGTTTCCGCGACATCGCTGATAAAATCGATGCATTATTAATGGCTGACATAGCGCACATTGCTGGATTGGTTGCGACTGGTTTATATCCATCACCTGTACAGATTGCTGATGTCACGACAACGACAACACATAAAACACTTCGCGGTCCGCGCGGCGGTTTGATACTTGCCAAGTCTAATCCAGATCTGGAAAAGCGTTTGAATTCAGCTGTATTTCCAGGCGGTCAGGGCGGTCCATTGGAACACGTGATTGCAGCAAAAGCAGTAGCGTTTAAAGAAGCACTGCGTCCGGATTTCAAAGTGTATCAGCAACAAGTATTGGATAATGCACGCATCATGGCAGATACATTAATCAAACGCGGTTATAAAATAGTGAGCGGCGGTACCGATGATCATTTGATGTTGATTGATTTGATCGACAAAAACATCACCGGCAAAGATGCAGAAGCAGCATTAGGTGCTGCTTACATCACCACGAATAAAAACGCCGTGCCAAATGATCCGCAATCACCATTCATCACCAGCGGATTACGCATCGGCTCACCGGCTGTGACCACCCGCGGCTTCGGTAAAAAAGAATGCGAACAAGTAGCAAACTGGATTGCTGATATTCTGGATGATTTGAAAAATACCGCACAGATTGACCGTATACGCGGTGAAGTAGTTGCGCTTTGCAAAAGGTTTCCGGTTTATTCTTCTGTTGTTCCTGCTTAAATATAAAAATCCTCTCCCGCTCTGTGTCAGCGGGAGAGGGAGCCTGCTTTCGCGTGCAAGCAGAATTGATGCAATGCTGTAAGCCGTAATACTTTTATAGATATGTAGCCCGGGTTAGCGTGCTTTTTACGCGTAACCCGGGAACTGTTTAAAGTCTGCAGTGGAAAAATTAGGAGGCCCTCTCCCGCCCTGAGTGCGTGATGAGTTGATGCCGGTTGTTGCGGGAGAGGGTAGGGTGAGGGCGAATGACGATTATGTTTCAGCCTTTCGCAGCAATACCCAACGCCTGCTTCAGCCACGGCGTAAACCGCTCAGGGTGAGCGGACATTTCCTGCTCCAGGTCGGCTATCGTAATCCAGCGGTAAGCCTGAATTTCTTCCGCATCAGGAGCGGGGACGAGGTCGGCTGGCACGGTACCGATCAAAACATGATCAATCTCGTTTTCTGACAAACCGTTATCGAAATGGGCGTTATAGTGAAACCAGCCCAGGTCGTTGAGGTCGGCTTTGAAGCCAAATTCCTGTTCCAGACGGCGAATGCCAGCCGCAATGATGGTTTCGCCCGGGTGCGGGTGTGAGCAGCAGGTATTGGTCCAGAGACTGCCGCAATGATACTTACCGGCTGCCCGCTGCTGTAAAAGAAGCTCTTTTTCTGGTGTATCGCGGAAAATGAATACAGAAAATGCCCTGTGAAGCAGGTTTTTTTCGTGAGCGGCCAGTTTTTCTGACTTGCCGGTTTCCTGATCGTTTTTGTCGACCAGCACAATGTATTCGGTTGCTGTCATATCGCTTTTTCCAGTAGAATGGAGGCCTTTTATAGCCCCAATAATAAACACATTCAAGAAAAAATTATGCGTTGGCAAGATACACAACAAATCGCTGCTATTCCCATGTGTGTGGTTGGACCCGTACGCATCATCAGTCAAGAAGTGGATGATGAAGTCGGTCTGCCTCTCGCAACACTGGAGTCACCTCTTTGGCCCTCTACTCACCGCGGTGCGCGTGTCTGCACGCAGTCAGGAGGAATTCGCGCTGTTATCGTCGATGAACGCATGACACGTTCTGTGTTGGTTGAGGCTGATTCTGCAATTCTTTTGCATGAGGCTTATCAGGATTTGCAGCAGCGTCATGCTGAGTTGCAGCAAGTCATCAGCGCCAGCAGCCGTTTTGCAAAACTGGTTGAGTTGAATGCGCAAATCATCGGCTCACTCATGTATCTGCGTTTTGAATTTTTGACCGGTGATGCAGCTGGTCATAACATGGTAACGCTGGCATCTGACCGCATGCTGGAATGGATTTTGCAGCAATATACCAGGCTGCGTTACGTTTCCGTTTCTGGAAATTTCTGCGCGGATAAAAAAGTTTCTGCGGTGAACGGCATTCTTGGACGCGGTAAAAACGTAGTGGCAGAAGTAACCATTCCGCGCGAGTTGTGCCGGAAATTTTTGAAAACAACACCGGAAAAAATTATTGATCTGAACATCAAAAAAAATCTGCTGGGTAGTATCGCCGCAGGCGGATTACGCACGGCGAATGCGCATTTTGCCAATATGCTTTTGGGATTTTATCTCGCGACCGGACAAGATGCAGCGAATATCATTGAAGGGTCGCAGGGTTTTGTGACCGCTGAAATGCGCGATGATGACTTATATTTTTCAGTGACGCTGCCTAATGTCATTATCGGCGCGATTGGCAGCGGCAAGACGCTGGATTTTGTCAGGAATAATTTACAAATGCTGGGCTGCGCTGACGAGCGCGAACCCGGAATGAATGGAAGACGTCTCGCAGTGATTGCATCCGCAGCAGTATTATGCGGAGAATTATCCCTGATGGCAGCACTCACCAATCCAGGTGAATTAATGCAAAGTCATCTTAAACTCGAGAGAATGATGAAGGAGTAAAAATTGATAAACGTTGGAATTGACTCCATCGCAGTTTACACCTCGCGTTACGCGCTTGATCTCGAAACGCTTGCAGCTGCGCGCGGCATTGACGCCGACAAATATTTTATCGGTTTGGGTCAGCACAAAATGTCGGTACCGCCTCCAGGCGAAGACATTGTGACAATGGCCGCAAACGCTGCACTCAGCGTTCTGGAAGATATTGATATCAGCAGTATTGATATGCTGATTTTTGCCACCGAATCCGCGTTTGACCAGTCAAAAGCATCAGGTTTATATCTGCATCAATTACTTGGTTTGCCGTCTCGCTGCCGCACATTCGAATTGAAACAAGCATGTTACGGCGGCACTGCCGCAATTCAGCTTGCGCTTCCATACTTGCGCGAACATCCGGATAAAAAAGTATTAGTTGTTACTTCTGATATTGCACATTATGGTCTTGGAACAACCGGTGAATCATCACAAGGCGCAGGTGCTGCAGCAATGGTGTTGTCCGTTGATCCGCGCATCGCTGTCATTGAAAGGCACAGTGGTTTTGTTTCTGAAAGTGTTATGGATTTCTGGCGTCCGAATTATCTGCATGAAGCACTGGTCGAGGGTAAATATTCCAGCAAACTGTATCTCACTATGCTGGAAAAAACCTGGAAAGAATATTGCGTTTTATCAGGCCGCAATTTTAGTGATCATCAATATTTCTGTTATCACGCACCAGTGCCGCGTCTCGTTGAAAAAGCACATCAAAATTTATTGAAGTGGAATCAGGTTGAAATTGCTGAAGAAGAGTGGATGCGTGATATCAATTGTTCTTTGCATTATGGCCGTCTCACCGGCAATAGTTATACCGCGTCGCTTTATATCGGCCTCGCTTCTTTACTTGATCTTGTCGATGATGATCTTGCCGGCAAGCGTGTCGGATTTTATAGTTATGGATCGGGACTGGCAGCTGAATATTTCAGCGCCGTCATCCAGTCTGGTTATCGCGATGTATTAAAAACTGATTATCATCAGGTTTTACTCGCTTCCCGCCAAATGCTTTCATATGAAGAATATGAAACCTTTTATCGTTACGCTTATCCTGAAGATGGTTCGCTTCTCGATGTTCCTGTTTATAACACTGGAAGTTTTCGGATGACAAAGATCGAAAACCACAAGCGTAATTATGAAAAATTGGATGCGCCGCCGCTCAGTGTGATTGTCAATGAAGAGGAAGACTTTGCCGGGCAGCTTCGTGCACGGGCACAGGTCTCATGAAAGTATTCGCTCCCGGAAAATTAATTTTGTCGGGTGAGCACGCTGTCGTGCATGGGCAGCCTGCACTTGCAATGGCAGTGAATCGATATGCAGTCGCTTCCGTCGGCCGTGGGTTATTTCCTAAAGTTTCACTCGATTTATCCAATCTTTCGCACAGCAGTCATTTAACATTACAAGATCTGCTTGCCGTAAAAGAAAAAGTGAAGCGTAAATATCAGCGTTTCGTGCGCGGTGAATATCATATCCGCGACGTGCTGCGTAAACCGTTTGAATTAGTGCAGGCAGCGCTTGGTATTGTTGCCGGTTCTCATGATATTACTCTGCCTGACGGCATGAGAATTCATGTGGAATCTGATATTCCAATCGGCAGCGGGATGGGTTCGTCGGCAGCATCCATTTTATGTGTGATGAAAGCCGCGTCACTGCATCTCAATATACCGATTTCCACCGATATTTTGTATCAAATGGCGCTGGAAGCGGAAAATTTGCAGCATGGTAATTCCAGCGGCCTTGATTTACGTGTGTCGCTGCACGGTGGCTGCGTGTATGTCAGAGGCGCCCAGATTGATCTGAGAGAAATTCCAGAAATAACGCTGCATCTTGTCAATACCGGCGTACCTTCTACGTCTACCGGCGAATGCGTGAAAATGGCGGCGCCGCATTTTGCATCAGATAAATTATGCGGCGAATTCGCCGCAGTAACAGAAATGCTGGACTCTGCAATCAGACAAAATATGTGGAGTGAGATGCAGGAAGCGGTGCGCGAAAATCACCGTCTGCTCACCAGAATTGGTGTGGTGCCGGAACGTGTACAGAAATTTATTGCAGATGCAGAAGCGGATGGGAATGCCGCGAAAATTTGTGGCGCAGGTTCCATTGCCGGCGATCAGGGGGGCATTGTTATGGTGATGACGCAAGATGCTGAAAAACTTGCAGCGTTGTGCCGCCAGTATCGATATGAATTAATGACTATCAAAGGCGAAAAGCGGGGGGTACACGTTGTATAAGGCATCGGCTCCAGGATCTACCATGCTGCTCGGTGAATATGGCGTGTTATACGGTGCTCCGGCACTTGTGTGTGCCATGGATAAACGTATGCATGTCACGCTGACGCCGCGCTATGACACCATCATCAATATTCAATCTGACTTACATGGTTCATATACCACAGATTTAAATGACTTGAAGATAGAGAAACCCTTTCACTTTGTCCTCGGCGCAATCAAGCAGCATCAGGCGAAAATGCGCCGCGGCTGTGATATTCAAATTACATCTGAATTTTCTGACAAGATTGGTCTCGGTTCATCCGCGGCTGTCACAGTCGCGACTCTCGCTGCGCTGGTGACCTGGCTTGATATACGCGTGCAGCCGCTGGATCTGGTGCGGCAGGGGCGTAATGTCATTCGTGAATGTCAGGGGTTGGGTTCCGGTGCGGATGTTGCAGCATCGGTGTATGGCGGCGTTGTGTATTATTCGCCGCAGCCGCTTGCCGCTGAAAAATTTTCTGTAAAGCTGCCGCTACATCTTTATTACACGGGGTTTAAAACACCGACAGTGGAAGCAGTGAAACAAGTTCAGAATCACTTCACCAGCTTTCCACAGGTATTCAAGCAATTGTGTGCCGGCATTGGGCAATGCGTTCAAGACGGCGTGCAAATGATTCGCCGCGGTGATATACAAAAGCTGGGTGATGTCATGAATATCCAGCAGGGTTTGATGGAAGCAATGGGGGTTAGTCTGCCGGTGATACGACAGATATTAAGTGTATTACATGACCAAAAAGATATAATCGGTGCTAAGATATCTGGGTCTGGTATGGGCGATTGTGTGATGGGGCTCGGCACTGTTAATCAAGACATTCAATTTGGTAATGAGTATGACGACATTCAACCTGTTTCGGTGGAGATGACATTGCATGGAGTGCAAAGTAAAAAAAGCTGATATTGTGCATCAGATATTACGTGGCGCACATGCGGTTCCTGCTGGAGACAGACAGGCGCAGGGTATGGGTTATGCGCCGACGAATATTGCACTCTGCAAATATTGGGGCAAGCGCGATAATGAGTTGAATTTGCCGGTGACTTCCAGCTTGTCCATCGCGCTTCCTGACAAAGGGGCGATGACGACTCTTTCCTGGAATGAACGCGCAGAAGATGTTGTCGTTTTGAATGGAACTCAAGTCGCACCCGATAGTGCATTTGTCACCCGTCTCATCCATTACCTCGATTTATTCCGTTCAGATGAAAAGTGGTATCTGAATATTGATATCAAAATGAATATTCCAGTAGCTGCAGGGCTTGCATCATCAGCATGCGGATTTGCATCACTGATATGTGCTCTGAATGATTTAATGAAATGGCATCTCCCGCATCGTGAATTATCTATTCTGGCGCGTATGGGAAGTGGCAGTGCCGCGCGTTCATTATGGAACGGCTTTGTATTCTGGCATGAAGGCATGCGAGAAGATGGTATGGACAGCTTCGGTGAGCCTCTGAATATCGAGTGGCCCGCACTGCGTATCGGGATTCTGCCGATTTCAGAACAGCAAAAGCCGATTTCATCGCGCGATGCCATGCTGCGCACAGTAAACAGCAGCTCGCTTTACAGCAGCTGGCCGCGAAAAGTTTCACAGGATTTATCTATATTCAAGCAGGCTCTGAAAGCAAGAAACTTTTCACTGCTGGGCGGTACCGCAGAATCGAATGCGTTAGCAATGCATGCCACCATGTTAAGCAGCTGGCCGCCAATTTGTTATTTCATGCCTGAAACATTGAAAGCGATGAAGCAAATCTGGCAGCTGCGTAACGAAGGCTGTGAAGTATATTTTACGGAAGATGCGGGTCCTAATCTCAAATTATTATTCCTTGATACGCAGTTGGATAAAATCAAGAATGTGTTTCCGGAGATGGACGTTATTCTCCCGTTTGAGTAATCAAGTCAGAATGATTGTCAGAATTCTGCTTGCGCGTGAAAGTGAGCTCCCTCACCCGCCCTGTACTCGTGAGAAGTTGATGTAGGTTATTACGGGAGAGGGCTTCCTTATCCGCATCATTCGCGCCGTACACGACGATGTTAATGCAAGACGCGATCGGTGCAGCAATTAAATCCTCGGCGCGGCGATAGCGAATTCTTTCGCTTCCAGGAATATATTGTTATACATGGTTTCAATATTTTCGGTATGAAAGAGTTTGGCATTCAGAATTTGACTCTTGCGATTTGGGTCTTTTACATATTTTTCAGATTCGCGAGCACGCAATCTTTCATTTTCTTCAATGAATTCCTGCTTGATTTCTTCAAACACGACTGCGCCATGTTCCCAGAGAAAGTCTTGGAAAGTGGGCATGTCAACCAGAGTCTGACGTAATTCGTTTTTACGTTCATCCATTTGAGCGGTCATAATCTCCACGAGAGTAGCATCATATATTGTTTGATCAGGGTGCCGCTCACTTTCGCGGATTTTTTTCCTTGCCCACACACCGTAAAGCTCGGTTTCGATTAATAGATACTTCAGCATGGATTTAAATTTTTCACGTATGAAAACAGGATTAGTTTTTAATTTTTTGAATAACTCAATCTGATCAGGTGGATAGGCATTATGAGATAATGTAATGATTTTGCCGTTTATTATACGCTGCGGTATTGTTGGCCAGTAAAATGGCTGGGCATCTTCCAGATCAGGAAAATTATCAATATCTTTCGCGGTAATGCGAAAACGCTCGGGCTCACTGGTGCGATAAAACCAATCCAGAAGAGCACCTTTTTTGAAGTAACTGAATATCGGCCAGAATGACATATCAAAATCGATGCGGTAGCCGTATTTTGAGAAATTGTTGATATGCAAATCATCTTCTTTATTAAGGTAGCTTAATACCAAAATATTTGCGATTCCCTTAACAATTTCATCATTTGCTAAATCGCTTTCCATGAGTGGTGCTTCTTGCAGTGATTGAAAATTTTCAATTTCAGCTGTGCCAACACCAACGGGTAATTTTAACTCATTGAAATGTGCATTGGCTTTGGATGGCACGCGGTTGGGTGAATGTAAGCGATAAAATGCGCAAGCACATGCTTCAAGTTCGGAAATGTAAGATCCGGCTAAATTTAATTTGAAAAAAAGGTGAGTGTTTTTGAACAGCATTCTGCGTACGGCATGAGATGATCTTGCAATCGCAGCGGTACCTCTGTTAAGAGGAACCAGGCAAGAATAAAGGCGAAGTTTTGCATTTATAAAATAACTGGACGAAGCTGATAGGCGTTCATTTGATTGATCGCTGTTGTTGTTATCTGCGCTTCCTCGGGTATTCATGCAATACTATTTCCATGTATATGAATATATAATTTAAAGTAACAAACAAATATTAATAGAACATTATGTGGATAATTGCAATTTATGAAATTTGTTTGAAGATCCTTTTTGCCTTTTCACTGGCGGCACGGTGATCAATTATTGGCTGCGGATAATTTGACATGCGCTTCGGTTGCTTTTCAAGCAATTGATGAATTTCTTGTGGCGTGTGATGTGCAAGTTCAGGAATCCAGCGTTTGATATATAAACAATCTGGATCAAATTTTTGCTGTTGCAGCCATGGATTAAAGATGCGGAAATAGGGCTGTGCATCGCAGCCGGTAGATGCAGACCATTGCCAGTTGCCGTTGTTGACGGCTGGATCATAATCAACCAATTGCTGCGCGAAATACTTTTCACCGAGTCGCCAGTCGATCAATAAATCTTTGGTTAGGAATGAAGCAGTAACCATGCGTACACGATTGTGCATGTAGCCCGTGGTTTTTAATTCCCGCATGCCGGCATCAACGATCGGAAAACCGGTCATGCCGTCACACCAGGCGCGCAATAATTGTTCGTTGCTATTCCAGGGTAGTTTGTCATATTTCTCATGAAAAGAAGTGCCAAAGACCCGCGGAAAATGATAAGCAATGTGTGTGAAAAAATCCCGCCAGTATAATTCATTGATGAGGGTGTGCTGTCTGCCTAATGTTCCGGCTATAAATGCATATGTTTCGCGTATCGAAATTGTTCCGAATTTATGATGTGCCGATAAATGTGTGACGGCTGATTTATCAGGATAATTGCGGTCATCTTTATAGTTACGAATATTGGCTATCTTTTTTACTAACTGCTGCCCTTCTTTGCGGCCGCCTTTTACTACGAGGTTGGGATTGTAAATTTTTAATAATTTGTCCAGCGTGTTGTGAGTGGATTCTGGCAGTGTTTGTTGATAATAATGATTGCTGCGGTTTACAACTGGTTCAGCCACGGCAAGCTGTGATGCATTTTTGAAAAAATGCGTGAATATGGTATATGGTTCGCCGTTAGCTTTGATGCATTCTTCAGGTTCATGCAAAAGTGCATCAGCATAAACATGAAAGTTCACGTTTGCCTTTTTACATGCGGCAGCAATATTCGCATCGCGTTTGCGGCTGAAAGGCGTGTAATCACGATTACAAAATACAGCATCAATTTGATGTGAAGCGAGTAATTCGGCGATAATATTTTCTGCAATACCATCGAAACAAAATAAGCGGCTGCCTTTGGTTTGCAAATGTTGATCGAGTTCCTGCAGCGATGTCGCCATGAATTGCAAACAAGAATTGCTCTTGTAATCATTTGCACCAACTTGGCGGTTATCAAAGATAAAACAGGGAATAACAGCTTCTGACATATTCAGTGCATTGATAAGCGCAGTATTATCTTGCAGTCGCAAGTCGCGGCGAAAAATATGTAATGAGAGTTTATATGGCTTATCCATGGCATTCATACTATGACAATAAATAAATTGCCGCCAGTGCCATGACGATACCCACACCTTGTCTGGCACTGATGCTTTCATGAATAATGGCAAATGCCAGGAAGATGGTAATGAGAGGGTATAATCCAGTCAGTGTAACTACGGAAGTGATTTTGCCTCTGTCGGCTGCTACCAGATATAACAATAATCCGAGTCCATTCACGATGCCGGACAGAAATGCGAAATTTATCCCCTTGAATTCAGCTGCGGGTTTGAATTTCAACATGACAAGTATCACAAGGCCGATAAAAGTGATGCCTAGTGCCTGATAAAACAGAGCGCTTTTGGCATCAATATAGGTAACAGCCATTTTTGCAAAAAAGCCCCAGAGGCCAAAGCATAATAATGATAACAATGCGGCAGGAAACCAGTTTATAGATGTGATCACGCTGCGTTCCTTATGTACATATAAATGATTTGCATGATGAGAAATGAATACATGCCAGCAAGCACGTCGTCAAATATCATGCCAAATCCGCCGTGAATGTTTTTATCAACATATGAAATCGGCCAAGGCTTCACGATATCGAAGAAACGGAACAACACAAAACCGATAAATATCCACCACCAGCCGGCAGGCGCTGCTGTCATCGTTACAAAAAATCCTGCGAATTCATCAATGCACATGCCAGGGTGATCATGTGTGTGTGTTTGCCGGCTGATGTAATCGCATAACCATGAAGTGAATATGATAAACAATAAAAGAAAAACAAAATACGCAGAGAGTGGCAGCATGCTTAAGAGTAAATAAAATGGAATTGCTGCGAGTGTGCCGAATGTTCCCGGTGCGAATGGAGCGGCGCCGCTGCCAAAACCAAAAGCGATAAAGTAAAGTGGATTGCGCCACACGGCTTTCGGCACTGGTGGGATCTTATCGTAACGGTTTTGCATGTCTTTCAAGAATTTCATCGAAGTATTGTACACGTGTATGGGTTCTTATCAAATGCGGGTTCTCTCTGGCTGGTCATAGACATAATACATTGATTTTTTTGTTTAAATTATTCATCTTCGCTAAATAAATGCACTATTTTTTGCACTATACTCATGGTAGCAAATACTTATAATTAAAAGGGGTATGAATGGATCCCTCAAAAAAAGATAAAGATATTACAAAGCTCGCGAAAGCTGCTGGGCTAGAAACTAAAAAAAACAACTTAACCAGTGTGTTAATGGCTACTTATTTCTCGAAAGCTGGTTCGACAGCGGATGTTCAGTATGGTGTGCACAAGTTTCTGGATGTGAATAATCTCAAGGTCGGCGGAAAAAAAATATCACGTGAAAATGTCAGGGTGCTGAGTGGGAATAATAATCTTAATCTCATCATGAAGATGGATGATAATGCGGTCGTTATTACTTTGGGTGTGAAACGGCCGTCTGCGGATAATGCAATCGACCAGCTTCGCAAGAGTAACCCGTCATGGCTTGCCAGGAATTATGGACAAGTGAAATATGATGGTAAAACTGAACGTGTATTGGATGAAACTGGACAAATCAATCCTGAATTCAATCCATTCCCCACCGGGCAATTTGGGTATGTATCATATGTTGAAAAATGTCATACTTCATTGGAAGCGCGCGTCAAAGAAATTCATCGAAATACTGATAACAATGACCCCAAGGCCACATCGCCATTGCACATGACACAGCTTGTGGGATTGCAAGTATCAAAAATGTTAAGTGATATTAGTAAAAATGATGTTATCTGGATGGACTTTAAACCTGAAAATTTATTATTACGCGCAAAGGATGAGATAGTTGTTGCAGATACAAAGGCGTTCAGACCTGTTAATGAATTATTGGTGACTCACGGCGGTAAACGTGTCTACGATGATGATATATATACCCAGGCTTACGTATCAGATGATTATCTTATTAATAAAAAAGGTATGCCATGTACACGTGAAGAGTTTAAGAAAATATGGGAAAAAGAATACAGTCATCAACTCGCGATGACGTTATATCATATTGCCACCGGCCACTCGTTGAATACACCAATGATAAATCCGCAGCCAGATGGCGCTAAATTTGATTTTTCTAAACCGATATTCGAGGGCGAACAAGGACAGCGCTTAAAAACGGTGATTGAAAGATTAAGCGAAGATAAACCTGAAAACAGAATACGTCATGAAGATGCCGCGGCCTTATTAAAAGTACTCGGTAATCCGAAAAAATTTGAGAAAGAAATGATAATCGCTGATGCTGCACTGCAAACCCAGGCTGCTAATGCTAAATTTTCCGCTGGAAGTACGCTGATTGCAATGAGTGCATTGATGGGATGGGATGATAAAGAAACTGCTGGAGCGCTGAAAGAGCTGAAGACGCAGACAGCCGTTGTTGATTCAGCGAAGCATGCAGCTGGGGCGGGTAATACTGCTAATGTGACTCGCTCACAGAAGTTGAATTCGACAAAGAAAGAAAATGAAAAGCCGAGGGCTAATCCGAAAATTGGTTCTGGGCGATCAAAAGGCAGTTAATGCGGGTTGAGTGAGGTTATTATGTCAAATATGTCACCTAACGAATTATTTAGTGCTGTCAGAGCTGGAGATGCGGCTTACATTAAAAATTATTTTGCCCAAACCACACTGGCAGAAACTAAAGCCATGCTGGCGATGCGCACGTCAGCTAATGATACGCTTTTGCATCTTGCTGCTGAATACGGTCATCTTGCAATTGTGGAAGAATTAATCGCGCGCGGCGCTGATGTCAATGCAGTTGGTGATCTTGGTGAAACGCCACTGCATCGTGCGGCATATTATGCATATGTACCTGTCATGCAAACATTACTGGATAACGGCGCAGATTATAAAATCACACGATATGATGGTGAGATGGCGATTCACGTTGCAGCCATCGTGGATAGTGTTGATGCCGTGGATGCACTCATTAAACATGATCAATCACAAATGACCGTATGCGGCAGGGAAGCGCGAACGGCATTTTTTCGTGCCGCACTCAGTAAAAGTTTCAAAACCATGGAATATCTGCTTTCTCATGGTGATGATGTGAATCAACGAAACCGCATGACGAACATATCTGCAATTCAAGTCGCTTTCGTAAAAGGACAAACGGACCTTGCAGGGTTTTTACAAAAACATGGTGCAGTCATGCCGGATGATGACACGAGAAAGTATACAATCTGATAACCAGACTTGAATGACTTGATAAATCAATTCAGAATGGTTACTCGTCATTTATATATTGTTCCCCCATCCGCCTTGTTACACTGATCAAGTTTAACAAAGTACCCCGTTTGAGGTGGAGCCAATATATAAATGACGTCCGTAACCCGAACTCACTCAGGATGAATCATGTCATCAGCAAAAATCAGCATTAAAAACGTTATAGCGGTCATCATTGGCAATGCACTTGAGTGGTATGATTTTGTCGTTTATTCATTCATGACCGTAGTTATCGCTAAAATATTTTTTCCATCGGCGCATCCCGCAAACTCGATTTTGGCTGCAACCGCGACTTTCGGTGTTGCATTTTGCCTGCGGCCGTTAGGCGGAATTGTATTGGGGATTTATTCAGACAAGCATGGCCGTAAGGCGGCGATTACTCTGGTGATTGCAATCATGACGCTGGCGATACTCATGATTTCAACTGCGCCGACTTATGCGCAAGCCGGCATTACAGCTCCTCTCATTATTGTAATTGCCAGAATGCTGCAAGGATTTTCCGCCGGCGGCGAGTTTGCTGTATCAACTTCGTTATTAATTGAAATGGCACCGCCCGCAGAGCGCGGTTATTACGGTTCGTGGCAAATGGCAGGGCAAATGACGGCGATGCTGATGGGTGCCGCGGTCGGTATGATTTTGACAACACATTACACATTGCAGCAGTTCGAAGAATTTGCCTGGCGTATTCCTTTTATGGCGGGCTTGATCATCGCGCCGATTGGTTTTTATCTCAGAAATAATTTAAAGGAAACACATGTTGCTTCTGTGCGGGAAACAAAGAAACGTAATCATTTCTGGAGTGATATGCGTGCGCACTGGAGGCAGATTTTGATCGCCATGGGTATTGTTGTCGGTGGAACGGTGACAACTTACGTCAATATCTCTTATCTGCCGACATATGCTGTTATCTATTTGCATATGCCGCTCAATGATGCATTTACTGCGCTGGCTATTGCAGTATTTATGATGATACTGCTCATTCCATTTTTCGGAATGTTATCAGACCGTATTGGCAGAAAATCAATTCTGTTTTCATCGATTTTTATGTATCTGATATTGATCTATCCATTATTTTACTGGCTTGCTGCGTCGCCAGGTTTTTTAAATCTTATGATGGTCGAATTGATTTGCTGCCTGCTTCTCGCAGCTTTCTTTGGTGTATTTGCTGCGGTGGTGGCGGAACTATTTCCCATCAATATCCGTTCATCTGGTCTGGGAATTAGTTATAATCTGACAGTCATGTTATTCGGCGGTTTCGCACAATTTATCGTGACCTGGTTAATTGAAACACTGCAGACACCAGTTGCCATAGCATATTATTTAATGGCATCAGTATTTATCAGCTGTGTTGCAGCTTATTTTTATGAAGAAGACGGGAGATTGTGATGACTGTTCTTGAATGGCTGCATACCCTGATTGCATTTGACACGACGTCACATCTTTCCAATTTGGAATTAATTGATGTCATACAAGTCTGGATGCGCCGATTTGATGCTGATTTACAACTTATTCGTGATCCAATAGAAGAAAAAGCCAATTTGTTTGTGACACTTCCTGCTGCCAGCGGCCGTACGGACGGCGGTCTGATTTTGTCTGGACACACAGATGTTGTGCCGGTAGAAGGGCAAAAGTGGGATACCAATCCATTTGAAATGACACAAATCGGCGATCAAATATTTGGACGCGGTACGGCAGATATGAAAGGATTTCTCGCGGTAGTATTGGCACTGGCACCAAAATTTAAAGACATGAAACTCGCGTATCCATTGCATTTTGCATTTTCATATGATGAAGAAATTGGCTGTCGCGGTGCACCATTTATGATAGCCGCGTTACCTGATATCGGCTGGCAGCCGCGAGCGTGCATCGTGGGCGAGCCGACGGAAATGATGCCGCTGGTTGCGCATAAGGGTAAACAGTCATTTCGCTGCACGGTGCATGGCAATGCAGCGCATTCATCGCTAACGCCAAAAGGTTGTAATGCGATTGAATATGCTGCGCAATTGATTTGTTTTATCCGCGGCATGGCAGATGAATTTAAAAATAATGGACCTTATGATCCTGCGTATGATGTGCCGTACACGACCTTAACGACGAATTTAATCAAAGGCGGTAATGCTTCAAATACAATTCCCTCGCAATGTGAATTTGTATTTGAGTTCCGAAATCTGATGGAAAATACACAAGCGGCGCTTGAAGGTAAAATTCAAAAATATATCCAGCAGGATTTATTGCCGTATATGCTGCGGGAATATTCCGGTGCAAAGATCACACTGGATAAATTCGCTGGTGCTCCAGGATTAAGTCAAGTCGAAGAAGAAGATATTAATAAACTCGTTAGAAAGCTTACAAACGATCACGAAGTCCGCAAGGCATCATACGCAACCGAAGCAGGTTTGTTTCAACAGGCTGAAATTCCCAGCATCTTGTGCGGTCCCGGCAGCATCGAACAAGCGCACAGGCCGAATGAATATATTACAGTTGAACAACTGCAGAAGTGTGAAGACTTTTTGCTAAAAGTCGTTAAGGAAGCATGCAGACCGGGTTAGCGCGCTTTCACGCGTAACCCGGAAACAACCGCGTTACATCACTGCAAACATCCACCAGCTCAATCCGCCGGCGACGATCAATCCAACAACATTCACCCACAATGGAATATGTTTTCCAGCTATGATGATGTCAAATTTGGTAACCAGCCTTAATAAATGAATAATGGCGACGATTGCAAAGACGATTCCAGCGACAAATAAAGCGGTTCCCTGATTCATACATAACTCCATTTCATCATTGATGTAAACAAAAATTAACTCAATTTATCAATAGATACAAGTGGTTAATCAACGGAAAAATCAGATTGAACTGCTATACTTTAGATAAATATAGCAATTAAGCTGGGGGGAGTTATGGACGGCCGAGTTCAACCAGAATTAAAAGATTTTATAGAAGTTTTGATGAAGCATTTAACTGATGTGCAAGCAAATTCTGTTACAAAAAATGATATCACAGTGTCAATGATAGATTATGTAACCAGAATTCCTAATGATATGCATAACTACTACGATACTAATCAAAACTCCGAACACCAGAATGCTTCAGCAATAATGGGAGTATTTGCTTATGATGGACGACTTTTTTCTGATGCAAAATTTGGTAAAACTACAATTAATTTTGCTTATATGCCTAGACCAACTGAGAACGCGCAAGGATACGAACAATTTCTGAATACTTACCCTGATGTCAAAGAGTTGCTTCACGCCGCCACTGCTAGATTAGTTAAAGAAGTGTGTCCGCTTCTTGAGAATGAAGGAGCAGTTAGCCGCCCCGAAGTACCAGGTGGAAGAACGACTGTGATTAACGAACAAATTTTTCGGAAGTTGAATAGTATTATCATTGATCTCGTAGAACCGCTTGCAAGTGATCCGCAATTTAAAGCGTTCATTCGTGATATTGCAGTAAATAGCCTTACTAATATAGAGCGAAATCATGGGAATTTATCTGAAAAATTGATAGAAAAGGAAGAAGGATATTATCGTGATTTGATTTTAGGATCGTTAGCATACAAATTAACTTCGATAATGACCCAAGTAAATTTGCCGATGTTTCAAGAATATTTCAATGAATTAAATACTAAAAGAGGGGAAGATAAACCTCCTATTACAATGAAGATGCTTCAAGATTGTCTACAAGAATGCACTAATTGTTTTGATTATCGTATGTCAACGAATTCTAATCTCGCATATAGTCAAGACGAACGAGATGAAAGATATCAGCAATATGCAAACGGCAAGAATTCCAGGATTCATGAAAGAGTTATTCAACAGCAAAAAGAACAAGAGCAATTGGCACAATACTCATCGGCACCTCAACCTAGAAGTACAAAGCCAGGTTTATTTCGTTCTTTTAGTCAGACATTTAAACGGCCTGTAGTTGTAAAGAAAGAGCCTGGTAAAAGAGCTATTTCAGATCCTGTGTCAGAGTTTAATACTTCATCTATTATTTCGAAAACTGGCGGTGCGAAAGAAGCTAAGGCTGCTAAAAAAGCAGCTGAGAAAGCTGAGAAAGAAGCGCAAAAAGCTGCTGAAAAAGAAAGAAAATCAGCTGCTAAAGCAGAGGTCAAAACTGTGAATCCAATATTTGGCAAGAAACCTGAAGATTTCGAGGGAGGCCCAAAGAAAAAATAAGTAATCTCTACCAGCAGTCTTCGTGGCTGCTCGGTAATAAACAAATAGCACGTTAACCCAACCACATTATTTCTGCATCTTCACTTCAACTTCACGGTGTGTTTTGGCAATGCGGTCCAGGATGCCGTTCACAAATTTATAACCTTCGACCGAACCGAATTTTTTGGTGAGCTGCAACGCTTCATTGATGATGACACGATAAGGAATATCAGGACGTTTAAGTAATTCGTAAGTCGCAAGACGCAGCACGGCTAATTCAACCGGATCAATGTCTGACATGCTGCGATTTAAAAATGGTTTAATCGCATTGTCGATTTCTTCTTTGTTTTCCGGAATGCCGTGAATTAATTCTTTGAAATACGGCATATCAATTTTTTTATCGATATGCTCTGATAAAAATTCCTGCTCGATATCGTTGATGGATGCGCCGGCAATTTGCCATTGATACATGGCTTGTACAGCGTAGTGTCTCGCAGTGTGTCGTTCACTTGCGCTGAATTCGTTATTGTTTTCTGTTGTCATCTGGTTTGGCTTCGCTTCGTTTTGCGTCTCTGGTTAATTTGCTTATTTCTTTTTTAAATTCATGTATGTCTTCAAAGCTGCGGTACACGGATGCAAAGCGCACATAGGCAACTTGATCCAGCTGCCGCAATTCGTCCATGACAAGTTCACCAATTAATTGGGTGGGAATTTCCTTTTCGCCGGTGGTTACAACTTTATGCAGTATATGTGACAGTGCATTTTCTATTTTTTCTATGCTGACCGGGCGTTTTTCCAATGCGCGCATAATGCCTGACCGCAGTTTGTCTTCACTGAACGGTGCGCGTCTTCCGTCACGTTTGATCACGCGCGGGAGAGAAATTTCCGCGGACTCGTACGTGGTAAACCTTTCCTTGCATTCCGGGCACTCGCGACGCCGGCGCGTTTGATTGCCTTCACGCAGTAAACGCGAATCAATGACCTTGGTATCTGTAGCCTGGCAGAATGGACAATACATGATGCAACTCTACAAGGTAAATAATGCGCAAATGTTATCTTAGCTGTCATTCCCGCGCAAGCGGGAATCTCCCACGTTGCTCCTTTCGTCATTACCGCGAAAGCGGGAATCTCCCTCCGTTTGCTTGCACGGTTATATCAGGAGGTCCCCGCTTGCGCGGGGATGACAACCTTTCGCGGGGATGACGATATTTAGCTTTTCCTCATCAACATCTTCTTCGCCAGCTCACGCAATATTTGTGCATCATCATTCATGAAATTAATGGCTTCCAGAGCCTGATTGTACAATTTTTCAATGCGTTCTTTAGCGGATTTGATGCCATGCATTTTGGGATAGGTGAATTTTTGATTAGTGCTGTCTATGTTTTTGGGCTTGCCAGTGTCTTCGCCTTCACCTTCTATATCCAGAATGTCATCCTGAATCTGAAAAGCAAGGCCAACATGGCGACCATAATCACGCATGGCATCCAGGTTGTTTTCGTCATCATCTTTCGAAGCCAGCCAGCCTAATTCAGTACAAGAGGCTAATAATTTACCGGTTTTCAACCGATAAATATCTTCAAGTACACGGGTGGAAATGCTGTCATCGGTCATGACGGTCAAGTCTAATGCCTGGCCTGCGGCCATGCCGTATGGCCCACTTGCCTGACTTAATACATCCATCATTTGAACGCGACGGTCTGCTTTTAAGGGCGCAGGGTGGCTGGCAATTACTTGCATGGATAGTGTTAATAGCGCATCTCCAGCGAGTACTGCCATGCCTTCACCAAATTTTTTGTGACAGGCAGGACGACCGCGGCGCATGGCGGCATCATCCATGCAGGGCAAATCATCGTGAATAAGTGAATAGGTATGAATTAATTCGACTGCTGCAGCAGCGACGTCAAGATTTTCCAGGGGAGCATTGAATATGGCACCAGTTGCATAAACCAGGAGCGGGCGCAAACGCTTGCCGCCATTTAGCAGCGAATATTCCATCGCATTTTTCAATTCAAGAGATGTTGTGTTATCCAGATAAGTTTTATAAACATGATTCAGTCGTTCAGATGTAAAATTCATGATTTCATCTAAAGACAGGTTACGTATCTCCATCGTTTTCATTGTCACTATCCTCATTACTGCCGTATTCTTCCAATTGTTCCTGCTTATTGTTCTGAATCAATATCTGAACCTTTTGTTCCGCATCATGCAATATCTTTTGGCAATGTTTTACCAATGTGATGCCGCGCTCAAAGTGGCCCAGTGATTGATCCAGTGTCAATTCACCTTGTTCCATTTTTTCTATCAGCTGAGAAATTTCCGCCATGGATTTCTCGAGATCCGGTAGTTTTTCAGCTTTTTTATTCACTCGGGTTGCTCCTGAATTTTACAGATGAATGGTATCTCATATTTGAGAATGCTTCCAGTTCAGCGGAAAATTCTTTAACCGCATCGGGAATTTTGACACTGCTCTCATCTGCATGATGTTTGAAAAAAGAATTCATTCGCGGATCATAGCCTGCTTCGCCTTTAATTTTGTAAAGTCCAGCTGCATACGCCAGCGCAAGTATCGTGCGTGACATCGCTGGATAGTCTATGAGTAACTGGTTTCGGCGCAGGCATAAGCGGATGATGTTGCCGTTCTGGCTATTCATGTCAGGAGTGAAATCAAGCTGCGTGATCGTCAGGTCTTTTAGTAATTTTTTTGCATGTAAATTTTCTTTTTCGATCGCTTTTGAAGATTCAGAGCTGCTTAAAAAATCTCTCAGCATCTGCATGACGGATTCAGCGTCATTATCCGAATCCGAATCATCACTGGGTACCATATCGGCAGCAGGATAATATGTGCGTCTGCCGCGCGCATACGGCGGCAGTAAGTATCCTGATCCGGATCTGGGAGATGACATGCGTTCTCCTTATTGGCCTGAAGCCAGGGTATATCCAATTTTTCCGTTAAATGTGTAAAGATTTTCGGTTTTGATGATATCAAGTCCTGACAGATTGATTTTCTGCATCAGATCGAAAATGTCTTGATGATCAACCGCATTTAAATCTTCAACTTTTTTCGCGGACTGGAAGCGGCAGCAGCAGTGTCTGAGATACGGTGCATCAATTGTGCTGTTCGGCCAGATTTTCAAGCCGCGGCTGGTGATCACAATTAGTTCCAGCGGACCGCCGTGCATAGTTAATTTTTTTGCGAGTTCTTCGGCAGGAATATCTGTCGGGTTATCAATGAAAATATCAACGCCGACTAATTCTTTTTTGCTTTCGATTCGCGGACGACCGCCGTAACATTCGATTTTCGCATATGCGCCAGGTTTGTAATCGACAGGTTTGAAATGAGATGGTTTTTGACCCAGACGTTCAATGACTGCGTCGCCAAATTCCTGCGTGCCGACTTTTTTCTTGCTGTATTTTTCAGAATAAATATCGCCGGTATGAATCCCGTCTTCCAGGGTTTTTAACCATGCGTTCTCAATCAGTGCGGCGGTTTCCGGCTGATTGATGTGAATCAGCATTTGAATGGCGCCGTTCAATAAACCTGAAGGATTCGCGATATTTTTGCCGGCGATATCCGGCGCTGAACCGTGAATCGCTTCGAACATCGCCATCTGGTTGCCGATGTTTGCAGATCCGGCAAGGCCGACTGATCCGGTTACCTGTGCAGCAACGTCAGAAATAATATCACCATACAAATTTAATGTGACAACAACATCAAAACGTTCTGGTTTACATGCGATTAACGCGGTGCCGATATCGACGATCAAATGTTCGTGTTCGATTTCGGGATAATCTGCGGCTATTTCATCAAACACGCGGTGAAACAAGCCGTCCGTCATTTTCATGATATTGTCTTTGGTGAGACAGGTCACTTTTTTGCGGTTGAATTTACGCGCATATTCGAATGCATATTGAATGATTTGCTCGCAGCCAGGGCGCGAAATCAATTTCAGACATTGATACACTTCATCTGTCTGGCGGTGTTCAATGCCGGCATAACAATCTTCTTCATTTTCACGCACAATCACCATGTCAACTTTGGGGAAGTTGGTTTGCACGTACGGTGAGTAAGAAACACAGGGGCGCACATTCGCAAATAAACTTAAAGTTTTGCGCATGGTGACATTCAGGCTTTTATAGCCGCCGCCTTGCGGTGTGGTAATTGGGCTTTTTAATAATACTTTTGTACGTTTGAGTGATTTCCATGCATCATCGGGAATGCCGGTGCTGCATCCTTGCAGATACATTTTTTCGCCGACTTCAATGACTTCAGGTTCAATCTGCGCATTGGCGGCAGTTAATATTTTCATGACAGCCGTCATGATTTCCGGGCCGATTCCATCACCGTATGCGACGGTGATTGGGGTTTTAATTGTCATAGTATTTTATCCCACTAGTCCGGCAATGACCCGCTCCATTTTCATAGATCGCGAGCCTTTAACCAGTATTGTTGTTGTATTAAATAAAAATGGTTTCAATGCATTTACCAATTTTTCCTGCTCACTAAAGTGATATGCACCTTCGCCGAATGCATGCGAAGTGTTTTCGCTTAAATCGCCGAATGTAAAAAGATAATCGATGCCGGCGGAACGAATTTTTTCGCCCGCATGCTGGTGAATGTTTTTGGCATCATCGCCTAATTCACGCATGTCACCTAACACTAGAATTTTTTTGCCGGCAAATGCGGAGAGTGTTTCGACAGCTGCCTGCAAAGAAGTCGGATTGGCATTGTAAGTGTCATCAATAATTTTTACGCCGTTTGCAAGTGTATGCATGATGAGGCGGCCGGGTGCCGGTGCAATGGTTTCAAGACCGGATTTCACTGCCTGAATATCAATACCGACAGCAAGACATGCAGCGGCTGCAGCCAGTGCATTTGCTGCATTATGTTTGCCAAGCAGCGGCAGATTCACTTCAATCGTGCCGGCAGGAGTTTTCATCGTGATTCTCTGGAACGTGTTATCTGAGGGATGCAGTGTGCCTTGTACATCTGCTTCAGGATGAAAACCGAAACTGATGTGTTTGCGGCTGCCGATTTGCTGAGTCCAGAAATCATAAAACGCATCATCACGATTGAGAATGGCAGTGCCGTTTTCCGGCAGGCCGAGGAAGATTTCCGCTTTTGCACGGGCAACGCCTTCAATGCTGCCTACGCCCGCTAAATGAGCGGCGGATGCATTGGTAATGACGGCAACATCCGGGCGTGTTAATTCGGTCAGATATTTGATTTCGCCAAAATGATTCATACCCATTTCAATAGCAGCATAATGGTGAGTATGATTCAGCAGTGCCAGGGTCAGCGGCAGGCCCCAGTGATTATTGAGTGTACCTTTGGTGGCGAGTACCTGGTCTTCATTACCGCCGCAGGCGGCTTTCATGATACTGGCCAGCATGTTTTTTGTGGTGGTTTTGCCGTTGCTGCCGGTGACGGCAATAAAGGGAATGTGGAACGCATTACGCCAAGCTGCTCCCAGTTTACCAAGTGCCAGTGTTGTATCAGCAGTAATCAGCTGCGGCAGATTGACGGCAAGCTGACGACTGACCAGTGCGGCGACAGCGCCTTTTTGGGCAGCTTCAGCGGCATAATCATGACCGTCCAGATGTTCACCGCGAATCGCGGCAAAGAGGCAGCCTGGGTGCAGTGTGCGGGTATCAATGCTGATGCCGTTAAATTCAATGTCAGCGGCAGGGACATTCAATCCCAGAATGCGGGCAGCCTGCGCAAGAGTCATTTTTATCATAAGTTTGATAATCCATTTTAAAAATTGATTGCCGCGTATAATATCACTTATTCATCCAGATCAAAAACAGGGTTATCTTATGCAAGGTTTGAAAATCGGCCATTATTCGGATCAAGACAAGGGGACAGGGGTTACCGTTTTCCTGTTTGAAAATTCCGCAATTGGCGGGTACTGGATTTGCGGCTCTGCTCCTGCTAGCCACGAGCTGGCTGCACTCGATCCTGATAACAGTGTTCCGCATTGTCATGGGCTAGTGTTGACTGGCGGCAGTGCGTTTGGACTGCATGCGGCAGGTGGTGTCATGCGGTATCTCAAAGAAAAAAATATCGGCCACCCGGTACCAAGCGGAGTGGTGCCTATTGTGCCTGCAGCCGCGATCTATGATTTATCCTATCGTTCCGAACATTTTCCGGTTGATGAAAATGCCTATCATGCCTGTCAGCGTGCTTCTGAAGGCAACATTGACTGCGGACGTGTAGGCGCAGGTACAGGTGCGACTGTCGGTAAATTAATTCCGTTTGCCAAATCCATGGCGAGTGGTATCGGCCGCGCTGTGCTGACACAAAAAGACGGTCTCGAAGTGATGGCATATGCTGTGGTGAACAGCGTTGGTGATGTGCACGATAAAGGTACAATGATTGCGGGAGCTCGCGATATACACGGTCAGTTTGCGGATTGTGAAAAATTTTTGTTGTCAGGAGCGGCAGAAGAAAATCTTTTTATACAGGCTAACACCACATTAGCTGCTATATTTACAAATGCTGCTCTTGGAAAGGATGAGTGCAAACGCATTGCAAAAATGGGTGCGGCGGGACTAGCGCGAAGCATTTCACCAGTTTTCACGCGATTTGACGGCGATATTGTGTTTTGTATGTCACTCGGAAAAATTTCTGCTTCAGAGTTAACTGTGGGAACAATGGCCGCAGAAGCTGTGCGCCTTGCTGTTATTAACGCAGTAAAAGACTCTGTGATTGTTGATGGATAAATTTATGACGATAGCGATCATTTCTCATCCAGATTGTGTATTACATCATGCAGGCGAGATGCATCCTGAATCACCGCGTCGCGTAGAAGTGATCAATGATGCGATTTCGCGTTTTCATTTCAAACTCCCTGTTTTGAGTTATGAAGCACCTGTTGTGACGCGTGAGCAGCTCTTGCGTGTGCATCCTAAACATTACATTGAATGGCTGGAATCCATTGCGCCAAAAGAAGATTACGTCGGTATTGATGAAGATACGTATATGAATAAAGATACTCTGCGAGCTGCATTTCTTGCAGCTGGCAGCGTTACTTTTGCAGTAGATCTCGTGATGTCGGGCGATGCAAAGGCAGTGTTTTGTAATGTGCGTCCTCCCGGACATCATGCAGAGCGTGAACGTGCAATGGGTTTTTGTATTTTTAATAATGTCGCGGTCGGTGTGATGCATGCAATGGAAGCTCATGGATTGTCACGCATCGCTATTATTGATTTTGATGTGCATCATGGTAATGGAACGCAGCAGATTTTTCAGGAAAATCAGAATGTAATGTTGTGTTCTTCATTTGAGCATCCATTGTATCCCGGTTATGAGCCTGAGCTTGATAATCCTCATATTATTAATTTGCCGCTGCCTGCAGGAACAAACGGTGAAGATTATCGTGCGAGAACTGCGGCTGCATGGTTTGACAAGTTACATGAATTCAAACCGCAGCTGGTGTTTTTCTCTGCCGGATTTGATGCGCATGTGAAAGATCCGCTGGGAAATATTGAATTAACTGATGCAGATTATGTCTGGCTGACGACGCAAATCCGTGAGATTGCGGAAAAATATTCAGATGGGAAAATTGTTTCTGTGCTTGAGGGCGGATATAACCTTGATGCGCTCGCACATTGTGTGCCAGCGCATATTAATGCGCTGGTGAAGTCTGCTTGAGTACGCGCCCGGCATACATGGTGCGCCCAAATACCGAACCTGAAATTAATCCGTAAAACACTGCCAGCATGAATGAATGTGTTGGAGTTTTCAGCATGGCGGTATCAGGTGTGATTTCATATTTGAAATAGTATCTTGCAGCAATAACGATTAATACTACAGCCATCGTGATCCACGATCCTGGCACAAGTATCGCGCCTTTTGTATTAGTGTCTGGCTTGATGTTGAGACGAAGATAATACTGCCAGCCAAATCCAGCGCCTAGGATGAACATGATCATCCAACTTACCAGAGTGACTGAATTTAAGAGAATGAGAGAGTAAAAACTGACTGCAGATATCATCAGAGTGATGATCAGCAGGATATGTAATTGTTGCAGTAAGATGGTTTTTGGTTTTGATGATCTGTAACCAAAATAAATTAATAAATAAAAAACCAGAACTACGGTCCAGGAAGTAGAAGCAATTGTCTGCCAGATCGAGTGATTCATACAGGTCATCCTATAAATTGGGCGATAGTGGGGTCGAACCACTGGCCCCTGCCGTGTGAAGGCAGTGCTCTACCGCTGAGCTAATCGCCCGTTATGCATCATGAGCGGGGATTCTAGTTTAATTTAAATATCACATCAATCTGATAATTTTCAACGGAATGCAGGTATTTGTTGATATGTTGAAATGGTGCAGCAGCATGTAGTGCCTGCAGTGCGGCATGATCAAGACTGCTGATGCCGGACGAAGCTGCGACGCGAGAATGACTGATGCTGCCATTTGGTGCGAGGGTAAAGGCGAGGGTGACACGACCTTCGCGCTGCTGCTCTTGTGCGCTTGCGGGGTATTGCTGTGCCTGCTCGATTGCGGTGTGCAGCA
>DATJFK010000051.1:0-12073 GCA_035495675.1 Gammaproteobacteria bacterium
AGAGGATTATCGCGAAAAGCGCGTTCAAAATCGCTAATGCGATTTTGTCGAACCAATTATATTTTATTGTCGGAGGTTCGAATCTAGTCGGTCACGCAATATAAACATAAAACACCCTGACGGGTGTCTTATGTTTATATCACGCGCCCGAGAGGATTATCGCGAAAAGCGCGTTCAAAATCGCTAATGCGATTTTGTCGAACCAATTATATTGTATTGTCGGAGGTTCGAATCTAAACGGGCACTAAAGATAAAAATGAAACACCCTGGCGGGTGTCTCATTTTTATCTTTGGCGCGCCCGAGAGGATTCGAACCTCCGACCTTTGGTTTCGGAAACCAATACTCTATCCAACTGAGCTACGGGCGCAAGGCCGGTCATTCTATCACGTGAAATCTATAATTATAGAACATTCCTTCACTGGTACACCCCGCTCCATAAAAATGGAACTGCTCCTGCGGTCACAGTCGTACATCCCTGTACTCCGGTGATTTTTATTCCGCAAGGTGTACCAGTGAAGAAATGTTCTATCTCGAAAAAAGGAGTAAGAATATGAAACTCGCAATTATCTATTCCCGCGCATCTGCAGGGATTGAAGCACCGCAAGTGACTGTCGAAGTGCATCTCTCTCCTGGTATGGCAGGGTTTCATATTGTCGGTTTGGCTGAAACAGCGGTCAAAGAAAGTAAAGATCGTGTGCGCAGTGCATTACTAAATTCGCAATTTGAGTTTCCAGATCACAAAATGATAGTTAATCTCGCTCCTGCAGATTTGCCAAAAGAGGGTGGCCGATTTGATTTGCCGATTGCGCTGGGTGTGCTGGCAGCATCCGGCCAGATTGCAGAAAAAGAATTATCTCAATACGAATTTGTCGGTGAACTTGCGCTTTCAGGAGAATTGCGGCCGATACGCGGTGTGCTTCCAGTTGTACTCGCGGCGCATAAAGTTGGAAGAATATTAATTGTGCCGCAGCAAAATGCAGCGGAAGCAGCGCTAGTGACTGAAGCAAATGTTTTGTGCGCACGTCATTTACTGGATGTATGCGCGCATTTGCAGGGTGAGAAGTTATTGCCTGTCTGCGAAAAATTAAAATGTGATAATCACGATATCATGCATACGGATTTATCTGACGTGCGTGGTCAGCCGCATGCAAAGCGTGCATTGGAAGTGGCGGCTGCCGGCAAACATAGTTTGTTATTCGTCGGACCACCGGGTACTGGTAAAACGATGCTCGCGAGCAGACTCCCGGGAATATTGCCGGCAATCTCAACAGAAGATGCACTGGAATCTGCAGCTGTAGCATCTATCAGCAGTGTTGGATTTGATCCTGCAAACTGGGGAAGAATTGCATTCCGTGCGCCGCATCACAGCAGTTCTAGTGCAGCGCTTGCTGGAGGCGGCCGGCCGCCGCGGCCTGGAGAAATTTCACTTGCGCATCATGGGATCTTGTTTCTCGATGAACTGCCGGAATTTTCGCGGCATGTATTGGAATGTTTACGCGAACCGTTGGAATCAGGATGTATTACCGTGTCACGCGCAGCTTATCAAACACAGTTTCCTGCCAGATTTCAGTTAGTCGCAGCCATGAACCCATGTCCATGCGGTTACGCTGGCAGCGGAGTGCGAGATTGCCAATGTTCACCGGAACAAGTCAAACGTTATCGTGCCAAAATTTCTGGCCCGCTTTTAGACCGAATTGACATGCATGTCGAAGTAGCACGGTTGGCACCTGAATTACTTGCGGCGAAAAATGCAGAAGAAAGTAATGATTCAGTTCGCGCACGCGTGATGGAAGCGCGGGCATTGCAAATGAATCGACAGGGAAAATGTAATTCACTTCTGACAGTTTCAGAATTGGAAACGGTTGCAAAAATGCTGCCTGGTGCAGAAACAATGTTGAATCAAGTGATGACAAAATTTAGTTTATCTGCGCGTGTATATCATCGTATTGTAAAACTCGCTCGAACTCTGGCAGATCTTGAAGCCAGAAATGATATTCTCGAAACCCATGTCTCTGAGGCTCTGCATTTTCGCTGTCTGGACAGGGCTCGTTAAATTATTTTATAAGCTACAGAAAATTAACCACTTTTTGTGAGCAATAATTAAGCATATTGGGTGCAAAATCGGAGATGGCTACTATACTTATCAATATCGTAAGGGATTCATTTTCTTAAACGATAGGAGTTATGATAATAAAAATTTAGAGGAGTTTGATATGCCGCTGTTATTTTTTCCACATACAGAAGATGCGAGTACCGGCTCGTTTATTGAACGCATTGATCAAATGCGGGAAGCAGGTGAGCGTTACAAAGCGGCAGTTCTGGAATCTTTATCCAAGGCACAGCAAGCGGCAGAAGTCCGGGGCGCTGCACCAAAAGATCTGCACTTCGCATACAACTGGGATATTCTCTCAGCGGTGCTGCGTGATGTGCGTGAATTACCCGAAGGTACAAAAGAAGACCGTCATTTTAAAGCGGATTATCTCGCCAAGCTTGCAGAAATTTATGAGCTTTTGCGTGATGCACGCATGTCAAAATTAGAAGCCGTTCGCCTTGCGTTATCTTCGGAGGCTACCCAATTAAGAGGCGGCAATACTGCATCTACACAGGTTGCTAGTTAATATCAATCGCCTTGCGGAGTTTATTCATCGCGTTTTTTTCCAGCTGTCGCACGCGTTCTGCGGAAATCTGATATTTGTCGGCAAGATCTTGTAGTGTGAGTTTGTTTTCATCCAGCCAGCGTGTGCGGATGATATCCTGACTGCGCTCATCCAGATGTTCCATCGCCTGATAAATGTGGTCGCTGGATTGTGTGTGTCTGGTTGCATCTTCAAGCAGGTGTGCGGGATTTAGGCTGTGATCTTCCAGATAACCTGCGGGACTTAAACTACGATCGTCTTCATCATCATCGTAGCCGTCAAATGCAGCATCAGATGCAGACATGCGCATTTCCATTTCGCGTACCGTTTCAGGTTTGACACCGAGGTCTGCTGCGACTTCATTGACTTCCTGCTGTGTCATCCAGCCCAGACGTTTTTTCATGTTACGCAGATTAAAGAAAAGTTTGCGCTGTGCTTTAGTGGTCGCAACTTTGACGATACGCCAGTTGCGCAAAATATATTCGTGAATTTCTGCCTTAATCCAGTGCATGGCGAATGTTACCATGCGCACACCCACTTGCGGGTTGAAGCGGCGGACAGCCTTCATCAGACCAATATTGCCTTCCTGAATGAGGTCGGCGAGCGGCAGACCGTAGCCCAGATAACCTTTGGCGACCCGTGCCACATAGCGCAAATGCGCCATAATAAGCCGCTTGGCGGCTTCGATATCACCATCTTTCTGCAGGCGTACCGCGAGCTCATATTCTTCTTCCGCGGTCAGCATAGGGATTTGATTTATATGATGTAAATACGCTTCCAGACTGCTCGCAGGCAGCCGGGGATCAAGAGCTAGTAATGCGGTTTCTTTATTTGTCATAGTCTTAACTACTATATTCTGCGTATTTTCAGGGGGTTTATTGTACTAATTTAGCGTTCGGGCTTCAAATTAATTATAACACTTGTATATAGCAGTAGTTGTTCCCGGATTACGCGCAAAGAGCGCGCTAATCCGGGCTACATTTATTAATCTTCGAAAAGGGCGTTGATAAAATCATCCGCATTAAACGGTCTGAGGTCATCTATCTTTTCACCCACCCCGATAAACCGGATGGGGATGCCGGTTTCGTTGGCGATGGCAAAAATGATGCCGCCTTTGGCGGTGCCATCCAGTTTGGTTAATACGATACCCGTGATGCCGATGGCCTGATTGAATTGGCGTACTTGGTTGAGTGCGTTTTGGCCAAGCGTTGCATCCAGAACGATTAATACTTCATGCGGTGCGGCGGCATCCACTTTACCAATGACGCGCTTAACTTTTTGCAGTTCAGCCATGAGGTTGGTTTGTGTATGCAGGCGTCCGGCGGTATCGGCAATCAGCAAATCAGTTTCACGCGCTTTTGCAGCCTGCACAGCATCATAAATCACGGCAGCGGTATCAGAGCCTGGCTGCTGGGAAATAACCGGAACCTGATTGCGCTCACCCCAGACTTGTAATTGTTCGATGGCTGCGGCGCGGAAGGTGTCGCCCGCTGCGAGCATAATATTGTTGTGATCTTTTTTATAATAATTGGCCAGCTTGCCAATGGTGGTAGTTTTGCCGGAACCGTTCACGCCTATGACCAGAATGACATAAGGTTTGTGACCCTGGGTGGACAATGGTTTGCTGACGGGGGTGAGAATATTCAGCATTTCCTGTTTGAGACAGGTGAAAGCAGCCTGCGCATCATTTAATTCTTTGCGCGCAAGTTTTTGTGTCAGTGTTTTGACGAGCTGTTCTGTTGTTTCAACGCCGACATCAGCGCTTAATAATGCGGTTTCTATTTCCGCCAGCAAATCATCATTTAATTCTTTTTTACCGAGAAAGAGTGAGGCAAGGCCGGATGAAAACGAGGCGCGCGTTTTGGCGAGACCCTGTTTCAGTCTGGAAAAAAATCCGCCTTGTGTCTGCGCAGCTTCTTCAGCAGGCACATTTTCAGCAGTATTTTGCTGTGCCTCATCTTCTGGCTTTTTTTTGCGCTTGAGAAAATCAAACATGCGATAGACCCTGAGCCTTTTTATCTTTTTTTAAACGGACTTCATGTTAGCATATTTGCAATATTTCGATAGATGGGTTTCTCATGAAGCCGGGTACTGTAAGAATTATTGCCGGACAATGGCGCAGCAGGCGTTTAAAAGTGCCTGATATAAAAGATTTACGGCCGACGCCTGACCGTGTCCGCGAAACATTATTCAACTGGCTGAGCCAGATGATTGCGGGGGCCCGCTGTCTGGATTTGTTTGCCGGCAGCGGTGTGCTGGGGTTTGAGGCTTTATCGCGCGGGGCGTCAAAAGTGGTGATGGTTGATGAATCATCCGAAGTTGTCGAATTGCTGCGGGAGCAATTGCAGTTATTTCACGCTGAGAATGGCGAAGTAGTTCGTGCAAAAATTCCCGGCCAATTAAAACTTGCAGAAGAACCGTTTGATATCGTGTTTGTTGATCCACCGTATCAATCTGGATTATTGTTGCCAGTTTGCAAATATCTTGAAGAGCAGAAATTTCTTGCTGACGGAGCGTACATCTATCTGGAAGCAGCTGAGACAATCAAGGATAATGACTTGCCTCTGGGATGGCACATCATCAAAAGCAGCAAGGCAGGACAAGTAGCGTTTCATCTAGTGAAAAGAGAGAATAAATGAAAAATAAACCACGTTTATTATCCGGCGATACACCGACTGGTAACTTGCATCTTGGGCATTGGGTTGGATCTGTAGAAAACCGTGTCGGCATGCAAGATGATTATGACTGTTATTTTTTAATTGCTAATGTGCAGGCATTCACAACCCGCATGGATAGACCGGGTGAAGTACATCAAAATGTGATGGAAGTCATGCTGGATTATCTTGCTGCCGGCATTGATCCTGCGCGCAGCACGATCTTCGTGCAATCTGAAATTTCTGCGATTGCAGAACTCACCATCTTTTTCAGCATGCTGATTCCTTATCCGCGTGTGATGCGTAATCCTACTATTAAAGATGAAATTCGGGATAAAGGTCTTGGTGATAATTATCCGTTTGGGTTTTTGATGTATCCAGTCAATCAGGTTGCAGACATTCTCGCGTTTCGTTCTAATGTTGTGCCTGTTGGCGAAGATCAGATTCCGCATCTTGAGTTAACCCGAGAAGCGGCGCGGCGCTTTAATCAGCTTTATTGCGGCGTTGATTCGCATTGCGAAGATAAAGATTATGAAAAGATGGGCGGCTTGTTTCCGATTCCGGAAACATTGGTTGGACGCACGCGGCGTCTGGTTGGTATTGGTCAGCCGGGACCCGATGGCAATTTGCTGAAAATGTCAAAGTCACTGAATAATGCGATATTCCTGAGCGATGATCCTGACACTATTAAAAAGAAAGTCATGGCGATGTATACCGATCCCAATCGTCTCAAGGCAACTGATAAAGGTACTGTTGAAAATAATCCATTATGGATTTTCCATGAAACATTCAACACTGATAAAGCCTGGGTAGAAGATGCGATGGATCGTTACCGTAATGGTGCGATAGGTGATGTGGAATGCAAACGTAAATTGATTGATGTGCTGGTTGCATTACTTGAGCCTATGCGCGAGCGCCGCAAGATTTACGAAGCGGATATTCATCAGGTAAAAAATTTATTAAAAGAGGGAACCGAAAAAGCGAATGCTGCTGCTCACGAGACTTTGGTAGCTGCAAAAGAGAAGATGCATCAAAGATACTTCTAAAAAAGTATTATTGTATGTTATTTGCCCATATTTTATTTTAATAATCGCCGGTGAGTTTATTTATTTTTTACTGGCTAAGGGTATTTTGCACTTTAAATTATTTCGGTTAAGATATTTGTTCCATAAAATTATGGTAGACCAAATTTCTTGCTTTTTTGATGGCGAGGAAAGTGAGAGATAAATTTTATTCTATTTAGCTAAAATATATTTTAGAAGGATATATCAACATGCGTAAAAATTTACTAATTGCTGCATTAGTCGGATTGTCAGTAGCTGGCTTAGTAGGTTGCTCAGGCGGTGAAGAAGGCAAATCAACTGATGACACCAATGCTGCTTCCACAGAAACATCGGCAATGAATGCACAACCAGCAGCTGCTGATGCTCAGCAAGCTCCTATGCAGACAGCTGATTCTTCCGCAATGAGCAGTCAGACACCAACCGCTGATTCATCTTCAACCGATACCAGCGCACCTGCAGCAACCGATAGCTCATCTTCCAGCACCGATAACAGCGGTATGGCACCAGCAGATTCCAATGCAGCAGCTCCAGCCCAGGCTCCGGCTACAGACTCAAATGCAGCTCCTGCTACTGACTCAAATGCGGCTCCTGCTACTGACTCAAATGCGGCTCCGGCTACTGACTCAAATGCGGCTCCAGCAGCAGGTCAGTCATCTGATAACACAAACCAGACGACAACCAGCAACAGCCAACCAAACAGCTAAAGATGTTTTATTGATTTCACCGCGGGTAGCCAAGCCCGCGGTGTTTTCTTAATTATATGAATTTAAAGGGTTATATCCCACCTAAGTGCAGTTTGCCAATTGTCCTGATTCATCATCGTAATCACACCAGTACATTTACATGCTCTATTTGTGGTAGGATTTTTCTTATATTAGTAATCGTCCGGGTCATAAAAATATGCTAGATACTCTAATAACGAAGCGCCGGTTATTCCAATCCCTATTCTTTCTGGTTACATTTGCCGGTTCATCGGTACTTTACGCCGAAGCGACGGTGGATCCAGAACTCAATGATCCAGCCATTGCGGCAGCGATTGATGCTGCTGTAAAAGAGCAAAAAGCTTCTGATACCAATGCTGCCTTACAACAGCCGCAGACACCGGTGAATGCTGGTGATGCAGCGACTGAGCCAAATGCTATTACCCAGCTGCAGGAAAATGTTCCTGTGCCGCAGCCAGCTACCAGGCTGTGGAATTTACAAGATGCGGATATTTTAAGTGTCATTAATGAAGTTTCGCAGGAAACCGGTAAGAACTTCGTGGTTGATCCACGCGTTACCGGCAAGATTTCTCTCGTATCCAGCAAACCGCTGCGTAAAGGCGAAGTTTATAATGTATTCCTTTCTGTGCTGGAATTGTTAGGCTATTCAGCGATTCCATCAGGTAATGTCATCAAGATCGTTCCCAATATGGAAAGCGGAGAAATGGCTACCCGCGTCGCGACCAAACAATCTCCTGGTCAGGGCGATGAAGTGGTTGTCAGAGTCATTCCGCTGAAAAATATTACTGCGACACAATTAATTCCAGTGCTGCGCCCGATGATGCCGCAATGGAGCAACATTTCTGCTTACACACCTGGTAATGTATTAATCCTGCTGGGCCGTGCAGATAATTTGAAACGCATTGCACGGATTATTCAGGATGTCGATCAGGCTTCTGACAACAGCATTCAAATGATTCAGCTGCATCATGCTTCTGCTGTGCAAGTAGGACAAGTCTTGAATAATCTGCAGGCAGCATCACGTGCTGCAGGTGAAACTGCGACAGTTTCTATTGCAGTAGATGACCGCAGTAACAGTCTTTTATTAAGCGGCCCGAAAGCACTGCGCGTGCGTATGGGTATGCTGATCGCGCAGCTGGATGAACCGGCTAGTGCAGGCGCGGGAAATACTGAAGTGGTTTATCTGCGATACTTGCAGGCAAAAGATTTTGCACCGCTGCTGGGCAAGATTGCGCAAAATATTCAGGGCAAAGGCGGCAGCGATACAAGCGCAAGCGCTGCACCATCTACAGGCAGCAAGACAACTGCATCCAAAGAACCTGAAAATACAACCAGCATTCAGGCAGAACCAAATTCGAATGCAATTATCATCACTGCACCGCCAACATTAATGAAGGCGTTGAAAACAGTAGTCAGCAAGCTTGATATTCGCCCGGCGCAAGTATTAGTTGAAGCGATTATCGCTGAAATTGATGAAGCGAATTTAACAGCTCTTGGAATTCAATGGGGTAGCATACAAGGCAGTGGGCCGGCAATTCCTACATCTGGATTACCAACATCATTTCCAGCGCTTGGCGCAGGTGTGGTTGGCGTTATACCAGGATCTGATATCACGGCTGTGTTGAGTGTTCTGCAAAATCAAACCGGCGTCAATATCTTATCAACACCTTCTATTGTTGTGCTGGATAATCAGAAGGCAACAATTGAAGTTGGACAGAATGTACCGATGCAGACCGGTTCTTATGCAACGAATACCGGTGGTTCTAACCCACAAAGTGGCACTCCCACACCATTCACCACGATTGATATCAAGCCGGTTACATTAAAACTGGATGTTACGCCGCAGTTAAATCTCGGCACATCCGTTCGTCTTCAGCTGGCTTTGAAGAATGATACTTTACAGAATCCGCAAAACCCTGGTCTCACACCAATTGTGAACACCAGCCAAATCAAGAATTCAGTTATCATTAATAGCAGCGATATTCTTGTGTTGGGCGGTTTAATCAGTAATTCCAACAATGAAAGCATTAACAAGGTGCCAATTCTGGGCAACTTGCCGATTATCGGCGCGTTGTTCCAGCAAAAGACATCCAGCCAGTCAAAGAAAAATTTGATGGTGTTTATTAAACCTGTGATTATGCATAATGCGAATGAAGCGATGATGCTGACGCAGGAAAAATATTCCAATATTCGCAGCACGCAGGCGAATTTCAGAGATGAATTAGCTGAAATTGGCGATAAAGAAGTACCGACATTGTTACCGCCGTGGAGAAACAAAAAGGATTTACCAACGCCTTTTGAGACATCGTCACAATGACCCCATTGCGTTTCGCGTTTGCAAAAAAATACGGAGTTATCGTTGCCGGCGTCAGTGATGACGCCGCGCAAGTTTTATATCATGAAAAACCGCCGTTAACTGTGTTGACTGAAATACGCCGTCAACTGCAAATGCCGATCAAGCTGCAGCAAGTCAGTCATGAAGAATTCAATGAACAATTAGTTAAGACTTATGAAACGGATACTGCAGCTGCCATGCAGATGGCTGAAGATCTTGGCGAATCCATGAATCTTGCGGATCTCATTCATGAGCTGCCAAAAGCAGAGGATTTGCTGGAAAAGCAGGATGACGCTCCCATCATCCGTTTGCTGAATGCATTATTGAGCGAAGCAATTAAAGAAGGCGCGTCTGACGTGCACTTTGAAACTTTCGAAGACCGCGTAACAATTCGCTTCCGAGTAGATGGTATTTTGCGTGAAGTATTGGTGCCGCCGCGAGTACTTGCGCCTCTGATTATTTCCCGTATTAAAGTCATGGCGAAGCTGGATATTGCTGAAAAGCGTTTACCGCAGGACGGCCGTATCACACTGCGCATCGGGGGACGAGCGGTTGACGTGCGTGTATCAACCATGCCGACAAGTCATGGCGAACGTGCTGTGTTACGTGTACTTGATAAACAAAGTTCTCATCTTGATCTTGCCGAACTTGGTATGGAACCAAAGATGGAAAAATTACTGCGTGAATTGATAACCAAGCCGCACGGAATTATTCTCGTGACCGGTCCGACAGGTTCTGGTAAAACAACGACACTGTACGCAGCGCTCACGTTATTGAATGATAAAAAGCGCAATATTCTTACCGTCGAAGATCCGATTGAATATGATCTTGCAGGTATTGGTCAGACACAAGTTAATTCCAAAATTAATATGACGTTTGCACGCGGGTTGCGCGCGATTTTGCGTCAGGATCCTGATGTCGTGATGGTTGGTGAAATTCGTGATCTTGAAACTGCGCAAATTGCGATTCAAGCCAGCTTGACAGGTCACCTAGTGTTATCCACGTTGCATACCAACAGCGCAATTGGTGCAATTACACGTCTGGATGATATGGGGGTGGAACCATTTTTGCTGGCATCCAGTTTAACGGCTGTTATCGCACAGCGTTTGATGCGCTTGTTGTGTTCGAATTGCAAAAAGCCGGTTCCTGCAAGTGCATCCGAATGTGCACTCATGGGAATATCAGCGGATAATCCGCCGACGATTTATCATGCTGCTGGCTGCCCATCATGCCGTCATACTGGTTATGCAGGCAGAAGCAGCGTGTGTGAATTAATTGCGATTGATGATGAAATGCGTACGATGATTCACGACGGCGCGTCAGAACAGAAAATGCGTAAACATGCACGCGAATTGTTTCCGAGTTTGCGGCAGGATGGTTATCGCCGTGTTTTGAAAGGTGATACATCGCTGGAAGAAGTATTACGTGTGACCAGCGAGGATTAATATGTCTGCCTATCACTTTGTTGCAGTTACAAGCAGCGGTCACGAACAAAAAGGTGTGATCGAAGCCGAAAATGAAAAGCAGGCACGCCAGTTTCTCCGCGATAAATCTTTAATGCCAATCAGTGTACGTCCTGCACATGAAAAAAAGCAGACAACAGCAAACAAACAATCATGGTTAGCATCACTCAATCGTAAACGCGGGATGAATGCGAATGAAACAGCATTATTCACGCGACAATTTGCGACACTATTATCAGCGGGTCTGCCAATCGAAGAATGTCTGCAGGCAGTTGCAGAACAAACTGAAAAACCAGCCATTAAAGCAATCATTTTAGGCGTACGCGGCAAAGTGATGGAAGGCCATGCACTGGCTTCTGCATTACAAGAACATCCAGATTCATTTACCGAATTATTTTGCGCGACAATTGCCGCTGGTGAAAAATCAGGACATCTGGATAAAGTGCTCGTACGTCTTGCTGACTATACAGAGCAACAGGCAGCAATGCGGCAGAAATTAAAAACCGCACTGATTTATCCAACGATGATTGTATTAGTGGCGCTCGGAATCGTAGGCTTTTTGCTCGAATATGTCGTGCCAAAAATGGTTGCAGTATATGGCAATTTAAAACAATCACTCCCATTTATCACAGAGTTGCTGATTGGAATCAGTAATTTTGCACGCAGTTATGGTTTGTATATTCTTATCATGATTGTGATCGGCGTAATTTTATGGAGGCGCGCATTGAAAATGAATGAGGCGCTTAGAGAAAAGTCACATTACATGTTGATGAAATTGCCCCTTATCGGTCATGCATCCAAAACAGCAGACACAGCGCGATTCGCGCGTACACTTTCAATTTTAACGGGTGCTGGTGTGTCGGTTCTGGAAGCAATGACTATTTCAGCGCAATTAATCACAATCATTCCAATTCGCAAATCAGTAGAAGAGGCCGTTAACCGAGTGCGTGAAGGTGCAGCTATTAGTCTTGCACTGAAGCAGACAACATATTTTTCTCCCATGAGTATTCACATGATTGCTAGCGGCGAATCAAGCGGCCAGCTGGAATCCATGCTGGAACGCGTTGCCAAACATCAGGAAGATGAGATCACTCGTATCATTGAAGTGGCATTGGCTTTATTCGAACCGGCAATTATTTTAATCATGGGTGCGATTGTTTTATTTATCGTTCTTGCTGTCCTGCTTCCTATCTTCCAG
>DATJFK010000052.1:0-8922 GCA_035495675.1 Gammaproteobacteria bacterium
GTCAAATCAGAAAAAAAACTAACTTTCTTTATGCAATCTCGTTTTGAGATGGTCGCATTCATCATGATCTAGTAACTCCCTGCTACTCGGCACAGAGGAACTGACCGCAGTATAAATCCACGAAATGATACGAAAGACCAATCGCAAAATAATTCATATTCTTGACGGCGCTGCCAACCATGATACGAGTCCACGATATATCTGTTTGCCAATTTGGATTAATGTCATAAGTGACACCCACGCTAAATGTAGGCGTAAGCTTGGATGAATATTTATTTGATCCTGTCGAAATTAATTTTGTACCGTACGGATTAGAACGCGTAGGAGCAGGCACCCATCTTGATGCGGTAGGCTGCAAAGCACCTGGTGTCGTAGTATAAACAGCAGCAACACCAGCTTTTGCATAAATTCCGATGGTATCGCTGTACGAATAATCTAGTTTGCCCACGAAATCAATATCTCTCAATCGCGCGGTTGTGCCTGCAGCAGCCTGCAATGGGAAACTACTTCCAGGTGTGGCGAGACTGGGATCCTGAACAATGTTATAACTTATCCCTGAAAAATAAGTAAACCCGCCCTCAAAACTTCCGTATTGATTGAATTTATAGCCAATATAAATACGTGTACCGAATTGAGTTGATTTCGGACTCGCTGCTGCAGTATTCGGAGCAATTGAAGATGATGAATTGGCAGGAGGCACTGGCTGAGGTGGATTCGTAACAGGTTTTACTTGCGCTCTTGTCCTGCCGGCGCCATTTTGTGCCGGGCCCATCATTAGTCCGATATATAAACCAGGGGCAATCGCTACTGCATCAACACCAATCATTGCAATTGCCGCAGCCAATATTATTTTTGCCAATATCCTTTTTTGCATTGATACACTCCCGGTGATCTATATCCATAAATATTACAGAGTAAGTGACGAATCCCAGTCTGTCCAGACCCTAAAACACCCCGCCTCCGCATGCACGATAACAAGTATTAAATGCCGGCACACAATTACATGAGTGCGCGCAGGTACTGGTACGCATGAAATCATCAAGAGACTTTTTGGCGGGCAAGCCTTGTGACCTGCGCTGCATCTTGTATGTCATATAATGCTCAGATGCATTTTGCTGCATTTCAGAGCGGCAGGTTCGATTCTTGAGCGCGCAAATCTGCATACAAGAATTGCTGGCAGCCTTGCATTGGGCAATACACTTTTGGGCAGGCTTACCATCCGGCATTTGATATTGATAGGAACTCTGGTGCTCAACACATCCTGACAGCAGAACAACTATTAACGCACCCACAACCAACCCAAACCTTCGCAGCATAATTCACCTCTTCCTGATGGAAGGAAAATTCTAGCGGAGTGGATATGAAATTGCACGCGCATAAATATCGTCATTCCCGCGAAAGCGGAAATCTCGTTATCGCTCCGTTCACTTGCACGGTGAAATTAAGGAGGTCCCCGCTTTCGCGGGGATGACAATTACTTTTTCACAAGCTGCAACTCTCTCACACTCCGTCCTTCCCGAATCGCGCGCTGTTCAAACTTGCTGATCACAGGGCGATATGGTGAACGGCTGCCAAACTGATTTTCTCCGGCTGTATTTTTAAATTCAGTAGATGCAGATACAACCTGCATCATATGAACCGCATAATCTTCCCAATCGGTCGCAAGATGAATCGAGCCGCGTTGCTGCAATTTCACTGCCAGCTTGTGCAGAAATTCCGGCTGCACCAATCGCCGCGGAAAATGACGCCGCTTTTGCCATGGGTCAGGAAAGAATATCTGCACCCCGGCAAGACTATTATCCGGAATACACTTATCCAGAACATCAATGACATCGACGCGAAACACGCGCAGATTCGTTAACCCCAACTGCTCGATACCCATCAGCAGCGCACCAACACCGGGCCTGTGTGTTTCAACTCCGATAAAATTCTTATCTGGATTTTGCGCGGCTGCAGCCAGCAGCGATTGCCCGGTGCCAAAACCAATCTCCAGAAACACGGGAGCCTCGCGCCCAAATACTGCTGGCATATCCAACATACCACCGCCAAGCTCAAGACCCGCAGCCGGCCAGACATCACGCATAGCGCGCACTTGTGCAGGCGTGCCGCGTCCGCCGCGAATCACAAAGCTGCGTATTCTGAAATTTTGTTGAGTAGAAGAAGTCATCTTTTTTTATTTATTTTTAATAATTCCTGGTAACTCTTGAACCGTTCGGGATGGATTCTACCATCCATGACCGCCTGTTGCACAGCACAGCCCGGCTCAACTGCATGCGTACAGTCTCGGAACCGGCAGCCAGACATATATTGCTTAAACTCTTTGAAACCCTTCAGCACCTCAGCACCCGTCACCGGCCATAAATTAAAATCCCTCACCCCCGGCGAATCAATCAGCGCACCACCATCGCGCAAATGATAAAGCCTGGTTGCCGTAGTGGTATGTTTTCCAGCACCAGTAGCCGCAACCTCACCTACCTTTACATCTTCTTCACTCCCGAGTGCCGCAATCAGCGATGACTTGCCTGCCCCAGACGGCCCTACCAGCACACCGCGTCTACCGCTCAAAAACTTATCCAGATCATTCAACCCTTTCTCGCTAATAATGCTTGATAAAATAACAGGATAGGGAACACCCTGATATGGTTGAACCAATTCATCAAGTACCTTCAGATCAGACTCGCTCATGAGGTCCACTTTATTCACGACTAACGCTGCCTGAATATTTAATAACTCAGATGCAACCAGATAACGGTCAACAAGCTGAACGGAAAATGCTGGTGGCGGTGGCATGACAATCACCAACACATCAATATTAGCGGCGATGGGCTTCATTTTGCCGCGAGCATCAGCACGAGCCAGCATAGACCGCCGCGGCAAAATACCTGCAACAATACCATTGTCGCCTCCAGCCTCAGGGCGCCATTCCACTTCATCACCAACGACTGGCAATTCCTGATTCCTCCGCAAGTGGCATGGAATGATGCCGCCATCGGCAGTTTCAACCGATACCGTACTGCCGTAATATGAAATCACCAGCCCAATCTGCAATGGGGCATGGCTTTTTTCCTGCTTTTTTGGCATGTTACATCTCTATCAATCTGAAGAGCTCAATATTACATGAAAATCTATCTGGTAGGAGGAGCGGTACGCGACAAACTACTCGGGCTGCCGGTAAAAGAACACGATTATGTCGTGGTCGGCGCTTCGGAAGATGAAATACTGAACCTTGGCTACCAGCGCGTCGGCAAAGAATTCCCGGTATTCCTCCACCCAAAGACCAGAGATGAATATGCTCTCGCCCGCATGGAACGCAAAACCGGCCCGGGATATAAAGGCTTCGCATTTGATACATCGCCAAAAGTCACACTGGAAGAAGATTTACTGCGCCGTGATCTCACCATCAATGCCATGGCAGAAGATGATAACAGCACATTAATAGATCCGTATGGCGGTAAAAAAGATCTGGATAAAAAAATCCTGCGCCATGTCTCGGCAGCATTTTCCGAAGATCCGGTACGCATCTTGCGTGTAGGGCGCTTTCTCGCACGCTATCATTATCTGGGCTTCACTGTTGCACCTGAAACCATGCAGCTGATGCGTGATATGGTTTCAGCGGGAGAAGTTGACGCATTGGTAGCAGAACGTGTCTGGAAAGAACTGGAACGTGCTCTCACCGAGAAAAATCCCGAAAAATTTTTTGAAGTCTTACAGCAATGCGGGGCACTGCCTATCTTATTTCCCCAATTATCAATAAATGGCAGCGGTATGCGCGCATTATCCGATGCATGCAATTTAACAAAAGATTCTGCAGTACGCCTTGCCGCCCTGCTGCATGATTATGCCGACGGCGATAAAAAACAACTTAGCGAAATCTGCAAACGCTACCGCATCCCCAACGGCCACCACGAACTCGCCAAACTAACTGCGGCGTATCATGCAAATGTGCAACGCGCACGGGAACTTTCCGCTGATGAAATAGTCGATTTATTTGCGCGCCTGGACATTTACCGCCGTGAAGAACGTTTTGAAGCTTTTCTCATTGCATGTCAGGCAATTTATCCTGGCATTGAAAGCAATATCTCACTACTCCGCACCTGCGCCAAGGCTGCCAAATCCTACCCGGTGCAAGAATTAATTGCACAGGGATTTGATGGTGCGGAGCTAGCTGAGCAATTAAAAAGCAAGCGGAGGGAGAGGATTGCACACGTCATTGCGAGGAGCCCGTAGGGCGACGAAGCAATCCAAAATAATGATCCCGGGTTACGCGCAAAAAGCGCGCTAACCCGGGCTACAATATTGCATAACTCTCTGTTATCATCTCACGAACGCTAAATTTCCATTCAAGGAGAATCACAATGTCCCGTTTTATGAAGAAACTTGCATTAACTGCTGCGATTGCTAGCATGGCCACTGCCTCCTATGCTGCATTTTCAGATGCACAGCAAAAAGAAATTCAAACACTCATAAACAATTATCTGCAAAACAATCCGCAAGTCATCATTTCCGCATTGCAGGGTTACCAGCAGAAACAAATGCAGCAAGCTGAACAAACAATTAAAAATACACAAAAAGATGCGTCCAAATATGCGAAAGATTTGTTCCACGCCAACAATGATCCAGTCGGCGGCAATCCAAAAGGCACGATCACTATCGCTGAATTTTTCGACTACCAATGCCCGCACTGCGTTGACATGTCACCAATATTAAATAATGCGATTAAAGACAATCCAAACCTGCGCGTTGTCTTCAAAGAATTCCCAATCCGAGGCCCAATGTCAGAATTCGCAGCACGTGCAGCACTGGCAGCAAACATGCAAGGCAAGTATATGCAGCTACACGATGCCCTCATGCAAATCAAACCGCCATTCACACAAGAATCCATACTTGCAGCAGCAAAAAGCGTAGGCTTAAGCATTGATAAATTGCAAACCGACATGAAGTCTGATGCCATCACCCAGCAAATCAATGCCAACATGAAACTTGGTCAGGATTTGAAACTGCTTGGTACACCGGCGATATTCGTTGGCAAAACTGATGCTACAACAGCAAGCAACATCAATTATGCGCCTGGTTTTGTTGATCAAAATCAGTTAAACGATCTGATCAAAAAAAATAGTTGATATAATTTCTCCCACCTAAACCGGCGCATCAGCGCCGGTTTGATCTCCCTCAGAAAATCAGTTATCGTCATTTCTTTGAACCTGCTAAAGATCTTCAGGCTCAAATGAAAAAGCGGATAATCTAAATTATTTTTTCTTTACAAGGATTAAGTATGAAATTAAAAACATCATTTGCGATGATGTCTTTTGCTGTCATCATTGCCAGCTCAGCTCACGCAGCACCACAAAAACACTTGGTTATCGCACCACAATGTTTATTAAATACAGCCCAAATCACAACAACACCGCTTGCAACTAAAAATGGCTACAATCTCATGGAAGTTTCAATGAATGATATTGAAAACCTTGCGGGTGCCAAGCATCACACCAAACAACCTTGCGGTGGGTTTATTGACGTTACTCACGCTTGGAACAATCAACATTCACTGCGCGCCGTCACTCCCGCAAAATTTTTGAATGATCAACTGACCAAACCCGCCGTCAATCAATTAACAAAAAAAGCGGCGTACAAAATTCAATATCAAAAAGAAACAGACGCGTTAATCAAAACCATTTCGCCGCAAACCATGTGGAGCAATCTGACAACATTAACTGATTTCCATAATCGTTATGCCAATTCCGACACGGGTGTAGATGCTGCAAACTGGATTAAGGCTAAAGTTGAAACCATGGCAAAAGAATCCGGACATGACGATGTCACCGTATACTTTGTGAATACCGGCAGCTACAAACAACCTTCTGTTGTTGCCAAATTGGGAACCGGCAACGAAGCTGGTATTGTCATTGGTGGTCACATGGATACATTAAAAACAGAATGGCCATGGCTGAACCGTAATGATTCCGATACACCGCACATGCCAGGCGCAGATGATGATGGCAGCGGCTCCATGACTGTTATGGAAACAGCTCGTACCATTCTCGCAAGCGGCATGAAATTCAAAAAGCCAATTTATTTTGTCTGGTATTCCGCTGAAGAACTAGGCCTCGTCGGCTCACAATATGTCGTTCAGGATTTTAAAAACAAGCATATTCCTGTTGCCGCAGCCCTGCAGCTGGACATGACTGGTTATGCTCATCAAAATGACAGAACGATTTGGCTCATGAATGATTATGTCAGCAAAGATCTAACTGCATTCCTGCAAAATCTCATCACGACTTATGTGAAGCAGCCGTACAACTATTCCCGATGCGGTTACGCTTGCAGCGACCATGCATCATGGACAAGCGCTGGCGTTCCATCTGCATTCCCGTTTGAAACTGCAATGGGTAATGATGATCCGTACATTCATACTGCAAATGACAAGATGGAATTCCTGTCACTGGATCACATGACTGACTTTGCGAAACTCGGTACAGCGTTTGCTGTTGAACTGGCAGAACCTGTATCCAAATAATCATCATCCCCGCGAAAGGTTGTCATCCCCGCGAAAGCGGGGACCTCCTGATGTAATCGTGCAAATAAACGGAGGGAGATTCCGGCTTTCGCGGGAATGACTGCAAGCGCCCCCTTCTTTCCTGTATAAATTCCCTCTAAACAAGTCTAAAATACCCCCACTGTCTTAACCTGAAAGGTACAGACCATGATCGAAACTTTTACAGCCTCGCAATGGAATGAACAAATCACCGACTTGAATCAGCAACGCGCCATAAATAAGCTGGAAAACGGACATGTGCTTTATTTTCCTAAACTTGCGTTTGCCTTGACTGAAGCTGAAATGAATTTCCTCACTCCTGACATTGCTGATCCTTCATCTAAAAATGTCGGTTATCATGCTGAAAAAAATAAATTATGGGGCGTTAAGAATCTCAATGATGAACAACGCAGACAAATGAAAGCCATGCTGCGACGCTTTGCAACGCAAGCTCAGGCGCTCATCCACAACATGATGCCGCATTATCAAGGACAGCTGACTCCAGGTCGTACCAGCTACCGTCCTGTCCAAATCATCGACCGCAAAACTTCTTTCCGCAAAGATGATAAGCGTCTGCACGTTGATGCTTTCCCATCATCGCCAAATCAGGGTAATCGCATTCTGCGGGTATTTTGCAATATCAACCCAAGTGATGACCGCGTCTGGCGTCTGGGTGAATCATTTGAAAATGTTGCACGTCGCTTTGCACCGTCAATTGCAAAACCTTTTCCCGGCAGCTCGGCTTTATTGCGATTATTAAAAATCACCAAAAGCCGCCGCACACCATACGATCATTACATGCTGCATATTCATGACAACATGAAAGAAGATGAAAAATATCAGGCTACCGTCAGCCAGGAAGAAGTGCGCTTCCCTCCTGCTACCACGTGGATCGTGCAGACTGATCATGTGTCACATGCAGCCATGCAGGGACAATATTTGCTGGAACAAACTTTTTATCTGCCAGTTGAAGCCATGCAAAATCCAAATTTGTCACCTCTTCGCGTGTTGGAAAAAATTCTCGACCAAAAACTTACTTAAAGGAATAAATCATGTCATTTTTTAAAAAAACAACATTAGCTGCAGCATTTGCACTCACAAGCGGCAGTATTTTCGCAGGCAGTCATATCATCATCGCTCCAGCATGTTTAGTAAATGCGGCGAACGCACCTGTTGAAGTCATGGCTCAGTCTTCCTCGATGCAGTTATTAAAAGTTGATGATGCTGCATTGGAAAAATTCAGTGATGTTAAACATCAAACTAAATCTGCTTGCGGTGGATTCAAAAATGTTACTGCAGCCTGGAATAAAGCAAAGCCAGGCATTCATCACGTGAAAGACCATCAGGCATTTATGAATGCTCACACTTTTGCAAAACCAGAACAGGCAGCAACGAATTCTTATCGAATTCGTTTTGAAAACGAAGCCAACCAACTGATTAGCCAAATCCAACCACAACAAATGTGGGATAGATTGAAATCTTTTTCCAGTGCTAAAGACCGTTACGCTAATTCAGATCTCGGTGTTGCAGCAGCCAACTGGATTAAATCTGAAATTGAAACCATGGCAAAATCAGCCGGCCGCAATGATGTGACTGTTTATACCGTTGCAACATCCGGTTACCGTCAACCTTCTGTGATTGCAAAAATTGGCACCGGCAACAACGCTGGTGTTGTAATTGGTGCACACATGGATACAACATCTAGTCGTTTTGAACGCAAACCTGGTGCAGATGATGATGGCAGCGGCTCGATGACAGCAATGGAAAGCGCACGTACTCTCATTAGCAGCGGCGCGAAATTCAATAAACCGATTTACTTCATCTGGTATTCCGCGGAAGAAGAAGGTCTGGTGGGATCACAAGATGTTGTCGCTGATTTCCAAAAGAAAAACATTCCTGTTGATGGCGTCATGCACTTTGACATGACTGGTTACGCCCACAAAGGTGACCCAACCATCTGGTTAATGGAAGATAATGTTGACGCCGGACTCACTGCATTCCTGGAAAAAATCGTCACCACTTACACACATCAGCCAGTTGATTACACACGCTGTGGATATGGCTGCAGTGATCACGCATCGTGGAATGATGCAGGTTACAAGGCAGTACTGCCAGCTGAAGCCAGATTTGAAAATACCAATCCTGTCATGCACACTTCACGCGACACGATTGATAAACTTGATATCAAACACATGACAGATTACGCCAAAATCGCTGTTGCGTTTGCAGTGGAAATGGCAGAGCCTGCGGCGAAATAACATCATCACATCCCGGACTACGCGTAAATTGTTCCCGGATTACGCGCAAAATGCGCGCTAATCCGGGCTACATTATTTAATATGAAGTCTAAGCTGAGTCCATCACGGCCGCGGAGCGGGGTTCTGCCGTTC
>DATJFK010000053.1:0-11196 GCA_035495675.1 Gammaproteobacteria bacterium
TTCACGCGCACATCATATCCGCGGGAATGATGCTTTACAAGAGTCGTCCATTTTACATTTTATTAATGATTCGCTGCTCATCTTTGATCAACTGATGATTTTCAGTGTTCAAGTTGTGCGTAGTGTCCTTGAGAACATCCAGTTGATTATTATGATTGATGATTTCATCGTGCATGTCATCAGCTATTTGATGCAAGTCTTTAACTTCATTTTCAACCTGATCCAGTTTTTGATCTGTCTTTTTATATAAATCCAGATTGTCACCGCCTTTTAACGCATTTGCTAGTACATCTGCATCCAGATTTTTCTTTATTACTGCACTTGAACCAACACGCTGTGATTCTATTCTTTCTTTGATATTTGATTTCCATTTAGGAAGCGGCGCAATCAGATATAATAAATCCCAAAAAAAACTTGAGATACTTCTGATCTGACGTTTGGCAATTTTGTCGCGGAAAATTATTTCGTCAACATTTTTTTGAGTACCGCTAATTTGACTCCCCTGCTTTTCGAGGGATTCGAGAGTGTTAACACCGACTTGCTTGGTCTCATGCAGCATCTTCAACATATTATCGACGCTTTGATCGGTGTCTTGTAATGTGTTGCGTATCATGACATCTTCTGGCGTTTCATTTCTATGCATGGCATCTCACCCCACATAAATGTGCACCAGATATCAGGATATAATATTTACATTAAATTAAAATTAATTAGTTTAAATCAAGCTAATAGCTTCTATTTACAGGCAGCACCAAGGCATGGATCTTCTGCAGATGAATACATAGGATTTGGTATTTTAAATGTTTTTTCAGCGTAACCACCATCAAGATCGCTGTCCTGATCACCGATATTTAAAATTATTTTATACCCTTGTGATTCAATATATTTTCTCTTGGCAGTTTTAAATTCCCTACCAGACAAGTGTGATTCATTTTCAGTTGTTAAATACACTTCAGCCCATCCCGCATATCCAGCATTACGTAACACAGTCAGAATATTCGCGCGCCCAGAATCAGGGCGTGATGAAATGAAAAATACTGCAGTGCCTGATGCAACTGCTTTGTTAAAGAAATACAACACTGGTTTAACAACAGGTTCCTTCGTTTCCTTGCTAAGAACACGCACCAGTTCAGAGAGACTGAAATCGTTGCGCTTATTCGCCACAAAATGCGAAATGCTGGTGTCATCAATATCGAGAACGACAGCCAGTCGGGCTGGGTTTGCCGAAACATTATTTTCATTTACACGATTTTGTAAATAAGATTCAGCTTCACTCATCACTGTACTGACATCAGTTTCATATTCACCGGACTCATAATATTTAATAATTTGAGACTTGGTGCAATCAAGATTAATGGGAGCAGCAGCAAAGACAGGCGTGGCAAGCAAGATTAACAGCAGACACAATATAGCTTTCATGAACCATCCTCGTTTATATTATATAGTAGTAAATTCAACATAATATGAGTTTGAAATACAGTCAAGCAGATACGGCTAACATCATGTTCCGCCTCATAAGACCATGCTAACTCAATGTTTAATTGTATAATATATTTATTGCAAAACCGCCTCCGGATAACGTTTTAACTGCTAGAATTGATAATGGAGTCATGCTCTTGAAGCATGAAAACCCGGTGCCATATGATCACTCTTCCCGAACATGTTTATCTGCGGGCGTTGAATAAGCGCTGGAATATTACGTATGTTGATTCACCGGGAAAGTTGATCATGATTGAACACCATGAAGGTGAACTCGCAGTATACGGGAAAAATTACGCTAAGCGTGCCGCCCTGCTCCTCATTATTCGCTGGACCAAGCTTAAAGCTCACGATTATTTAATTAACCAGTTAATCAAGATTAACCGCAGAGTGAATGTAAGATTTAAAAAAGTCATCGTACGTTCTCACGAATGGCAGTGGGGCAGTTATTCATCCACGAAAACCATGAGCCTCAATTATAAATTGATTTTTCTTCCACCAACACTTGTCAAACACCTCATCATTCATGAGTTATGCCATATACGTTATCTGGAACATTCGCCAACCTTCTGGCATGAAGTCTCCAAGTATGATAAAAACTGGAAGAAGCACCGTAAGGCGCTTGAAGATGCCAATGATTATATACCAGACTGGGTGATATAACATTTGTTAAACATTAACAGGGAATGACATTTACATGGATGAGATCAAATACTTCGCTAGCAATCAAGACAACGGCATAGACAAACTGATTCGCATATTCATCATTGCTGCAGCCGCGCTCTGGTCATTTGAAATTCTCAAACCATTCCTGGGTCTTTTGGCATGGGGCTTTATACTCGCAGTGGCATTATATCCAGCTTATTGCTCGCTTAACAAAAAGCTGGGTGACCGCCCCTCACTATCAGCCTATATCATGACCGTATCCATGCTATTACTCCTTGTCGGTGTCCTCAGCATCATGACAAATAACATGGTAATCAGTGTCACTGAAGTCACCAAATCATTACGCGAAGGTACAATCAACATTCCACCACCTCCTAAATCAATTGATTCATGGCCAGTAATAGGTCCACAGTTTTATCAATTCTGGAATTCCGCATCTCAAAATCTGGGTGAAGTTATCAATAATCATTCGAAAGATATTATTGATCTCGGTACATTACTATTAACAAAAGCTGCAGGTAAATCACTGGACTTCATCATCTTTATCATTGCGATGATTTTTTCCGGATATTTATTAATACACGCCAAAGAATTGATAACCGCTTCACAACATTTTGCCAAACGCCTGTCACCAAAGCGAGGTGCGGCAATTATCGCAATTATAAAAGAAACCATTCAGCGAGTATCAGTCGGGGTAATCGGTATTGGTCTGGTACAAGCATTTGTGTTCGGTTTAATACTGTTTATTGCCGGTGTTCCAGGCGCTGGCTTGCTGACATTCCTCGCTTTATTACTCAGCATTTCGCAAATCGGGCTGCTGGTTTTGATCATTCCCGTTGTCATCTGGCTGTTCATGACTTATAGCATTACAGCAGCTGTTACTTACTCATTGTTTGTCATGCTGACTGGGTTGATTGATAATTTCCTGAAACCATTTGTACTATCACGAGGTTTAACGACACCAATGATTGTCATTTTTATTGGTGTTATCGGCGGCTTGCTTTTGCACGGATTAATTGGAATCTTTATTGGCCCCGTCGTGTTATCTATATTTTATGACTTGCTGGTTCACTGGCTGCGTACAACAGATTAGTATTTAAAATCTTCGCATATAAATGACAGCGGCAGTAAATGCAATCAATGAGCTTAAAATTATTGGCATCATCACTGATGACATAATCATGAAGCCGCCCGCCATGCAAAGCACTGCATCGCCAAGCATGCGCATTCCCAGCTGCGCGCCCAGTGCCTCGCCTTGAATTAATTTGCCTGCCTCACCAGATATTTGAATAGTCATGTTAGTTGTCACCGTTGCGATACTGAGACCCAGCAGAGCAAACAACACGAATGCAGTTATCATGGTTGGATAAATTGTCAGTGCAGCAAGAAAAATTCCTGAAATTGACATCGCCGCAATTATCACATTGCGTAAATTATAATAACGCGAAAAAAACGTCGGTAACCACGCTGCGCTGCAGGCAAGCATTAATGATAATGCTGCATTGTATACTGCGATGCCAGCGGGTTTCATGTTCCACATGCCGGTTAAATAAACGGGACCAAATTCATAAAATATATCTACCGCAAATGTGAAGACGGTACTGGTAATTAAAAGATATTTTAGATTCACACTGCGCTTGAATAATTTGCTCAATTTGGCGAATAGATTGAAATTTTCTAAGATTGTAACATGATCTTGCGGTTTTTCATTTCTGCTCGCTGACAAAAGCGTGATTGATAATATAACGGCAAGCAGTGAAATCAGACTTGATGCATAAAAGGGAACAGCGAATGAAAACCAGGGAACAATTGTATTATCTGCCATCAGACCGCCGATCAACGGTCCCATCACATATCCAATTGCACAAGCACTGTTAATGCGGCCTATGGTTTTATATTTGCTGATACTGTGCAAGTCCGCACCCATTGCGCGCACGATAGCTAAATTTCCTTCCATCATGCCGGTAATAAAGCGGCTGACCAATAACAGCCACAATGATGAATACCGCAATGACAGCGCTGTCAGAAGGTAACCTGCCGCACATCCGGCTAGACTCCAGACCAAAACAGACTTACGGCCGTAATAATCTGAAATTCCGCCCAGAATTGGCGAACCTATGAATTGACCTAGAGGGTAAACAGCCAGCGCCAATCCCAAAAAAATGCTTTTAGCATTATTATCCCAGCTAGACGGAACAATGGAACCATGTTCAGGGTGAAGGAATAAAGGCGGGAAAATTGGGTAGGCAATAGATGTGCCTACGAGGCCGATAAAAACGATTAACAATATGACCCAAAGCTGTTTGTGATCATCATTCATAAATATGCCAATGCCGCAAAAAACAGGGTTACATATATCTCACAAATTCAATTTCAAAACCAGATGTTTTATATTTACTTACCATGTTACATACCCGCTCATCATTAACAACTCAGCCAGATTGGGAAACATTAATGCGCGCAATATAAATTTATTAATCTTGAAGTTTATTTTGCCTTTTTGTTTTGGCATGTCATCAAGATAAGAAATTCTAAATATTTTTTTATCTGCCTGAGATATCAATGCTGCATCTTCAGGATACTTCATCAATAATGGAAATAATGCACTCTGCCCTATCACCGCACGACGCACTGACGGTCTTGGGCTTAACCCCCACATAGCTTGATATGTCATCGCAGTTTTTGTATCACTGAATTGCAGTCGATAATTGCCGATATATAGAATTATATGACCGCCATTATAAATTAGTGTCATAAATTTTCTGCCATGTTTTTTCAGATACGACAGCCGCTTTCCCATTGGTAAATGACTGAGATCAACCGTTTTTCCGCGTGTCAGCTGATCGGAAGAATGACGCGGCAGCCAGATCGCAAAAGGCGTGAATAGATTTTTCAACTCCTGCGAGCAATCGTTATAAAAATTCATACCGCCCCAGCCATAGGGTCTCCCGATTAATGTTTTCATTAAATCCGCAAAGTGATGTGGTGTTGGAGTAAGTGGCATTAGCGCAAAATTATCGCTGTCTGTAATTACAGTTTTGATCACAGCATGGTGGTTGATATCGCTAACCGGCATCATTAATTTCATACCGATCGTTCCTGAGAAAACTGGAAACACCCCTCCCACATAAGTTGTCATGACATATTGATTGTTTTCATCCACCAAAGTCGCTTTAGTTTTAATAATTGCAGCCATTTGTTTTTTTGCCGCATTCTGCCATTGCTGGATGAATTGCTCATCCGCTTCAGCAATACTGCTGCGATGCACCCAACCAACCAGATCGTTCGTTAATACCAATACCCATGCACGATCCAATGACTCGCTGATGACATATACCGGAGAACCAACCCAAAGCGCAGACATTTGTAAGTTATCGAATGGATAACCCTGACCTGGAAATTTGAAATGATAATAATGAACTTCATCAGTTGGCAGCGCACGTACTGAAGTATTTTCTATCGTAATAGCACGCTGGCTCGCATGATATTTAAATGTTTCCAGCTGAGTGAAATTAATATTACTGGCAATGTCACGAATCCATTTTTGTGTATGCGGTCGAAAATTTACGCCATAACCAATATCACGATCTGATTTATTTTTATTACCGTAAAGTGAAATTAAACCTTTTTCTTCTGTCTTTAGATCATATGGAGCAGCCTGATTCAGCGCATGATTTACGAATGTCTCACTCCAGGGTGAATAATCACCGAAATAATGCTGATAAAATTCGTTCAAGCGAGCGGCCTGAACACTTGCGGTTATCAATGGCTTGTCATAATCAACATCATCCGGCCCGATCCAGTCTGACACATTTTGATTGTAGTGTTTGATAGGAAATATACTCACGACACTTTTCATTGCAAAAGTAGACGCGCAAAAAGAAAATCCCAAAACGATTAGTGGTATTCTGATAATTTTCGCGTGAAGACAGGTCATGACTAGTTTTGATTATTGTTATATTTTAGAGCTGTATACTTTATAGCAAAAATATATACAGTTCAATATTGAAGACAACAATCCGCGCGCATGGTTACTGGCTAAACTCTGTGATTTGTCAATGGGTTATGATATTATGTCCTAAATCATTGCATTTCGCATGGAGCAAAATATGATGGATGGAATCTTATACTTTGCAATAATCTTTAGTTTATTCATCATCGCACTATTCTTTTATAATATCTTTCAGAGACGTAACCCGATATTAAGAATCTATCCCGTACTTGGTTATGCACGTACAATCGCACTCCCGTTAGGAGTATTTTTACGAAAATACTTTTATGCTCGCGATAGAGAAGAACTTCCCTTCAATCGAGTTCAGCGCACATGGATTAATAATGCCGCTGATGGTATTGATGAAGATGTTGGATTTGGCAGTACGCGTGACTGCACACGCATGGGATCAATTTTCTTTGTGGATGCGCCTTTTCCTGTAATCAAAACAGAAATTGTCAAAGCAAGGCCTATTACAATCGGCCCTCACAGCCGTTCTCCCTATACAACAGACTCGTTAGTAAACATATCGGCAATGAGTTATGGTGCTCTCTCAAAAAATGCCGTTTTGGCATTGTCACATGGTGCAAAAAAAGCTGGCTGCTGGATGAATACCGGCGAAGGCGGATTAACTGATTATCATCTTTCTGGTGGCTGCGATATCATCGCACAAATTGGAACAGCAAAATATGGATATCGCGATGATAATGGAAATTTGTGTGAAAAGAGATTAAAAGCTGCTGCTGCACATCCACAAGTTAAAATGTTTGAAGTTAAGTTGAGCCAGGGCGCAAAACCAGGTGTCGGCGGTATGTTGCCAGCACCAAAAGTAACAGAAGAAGTTGCCAATATTCGTGGTATTCCTGCATATCAGGATTCAATTAGCCCAAACCGTTTTCCAGAAATTTCTAACTGTTCTGAGCTGCTGGACTTTATTCATAAAGTTCGCGAAATTACCGGTAAGCCTACCGGATTTAAAACTGTCCTTGGCAGTTATACGTGGCTTGATGAATTATGCCGAGAAATTATAAAGCGCGGCAGTGAGTTTGCTCCAGACTTTATCACACTCGATGGCTCTGAAGGTGGCACCGGTGCTGCACCGCTCACACTGATTGATTATATGGGACTTCCCATCACTGAAAGTCTGCCCAGGCTTGTCGACATATTAGTTGAATATAACTTGCGTGACCGAATAAAAGTAATTGCATCTGGCAAGTTAGTTAACCCAAGAGATGTCGCATGGGCATTGTGTATCGGTGCAGATTTCATAAACACCGCTAGAGGTTTCCTGTTTTCACTCGGATGCATTCAGGCAATGCAATGTCACTCCAACCGCTGCCCAACTGGAATTACATCTCATCATGGATGGCGCATGCGCGGCCTTGTTCCAGAAATGAAATATGATCGTGTGCATATGTATGTAAAAAACCTGAATCACGAAATTGGCCTGATATGTCATTCATGCGGTGTTCAAGAACCAAGGGAACTAAACCGCAATCATATCCGTATTGTAACCGAACATGGTACATCTGTTTCGTTCGCAGAACTTCACCCTAATAAAGTTCCGGGATCGAAGTTGCAAGCTTAATAATCGGATGTTCCCGGATTACGCTTTGCGCAATTCCGGGATACACTTTATTATGATTACAAACCTCGACGTTTCAATAGCGGACCGATATCTGGATCTGAACCCGTAAATTTACGGAATAACTGCAGAGGATCTTCAGTAGCACCGCGTGAGAGTAATTGTGCACGGAAATAATCGCCATTTTCACGCTTTAAACCACCGTGAGCCTTGAACCACTCTACACTGTCCGCATCCAGCACTTCACTCCAGAAATATGAATAGTATCCAGCAGCATAATTACCGTCAAAATCACCGCCGAATATATGTGAAAAATACGTGCTGCGATAACGCGGCGGCACTGGTGCAAAATCAACTCCAGCCTTTTTTAACGCCGCAGCATCAAATGACATCACATCAGCTGCAGCAGGAACTTTTGCCGCAGGAATTTGATGCCATGCCTGATCTATAATATTCGCACCAATCAGTTCGGTTGTTGAATATCCCTGATTGAATTTACTTGCCGCTTCCACTTTATCCAGTAATTCTTTTGGAATCACTGCACCAGTTTTGTAATGACGTGCATAATTCTGTAAGACTTCCGGCCAAACTGCCCACATCTCATTAACCTGTGAAGGATATTCCACAAAATCACGGGGTACGTTCGTACCAGCAATACGTGGATATTTCACATGAGAAAACATACTGTGGAGTGCATGACCAAATTCATGGAATGCTGTACGCACTTCATCATAAGTCAGTAATGTCGGCTGACCAGTCACAGGTTTTGGAATATTCAGATGAATTGCAACAACTGGTTTGGTACCTTTCAAACCATTTTGAATATTGTATTCAACTTCCCACGCACCGCCTTTTTTGTTCGACCGCGCATACATGTCTGTAATTAAAATAGCGAGTTGAGAACCATCTTTATCGAATACCTCAAACACTCGTACGGTTGGCTCATAAACCGGAAGATCATGGCGTTCTTTAAATGTAATTCCATAAAGTTTATTAGCTGCGAAAAATACGCCGTCAATCATCACATGGTTGAGTTCAAAGTACGGCATTAATTGTGACTCATCGAAGTCGTAATTTTTCAGCCGAACCTTTTCTGCATAATAATCCCAATCTGCAGATGTTAATTTAAAGCCGCCTTTTTCTGCATCAATCACACTCTGCATGTCTACAGCCTCATTGCGTGCTTTTGCAACCGCAAGCGGCGCTAACTGTCCCAGCATTTTATTAACTACATCAACCGATCCAGCCGTTTGATCAGCGAGAGAATATGCCGCGAAGTTAGAATATCCTAATAATTTAGCGCGCTCTGCTCGCTTCTTTGCGAGCGCGACAACATTTGCGCGTGTGTCATATTTGCCGCCGCGGTTGCCGCGATGCTCGGATGCCTCAAGTATTTTTTGTCTCAGCGCGCGATTTTGAAGCTTAGCTAATACTGCCTGGCCTGTCGTATTTTGTAATCTGATTTCATATTTTCCTGAATGACCATCTGCCTTGGCATCAACAGACATTGCCTCAATTTCTGCATCGGACAATCCAGCCAGATCTTCCCGCTTATCAACATAGACAGATGATGCTGCAACTTCATTCATGGTTTTTTGCACAAAATCAGTTTGCAATGCAGCAATTTCTTCATTTAATCGCATTAATTTTTCTTTATTCGCTGCAGTTAAATTAGCGCCTGCGCGCACGAAATCTTCATAATAGCGCCACAATACACGTTTCGCCTCAGTATCCAGGCCAAGTGTTTCACGTTCATTGTAAAGTGTTTTAATACGTGAGAATAATTTGCCATTCAATAAAATTTTGTCTTTATGCGCTGCCAGTTTAGGCGATATCTCTACTTCGAGTTTTTGCAGAACTGGATTCGTGTTTGCGCTGTTTAAGTTAGAAAATATTGCATTCGTACGGATGAAAATGTCGCCCGTCTTTTCCATTGCAATGATGGTATTTTCAAACGTAGGCTTTTCAGGATTGTTAGCAATCACATCAATTTCTTTTAACTGTTGCTCCATTCCTCGTTCGAATGCTGGAGCGTAATCAGAGTTAGTTATCAAATCAAAACGTGGATACTGCAGCGGCAGCGTACTCTCGATAAACAGTGGGTTTTCATGCATTGCGTTTTTTCCTTGCGACGTTTGCACGGCCTGCGCCTGATTGAATGACAGCGCGGTTATTAATGTTAAAATTGTTTGCTTGAACATAATGATTACCAATCGTTAATTAAATTAATGCGCGTTATCATACACAGATTCGTAATAGTTTTCTCGTATAGTTATATGATATGTCATTAATACTTCGTGTAATAATTGAACAAAACATGCGCTTGATTTTTATTCACTAAATAGATAACTTGCACTACATAACTCAGACAAAGCAAGGAATGCATCTCAATGTTTTTTCACAAGCTAAAACATATTTTCGGACAAAAGCCAGCGCCAGCCAGTACACTCACTATCAAACCAGATAAAGACCCGAAATTGACAGCATTACGAATGCAATTGCTTGAATCAATTGATAGGCCGGAAAATCTAGTATGCCCAATTTTACAAGATGTTCCAAACGAAGCAGTCATAACGCCAAATGGCCATGTATTTAATAAAACTGATATAAGCAGCTGGATAGAGACTCATCATGCATGTCCGCTGACAAGAGAAAAACTTGAAGTAAATGATTTGCTGACGAACAACGCAATTAACAATTTCATCCAGCAATTCTCACAAGAGATCCGCTCAATTGTGGATGCAATCAATACTATGGCTTTCGCCAATGAGCCTATGATACGTGAACGGATAGATCATTTTAATGAAAGCATGAAATGCCTTGATTTAATAGCGCAAGGTGAATTGGAAAAAATACGACAGGCAACACTAATTAAATTTTTAATAAATAATTTGTCATTAGATCTCCACAATGTAGACCACTTATTTTTTTGGCATCATATGTGCAATGCAACTCTTGATGATTACGAAATTATCCATAGTGAAAGAATCCATTCCAATTTTTATATTCCACGGCTTGTTTATGATTTAATGGTAATTGCAGATAACCATTATGAATCTAAAAATCAGCTGAAACAGGCATTGGATGAACGACGCCGTCGAGCAACACCCTTGCCAAATTTTAGTAACAAGCCCTTAGTCTGCATTTCATCTTTATTTCGAGCACAAACTGGCGATCAAATAGTACAAGCAGATGACATTGAGTCACTGCGCTTGTATTAATAATATTGTTGAGTTACGCTCGAATTGATTGAGATTTTAATAATTTATAGGGAATATAACATGTATCTTAACACCATGTCTGACTGCGAAAAAGTAAAAGCCTTAAGTCGATTAATCAACGCCCATATCATTTCCGAACGTGATGCGGAATGGTATAACAGTCAAGAAGTCTGGAAACTTCAGCAATTAATGACACTTGTGCTTAATGGACGAATATCTGTTCGTGATGCACGCTGGTGCTCTGATGATGAAGT
>DATJFK010000054.1:0-3559 GCA_035495675.1 Gammaproteobacteria bacterium
TCATCCTGAAGAAATTCCCAATGTTTTGCAGCAGGCGGTAGAATTATATGGCTTGGAAAATGTCTGGAAATTGTTGGTGCTGCCGGTATCTGGTACGGAAGAGCATTGCGGCCGTCACTGGGATAATATATCTGCTGTTTCATTCGCAGCGTGGTCAGGAGATTTGTATCAATATTTATATGAATTAGTGCTCATGCCGCAAGATGCGAATGCGGAATTGGAACAGGGCAAGTTATATGTCGCCATCGACACACTGGGTATATCAAATGAAAACTGCCTGACTTATCGCGTGATTAATCCAGAAGGAGAGTTAGTTAAAAATACTATTTATAAGGAACAGCTTGGCTGCACGCTGGGTGATCCATTAAATCTTGATGAGTTACATCACCATTTACCCGCAATCATGGCAATCATTTATGAGCGTGGTGAAATGAATGATGTGAACCCGCTGCAGCCAGAAATTGCTGACACTCATTTATTAAATTTATTATATAAATATATTCCGCAAGAATATCGTCATATTGCTAATGCGCAACTGTGGGATTTGCAAGTAAAAGGCGAAATTATGTCAGCTTTCAGGGAATTAATTGCTGAGTACAATGATTACGAGGAGCAGTTTGATAATCGCGAGCGGGATGAAAATAACGCATGGCAAGAAGAATGTGGCGGCAAGAAGAAATTATTGTCGAGGAATGAATCAAGGATCTGGCTCAACATTAATTACCTCGTGAATGCGGAAGGCGATGCGGAGTGGCACTGCTGGGTATTGAAGCTACGGGCGCGTATTAATCGCTTATTGATGAGCCGCTGTGTGGAAGAGAAATGCATGCAGCTTGGTGCATTCATCGCATGGCAAAACTTGCTGGAAGAAAAATATCGCGACGAGCAGAAGAACAGCGTGAAGCTGGTTTGCAGGTAGTAGTAGCAAGCGTAGCCTGGATAACGCGCTTTTTGCGTTATCCAGGGTATCGTCATCAACAGCGTATCCATAACTGAAAAATCTGAATATTTTTCATGTAAATTTCACTTGCACAAATACTTTCAATGTCGATATCCCGGATAACGCAAAAAGCGCGTTATCCAGGCTACACTACATGCATAATTCAGGAAATCCCCGCTTTTGCGAAGATGACGCCTTCGGCATCATTTACCAATACAAAAACTCGAAAAGATCCGGCCCAGCAAATCATCCGCGGTAAATTCGCCGGTGATTTCTGATAATGACAATTGTGCCAAACGTAAATCTTCGGCCGCAAGTTCGCCGGCTTTTGCAAATAACAGTTGTGAGCAAATATTAATTATTCCATGTTTTTAATATCCAGATTCCTCTTACTTATGTCGACTGCGCGAAGAAGCTGTATTCAACGCTATACGCACTGCATCAGGGTTACGGTCAATAACAATTAAATACGCACGAGCAGCCCCAGCTGGCTGGCGAATACCTTGTTCCCATTTTTCAATTGTTCTTACGCTGAAACCGAAGCATGCGGCAAATCTAGTTTGTGACATGTGCAGTTTATCTCTAATAGCTGCAACATCTATTTTTTTTGGAATTTTTACTTGATAGCTTTTAGAGCCTTTAGAGCCTTTTTTGTTGCCTTTAGCATATTCCAATGCTTCTGCTGCGCCTTTTAGTAAACTTTCACCGATCTTACTCATGATGTTGCTCTCCGTAAGTCTGTACGATTGCCTTGATAATTTTTTTAAGTATATTTCGTTCTTGTTTCGTTAAATTCGCTCTCTCATTTTTTGCATATGCCGTAAACAAGAAAATTGGCATATTCTGGTTGTGATAATAATAAATAATTCGTGCGCCGCCGCGTTTGCCTTGATGACTGTTACTTGTCCATCGTATTTTGCGAGCACCCCCTGTCTCTGGTATTAAATTTCCGTCGAGAGGATGTGCTGCAATATAATTAATAAAGCTATCTCTCGATGCGCTGTCCATACAGTGATTTGCTTGTTTTATGTATTCAGGTGTTTCAATAACAGTTTGAAGCATTGATATTCCTTTTTAATAAGTATACCTCAATGGGGTAGATAGTCAACTCTATTGGGGTTTGGCGACAGGGCTCCCTAATTAGTAATGAGGGAGCCCTGGTGGTGTTAGACAGAGGAGTGGATGAGCGGGTTTATGAGGGGTGTAAATGCCGTCATTCCCGCGTAAGCGGGAATCTCCCTCCGTTTGTTTGCACGGTTACATTAGGAGGTCCCCGCTTACGCGGGGATGACAACCTTTCGCGGGGATGATGAATTTTACCCAGCCAATTTCTTCTTCAACAAATCATTCAACTGCGCGGGATTGAGTTTGCCGCCGGATGCTTTCATGGCTTGTCCGACAAAATAGCCAAACAATTTATCTTTACCTGAGCGGTAATCGGCAACTTGCTGCGGGTTGGCTGCAATGATTTCATCAATCAGTTTTTCGATTGCGCCGGTATCTGAAACTTGTTTCAGGCCGCGTTTTTCGATGATTTCATCCACATCGCCTTCCTGGTTCCAGAGTGCTTCAAAAATTGTTTTCGCAATTTTGCCGGAGATGGTGTCGTCGGCAATACGTGCAATTAATTTTCCAAGCTGTGCGGAACTGATGGGGCTTGCAGTGATTTCAAGATTTTCGCGGTTAAGCGCACCCAGTAATTCACTGATCAGCCAGTTGGCTGCCAGTTTGGGTTGGTCGCCTGATTCTTTCACCAGATTTTCATAATAGGTTGCCATATCTCTGCTGCTGACAAGAATGCCGGCATCATATGCGCTGAGATGATATTGATCCATGAAACGCTTGGATTTTTGCTGCGGCAATTCCGGTAATTCATCACGAATTTGATCGATTAATTCTTTCGTGATGACAACTGGCAGCAAATCTGGATCCGGGAAGTAGCGGTAATCATTTGCTTCTTCCTTGCTGCGCATGGAGCGTGTTTCATTTTTATTTGGATCGTAAAGACGTGTTTCCTGAACGACTTTGCCACCGCCTTCAATTAAATTAATCTGTCTTTCAACTTCATAATTAATGGCGCGTTCTACGAAGCGGAATGAGTTAATATTTTTTAACTCGCAGCGTGTGCCGTATTTATCAGAGCCTTTCGGGCGCACGGAAACGTTGGCGTCGCAGCGGAATGAACCTTCCTGCATATTACCGTCGCAAATTTCCAGATAACGTACGAGCGTGTGCAGTGTTTTGAGGTAGGCAACTGCTTCTTTGGCATTGCGCATGTCTGGTTCGGAAACGATTTCCAAAAGTGGAGTACCGGCACGGTTTAAATCGATGCCGCTCAAGCCGTGAAAATCTTCATGCAATGATTTACCGGCATCTTCTTCAAGATGTGCGCGCGTTACATTGATGCGTTTGACGCTGCCATCATCGAGTACGATATCCAGATGACCTTTGCCAACGATTGGCAATTCATACTGGCTTATCTGATAACCTTTCGGCAAATCCGGATAAAAATAATTTTTACGCGCGAACACGGATTGATGCGCGATTTCAGCATTCGCACCGAGTCCGAAACGTATCGCCATTTTGACGGCTTCTTTATTTAAAACCGGCAGTACGCCC
>DATJFK010000055.1:0-18954 GCA_035495675.1 Gammaproteobacteria bacterium
TGTACTCATGCGACAGTACAACCTTTTACAGAATTATAATATGCATATAACCAATAAAGGTCTGGCTGAGTTTATCGAACTGTGCCTGCAATGCCAGGATATAAAAGCCCTGACAGCGCTGTTTGATTTATTCCTGACCGAAGAAGAAAAATCAGATATGGCGCTGCGCTGCCTTCTGATACAAGAACTTTTAAAACAAGAACTGCCGCAACGTGAAATTGCCAAAAAGCTGAATATCAGCATTGCCAAAGTAACGCGCGGTTCAAATGAATTAAAACGAATTGATAATAAATTACTTAAATTTTTACAAAATAACTTACTATGATAATCAACATCCTCGGCTATGGTGCCGTTGTAAAAAAATTCATTCATTTATTTCACGATGACTTTCCTGGTATCGCGTTTCAATTTTACCTGCGTCAACCTGATGTCAGTCTAAATTTAAATAACGTCAGCTTTCATCATCTTGAATCGTATCAGCCGGATGGCACAACAATTTGCTGTCTATCCGTGAATGAAGAATCCATCTTAAAAACCAGCACATCATCATCACGCCTAACAGTTGCAAAACCTAATCTGGAGTTAATCAATCAATTTATTGCAAAAGGATTTTTTAATTCAGGCAGGCATTATATTCTCACCAATCCGAGTGAATTGATCGCAGAATATATCATAAAAAAATCGGGTAACAATGACATTTATGCGCTTGGTTTGAGTGTTGACGAAGCACGATACAAAAGCATTTTACCCTCATTCGGTATCAGCCCCTTGCAGCATCAATTCGATATTTTAGGAAATCATTATCAATATCCAATTATCAATTTCCATCATTATCAAAATCAAAATATCAACCTGATTCACGACCTATTGCATGCACTTTCTGTAAAAACACGCAGCGAATTTACCGGATTCAAGCCGCCTATTTCTGGCGGAGTCAATGCTATGCTGGATATTGTCAATGCTATTTATCATAAAAGACGTATCATGATTTCCGGATATTCTTCAACTGATGATGCTGTTATCGCGGGATACCTCACTCCTGATTCAGATCACTTTCACATTCCTTCTGCAAATATTGCGGCGCAAGATTTATTAGAAACCACACTCGCAACTCATCGCAGCAATTATCAGAAAATTGCAGAAAAAGTATGATGAAAATATTAATCTGCTCACTGCAAGTAACAACCGGCGCATCCAAAGGCCACTTACACCCCGCAATCGAAATGGGACTGGAGCTCATTCGCCGCGGTCATCACGTGGTGCTGCTGCCGCTGCCAAGTTCCTGTAGCGATGATGATAAAAAACAGCTTGAGCGCTGCGGTATCGCTACGATTGATCCACCGGCGCTGCCTGACGGCTTACCGCTGCCGCCGCAGGAACTCGGGCGCCTTGCCAAACAAGATGAAACTGCGGCGATTGCGTATCAGTCTTTTTTAGTTTCGCCACTGCTATATCAGTTCGACAGAGTAGTTGATATCTTCAAGCAATTCCAACCCGATATTGTTGTTTATGATTTACTAGTTTATGCAGCGCCGCTTGCAGCACGCAGGCTTGGCATTCCTGATATTGGATTTTGTGCCGGACTTAAATTAATTGCACCGTTAAAATTTACTCGTATTTATGAGGAAATTGCTGAAAAGCTGCAGCCTGAAATCAATCAATTTCTAAAGTACACAGGATTAAATGCAGATTTCCATCAACTGGAATTGTTATCTCGATCACATCAAATGGTTTTCACACCCCGCGAATTCATCACCAATGATGCAAACTTGCCGAGAGACACCGTGTTAACCGGATCATTACCCATCAGTAAACCACGCTGTGAAGATAATAATAATCTTCCAGATAAACCATTCATACTGCTCTGCTTTGGCAGCGTACTTGACCCGGCAAACTATCTTGATCTCACCAACATCATCATAGACAATGCTAAACATTTACACTTGACTGTCATGATGACAACAAAATTTCCCGAATTATTCAATCAGTTTGACCATGTTACGACTGCCGAATATTTACCGCTGCCGCAATTAATGACGAATGCCGCAATCTTTATTCACCACGGCGGCGCGAATACATTTTCTGAAAGCCTGAGTCTCGGCATTCCACAGTTATTAATCCCGCTAACAACTGATCAACCAATACAGGCAGAATATCTAAAGCAGTCTGGTGCAGGAATCGCAATTTACCCTCACGAATTCAATTCAGATAATTGCATGCAGGCATTCAAGTCATTACTTGATCATCAGAATCCGCTGCATCATAAGCGATGTGCGATTCAGAAAATATTTTCTGAAAGTCACGGTGAACGAACTGCGTGTGATTTGATAGAACAAGCTGCTAAACGGTGACATGCTGCATGAATCTTAAATTACCCTCTCTCCCCGATATACAACATGCATTTACAATCCTGAGACTCAGGAATATATCCTCCGCCTTTGCAGCTGCAGATAACTGTAATTTATTTTTGAAGTGTGATAACACACTGCCTGCCTGCTCATATAAAATTCGCGGCGTGGAATACTTCGCTAATCAACTGAAAAGCGTTGAAACTGTCAGCGTGTTAAGCGCAGGAAACCTGGCATTAGCTGCCGCTATGCGCTTACGTGAAGATCACGTTAATTGTGAAGCAGTTGTACCCGAAGGTATTTCACAAATCAAAGCAGACAAACTGACTGAAGCGGGAGCGATTATTAAATCCATGCCGTTCACAGAAATATGGAGATTAGTGCAGGATCACTCGCTGCGGCAATCAAATACTTTTCTTCATCCACTCAATTATCATTTATTGGCTGGTTATGCATCTGTCATCATCGAATTACATCAAGATGGCTTCATGGACGGCGCACTTGTAATTCCGTATGGTTTAGGTGGATTAGCAACTGCAGTTGCACGCGCTATCGAATTGACACACAGCAATATCAAATTATATTTATGTGAAATTGACACTGCATCGCCATTTACGCGTGCACTGCAAGCCGGCAAACCAGTCTTTGGTCCCAGGCTGCAAAGTTTTATAGAAGCCATGGGGACACCTGAAGTCATCACCGATGTATTTGAATATTTACGCCCGCGTATCGCCGGCGTGATCACGGTTACAGTAGATGAAGCAAAAATAGAAGTACACAGAGCACAACAGCAATATCAATTACGCATTGAAGGTGCAGCTGCTGCAAGTCTCGCTGCAGCAAGAAAGTTAGCGAAAAATATTCGTACAACAGCATTATTGACAGGCAGCAATATATCACCATTATAATCAGTGCTGAGTCCTTATAATATCACTTGACCCATTTTTCGTTTTGAGCGATATAATGAATTATCCGTCGTCATATAGGGAATTTGTTATGGCAGCTAATCACAGTTTCATCAATTGCAACAACCACCGACCGACTGTTGAAATTAAAATCGAAACTCACAAAATAGCCAATCACAGCAATTCATTTTTTAAATCCGATTATAAACCAACCAATTCAACTGACGAAATTACAAAAATCATAAGTTTCCACAAACAATTAGTCGATACATTGAAAGAAGATGACGCACGCATTGCTGTTATTGTTGAGATGAAGAGAATAGAAAACGGACTCAAAATGAACCACACATTTGCATCACTTGATGAATTAAATAAATACCTGGAGGAAAATCATTACATTCAACACTTAAAGCCCTAATAATTCTTCCTGCTCACGCAGGACTCCTAATTGTTGCTGCCAGTATTTCGGCGTGTTAAACCAGGGAAAACTCGCCGGAAATGCTGGATCTTCCCAGCGGCGCGCAAGCCAGCCAGCATAATGAATCATGCGCAATGTCCGCAGCGATTCTATCAAGTGTAATTCGCGCATATTAAAATCGTTGAATTCTTCATAGCCAGTTAAAATATGCTGTAATTGAAGTTTCACATCATTTTCAGATCCTGATAAAAGCATCCAGATATCTTGCACTGCCGGCCCCATTAAACAATCATCAAGATCTACAATATGCAGTACACCATCGTTCCATAAAATATTTCCTGCATGAAAATCACCATGCAGGCGTATGGCTGGCAAATCATCTTCCTGATCAAAGCGCTCGCGTAATAATTCCAAAATATTATCAGTTACGGCGCAAAAATTATGACGCAATTCTTCTGGTATGAAATTATTTTGCAGTAAAAATTGATACGGCTGCACACCATATGTTTCAACATTAATATGTATACGATGCTTAAATTCACGGCTGCGTCCAACTGCGTGTATGCGACCGATAAAACGCCCCACCTGCTCCAGCTGCATCATGTCATCTACTTCAAGCGCGCGTCCGCCTTTGCGGGGGAATACTGCGAAGCGGAAACCTTCATACTCATGCAGAGTGCACCCATTTGCAGCAATTGGTGCGACAACTGGAATTTCAAGATCAAACAACTCTTGCGCAAATTCATGCTCCTCAATGATCGCTGCATCCGTCCAGCGATTAGGGCGGTAAAATTTTGCAACAAGCGGTGATGCACCCTCGATTCCAACTTGATACACGCGGTTTTCATAACTATTCAGCGCGGTCAGCGCACCCGTACAGACATAACCGGTGCTCTCAACTGCATTGAGAATCATATCAGGACTTAAATCAGCATAAGGAGTTGTATTCAAAAATCACCTACAAAATTGTACAAAATTGATCGTGAGTATTCTCATGATGATGTTGTTGCTGCCTGCGCTTTGCAATCCGAAATAATCTACCATATTTTGGTAATGAGTGATCCATCTTCAACTCTACAAGACAGGAATTAAACATCGCAGCGTGCTGTGCTTTAACCGTCTCGCGTTTCAGTTGTTGACCGCTCAAAGTATATCGAAAATCATCATAATTATAAAAATCTTCAATCTGATCATATGGATTATTACGCGGATATGCTTCTGTCTGTGGATGAATATCAAAATGAATCGAAAATGAATCCGCTTTGGAATGATCGATAACTTCATAACTAATTCCTATTTTTCCAAACTCATCCACCTGATATTTGCAATAACACTTGGTTTCCCGGATATAACGATAAAACTCACTTGCCGGGCATATCAAACCATCTTTCGTCCATGAATCAACAATCCATGCATTCCCCCACGTATCCGGCTTATCAGCATCACCTGAACGATTGACTACAACAAATGCATGATCAAAATTCACCATACTGAAATATTCTATGCGGTGAATACCGTCAGGTTTTTCCCATAGATATTTTGTGACAAGGCAAGCCATCACGCCGCAATTGCCTGACCGGGTTGATAACGCACGTAATACTTGTTTAACAGTAGGAGTATAACGCAATAACGTTGATCCATGCTGCGGATTTTTAGCAGGATGAACTTGCTCGAGCATGATTGGCGTCGTACAAAACCAACTTTTATTAGTGTCAGCGACGCGATAATACCAGTCAGTGTAAACCTGTTCGAACTGCCGGGTTTTAAGATTGAACTTCATGTTACAAGCTTTCATATCATTCGCTTCATGATTTTTCTTTTTGACCTGTACATATTTACCAGTCTGGTTATACCGATATTGATGCATAAACGACCAGCCGCCTGTGCGAATGATATCTTCGATACGGTTAGTGGAGCCGAGAATACACGTATCTTTTGCATATTTCATTGCAGTGCGAAGTTTACGCTGGAGGTTTTCCTCTTTCGTTAACTGAGTATTACCTAGCATGTTATACCACCATTTTTTAATGACGAATTATTAATAATTTATGACTAAAGGTAAATTGTTAAACCTTGAACGATTTATATAGTTTCCGACACCTCTTGATTGGGCTATTGAAGTCCGTTATGATTGATCAAAATTAGCAAGACACGACCTATCAGGATAATAATATGCGCAGAACCAAGTCGGTCGTTCAGCTGTCAGCACTGAATTCCTTAAATTCCGGCACCGGATTCAACCCACAGAAAAAAACCTCGACGTGGAACTTCAAATCACAGACCAATCCGAAGGCATTACTCTTCGAAGTTGATGAAGCACGTACTGTTGCTGCTTATAAATATTTGAACGCATTAGCCGATGATACCAAAGTTGCTAATTCTGATGCACTAGCCAACTTGCGCAAGCATAGACAGTCTGAGTATTTTCGGATCTTAAAAGAGAGGATAGGACGCAATGAAAAACTTGCTCTCTCAGAATACATGTATTATGCATTGACTACGAATGATGTCAATAAACTTCAAATTGAATTACTTGAAGCACTCAAAATACATAGGGAGCATCATGGATTTCTGGCAAATCTTAAAATCCTGATTGTCTTGCGCAAATGGCAAACTGAAAAAGACGAAAATAAAAAACTCACACTCAATAATAAGTTACGTCGAAAATTGAATGCTCGTGGTTATGCAAGCGGATACGGAAAAGTTCACTGCAGTAATATTTTAAATTTAAACGGTGCCAATCTCAGAGGCGCAGATCTACACACATCCAGCCTTGATTATACTGATCTCGAAAACGCTGATTTATCAAATTGCATCATCCAAAATACACATTTATCACACTCATGCCTCAACCGCTCGAATTTCAGCAATTCCAGAAGTTACAATAAATCAAAACAATTTTATGAGACCTGCCTTAATATGAATAACTCTGAAGCCGTGGAAGCCAATTTTAGCGGCTTTATCGCTAGTGAATTAAGTGCAATCAATACTGACTTCACGGGATCATCGTTTTGTAACGCGAATATTTGTCTTTACCCGCTTCGGGATACTGATACAAATAAAGATACAAAATTTGATTATGCAGATTTTTCCAATGCGAAGATTAAATTCAACCACGACCCTGTTGCCGTCAGCTATTCCATACAACATGCAGTCATGCATCTGGTTACTCTTAGCGGTACAAATTATTCCAATATCGATTTCACCAACAGTCAGTTTCTAAGATTTACTGCATTTTATTCATGTGTTACAGTTAAAAACGAATTAGATTCGATATACAACAATATATTTATTCCCGCCATAAAAGAATTTGACAAAATTAGCTATCAAGTACCGAACGACAAACGCATCGAAATAGCACAGCAAGTGATCGCCTCTGCACTTATATATCAAATCAATTATCAGCGCCTGCATAAAAATGAAAAAGTGGAACTCCTCAACCTCGCGCTGCAGCATAAAATATTCACCATACAGCAACGCACAGAGTCTTATTACGCGAGCACAATGCGCTTTTTTTATGATGCTAATAGTTCAATATTTGGCAGCACCCCGGCAGATGTCAATCCTGGTATAAAATTATTACGAGCGGAACTCGACAAGCTGGCAAAGTCTGACGCTATCCAACCATTTCTTGCTGTCCGTAAATAGCTTGATGACACCGTATCGGTGAGATAACATCATTATCTAAAACAATTTATTAAATGGAGTTAATCATGGACAGCAGACGACAAGGTTCATTTGGTTCTAGTCTTCAATCTTCCGATGCAAGCTTCGGATACAGTTCGCCTGAATTATCTGCCTCGGAATCAGACGATGCTCGCAGTCTTTTTGGATATAACGCAGAACGACTCATCAAAGCCAGCACCATGTTAAGCAAGCTTGAAACAGCAACTCGCATTTACAATAGAATTGATGATGAAGATGATGCCATTCAAGTACGTGATGCATGCCTGGTTGCCGTCATGAGTCATCGCCTGTCTGCATATCATGAAGAATTAAAACGACGTATCAACAATAACCAAAATTTAACTCCTAATGAATATTTTTATTTCGCCTTAACGACTGACAATGTGAATACATTGGATTTAACAATTTTGAAACGAATTGCAGAAACTTATCAGGGCAGCTTTAAACAAAATCTGGATATTCTGATTGCCATCCGTGAATGGCAGACTGCAGGATTGATGCAAGAAAAAGTTGATGCAGCAGTGAGATTGAATAAAGTACTTGTGAGCAAAGAGATTGAATGTTTCCTCAATTTATTTGGCGTCAATCTTGCTGGTGCGGATCTGACAAAAGCTAATTTTAATTTTACTGATCTTGCCAACTCCAATCTCTCTCATTCAAACATGGAACGTGCCAGCATCAGTTACTCATGCCTGAACAATGCCGATTTAAGCTCTATTAACTGTAGTGAATTTCATAGAAATCACGTATCTGGATGCAGCGGCCCAATTATACACGGCACCGTTGCACAACAGGCAATTTTCGATGATGCAACTTTCATCAGGGCAAGCTGGAATAATTCTGATTTTACCGGATCATCATTCCGCAATGCGTATCTGGTTCACGCTAACTTTACCAACTCAATATTCGATAAATGCAATTTCGAAGGCTGCAAGTTATTGATAGAAGCAATGCCGCCAAAATCTTTTGTTTCTTTTAAAGATGCAAATCTGGTTCATGCAACGCTGCATGCTGTTGATTTCAAGAAGCTGGAATTAGCGGAAGCAAGATTATTATCCGATTTAAATTTACTGCATAAATTTGATGAAGAACTTGATAAAATTCAGCATAACACTCTGATTCCCGCGAAATCAGTACGGGATAGCGGCTTAGAACTTTCTGAGCAAATCAGAGTTCTGCAAAATATCATAGCAGAAAACATTATCCACCATCTTAATCAAACAGGTCTTGATAGAAACAAGATTGTTGAATTATTAGAAGACGCTCTTGAACATTCCATATTCCAACCAGATTCTCTTCTGGAGCGAATCGCGAATGAAACCGACCACTTGATTTACAATAACCTTAGTGGATTTTTCACTCAAAATAATCCTTATCGATATCCGTATAAGTCCAAAGCGATTGAAATCCTGGAAGCTGAGATTGATAGACAGGAAGATTTGAGAGTGGAATTGGCTGGTTAAATTAATGACCGTCATAGCGCGCCCCGCTCATTTTACGGGGCGAAGCTATTCAAATATTGATCTTGCAACCCAACATTCATAAAACACTACTGCGTTAAGCAACTGGATTGCATACTGCAATGACTAAATGTTGCAATAGCAAGAATTGACCTCAATAACCCGCATTAAAATTATTTTTTTATCCGTCTCATCATATTGACAAATACTTTAGATTTCACTAAATCTAATATAATGATAATTTAATTTTATGAAATAACAGGATGTGGCATGCAAAAGGAAAATTTAGAAAATGGGGTGAGCTTTCAACGAGCAGATGGTTTTGCTGAAGGGATAGTACTATCGATTAAAAATGCATTTGACAGGGACCCCTCTCGCGACATTATTAAACCAGATCATGATGATCCTGAAATTGAATCAAAATTTGATTGCGATATCAAACACATCGGTAACCTGCAACAACACATCAAAACACAATCTTTAAAAGACTTCAGCCCACTTCTGCAAGATGCTTATGTCAACAAATTCTTTCCGGCGGGATCACATATTCTCACGGTCAGAAACAGTAACGGCGCTCCTGTTGGATATAGTTACTTTGTCACCAATCAGGATTTAATCGTGCGCAGAGATAAATATGGGAAATTAGCGTGCGATGTCATCGATAATGCAGATCTGGTGGGTTCTGGCGGACAGGCAACCGTGTACTCCATTTCCGGTTCAATCAAACAACGCTTCAAAGCTTCAGGGGAAAAAGTAGTATTTGAATATGGTGAAAGCAAACGGATCGTCAAAATTGCCGTGCATAATCGGCAGCGAATTGAAGATTTTGTCACCCGCTTCAACCATGAGGCAGATATTACCACCCAATGCACGCATTTAAATTCACGCAATTCATTTTTCGGCACGACTAAAAACGGACGCAGTGTTGCCGGCATGACATTGCAGAGATTTGGAATGGATTTGCTGGAGTTAATCAATCAAGACAGTGATAGTCAACTATTTACAATAGATGACAGGTTTCAATTAACCATTCTAGTTCTTGAGGCACTGAAGAAACAAATTCATCAACATAATATAGTACACCGTGATATCAAATCCGATAATATCTGCGCCTGGTATGATGAATACAAATGGCATGTTGATATCATTGATTTAGGCGGCGCAAGATATCACAATGAAAATGACAAAAAATATCCCGGTACGATGATGTATGCACCATTCGAAACCGTATATCATAAAGTCGTCAATGAATCATCGGATATATTTTCTATCGGCATTGTTCTAGCATTATTGTGGCGCGACATGCATGAAATGTTACTAGATGACAATTCCGTGTTATCCGATCGTGAACTAAATGAGTGGAAAATTCCTTTAAACTTATTCAATGGAATACCTGATTTACCACCTGAATTCACGGATCAAATAAAATTAAATTTGGAAAAAATGCTAGACAAAGATCAATCCGCACGACCAGGCATTGATGAGTGCATTAAAAATTTCAAAACCATTTATCAGGTTTACAAATATGATAAAACTGAGTCAGAAGATATCGCAGTAAGTATAACTGCTAATATTCTGGCTGAACAAGCCAATTCACTTTTCACAGAATATGCAGATAAAGTTGCAACCGCTGATAACATCAAACAGTTAACGGCTGCATTGCACACAGTTTACAAAGATATTCCTTCGCCATCTGGCGGCAGTCTGATTTTCGCAAAAGAGCAAAATACATACTATCTTGCATCGTGTCGTTCAAAAGAGGATTTTGTCAAGAAAACAGATGGATTATTAAACTCGTATCAACATTCATTAGAAGACCTCAACAAATTGAATATTGCATATCTAAAATTTATTGATGACACCATGCCGACAGAAAAAGGAACCAAACTGTTTTCAGATTTGACTCAACATCAGAATGAATTAACAACATTCATCAATAAAATGAAATCAATTAAGCTTAATCTTGATACTATAAATACCGAGACAGCTCATATGACTCGAAAACTGGGAAAAATGCAGGATACCATGAAAGGATTGGAAGTTTCATTCAGACTACATTCTGCCGTGGCACGCGAAATAAAGCCGGACAACACCCTCAAAATGCGCATGATGTCATAGTCTTGAGAATAACATCCAGATTCGCAGTCACTTCGTCACCGTTTTCTTGTGAAAACAAGAGCGGCGGTTTAATTTTGATAACATTATGTAACGGGCCATCCACACTAAGCAATATTCCGCTTTTTTGCATTTCATTAACGATATGTCTGGCCAGATTCGCAGCTGGGTTCATGGAATCACGTTCCGTCACTAATTCAATGCCGACAAATAATCCTGATCCACGCACATCCCCTATCACTTGATATCGCGCCTTAAGCTGGTTCAAACAATTCATGAGATGATTACCGCTCGCTAACGCATGCTGCTGCAAGTTTTCGTCAGCAATAACATCCAGAACCGCAATCCCTGCCGCGCAGGAAACCGGATTACCGCCAAACGTATTGAAATACTCCATACCGTTACAAAACGATTCGGCAATCGCGCGTGTCGTCACCACCGCACCAATTGGATGACCATTACCTAGCGGCTTACCCATCGTTACAATATCCGGCACCACACCTTGCGTCTCGAATGCCCAAAAATGTGTACCCATCCTGCCAAGCCCCGTCTGAATTTCATCAGCAATACAGACACCACCAGCTTTTCTCACATCAGCATATATACGCTGCAAATATCCCGCCGGCAGCACAATCTGACCGCCGCAGCTAGGCATACTTTCACACAACAGCGCTGCGATTTTGTGATTGATGGGCGGCATTTCATCAAGAAATTGCTGGCGCAGCATATCAGGCTGTTGCAGCACATGGATATTATCAGGCTTGCCTTGTCCGCCTGGGCCATTAAATTTATACGGACTCATATTGATTAACTGTGATGTACTTCCATAATAACCATGGTCCATCACCAGCCACTCATTGCGCCCGGTGTGCGCCATGGCAAGACGAAGCGCAAGCTCGTTGGCTTCGCTTCCTGAATTTACAAAAAAGCACACATCAAGACCTTCAGGCAGTAATGCGGCGAGACGCCCGGCATAGCGCACGATATGTTCGTGTACATAACGCGTGTTGGTATTTAATTGTTTAATTTGACGGGAGATAGCATCCGTGACACGAGGGTGACAATGACCGACATGACACACATTATTAACACCATCAAGAAATCTATTTCCCTCAGCATCAAAAAGATATTGCCCCTCTCCTTTCACAATATGCAAAGGATGCTGGTACGATAAACTAACATTTCGGCTTAAATGGCGTGAACGCAAAGAAAGAATTTGCTGAGTTGTTAAATTGATACCACACGCATCTCGAAAATAATCTGCTGCAAATTCCACATCAACTGAGCGCAGTTTTTTCAATAATTCCCACGCCGGTTTTTCAGAAATAATCAGATATGCATCATCAGGATTTTCAATTTTACGCATCGCAGAATTGACAACACTGATACATAAGCGCATGCAAACCAGATCAAAAAGAATTTCAAATTCATTATCATTTAGCGGAAAAACCCGATGAAAACTTTTCACTACATGCGTTGCTGCCGCGATTGGATCTGGCTTATTCATCATAACATAAGCAAGCGCAACAGCCAGCTCACAAATCGTGGCAGATTCCACCACGTCACCAAAATCAATAAATCCTGTTACGCGATCATCGTTAGAAACAAGAATATTATAATCATTTAAATCACCATGAATGATGCTGCGACGTAATTGCGGTAACAGAGTCACGGCTTTTTGGGTAAATTGCTGCAAAAAATATTCCAAACACGCTCTTTCATCTGCATTTGTTATCAAGTGCAAATGTGGATTCACCCACTGATATTGCAGCAAATCCCACTGCAGATAACGCACCGCTTCAGGATGCTTCAGTTGCTGCAGTGATTTACTTAGTAATCCGAGTTCTGTTCCGATGCTTGATAATAATTGCGTTGAATGCTGAGGAATTGTTGCCAATAATTTTCCCTGAACAAAGGAAAACATACGCACATGATACGTTGTACCCGATTGGTTTGAATGTATCGCAACAGATTCGCCGGACAAGGTGTGATGTAACCGCGGGACTTGAAAACTGGAAGTGCTAACATCAATATGCCGTAAAATATCATTCTGCATTTCAATGACTGCACGTGATACATTGATATGCGAAACTTTCAGGAGATATTCTTTACCGCAGTTCGATTTGAGATGAAAGTTAGCATCATACTCACCCGGCAGCCGTGTGGCTGTACAAGTGACACCAAAATACGTTGCTGATATTTGACCGGCATCGGTTTCGGTAAGCATTGCTCTATCCGCATTAAAAGATTCTAGCGCCGAGTTTGCCTATATTTAAGCAATAACTCAAGGTGTTGGAAAATCACATAAATCGGCGCATCGATTTAAGCATATGATATTTAACCATAAATTCTGACGGTGACGGAATACATCTATTACAGATTAAAGCCAAGTGGAATTTTAATAAAAAGACAGCCTGTTTTGATCATTAACTAATCATAATACCGATTATGTGGGTAATATTTGACCCGCGTCTTCATCGTACACTCAATCTATCCTGTATAATTAATAAAATACAGTCCTTGAAGAAACTGCGAATGGTTGAAGAGGAGAATGTCATGCTGAAAAGACGCGTGTTTCATGATTCTTGCAAGCGCTATTCATTTGCCTTTGCAATCACATGCAGCACGTTGATTGCCTTATATAGCAATTCATCACTTGCACAGAAACAAACTGAGATGAAATCTACACCACCTACTGTTACGATAGACGTGTTAAATTCAAAAGGCAGTGTCGACTACGAGGAAGTTTCCCGGTTCTTAGCAGAACAAAATAAAAAACAAGTAAAATATGCTAAAGCAGATAAAAACACGATTATCTTATCTGAAAAACCTATCATTCAGACTGACACGCAAACAATATATTCGCCGTCAAAGTTACATGATTTAGGATTCGAAATGAGTAAAAATCTATCGCTTTCTAAAATCAATTCCTATCACTTGTCTGCAAATCTCAACAACGTGATGAAAATTCCAAAATTCGCTGCAAGTAAACGAACTGTTGCGATTAACACAGCAAATCAGAATAAGCTCAACAATAAAATCCATTCACATGCCAGCAATACACCACAACCTGTAAATATAATTGTATTCATCAGCCTTATTCTTGTGATATCAGTATTATCACTTGCGAGTGTACTTATGCTGAGTCTCATTTCGAGACGTTCAGAATTAAAACGGAAATCAACTATATACTCCGGCGTAATTGATAATGAAACCGAAATGATAGGCAAGGGAAATTTATTTGATTTCGATAGAGAAAATCCAAATAAAATGCCGATGCACATCACATACATGGATATGATTTGGCAATTGGGAAGATTTTCTCATAACAATTCAATTGATACTTATTTCTATATGGCAACTTTTATCCCCTCATATAAAAATTACGCAAGAATACTACGTCGAAAAGTTGCCGTAAAAACCAAAGAGACAGATTAGTCAGATGCTGATATAGTATTAGGCATCATAAGGAGATGAGCCTCATGCGTAAGCATTTATTTATCTTAGCTGCTATCGTCCTGTTTACTATTACCGCCATTTTCATTTATCACCGGACATATACATTCGAAGGAAGTATCGATACAGTCCTGAATAAACATTATCTAAAATATAAAGATCAGGAATATTTTTCCGGCATCGCTGTATCCATTTACCGCCCCAATGAAGAGATCAAAAATTTTTATGCGGGTGCCACAAGCCATGACACTTCCGCAAAAAGAATCAGCGATGAAACATTATTTCAAATCGGCAGTATTACCAAATCATTTACTGCAGCGATCATTTTACAGCTGGAAAAAGAAGGTAAATTGAAAATATCAGATACGCTGAAACAATGGCTGCCACAGTACCCGCATTGGTCCAGTTTAAATATTCAATCTCTGCTTGATATGACCAGCGGCTTGCCAAATTATTCAGATGCACCATATATGAATGCAACCGTGTTTCACCAACCTGACAAGGTTTTCAGTACCAAAGAATTGATCGCATTTGTTTACCCTGCAGGTGAATTGTCTGCGCCTCTACGCCCGGGTTATCACTACACAAATACCGGTTATATTCTTAGTGAAATGATTATAGAAGACATCACACAACAATCATTCCAGCATGAAATTGAACATAGACTTTTCAAAGCTGCTGATCTCAACAATACATTTTACCCAGTACCTGCACTTGATAAAAAAGCTGCGAATCGTGTCGCCAATGGTTATGGTTTTAATCCGTATGACAATCCTGAATTGCTCGGAAAGGACATACACAATATATCTCTAAGCTGGGCTGGTGCAGCAGGCGCGGTGATTTCAAATACCAGTGATATCATTAAATGGGTTAAGGCATTATTTGTTGATGATAAAATTCTTGATCCCCAGCAAAAACAAGAAATGATGCAAATGGTTTCCACCATATCTGGACAACCGCTAACTTCCGTCAGCAGTAACGATCCCGAAGGATTTGCACTTGGCGTCACACAGAGATATCGCAAAGAGATCGGCACATTCTGGTTTTACGAAGGTGAAACTTTAGGTTACCGTGCTCTATATATGTATGTTCCTGCAAACGGCATCATTATATCTGCGATTTTCAATAGTGCAGTTAATCATGACAATGATCATGCTGGCGAGTTGATGCAAAACATTTATAACATCGCAAAACAAAACTCAGCGACACCATCAACTTGATTTGATGGTGCTCGCTTTTAAATTCTTCAGCCATTTTTCACGGCTGGCATCACCCATATCACTTTTCTTAATGACATAGTGCAGGATATAGATACCTTTATTATTTGACCGTATCATCTGGAGTTCATCTTGTGCCTGCGCCGCCGGTTTTTCAATTCGGAATTCATAAATAAATTCATCAGGAGTCTTCTGATGAACAGTTATAACCGGGTCAAAACCTTTTTCCTTTAATCCCGCGATCATCTTGTAGGCAAACTGCTTCGGGGTTGTCAGCTTTTGCAAACCTGGATAAAACTGACTAGTAATTAATTCATGCCAATCATTGATATCTTCACCCATTGGAACATATTCAATGTCAACTCCATACTCGGATTTTTTACCCCATGCTGCCTGCCAGGGCCTGTCATCAAACACTATGTTTTGTGTTTCATATTCTCTAAATGCAGGATCAACAACTTGACCGCTGATCGGCTTCAAGGAACAGTAAGATTCCCCGTTGTACGTGTAATATTCCACGCATTTTTGATCAAGCTTACCTGTCACTTTCACAAGATCAGAAGCGTTCACTGCTGCAAATGCAGCGCCACATGCCATGGTTAATAAAGCCGAAGACACTAAAATTTTTTTCACTATTCCTCCCTGGAATATTTCATTTACATTAACCAGTGTATCAGTTTTTTAAAGGTATCAGTATATGGGGGATATAAAATGGATAAATCAAACCACTGCGGCTTCACTAATACTGATTTGAAATGTGTAAATGTATCGAATGATTTCTTGCCGTGATATGCACCCATACCGCTGTATCCCACACCTCCAAACGGCAATTCAGGAACGACAAGCTGCAGCATAGTGTAATTGACACAAACACTTCCTGAACTCGTTTGCTCAATAACATATTTTTGTATTTTTTTGCTTTTTGAAAACAGATATAAGGCGAGCGGCTTTTGACGTGCGTTAATGAAATTAACTGCTTCTTCCATACACTTCACTTTCAGGACTGGTAATATCGGTCCGAATATTTCATCGACCATTACTGGAGAATCAACAGGTACATTCGTTAATATAGTTGGGGATATATAATGATCTTTTTCATCAGATTGACCGCCCAGATATATATCGCCGCTGCCAGGTACTAAATTTAGCAAACGTTGCAAATGCCGCGTATCAATGATGCGCCCATAGTCAGGACTGGTTTGCGGATTTTTGCCATAAAACTCATTGATGGCCTTCTGCATGGCAGCGAGCAATTGATCTGCTACTTTTTCTTCGACAAGCACATAATCCGGCACAACACATGTCTGACCGGCATTGGTAAATTTACCCCAGACAATCCTGCGCGCAGTCACATTAATATCAATGTCCGCATCAACGATACATGGAGATTTGCCACCAAGCTCAAGTGTCACAGGCGTGAGATGTTTAGCCGCTGCAGTCATCACAATGCGCCCCACAGCAGCGTTTCCCGTATAAAAAATGTAGTCAAATTGTTCATTTAACAATGCCGTTGTTTCCTGTACACCGCCTTCAATTACTTGCAAGCATTGAGGATCGATATATTTAGGTAATTCTCTGGCAAGTAATTTACTGACTGCAGTTGCAACTTCACTTGGTTTCAACACGACACAATTACCTGCAGCTAGCGCTCCAATAAGCGGAGCAAGCATGAGCAATACCGGATAATTCCAGGGACCAATAATGAGTACAACCCCTAACGAGTCAGGTGTGATATAACTTTTGCCGGGCTGGGCAACGAGAGGAGTGCTGACTTTCACCGGCTTCATCCATTTGTGCAAATGTTTCAGGGTATATTTAATTTCTGCCGCCAGCAGTCTTATTTCAGTAGACAGTGATTCTGCTTCTGATTTTCGAAGATCTGCATGCAACGCCGCAACGAGGTCTTGCTCCATTTCATTTACGAAACGAAGAAGTGATGATAATTGCTGCTTGCGAAAATGAAAGTGACGAGTTAATCCATTTTTAAAACTATTATGTAACAAGGAAATCCTGGCTGGAATATCTTCGGTCGATGTAACTGTTTGCGTGGTTGTCATTACGCTGCTCTATTTGCAAAATTATTGGTTCTACCTATAGTACACATAAATAATTATTTATTGAATCCCTCAAAATTGGTGGATAGAATGCTGCTGTTTTGCTAATAACAAGATATACTAACTATAAGGAAATCACTCATGTTTGCCCGTACCAGTAAAAGCGCCGGTCGTCACAACGATGTTAAATATCCATACACTGAATATGCCAATCTGACTAAATATAAAAAATTAGAAATCTATGATGAATTGGCACGCAATGTGATTGATCGCCAAAACAAAATTGCTCCTGATCAATACGCAGCCATGCGCGCAGTATTAAAATTAGTTCATTTTTATCCTGTTATTAAAACTTCAAATTCTGATTTTCTGGCCGCCTATCCATCCCGCTGGGACTTCATCTTATCACTCGTAGGCAACTCAAGATCAACTGTATATTTTAACAAGCTGAATTCGCTAGCAGACGATGTTAATCACATTGAAAAAATCATGCTTCGCTACCAGCTTGATTTTGACAAAGCGTTTGACTTTTTTGTGTTGAATAATTTATTACGCACTGATTTTAAATACCGCGGCAATACCGGCACGAAAATATATGAAGTTGCCGATGAGATGCTGTATTCAAGATTATTGGAAACTGCAGGAAAAGCATGTATTTCTGAATCACAGTTGAAAGCTATCATCCCAGCACTCATGTCTAAAATAGCTTGCAGCGAATCTAAAGTATTAATCGCAAAACATAAAGCAAGCATGTTTAACAATAACACGGGTCAATTTATGAAAAATGCTGAAGCTCTCACGAAAGAATTAGATGCGTGCGTGAAAAAGTATGAGAGTCGCAGACTTGATTATACAAGATAAAACTAGCTCGTCATTGTGATGCGATTTGTCATTGCGAGGAGCTGTCTTGCGGGCTCCGCGCGTTCTTTGCGGGGCGTGGCAATCCATAAGGATGTTGGGTTACGCGCATAAAACGCGCTAACCCAACCTACAATTACGGAATTACTTTGTTACTTCCCGCAAACAGCGAAACAATTCCAACGCACCGCCGGTATTTTTCCCCGTCTTCACATCATGCTGTGCTTTGCGTATAAGCTGACGTAATTGCTGCCTGTCAGCCTGAGGAAATTGCGTCATGTATTCCTGCAGCGCATCATCGCCTTCGGCAATTAATTTATCGCGCCATTGTTCAATATCATGGAATTTATTTACTTGCAGGGCGTTATCCATTTGTATATTTTCGATGGCTTTTTTGATCGCATCCGTATCTTCAGCACGTATTTTTTTGCCGATA
>DATJFK010000056.1:0-4490 GCA_035495675.1 Gammaproteobacteria bacterium
TGAATTTTCAGACTGGTTAGCCAAGCAAGATGATGCTACGAAAAACTGGCTTGCTGATTCGAATTTCAAAGGCGATGCAGGAACGGTAAATGTAGTTCCGGGAAATAATGGTCAAATCAATCTGGTAATTTGTGTTGTCACGGACAAGAAAAATTTATGGAGTGTCGGCGGTCTTGCCATGTCATTGCCTGCAGGAGTGTATGAGTTTGTTAATGCAGGTGATGCATATCAGGATGATGCGATTGCATGGGGGCTTGGTGCATATCAATTTACGCGTTACAAAAAACCTGTGCGTGAAGTAGCGAAATTGGTATTGCCGGATGAAATCTCAGCACAAGTCGATAATATAGTAAGGTCAATATATCTAGTGCGTGATTTAATTAATACGCCTACTGAAGATATGGGACCGACAGAATTGGCGCAGGCTGCGGAAAAACTCGCGCATGAATATGATGCTGAGTTTCGTCAAAGTATTGGTGATGAATTACTGAGTGACAATTATCCTGCAATTCATGCAGTCGGTAGAGCAAGTGATGATGCGCCGCGTTTACTTGATTTAACGTGGGGAAATCCATCGCATCCTAAAGTAACACTGGTTGGTAAAGGTGTCTGCTTTGATACTGGTGGTCTTGATATCAAACCATCTGCGTATATGTTGCTGATGAAAAAAGATATGGGTGGTGCCGCGCATGTGCTTGGACTCGCACGCATGATAATGCAGGCAAAGTTACCAGTACGCTTGCGTGTGTTAATTCCTGCAGTAGAAAATGCGGTGTCTGGTAATTCATATAGACCAGGCGATGTTATAAAAAGTCGTAAAGGCTTAACAATTGAAATTGGCAACACAGATGCAGAGGGTAGAGTCGTTCTTGCTGATGCGCTGACAGAAGCTGTGAGTGAAAAGCCTGAAGTGTTGATAGATATTGCAACTTTAACTGGCGCGGCGCGCGTTGCGGTCGGTACGGATATTGCTGCAGTATTTTCAAATAATGATTTATTTGTGAATGATGTAATTACACACGCTGAAAAGAAAAATGATCCCATGTGGCGTTTGCCGTTATATGCTGCATATCGTGAAAATTTAAATAGCGCAATTGCAGATATAAATAATAACTCGGTTGATTCATATGCCGGCGCAATTACTGCTGCTTTATTTTTAAAAGAATTTGTTCCAGATGATATTTCATGGTTGCATTTTGATATTATGGCGTGGAACTTGCGTGCAAAACCTGGCAAACCAGTTGGCGGTGAAGCAATGGCATTGCGAGCGTTGTTTGCGTATTTGGAAGAAAGGTATTCTGCGTAATTGGTTATTCTGTATCGTAGCCTGGATAACGCGCTTTTTGCGTTATCCAGGATATCGTCACCAACAGCGTTTCCATAACTGAAAAATCTGAATATATATTTCATGTAAATTTCACTTGCACAAACACTTTCAATGTCGATAACCTGGATAACGCAAAAAGCGCGTTATCCAGGCTACACTACGTGCATAATTCAGGAAATCCCGCTTTTGTAAAAGATGACGCATTCGGCATTATTTACCAATACAAAAACTCGAAAAGATCCGGCCCAGCAAATCATCCGCAGTGAATTCGCCGGTGAGTTCTGATAATGACAATTGTGCCAAACGCAAATCTTCGGCCGCAAGTTCGCCGGCTTTTGCAAATAACATTTGTGAGCAAGCGGATCCGGTCTACATAAAACATACAAAATAAATAAATTGCAACATTCACTTCACTCAGTATAATCAAATCGCTGTAAAAAAATATTAACTCACAAAAAGGAAGATACAATGAAAAGAATCAGCATATTCACACTTTTATCAGCTTTAGTTGTGTTTAGTTCAACCGTGTTTGCTGCTCCCTCAATGGCAAAATTAAATTCAGTCGTGAACAAATCAATGAGTGTTGCAAATTTAACTCATCCATTGACTGCGATTACTGTCATTAATGCGAGCTCAAGCCCGATTTATGTAACAGTTCCAAACACACCAATCTATGATTATCTGACTTCTGGTTACAATGATCATATCACGCATCCAGATGCAATCTGGTCAACAAATGTTGTAATCAGAGATGTGTATCACGCACCAGTGTTTAACTTTAGTCTTTGCAGACTGGCAATTGTTACCATTTACGGTTACACCGGCCACTTTTCTTATAACATTGATGATCATCTGTGCCACTAATTTAAATTTGGTGCATAAAAAAAGGGAGACACTGTCTCCCTTTTTTATTATGTGCTGATTACAAAATAGTGCAGCAGCAGGTTACAGGATCTGGATGTTGATGATAATGCGGTCGCGGTGAAAAAAACGTTCCTTGATGAATATGTGAATAGCCTGTACTTTGATGCGCGCCGCCGCTGCCATTTGAAGAATAACCGCCGCTGCTGGGATAAGAGGTTCCGCCAGTGCTCTGACTGCCGCTTGACGAAGAGTATCCGCTGCTAAATCCTGATCCACCTGATGATGAATATCCGCCGCCGTTTCCTGAACCACCTGAAGAACTAAACATAGTTGTTTTCCTTTTTTTAGTGTTAACGAATATGTTAATGTGAAAAATAATTGATTGTTATTATTATATTTGCCGCAATCCGGGTGAATGATCACCCGGATTTTTTTATGTTCTTACCAATGCTTATGATGGTGAAATGGTCCGTGGTGATGATCCATATGATGATGGTGATGTGGATCAACATAAACAACAGGTGCTGGTATTGGCGTACAAACTGGTCTGTTAAAAAAACAGTTTGGATTTTGCGTATAAGTTGATTGATAGCATTGATTGGAATTATATCCAGAATTGCAATATGGGTCGTATCCGAAATAAACTCTACCGTGCATAATTGATTTCCTTTTCGTTAAAGTTTAAATATCACTTTCACAATGTATCTTGTCATTGCAAATCAATCAATAAAAAATTATCTAGGTTTTTAAAATAATATTCTTTATGATGAAGAAGTAGTATTAAAGCACCATGGAGATTAATGCATTGAAAGCAAGATTGATTGATCAGCTTACATCTTATGAAACACTTAAGATAAAAGTAGAAGAATTAACTTTCTCACTGTATATGGATATAGGCGATCCCAAGAAATTGCAAGAGACAATTTTACGAGCTCGTCAATTATATCAGATCATATTCCAGCGCACCTTGCCTGTGTTTGAAGAAGCAATTGCAAGAGGCAAAAGAAATACTCCGTATTTCTTTTTTAAAGGAGATTACTTTGATCAGGTACGGGTCATGATCCCAATTCTTAGGAAGCTTGCGGATCTGCAACAGCTGAGTGAATATGAAAAAGCGGCAGCAAAAGATAGTAACCTTGAAGCAGGTAGGCTGGTTCGTGATTACCTGAAATTTGAGGAAATGGTAGGCAATATCCAGTGTGCACGCACACTAATTCATAAAAAAATATGAATTAGTGGCCTATGCAGTAGTGTGTGATTTTCAGTTTATTTAATCCCAGTTAAAAATAACTTTCCCGGCATTTCCCGATGCCATCACATCAAAACCTTTTTGAAAATCATCGATAGCAAATTCATGTGTGATAACTGGTTTGATATTCAATCCGCTCTGCAGCATCGTGATCATTTTGTACCAGGTATCATACATTTCACGACCATAAATGCCTTTGATCACCAAACCTTTCATGATGATTTGACTCCAGTCGATTTCAGTATTTTTTGGTAAAAATCCTAACAATGCAATTTTGCCGGCGTGATTCATATGCTCAATCATGGAATTAAATGCAGTTGCGTTGCCTGACATTTCGAGACCAACATCAAAACCTTCGCGCATATTTAATTCTTTCATGACATTTTTCAAAGATTTTTTTGTCGGATTCACTGCCATCGTGACGCCAATTTTTTCTGCTAACTGCAGGCGGTATTCATTGACGTCTGTTATGACAACATAACGTGCGCCTACGTGTTTTGCGATGGCTGCCGCCATAATACCGACAGGGCCTGCACCTGTGATCAATACATCTTCGCCAACCAGATCAAAAGACAGCGTGGTATGTGTGGCGTTGCCAAATGGATCAAGAATGGATGCAATGTCAGATGGAACTTCATTGGGAACAGGATAGGCATTCGTTGCGGGAATCACTAAATATTCAGCAAATGCACCATCTCGCGTGACACCAACGCTGACATTGCGGCGGCATAAATGTGATCTTCCGGCACGACAATTCCGGCAATGCAAGCAGGCAATATGACCTTCACCGGAAACTCTATCGCCAACTTTGAAGTACTCTTTTACCTCTTGACCAATATCAACAACTTCACCAACAAATTCATGACCAATCGTCATGGGAGTTTTAATATGTTCCTGTGCCCATTCATCCCAATTGTAAATATGAATATCCGTACCGCAAATTGCGGTTTTGTGAATTTTAATGAGTACATCGTTGTGACCCATGACAGGTTTCGGAATATCCTGCATCCATATTCCGCGTTCAGGTTTTGATTTTACGAGTGCTTTCAT
>DATJFK010000057.1:0-10022 GCA_035495675.1 Gammaproteobacteria bacterium
ATTGCACTGCTATATTTTATCGCTGCCGCAATTTATTTTATTGTTGTTTATACAGTCTTTGCGTATGTAGCCGGAAAAATGCATGGTGTGAGATTATTCTGGAAACATATCTGGCTGCCTGGAACAACAGCAATCGCAACATGCAGCAGCGCTGCCAGTATTCCTGCAAATCTGGAAGCGACGCGTGATATAGGTATAAAACCGCAAATTTATGAAACCGTCATTCCGCTTGGCAGCATGCTGCATAAAGACGGCTCTATCATCGGCGGCATTTTCAAAATTGCATTTTTATTCGGAATTTTTCATCTGGACTTCACAGGTACTTCTGTCATGTTGACGGCGATAGGAGTCTCACTTTTGGTTGGAACGGTGATGGGAGCAATTCCAAGCGGCGGTATGCTGGGTGAATTATTGATTTTATCTGTGTATGGATTTCCATCTACTACACTGATCACAATTGCTGCGATTAGTATCATTATTGATGCGCCTGCTACATTGTTAAATGTTACAGGTAATACGGTCTGTGCGATGCTGACGCAGAAATTATCTTATTCTAATGACAAAAAAGCGAGTTGATTCAGTTCATCCTGACACGTAAAGCAATCAGGCTTTAGTTTTAAGGCGTGTTTGAAATGATTGATTGCTTCAGGGTACATTTTTTTTTCTTTATAGCAGTAACCGAGATTGTGATAAATATAATAAGCCTGATTTTCATCCTGATTATCGTGTAACGCCTGATGATAATACTTGATCGCATCATCAATTTTTCCGATAAATTTACAATAGAATGCAATATTAAAAATTGTCTGATCAGGGTAGGGAAGATAATAATAGTTGTCTGCTAATTGTTGTATGAGAGATTCAATGAATTCCAGAGTAACTTTGTCTGATTTGGCATGAATTTCCATTAAGCGATCAGATATATAAGAAAAGAATCGTGGGTCATAATGACTATTAACAATTAAGTCAGCGATAGTTAAAGCGTCATAGTTCTTAAAGTCGTCCCAGATATGTTTCATGTTGGAGTGATATTTTCCTGGACTGGTCAAGTCAATATAACTGCTAATTGCTGAATTCGTGTTGGGAAGTTGTGAAAATTGATACCCAAAAGTATAAGCAGCCGTTGTGAGTAAATAAAAAACCTGCTGTTCAATATGAGAATCTCCACCATTTAATTCAAAAAATAATTTTAACGCATGAAAGTTAACCATCATTGAGAAACAGCCGTCTCCATGAACCGCTAATTGAGGCGGCCTGGTTGGCATTGCTTCAATTTTTGCATAACCTTTATCAGTTGTAAGAAGGAGCATCTTGTTACTACTAAGATCTTTCAATCGAGAGATGATATTGAATGATCCAATTGGCAGCAGGAGTATACTGCCGGATTGTAATTTATTAACATAAAGGTCAATAATTTTATTTACTGTTTCATCATTCGATTGATATCCAATTTTCTCTGATGGATGCATTGAAATGTAAAGTTTTTCGATGGATTTGACTCTGCCGTTTTCCAGGTTATCCGGTCTGCATAAAAGATCAATTAATACTTGCCTGATTTTTTTATTAGATACGCTGAGTGCTTCATGACTGCATGTGTCAAAAATATAATTTCCGACTGTGATAAGCGGATTGACCAGCATCTCTTTTGTCAATTCACAGTCAGCAATCTGCAGATTGATTGGGTCAGTTGATTCAAGTTCAAAACTGGCAAAATCAAGAACGCCACTTTTAATGTATGGTTCGAATCGTGGATGCGATTTATAAAATTCGATATTTTTTTTGGCAATATCAGTCATGATAAATCTAATCTTGATATCTGCAAGATCAGATAATGCAAGAAGTTCATGAATACGCTTAATAAAGTAAAATGAAAATCTTCCGGATCCTGATCCAAGCTCCATGATATAAAATGGATGTTTCATCGCATTTTTATTTTGTGCGATGACATCTTTGATGAAGGCAACGCATATCTGTGCATATGAATTACCAATGAAAGGAGAGCTGGTGGGTTCCGATGGCACAGCTTGCCAGGCGTAAATACCATTATCGCAATAATATTGCTTTTGTAATTTCCAAATCATGGATTCGGGAAAAGTTTTCCCGGATTCAAGTATGATATTGTTGTCATCGTCCTTGGGATACATACTCGCCTTGTGTTTTGCTTTATTATATGTATAACTAAATAATATCATAATTGAGATGCCGGAATTCAATTGATGAGGCGGAATAAAAGAATAAAACCACACTAAGACATTGAAATTAAGATAAAAATATATTATTGATCAATTGTAACCTGTACTCTTGTCTGTAAGAATTGTCTAATGAGGGGCCTATGAGCGAGATAAATGACGCAAGTAAATATTTTGATGCTAACTGGAGAAAATATCAGGATTCTATCAGTTGCAATACTCTTTATCATAAAGAAATGGGTGCCGAATTACGTCATTTTCTCATCCAGCATTTCAATGCATCGTATACTTTGGTTGATGTCGGCTGCGGCGATAGCAGCACCATCATTCCGGTTATTTCTGCCACTAAAATTGAAAAATATATTGGAGTTGATGCGGCACCTAACGTTTTGAAAATCGCCGATAGCAACCTGGCCGCGCTAAATTGCAAAAAGGAATTTATTTGCGGCAACATGTCTGATGCGGTCACTCAATTTCCTGAAAATATTGATATCATTTATACAAGTTATGCTTTGCATCATCTGTCTTGTGACAACAAAATCGAATTTATTCGTAATTGCAAAAATAAATTGAAACAGGGTGGTTTTCTGATTATTGTTGATGGTGTATTAAGCACTAATCAGACACGTGATGAATGGCTGGATGCGCTAAAAAATCGCATGCAGGAAACACAGCACATGTCTGCAGAAGAACTTGAATTTCGCATGGAGCATCCGCGCGCGGATGACTTTCCTGAATCGATTGCAACTTACCAGAAAATCGCGGAAGATCAAAAGTGGAAAAAATTTGAGGTCTTGATAGATAAAGAGATATTTGCATTTATGGTATTCGGTAAATAGCGGGAGAATATTGTTGTGTTTGCGCGTTTATTTAAAGCGGTAACGAACTACATTTGGCCGAGTCATTTTTCCCTTGAAACATCATTCCAATACACCTGGATCGATAATGGAAAAAGAAAAAACCAATATCGCAGCTGCGTTCCATGTGAGAGTATCGAGTATTTGGAACAAATGTATGGATTTATATTTGAAACTATTAAATATCTCCAAATTGAATCATGCTGCATACATGTAAAAGGGCAATGGCAGAGCAAAGAGATTAATCAGGTATTTGATAACAATAAATCATATTATGAATTTATCGAGCGTGTCATCGCCTCATCAGTTCTTACAGAATTCGGTATGATTCATGAGAATGGTCGTTCAAACTATTTTGCAGATACCGAGCATCAATACATCATGGAGAAATTGAATAATCCACGGTTTTGCTCGCAAATCCATGGGTTTTATCAGCGGCACTTTGAAAGCCATCAGCCGCATATCATCACCAACGAGATGCGTGAAATACTCTTATCATTAATCAGGAGGGAAATATCTGAGTTAGGCGCTGAAAATGAGAATAACCAGAGCCAAAGCAGATTGGGCTGAACGTTTTTAGCGAAGCCCAACAATATATAGATCGATTAAATTTTGAAAAAGGGTAACGCCTGGTTCTTTTGAGCCCAACGATATCAGCGAAATTACACTGGTTTTCCTACCGGCATGATGTAAAGCGGTGCTTCGTCATTAGCGATATGCAATGCTTTACGCGTCAACATTTCATCGATTGCACCTATGGCGACTGTGCCAAGATTGAGTGCAACAGCCTGCAGATAAATATTTTCCGCCGCATGTCCCGCTTCCATGTAAACGAAGCGTTCACCGCGTTCACCATATTTATGTGTGGTGCGGGCAAAAGATGCGGTTATTACAATATTAACTGCGCTTGTGTTTGCTGCCTCTTGATGTAAAGCTGCTTTGCTGAGTGCATCACGCGGATTGCCATCGGTAATTTTTGCAAGTGCATGGCGTTGAGGGATGTAATGATAAATACCTGCCGGGAGGTTTTCGACATTGACGGCAGCAACATACACTTCAAGTGGATAAAGAGCGCCTGCTGATGGTGCGGTGCGATAGCCTTGTTCAGAGGTAATACCTTGTGCTGCCCACAGTAATTGTCCGACTTCCTGCATTGTGACCGGCGAATTTTGATATGATCTGATTGAACGCCTGATTTTCAATGCCGCCTCAACAGGTGTGTTACTGGAAAAATCTGGATGTGGAAGCATGATGTCTGCTCGTTGATGCGGATTCATGCGCATTCTTGATTCAAGTAAGTTATCACTCAATATCATAAATATGATTAATATCAGGCCGCCGGCTGCAACAAGAAATGCCAGAGTCCTTTTTAAATGATGAGGGCGCATGGTTGTCCTTAACAAAGGTTAAATAAAATGATTCGATCATAGCACTGATAGGCTGCGAATTTAAATCGTCATGCTCGGCAATCATTTTTCACCTGGAAATTTAATAAAGAGAGAAATATCGTATTTATCTGTCGTCTCTGATAGCAATTTAATCAAAAAATATAACTAAATATCATATAGTTAAACTAATTTAATTGACAGGGCGCGCTGATATGTATAATAATTGACCAATCAAATTAGTATTGGTTTATTATAATGGCAACCAGCAGACCCTCACATATCTGGATGTGTCAGTCGGAAAAGGATTTTAAAAATAGCAACTTCACGCGTGTTTCGGTTTGCGATGCGGAGCGGATTGTTGCTGCGCATAGAAATATTCCATCATTCACCTGGATGGAAGTTGACCCCGAAGACATTAAACATATAAATGAATTTGAAAACGATATTATTTCGACTGAAAATTTGGTGATGTGTTATTTTGGCGATGATATTGGTTATGTGATTGCAGCCAGACGTCCACTCAAAGCCGGGCAGGTGTTAGTTTTTGCCGGCGAACTAACGAATAAAATTCCAGATGATGGCCTAAATGTTTATACCGCACAATTCTACAAAGATAAAGCACCATATTATTACGATGCAAAATCTCGCGGTGGATTCGCAAGTATGCTAATGGACGCACCAGAAGAATCTGCAAGAAATAAATTCAATCGCAAAGCAACATCAAATATAAAATTACTCGCGACACAATTTGATGCATTTGAATATGAGCTTGATTCGGGAAAGAAAATCATCGTTCTTCGCTTGAAGAAAAATATCAAATCTATGGAATTACTAGCAATCACTTATCAATGTACCTCACGTCTGGGTTATAAATCGTTTATTGGATTTGATAAGCGAGGCACGCGCATTTCTGAAATTGATAATCAAATATTGAATCATATATTATTAAAACCGATTCAATATCGTGATTTACAATATCAGTGGCAAATATCATTAAGTAAGGCGATAGAATTAATCGCAGCAGACGATGCGATTTCAGCTGTGAAGCGGTTAATAAAGCTTGAAAAAGAAGATCAGGAAAATGTAATCTCTCAGCTTACCAAGAGAGAATTACGCACACTTTTGAATGTATCAGCATCTTATAAGTCTAACTTGAATATAAGTTATCAAAGTAGATATTTAATAATTAAATATTTAAAATTAATAGATCTGATGAAAGCGATTGAAAATGAAATCACTAAAGCAGTTGAGCGTAAACTTGAATCACGTGAGTTAGTGAAAACAGTGATAAAGTGTAATCAGCGGCAAATATCTAACCGTGGAAACGGGAACTATCTTTTGCTTCCTTGTAGTGATGGAATGAATACTTATGTTATTTATCAGGATGCGCATCATGATATTTACCAAATTGGTAAATTGCATGAAGCGGTGAATCCAGACAGTAACATCCCATCTAAGTATTATAAATTTTCACTGTTTTATGCTAATCGTAATAATTGTAATGACGATGCGTTCACTGATCGAGTTACTTCCGACCTTGAACGAGTTTTGAAAAAATAAATAATATTCTACTCTTTATGATGATTATCATCTGGTGATGCCATATTTTCCTGATGATATTGAACAAGCGCCGCTGCGCTCATCATCAGCCTGAAATGTATCTGATCGCTTCCTTGATTTTCGCAATGCCAACATTACCAATCATCTTCAAGTCGTAATGCGGCAAGTTGGGGAGTTCTTTGGGATTGACGACGGCGTCAATGATAACAGGGCCGTCTGTTTCCAGACCTTGTTTGATAGCATCATGTAACTGATCAGGATGTTTAGCTGAAAATCCATTGCCGCCGCAAGCTTTGGCTAATGCGGCAAAATCAGGATTAGGGAATTCAATTCCTTGCATGTAAGGCGCAAGACCGATGCTTTCAGCTTCCAGACGAATAAGTCCGAAAGATGAATTGTTATAAACAATTACTTTCACCGGCAACTTATGATGTACCGCAGTCAGGAATTCACACATTAACATGTTAAAGCCGCCGTCACCGCACAAAGCAATCACTTGACGATTACGATCCAGAATTTGTATGCCGTTTGCCTGTCCCAGCGCTGTGCCGATAGCGGCATTGTTAAATGAGCCAATGATACGCTGCTTGCCGCTCTGGCGAATCCAGTTGCCAGACCACAGCGTGTTAAGTCCAGTATCAAATACAAATACCGCATCAGGTTTTGCAAGATCACCTACCATCCGTGCAACGGCCTGCGGATGAATCATATCTTTGCTGCGATTAATGTCCGCTTGTTTATCCAGCATGGCATTCCATTTTCTACGGCCTTCGCTGACTTTCTGAAAGAAACTGGAATCAGATTTTGCCGACACACGCTGCAATAATGCGTTCACTGTTGGGCCAACAGATGCGAGTACACCGAGCACAGTCGGAATGCGGCGCCCTAAAATTTCGGCACGTTCATCTACCTGAATGACATTGCCTTTCGCGGGAATAAATTCAGGATAAGGATAATCCGTTCCCAGCATGATAAATAAATCACATTCATTCACGGCAAGAAAATTTGGCCGTGTGCCTATCATGCCGATACCGCCCATCCAGCATGGATCATCATACGACATGATATCTTTACCTTTGACGGAATGTATCAGCGGCGCTTTTAATTTATCAGATAATTGTCGCAGTTCGTCAGCCATACCATGACAACCATTGCCGCACATGATGACAATGCTTTTTGCTTTTGCAATCAGCTCAATCATTTTATCGATGTCATGTTGATGCGGGAAAATATCCGGCCGCGGTTGCAACGTTTCAAGACTGGTAACTTTGGTGGTTGCAGTCATGGAGCTGACATCTTGCGGCAGTGTTAAATGCGCAACACCACGATTGCCATAAGCTGCAGCTATCGCTTGATGAATGACAGTTGCAGCTTGATCAGGTGAATTTATTTTTTGTGTGTAACATGCAACATCGCGGAAGAGTAAATCGGGTTTGGTAGTTTGAATATAATCGGTGCCTTCCAGTTTCAGCGGCATGTCACCTGATAAGGCAAGCACTGGCGCGTGATCGCGGGATGCTTCATAAAGTCCCGAAACCAAATGCGTGCTGCCAGGACCAGTGGTGCCGCAGCAAACGCCAAGTTGTCCGGTTAATTTCGCCTGTCCAGCGGCAGCAAGCGCGGCGCCTTCTTCATGACGCACACCTATCCATTCAATCGAACTGTGACTGACAGCATCTGCGATAGGATTGAGAGAATCACCGATAAGGCCAAAAATTTGTTTGACGCCGATTTCTTGAAGCGTGGTGATTAATTCATCTGCAACTCTGTGTGCCATTCCTAACCTCCATGTCAGTCATACAATATATATAACATCTCGCGTCCAATGCTACCTTAAATTAAAATAACACTAATAATCAATTACATATACAGTTCGCAACCCGTATGATGCGCCTGAAATGTGCTATAATAAGTGTATTAAAAGACTTCAACAACACTTTGATTATAGTTCAATAACTAATTGAGGATGGTAATCATGGCTGGCGGAAATAAAATGAAAGGCGGCGGTGGCGGTAAAAAAAATGAGGGTATCTCTCAAGGTGGCCAAAAGCCGCAACAAGAAGCTGCAGCACCTGCACAAAATCAAGAAGCAGCTCCTAAAGAAGATCAAAAGAAAGAAGGTCTTGGCGGCGGCGGTGATGGTCAAAAGAAAGATCAGGAGCCTAGAGGTGTGGCTGGAACGGGCAGTGGCCTCACCGAAAGAAATGCTGAGGCAAAAACCAGCAAGGAAAATGAACAGGAGTTTGGAAATAACATAAAGGGCGGCGCAATGGGTGGGGGCGGAAATCAGGCCGACTCTTATAAGAAAGCCAGTCAGGGAAAGTTTGACGCCAGAACTAGTGATAGTGCGAAAAATATATATCAGGGAAATTATCTTGAAGGTGCGAAACAAGCTGGATATGTGCCTGGTGTAGGTAAAATCCTCAATAAGCTCACTGATAAAATTGCAAGTAAAATTCCCTTCATGAAAAATATAGAACAGGGTGCGAAGCAAACTAGCGCATCAAATACTGAAAAAGGCATGAAAAAGGGTCAGGAAGAACAGCAAAAACAGGGAGCAAAATCAGAAAAATCCGAACAAAAACAGCCAAAACCTGAACCAAAAGGTGAGAAAAAAGAAGAGAAGCAAGAAGCAACCGCGAAAAAAGATGAAAAGCAAGGCATGGATATGAAAGGTGGTGGCGATGCTAAACCTGATATGAAACAAGGCATGGATATGAAGGGCGGAGGTGGTGGCGGCAAGCCCGATATGAAACAAGGCATGGATATGAAGGGTGGCGGCGGTGGCAGCAAACCCGATATGAAACAAGGCATGGATATGAAGGGTGGCGGTGGAGATAAAATGAAAGGCCCCGGTGGCGGAGGCGATAAAAAAGAAGAAATGATGGCGAAAAAAGATGCCAAAAAAGAAGAACTCAAAGGGAAAATGGGTGGTCCCGGCGGCGGCAAGGGCGGCGGCGGTGACATGATGAAAGGCCCCGGCGGAGGCAAAGGCGGCGGTGGGGATATGAAAGGTCCAGGCGGCGGAGATGGTGGTGCTCCGAAAAATAAAGGTATTGAAGCAGGTGCCCAAAAACAACCAGAGGGTGCAAAGGCGGGTCAGCAACAAGAACAGAAAAAAACACCAAAAATGGGAATGGGTGGCGGTGACGGAAAGTAGTAGACATAAATATCTTATATTTTTACTTTTGATATTGTGAGGCAGTCATGGGTAAAGGAAGTAAAAACAAAAAAAGTACCAGAGATATCATCGAATTTTTAGCTAAAACATTTCTGGCAAAAGAAATGACTAAGGGAAAGCCAATTCCTGATAGTGCGATGGGATTGATGATCATGACGGATATGGTTACGGCACAAACCAAACAGAAAGTTGGCGAGTTAAATGAGATTAGCGATAAGGTGATGGATCAGCTTGCCGATGTCGGTTCGAAGGTAAGTATGATTATTGATAAAATGAATAGATCGAATGCGGATCCAGCATTTTCTGAAGACTTCATTGATAAATACAATAATTTAATTAATCGCACGAATACGAACAGCGATACAATTTATAATGCCAGACAAAAGATAGAAGATGCGATCGAAGCTAAATCAATTTCAACAGATCAAATTATGGCGGAATTTAGTAAAGGAACAGTATCGCCAGATAAATTGGTTGAAGCGCTGCGAGAGGTGTTTAAAGAGGTGCAGCGTATTGTAGAAACAGCTCCCGATTCTATTTTGCATGAAGCACAAACTGCTGCTAAAGGTCAGCAACAGGATGAACGTGTTGCCGGCAAGATGGAAGTTGAGGTGAATGATACAGCAAGCCGTAAAATGGTTAATTTCGAAAGAGAAGCGAGATTGTCGGCAGGGCAGGCGGAGCCAGCTGCGGAAGAAGGTCCAGCACAATCAGGTCCTTCGCAGGACGACAGTGGAACAGGCTTTTCTCCAGGTTAAAAATTATATGTCTTGAAAATAAAGCCCGGGAATGCCCGGGCTTTTTGTTTTTATTTGAGTCTTGGTGAAGATGCTTCACTTCGTGACAA
>DATJFK010000058.1:0-14314 GCA_035495675.1 Gammaproteobacteria bacterium
AATACTTCAACAAATTTTCTCTGTAATACTTCAACTCATTAATTGAATCATGAATATCACTCAACGCCAAATGCGCGGAATCTTTTTTGAAACCGTTGTAAATTGCTGGCGCCCAGCGCAGTGCGAGTTCTTTCAGAGTACTCACATCAATTAAACGATAATGAAAATATTTTTCCAGCTCCGGCATATATGCGTTTAAAAATCTTCTGTCTTGCCAGATACTGTTGCCGCACATTGGTGATTTACCGTCAACCGTATGTTCGCGCAAAAACTCCAGTGTCTTTGCCTGCGCAATTTCTTCCGTGATCACGCTTTCTTTCACGCGTTGCACCAATCCTGATTTATTGTGTTGATTGGTATTCCAGTCATCCATGCCATTTAATAATTCATTTGATTGATGAATCGCAAACACTGGGCCTTCGGCAATCACATCAAGATTATCGTTTGTAACTACAGTCGCGATTTCAATGATGCGGTCATGGCGCGGATCAAGCCCGGTCATTTCGAGATCTACCCAGATCAGATTGCTGGCATTTTTTGACATATTGCTGCACCTTGGAATTTGTTAATTGGGTTATCGTATCATGAGTGAGGAAAATCGTCATTGCAGAGTCAAATTGACGTCACCCCCGCAATATGCCAAGATTTTCGCTCTTTAAAATATCAGGAATGTTCCCATGCTAGTCACCACTGCCGCCGTTTTGATTGCTTACTTATTCGGCTCCATCTCCAGCGCAATTATTGTGTGCAAACTCATGGGCCTTCCCGACCCTCGCACGCACGGTTCACGCAATCCCGGCGCCACCAACGTACTTCGCATCGGCGGCAAAAAAGCTGCTGCCATCACCATGTTTGGCGATATGTTAAAAGGTTTTATCCCCGTACTCGCGGCAATCTGGCTGCAGCTTGATATCAATACGACAGCGTTAGTAATGTTCGCTGCATTCATTGGTCATTTATATCCACTCTATTTCCGCTTCGAAGGCGGCAAAGGTGTTGCCACTTTCATCGGCTGTCTGCTGGCACTGGATTGGCAAGCAGGCTGTGCATTTCTATTGACATGGATAGTTGTCGCAGCAATCTTCCGTTACGCATCACTCGCGTCACTCACCGCTGCCATCATCGCACCATTTTATGTCTGGTTTTTTACAGACAATACCATTTATTACATTACAACACTCATGATGAGCGTCATTCTGGTTTACAGACACAGCAGTAATATTCAGAAACTGGCGGCGGGGAAGGAAGATAAGATATCGTCATACCCGCGAAAGCGGGAATCTCCCTGATTATGCCTATCGTCATTCCCGCGAAAGCGGGAATCTCCCTGATTATGCCTATCGTCATTCCCGCGAAAGCGGGAATCTCCCTCCGTTTATTTGCACGGTTAAATTAAGGGGGTTCCCGCTTTCGCGGGAATGACAACCTTTCGCGGGAATGACAAAATTATAATCCCAACCGCGCACTCACCTTCACACTCAAATCATCACGCTCGCCGGCGAGTAATCGCTGGCAGCCGGCATAGGCAATCATCGCGCCATTGTCAGTACAAAATTCCTGGCGCGGGAAAAATAATTTCGCATTAAATTTATCGCATAATTTTTTTAATGATGCGCGCAGCGCAAGATTGGCGCCGACACCGCCGGCAATCACGAGTGATTTATATCCGGTTTGCTGCAATGCGCGTTTGCATTTAATTGTCAGTGTATCAACAACCGCATCTTGAAATGCGCGTGCAACATCCGCTTTTGTTTTATCATCCAGACCATGCGTTTCTATCGTATTCAATGCAAATGTTTTCAAGCCGCTGAAACTGAAATCAAGACCAGGCCTGTCTGTCATCGGACGCGGAAAATGAAAGCGATTCGAGTCGCCTTGCTCAGCGAGCTTCGCCAGTGCCGCACCCCCAGGATAACCAAGCCCCAGTAATTTGGCTGTTTTATCGAATGCTTCACCAGCTGCATCATCGAGGGTATCGCCTATCTGGGTATACCGCCCCAGCCCCTCAACCTTGATTAATTCAGTGTGACCGCCCGATACCAGCAGCGCGAGAAAGGGATAAGCAGGAGCATCCTCTTCCAGGAATGATGCCAGCAAGTGGCCCTCAAGATGATGCACGCCGATAGTCGGCACCCCCAGCGCAAATCCGAGCGCCCTGCCCATCATGGCGCCAGTCATCAGCGCACCAACAAGTCCCGGGCCTTTCGTATAAGCAACACCATTGATATCACGCACAGTCAGAGATGCCTCGGCAAGTACTTGATCCAGCAATGGAATCAGTTTACGAATATGATCGCGTGATGCGAGTTCAGGCACAACTCCGCCAAACGGCGCATGCACTTCCGTCTGGGTATAAATCGTATGCGCGAGCAAACCCTCAGCCGCGCAGTACACTGCGATGCCGGTTTCGTCACACGATGTTTCAATTCCCAAGACGCGCATTGGTTGCACCCAGACACTAAAAAGTGGCATATTCTACCAATTCCGCAGCAGAAATATATGAGAATAACAATATGACGCCATCGCCATCCGATTTATCGTATTTCATAGAAGTTGCGAATTTATCGAATTTATCGCGTGCTTCAGAGTCGCTGGGCATCAGTCAACCGTCATTGACACTTGCCATGCAGCGCCTGGAAGAAACCGTTGGCGCGCCGCTGCTCGTGCGTCACAAACGCGGCGTCACTCTCACTAAAGCGGGCGAGCAATTGCTGGCTCACGCACGTGATTTAATGCAGCGCTGGGAAAATATTAAATCTGAAGCACTCGCATCCATGAATGAAGTACAAGGCGCAATCACGCTGGGATGTCATCCATCAGTTGCCTTGTATTCGCTGTCACACTTTTTACCAGAATTAATGGCGGATCATCCCAAGCTGGAAATTCAATTGAAGCATGATTTATCACGCCGCATCACTGAAAATGTCATCAGCTTAAAAATTGATATTGGTATTGTTGTTAATCCCGTGCGCCATCCTGATCTTGTCATCATGCATTTAGTTGATGACATTGTGACGCTGTATTCAACTAATCCCAAACAGAGTTTGAAAGAATTGCAAAATGGTACCGCCATCATTATATGCGATCCTGAACTAGCGCAGGCACAAATGATACTCGGCAAATTGAAAAAACAGGGATTATCATACGGTCGTGTTGTCACCACCAATAACCTTGAAGTCATCAGCGCTTTAACTTGCAATAACGGCGGAATTGGCATTTTGCCGCAGCGCCTCGCAGAAGAACACGGATTGCAGCGCATTCCCAAAATGCCGCATCATGATGACGAAATCTGTTTATTGTATCGCGGCGAAAATCGCAACGTGCGCTCGATACAAACCATCGTCGAGAAAATCAAAAAAGTTTTTATAAGATCTTGTAACAAGAAGAAGCCGACTGCGCTGGTGGCATGATCATTTATTTGTTCCCGGATTACGCGCAAGAAGCGCGCCAATCCGGGCTACATCAACTTCTTTTTCTCGCTTCGCAAACAATCCAAATTTTTTAATCATTTCCTGAATTGCCGGCGTCGCCTGCGCAATTTTGCCAATAATCGCAGCGCGCAAATCATGAGAATTACCCGCCCAGCGGATTTCATTATTCTCTTCATTTTTTCTGGCCTCCATATTCAATCCATTCAATGCCGTTTGCACCACGTAATCCATACTGGTGTAATCAACTTCATGCCTGCCGGTACTGACTGGTTTCACTTTTATTTTTCCGTCATGATTGAGTTCACTCACGACTACTTGTGCATTATGATAAGCGGGCTGCTTTTGCAGCACTTTACTCTTTGCTGAATCCAGTAAAGCAGCGCCGGTAATACGACCGTAACTAATACCGATTACAAACAAATGCCAGTGAATTTGATCACTGCTGACTGGAATTAATAATCTGACTTTTGTCTCATTTCGGCATTTATCTACTACTGGTTGAATTTGATTTTTCAGATTAGCGACTGGATTTGTAAATTCCTTTTCAACTTCTGCTGCCGCAATCGGTGTCGGCTTCAATATATATGTTTGATTAGATGCAAACACAAATTCCTTATCAGCCGTATTTGCAATGACATCTTTCAGAACCAGCTGCATATCAACATCATCACCCCAGACAGTCGCGGGATCACCTGACGCACTCATAAGACTTCGTGCGATATTCGGGCCATGCCGTCCATCCTTCTGCGCTAATCCGGTCGTGGTTTCTGCTTCAAGCTGATTATATGACTTGACCCAATCGTCTAGTTTGGCACTGAAATCCTGACGACTGTCCGCCGCCTGCGAGAGAATGAGTTCTTGCAAAGTTTCTACGCCAGCATCGATTTTCAAATGAATTTTATTTTCATCCAGTCTGGAGTTGACTTGCGCAAGCAGCGCATCAATATCACTCGCGTTTTTTTCGCCAAGAATACTGGTGATGATCACACTCAGAATTTTTAATTGCCCTGCATTATCGATTTCGCGGTCACGTTCTTCTGCATCTATGTTGGTAGGCGCCATACACCACCTCCCGAGTGATTTTTGAAGATTCACTCAAATAATTGTTAAAATTATAGCAGGTGATTTTCTTTTAGCCTGATTACGGACAAAAAAAAACCCTCTATTTTAGAGGGGGCATGCATAGTACAGCTTGTCGCTTATAATTATAGTTATGAAAAATCGTATGAAAAACCACCTGTTACTGTATTAACCGGGAAAATCTGCCAGGATTTGATGGAATCACGCGGCACATATTTACCAGCCTCAACATGTCTCAGGCTAAAGCCAAAATGCATGCCGTTATCAGCAGTTTTTTGATTTTTATCAGAAAAAACTGAATTTAAATCTTTACTGCCGGATCGAAACGGCTGATTTGCAAAAACACGGGGTACTAGAAACAACCCAGCGATAATGATGCTGATGAATACTGCGTTTTTCATTATTATCTCTTGCTTGCAAACCACATTGACCCAAGAAGAGACATCATTGTATTATTTAAATTCACAATGTCAATAAATAGCTATATATTTGTCTATACTATAAGAAAACCCTAAGAAATCTAGGAATTATTGATTAAATTTTGATCTATATATTCATTATTAGGCGCAGGTAACCCTTTACAACGACTAGACTCAGCGTTTAGAATTGCGCTTCAATTTTTTAAACTTATTCAAGGTAGTGTTTGCAATATGCCAACTGTACGTGTAAGAGACAATGAAAATTTCGAATTAAGCCTGCGTCGCTTCAAGCGCCTGTGCGAAAAGGCCGGCATTCTGGCCGACCTGCGTCGTCATGAATTTTATGAAAAACCCACCTGGAAGCGTAAGCGTAAAAAAGCAGCAGCTGTAAAACGTTATCAGAAGAAGATCCTGCGCGAAACCATGGCGCTGGAACGTGATCGTCAGCCTATCGGCGTTAGCAGAAAAGATAAAGACGCTGCTTAAGATCCACTATCTTCATGCCTTAACTTCATAACTCCCGTCCTCCTACGAGGATGGGAGTTAATCCATGTAAAATCCATAGGAGAATGCAATGTCAGCCACCATCAAGGATAAAATTACTGAAGATATGAAAACAGCCATGCGCGGCCAAATGAAAGAACGCCTCGCAACCATTCGTTTAATTCTGGCTGCCTTGAAGCAAAAAGAAGTTGATGAACGTATTACACTGACAGATGAACACATCCTCGCGATTCTTAACAAAATGATCAAACAGCGACGCGAATCCATCACCCAGTTTGAAGCCGGCAACCGCCCGGAACTGGCTGCCAAGGAAATGGAAGAAATCAAACTAATCCAGGAATATCTGCCTGCGCAAATGTCTGAAGCCGACATCATGCAGGCCGTTGCCGATGCCATCACCGAATCCGGAGCCGCTTCTGCCAAAGATATGGGCAAAGTCATGGGCTTACTCAAAGCCAAACTGGCTGGGAAAGCGGATATGACAGTTGTAAGCGCGAAGGTGAAGGAAAAGCTGGGGTAAATATATCGTCATCCCCGCGAAAGCGGGGATCTCCTGATATAACCGCACAAATGAACGAAGTAGATTCCCGCTTTCGCGGGAATGACACGATACCCCGCCACCTCCTTTTCTGCTAACATCACCTCTTAACGCAAAGGGCAATGCAATGGCGGATATCATTCCACGCGAATTCATCGGACTACTCCTAGAACGAGTCGACATCGTTGATTTCATCAATTTACAAATTCCCCTGCGCAAAAAATCAGGCAGTAATTATTTTGCCCGCTGCCCGTTTCACCAGGAAAAAAGCGCATCATTTTCTGTCAGCCAATCGAAACAGTTTTATCATTGCTTTGGCTGTGGTGCGCACGGTAATGCCATCGACTTTCTGATGAATCACGATCACATGACATTCCCCGAAGCGGTGGAAACGCTCGCGCGTCACGCCGGCATGGAAGTTCCGCGCACCACATCGCATGTTAAAAAAGATGACTCACTGCCAGCATTGTTTGAACTGATGAAAGACACCGCGGAGTTTTATTACGAACACATGAGTCAATCACCACGCGCCATTGAATATCTCAAAAAGCGCGGCATCTCTGGCAAAATTGCCAAGCAATTTCAAATTGGTTACGCACCGCATGGCTGGAGTCATGTGCTGGATCATTTCGGCAAAACTGAAGCGGATAAAAAGAAATTACTCGATACCGGTCTCATCATCAAAAAAGATGGGGGCGGATTTTACGATCGTTTCCGCGACCGCATCATGTATCCGATTCACGATCACCGCGGCCGTATCATTGGTTTTGGCGGACGCATTCTCGATCAGGGTGAACCAAAATATTTAAATTCACCGGAAACGCCACTGTTTCAAAAAGGCCATGAACTCTATGGTTTATATCAGGCGATGAAAGCCAACCGCCAGCTGGAACGCATCATGCTGGTAGAAGGTTACATGGATGTCATTGCATTATTTCAACATGACATCACATATGCTGTCGCCACACTCGGTACTGCAACTAGTTCGCATCATTTACAGCGCTTGTTCCGTTACACTTCTGAAATTGTGTTTTGCTTTGACGGCGATGAAGCCGGCCGCACCGCTGCCTGGCGTGCACTGCAGGTTTTATTTCCCGTAATGGAAGACCGCATTCAAGTACGATTTTTATTTTTACCCGACGGTGAAGATCCAGATTCACTGGTACGCAAAGAAGGTAAAGATAATTTTGAGAAAAGAATTATGTCAGGTACATCGCTGTCAGAATTTTTCTTTCAAACAATCAGCAAGCAAGCCGATTTGAATACAATGGAAGGCCGTGCACGTTTTGCTACGCTCGCACTCGAACACATTAAAAAACTTCCGGAAAGTATTTTTCAAGGCATGATGGTTACTGAGCTTGGCAAACGCGCTCGCGTAAATGTTGATGAACTCAAGTTACAATCCAATATCAAAACTGACATGCAGCCGCAAATCACACCCATAGCTGATGACAACGAATTAAAAAATAAATTACCGGCACCGGTGCGTCTCGCGCTTGCACTGTTAGTGCAGCAACCGTCACTGGCGGAGTTAATCAAAGAACCGTTGCCAGAATCCGTACTACCAGGAGCTGCATTTCTTGCACGTCTGGTTGCAACATTGAAACAGCAATCCGCCACGAATACCGGCAGCTTGCTGGAGTCATGGCGCGGACAAAAAGAAGAAACCATCATCGCGAAGCTTGCGCAATTCGAACATCATATTCCCGATGCCGCTGTTGAAGGTGCTTTCTTCGGTTCGCTGCGGCAAATGCAGCTGCTTGCGATAGAAGAAGATATTGCGCGCCTGATGTCGAAAGCTGCGCAGCAGGGATTAACAGATCAGGAAAAGCAGGAATTAAATTCAGCAATTGCAAATAAGAAAAATATTTAAGATGCACTGTCATCCTGAGGCGCGTTTTGTGCGCCGAGGGATCTCCCAGATAGAACCGTGCAACATCCAGGAAATCCCTCGTCGTAAAAAGCACTCCTCGGGATGACAGCCCTGTACTCAAACAATAAACCACAGGAAACAATATGCAGCGAGGAATGATAATCCCAGACAACATTGTATTTTCTGGAAATCTGAATGATGACAACATGCAGCAAGCAATGCATTATCTTCTGAATGATGCTGAAGATAATTGTGAAATTGTACTTAGCAATAATCTTGTTACACCTGCACAGCTCGATATGTTAATTTCAGCACTTTCCAACCCGCACTGCCCGTCTGGTTTACATATCATGCTGGATCATTGCGATCTTTCCAGCGATCACATAAATCAATTCGCCGCGTTGTTTCGGGAAAATAAATGTCCCAGAGGAGTATTATTTAATTTTGAATACAACCACATTGGCGATGGCGCAATTGAATTGTTAACAGAACTGTTAATAAATAATGAGATTTCACCCGGCACTGAATTTAAATTACAAAACAATTTTGAAATCACAGAAAATGCTATAAAAAAATTAGCAGAGGCATTTCCTCACAACACCAGCGTCACAATGTTAGAAATTGATACTCACGATGATGTTCGCGCATACACTGCCGCACTTGTCTCTGATGATTGCCCAATCGCGCCTTTGGCAGCTCCGCGTTATCAAAGCACGTTTGAATTTTGCGCGCTGCGCAACAGATTACTCCTGCAGTATCAGCACGATCCCGAGCTTAGATATTACATTGAAAAACTGTCTGCAGACGCCGGCTTCCCGCTGCCAGGCCACACAGAAAATGTCCCGTCACTGCGATTTTTTTCTCTCTGGGCAAATATCCGCTCCGGAAGGGTTCTGGATACCGGCTTCCCGGAAAAGGGGTTTGAGACCCTTCGCCAGCTCGCAGATGACATGCAAGTCATTAATAATTCGATCGGCCCCGAAAATGATGATTTCTGGCACTGTAATATCCTTTAATCTTGTTAAGTGTTTATATTTATTAACAATTGACCTTCACTGGCACAGAATAACACATGTATTTTTATTAGCTAATTACCAGTATTTAATGACTTTTTAAGCTATTTTGTGGATAATGCATAGTTCATTGTGTCAGATTGACTTATACTCTGGGTAGATCACCTTAACTATAAATACTGGCAGGCCAAATCGTATGGATGATTCGCAAAAAGAATCGCAAAAATCACGTCTTAAAGACCTTATTACCCGCGGTAAGGATCAGGGTTACCTGACTTATGCCGAGGTTAACGACCATTTACCAGCAGACATTACCGATCCCGAACAGATTGAAGAAATCATCGGCATGATTAATGACATGGGTATTGTGGTTTCCGAAGAAGCACCTGAAATTGATGAATTATTGCTGACAGAAACAGATGCGTCTGAAGATGAAAGCGCAGCAGAAGAAGTCGCGCAGGCACTCACCAGTGCTGACAGCGAAATCGGCCGCACGACCGATCCCGTCCGCATGTATATGCGTGAAATGGGACGCGTAGAATTGCTGTCACGCGAAGGCGAAATCGCCATCGCAAAACGTATTGAAGAAGGCATCATCCAGATGCTGACAACACTTGCCAATCAGCCGCAAATGATCGCGGAAGTTCTGGCTGACTATGACCGCGTGGAAAAAGGCGAATTACGGCTGAGTGATATTATCAGCGGTTATATTGAGCCTGATCTCGCCGGCGAAGAAGAGGAAGAAGCAGGCGGCGATGATGAAGATGCTCCGCCAGCTAAAAAATCAAAAGCAACCGCCTCTGCGGCTGCTCCAAAAGCTAAAGAAGCACCAAAAGACAAAGAAGCTGCATCAGAAGATGAAGAATCCTCTGAAGATTCAGAAGATCCATTTGATGACGATGCCGGTCTTGATCCGGAAAAAGCCCGCGAAAAATTTGAAGAGTTACGCGGCTATTATACTGACGCCATCAATACTGAAAAACGCAACGGCTCTGATCACAAGAAAACAATTGCGAAACGCACAGCGCTTGCCAAAGTTTTCATGGATATCAAATTATCTCCGCGCCAATTTCACAAACTGTCGCGCAAAATGCGCAGCATGTTAAATGAAATCCGCTCGCAGGAACGCGCCATCATGGTACTGTGCGTCAACAAAGCCAAGATGCAGCGCAAATCATTCATCAATGCTTTCATGCATAATGAAACCAATCTTGAATGGTTCCTGAATGACAAAGGTAAAGTGATTCATGCGGAGCTGGAAAAACTGATTCCGGAAATTCACCGCGCACAAAAGAAATTAATCACGCTCGAAGAACAAATGCGCATGACTGTCGCAGAAATTAAAGAAGTTAACCGCCGCCTCTCTATCGGTGAAGCGAAAGCTCGCCGCGCTAAAAAAGAAATGGTGGAAGCTAACCTGCGCCTTGTTATCTCTATCGCGAAAAAATACACCAACCGCGGTCTGCAATTCCTCGATCTTATCCAGGAAGGCAACATCGGTTTGATGAAAGCGGTAGATAAGTTTGAATATCAACGCGGTTACAAATTCTCAACGTATGCTACTTGGTGGATTCGTCAGGCAATCACGCGTTCTATCGCGGATCAGGCACGTACCATTCGTATTCCGGTACACATGATTGAAACCATCAACAAATTGAACCGTATCTCACGTCAGCTGCTGCAGGAAACCGGACAAGAACCAACGCCGGAAGAATTGAGCCGCAAGATGAGTATTCCAGAAGATAAAATTCGCAAGATTTTAAAAATTGCGAAAGAACCTATCTCCATGGAAACGCCTATCGGTGACGACGAAGATTCACATCTTGGCGACTTCATCGAAGACGGCAACACCATTTCTCCAATTGATGCTGCAACGAATTTCGGTTTATCCGAAGCCGTGCAAAAAGTATTGGGTTCATTGACACCACGCGAAGCGAAAGTATTACGCATGCGTTTTGGTATCAACATGAATACCGACCACACACTGGAAGAAGTCGGCAAACAATTCGATGTGACGCGTGAACGTATTCGTCAGATCGAAGCGAAAGCCTTGCGTAAACTGCGTCATCCATCGCGTGCGGAGCAACTGCGTAGTTTCCTCGAGGAGCAAGAATAAAATATGTAGGTTGAGTTAGCGCGTTGTTTGCGCGTAACCCAACAACCTTTACTTAAAAACCAAAAATCCCCGCACACGCGGGGATTTTTATTTCTGCTTCAAGATCGCAATTTTTTTTCTATCCTCGAATCCGGAATAAACCACATCACGGCAACAAACATGTAAATTGCGAAAGATAATTTCGGCAGCCAGAATGCCAGCAGAATACCGAGAACATATGCTGCAATAGAGAGTTTGGTTTTGTTATCACTTCCTAGCGCTTCTGCCAGAAAAGATGCCTTACCCTCTTCGGCAATTAATGCCTTCGTCAAAATAAAATAAGAACAAGCCGCCATAAACAAAATAAACCCGTAACAGGCTGTCGGCACCGATGCAAAATATGTGTCGCCCGCCCAGCCAGTGACAAATGGAACCAGCGTCAGCCAGAAGAGCAATAAGATATTTGCCCACAATACAGAGCCATTTACTTCTTTGACCGCTTGGAATAAATGATGATGATTGTTCCAATAAATGGCGAGGTAGATAAAACTCAGAACGTAGCAAAATGCGATGTGAGTTAATGGCAGCAACGAGGAGAAATTTGTACTATCTGGTTTGCGAATTTCTAACACCATAATTGTGATGACGATAGCAATAACGGCATCGCTGAAAGCTTCAACTCGGTTTTTGTGCATGGTGTCATCCCTTACTTATTAAAAGTAAAAACGATTGTCTGTGATATCAAAACGTAACAATTTTTACTTGAGAGAACAAGCTCGATTTGATTCTGATTGTGATTCGCCTTGCAGTTCTGTCATTTCAACATCGTTGACAAATTCATTTTTTCCATCAATTTTGCGAAAGAATGAGTACTGACCCACCTTTTCATGATATTTCGGTATAAACGGGTTTTTCTTATCAGGATATTCAATCTCACCGTCTTGCTGCGCCGGCTCAATGCTGCGATCCTTTCTTGCTTCATGAAATTTGACATCATTCGCGTGACTGCTTGACGGAACAAGAGTCTGCTTGTTCTCAGTTGTCACTTCTAACTCTGCCAATCGCGATTCACGCTGATGCTTACTCTCCAGATATTTCTTAATCACGTCAACAACCATCATACCAACAGCAATTATCGTCATTGCCATTGCCAGCCCAGCGCCTGCCATAATAACAGGCACACCTGCAGCTCCCATTACCACACCACTTAAGATTAATGCAGAGGAAACAACGCTCATTATTGCTAGTGCAAAACCCAGCGTTTTACGAATTGTTTGATAATGGTTTTTAAAATTTTCCTTCTGCTTAACTTCATCATATAAATATTTTCCGTAATTCACTGCCCCTGCAACCAGACTGACACCAGATGCGGCTAGTGCTATCGCAATACCAGGAATTGATACGCCGTAGACAAGTCCCGCGATTGCCAGCCCAAGCAATGTAATATCAAACAGTAAAATAAAAACATCTCTATGCGTAAATGTTGGTTTCTTCATGCCGACAAGCTCATCGCGTCTCAATGTCTGATGCGCATGAATGAGAGTATTTAATTTTTCTTCTACTCTTCGTTTTTTCTGCTCTATCTCTTCTTTATTTTCATTTTCCAATTTCATTTTTTCAGATAATTCGGCATTCATCTCTTCTAACGATTTGATATCTTCCGCATAATTTTTTTCATATTCCTGATTTGCCAGTCTCCACATATAAAATTGAAGTGCTTTTTGAAACGGGATGAGCAATAGGCGTCCTGAACTCACAATCACGCCTAAAATTCCAGACATCTCCACTGACAGAGAACTTGATAAAGGATTTGGCGCAGTTTCATTCATTACATCATCAAGTTCTGTTGACCTTTGATTGATAAGAACGCGCAACTTATCTGACACAAATGACCAAAACTGCATTTGTAGTTTGATGCTTAACTTGTCGGCGTCTGTTTCTATTTTTGAGATATTATTATTTTTATTCTGATCTCGCGTAATAGACATGGTTGCGACTCCGTGCAGAGACAAAAATTCAGTATAACAGCGTAAGATTAATGAATTATGACGATGACTATAATCGAATGAATATAATGATTATTTCTTTGAAACATAGTTGTTATTTTTAATATAAAAACGTAATAATTTTTGCGCCCATTCACCTGCATAATCCACACCGATGCGCGGTCGTTTTACAATCTGAAATGCATCATGATCATGATTCGCAATGAAGAAAGAATCACTCAGCAAATCATGTTCATTGAGAGATTTATCTATGCCAATTGCTTTTGTCAAAAGCCCGGGACCCTGAGTTCGAAGTTCAATGTTTTGCACCGGCTCCAGCGCTCGCAGCAATACAGCAGATGCATGCCCTTCTTTTTCCGTCACCACATTCATGCAGTGATACATGCCGTAAATGAGATAAACGTAGGAAAAACCCGGCGGCCCAAACATCACTTTGGTGCGCGGCGTTAAACCTTTGCAAGAATGCGCGGCTTTATCATGCGGGCCGAGGTAGGCCTCAACTTCGACAATGCGCCCCACCCGCAGCATACTGTCCCGCTCACACACCAGCAACTTGCCCAGTAACTCTTGCGCAACTAACTGCGTGTCGCGGTCATAAAATGACCGCGACAGACGGTTTTTAAGCAAAAAACGCTTGGTAAATTCATGATTCATAGCGGCGTATCATATCCCGAGACGATTAACTCTGGAAAGCACGCGCACTTCGATATATCATTGGCGATTCCAGATTTACCCTCAGCGGGCCCATAGCTCAGTTGGTTAGAGCAGAGGACTCATAATCCTTTGGTCCTAGGTTCAAGTCCTAGTGGGCCCATGATAAATACATGATAAATAATATATTTTTTATCATTATTGGATGGTGATAAAACACACCAGCTAGCAGTAGGACTATAGTAGGAAGATTAGACACGGAGCTAGTCAATGCCGGGAAAAATTAAATACACCCTTGAGTGCATCTGCATCGCATGGACCATCGGCACAATCGGCTGGTGGGTGGCTAGCACTTTAAACATCATGCCTTACTACAGAGTAAAAATATTCCCAGTTAACACTGTAAACCCCACAATAAGCCTCTTCCCAGGGCAAAAAATACGCCTAAACTTTGACTCCAATAGCATTATATCTCACTCAGATATTAATTCCGCACACTGGTCACTCCTAAAGGGCAGGAAAACTCTCTTCACCGAAGAAGGCCTTGAACCAACATTCACGCTACCTCCCACAACTGGCGGCTCATATCAGCTTAAAGTCACCCTTAACATGAGTGACAACACCTCACTGACTGGACAAACCAATTTCTACGTTGTGCAAGATTTACCTAAGCAGGTAACACTTTCAGCGCCTACTGATATTGA
>DATJFK010000059.1:0-44877 GCA_035495675.1 Gammaproteobacteria bacterium
GACTGGGCAATTCGCGCTGTCTTATTAGTTGGTTTACCGGCTGCGGTTGTGCTCGCATTGTTATCAGGCCCGATGTTAAGCACGTTATTTCAGCACGGTATTTTTAACGGGCACTCAGTCATCATGGCCAGCCAGAGTTTAAGCGCATTTGCAGTTGGTATTGCGCCATTTATGCTGGTGAAAATTCTCGCGTCTGGTTTTTATGCGCGCCAGGATATGCGTACACCAGTAAAAATCGGTGTCGTCGCGATGCTTTCAAATATCATGCTGAATGTCGCATTGATTTATCCCCTGAAACACATGGGTATTGCGCTCGCAACTTCACTGTCGGCAATTGTAAATATGAGCTGTCTTTATTATTTTCTGCGTCAGCACGGTCATTATGCGCCGCGCGACGGCTGGGGTTTATTCGCAATTAGATTATTCACAGCTAATGTTGTGCTGGCAGCGTGGCTTTGGTATGGCACGGATAATATTCAAATCTGGATTGATGCGGCTACGATGTGGCGCGTCACTCATCTGGCATTTTTGCTGGGAACATCAGTTGTATTGTATTTTGCGGTGCTCTGGATTACAGGAATACGTCCGCATGATTTACTTATTCCGCAGAAACATCTTGCAGCGGAATCTAAATAATTAGATATCTTCTGGGCGAGGTAGTCCCGCAACTGCCGCACTCGTTTCTGGTAAGCCTGCAGCGATGAACTTGCCATTGTCAGCTAATTTTGCATATTGACCAATCATCGTTTTTGCAGATTTAAACAAGGTTTCAATTTGCTTATTGATGTCTGAGATAACGGGTTGAAAACTTTTTGCCTGCAAAAGACTTTGTCTCATCGCATCTTTTGAAGCGGCGCTGGTATGAAGTTTCGTCAATGCATCGGTAACAGTTATATCCATCGTACGTACTATCTCTGCGACTGTTTTTTTGATTTTCGAGTGATCTTGCTGAAATTGGCGGGCTTGCGAATTTAACTGATTTAATTCGGGCTCGAGTTGTTTGCCAGATGCGGCGATATGACTTCTGTTGGAAATAGTCAGCTTGTCGATGATGGCACCGGCATATTGCTGTGCCAGGTTTAATTTATGTAGTACCGGATCGGAATCAAGCGTGAACGCAGCATATCCAGCTTTGGCATCCATGATAGTATATTGCGAAATTAACGGTTGCACTTCTTGGGCTGACGTATCAACTTTAATTTTGGCAAATTTGAGTGCCATCAGGATTTGTTTGGTGTTCATACCTTTGATGTGCATGCGTTTAACAGTTTTTTCCATATGCTTTATGAAGCCTGTTTAACCTTTAAATAAATTGGCGCAAATGCTGCTGCCTGTACGAATTCAATTAAATGCTGTTTCAACAATTCCAACATCGCAAGGAAAGTGACAACAACGCCGACACGCCCTTCATTCAATTTGAATAAATCAGTAAATAACACGTGTTCCTTGTCTTGTACACTGTCCAGAATGAGAGTCATTTTTTCGCGGACGGACAATGCATCCATGCGCACCTGGTGGCTCGCGGTTAAGGCAACGCGCTGCATGACATCAGCGAGTGCGGCGACTAAATCCGGCAGTGAAACATGCGGCAATGGTTTATCAACAGTGATCTGACTCCCGTCAGTTTGAACGGGGAATGTATCACGTTCAATGCGCGGTAATTTATCAATATCTTCAGCTGCCTGTTTGTAGCGTTCATATTCCTGCAAGCGTCTCACCAGTTCTGCGCGCGGATCAGCTTCAGGATTTTCCGGATCTTCCATGCGCGGCAGCAGCATGCGGGATTTGATTTCAGCAAGAATGGCTGCCATCACCAGATATTCAGCGGCGAGTTCCAGCGATAATTCCTGCATCAGGTTGATGTATTCCATGTACTGGCGGGTGACGTCAGCAATTGGAATATCCAGAATATCGAGATTTTGCTTGCGAATGAGATACAACAGAAAATCTAGCGGACCTTCGAAAGCTGCCAGCAATACTTTCATCGCATCCGGCGGAATGTATAAATCTTTTGGCAAATCGACGACAGCTTGTCCCCTGACGGTGGCAAAGGGAATGATTTCAGCCGATTGCTGATCGGCGGGTGCTGTTTCAGCGGCAGGTTGAAGTTCAGTTTGTTCTAGCTCGGGTGTTGCTGTGGTTTCGGTCATTTTTGTTTACCATCATATATTTCTTCGGTTCCCGGGTTACGCGCAAAAAGCGCGCTAACCCGGGCTACACCGGGCTACATTTATATCCGGGATTGCTGTAAAAATGATATATTACCCAACTTGCTAACATTTGCACATAACTAACATGGTTTTACAAGAAGAAATTAACCGCGCAGCGGCAATTTTACACGATGGGGGGTTGGTGGCGGTGCCGACAGAGACTGTATACGGTCTTGCGGCGGATGCCCGTAATCCTCAGGCCGCTGCACGTGTGTTTGCGGCTAAAGAAAGGCCGCATAGTCATCCACTTATCGTGCATCTGACTGATTTTAGTCAGGCAGCAGAATGGGCGCGCGAAATTCCCGCGGAAGCCCGTCAATTGGCCGAAGTATTCTGGCCGGGCCCTCTTACCCTCATTCTAAAAAAGCGGCCTGAAGTGCTGGATATCGTCACCGGCGGTCAGGATACGGTTGCCCTGCGAGCGCCGCGGCATCCTGTTGCGCAGGCATTATTACAGGCGTTTGGGGGTGGTCTGGTTGCGCCGTCTGCCAACCGTTTTACCCGCATCAGCCCAACTACTGCCGCAGCAGTGCAGTCTGAGCTGGGGGATAGGGTGGATATGATTCTAGACGGCGGTGCATGTGAAGTTGGCCTTGAATCCACCATTCTCGATTTAAGTTCCGGGCAGCTGCGGATTTTGCGTCCCGGCATGATTTCCCCGCAGCAAATTGCCGCAGTCATCGGCCGTGATGTGCAAGTCATGCGGCAGGATTTTCCGGCGGAAGTGCGTGCACCCGGCATGCATCATTTGCATTATGCGCCTGAGACCCGCACTGAATTGATCAGCGCTGCAAGACTGCAAATTTTAACTGCGGCAGAATTGCCCGCGGTTTATTTATATCATCATGAAATTCCATCAGAGCTTCATGCACAAGTCACTGCAGTCAAAATGCCTGCAAACGCTGCTGCATATGCACATGAATTGTATGCGGTGCTGCGCGCGCAGGATCAACAGCAATTCCAGCGTATATTCATTGAAACTGTTCCCGATGCGCCTGAGTGGGATGCGATTCGTGACAGGTTAATCAAGGCTTGCGGAAAATTCTGAAAGCGATACGATGTAAACGATGATGATTCTTAAGTTTTAAAAGGCATAAGTATGCACACCAAACTCGCACCAAATGAAACTGCCAACGTCGTTCAAGGCCCGGCAGGCAAGCTCGAAATTGCTGTCGGTACACCGACAGGTGTTGAACGAAACGCTTATGGAATTATTTGTCATCCGCATCCGCTGCACGGCGGCACCATGTATAACAAAGTCGTGACAACGCTGGCAAAAGCATTTCAGGCGAAAGGGTTAACAACCATTCGTTTTAATTTCCGCGGTGTCGGGCAGAGTCAGGGGACGTTTGATCACGGGCGCGGTGAAGTAGATGACTTGCTCGCAGTGGTGAGCTGGCTGCAAAAAGAAATGGGTACACAGGAATTGTGGCTGGCAGGATTTTCATTTGGTGCATTCATTGCTGCAAGTGGTGCCGTGCAGCTGCCGGCAAAAAAGCTGGTGACTGTCGCGCCGCCGGTAATGCATTTCCCCATGCGTGATTTACCGCCGATTTTGTGCGACTGGATTGTGGTGCAAGGTGAAAAAGATGATGTTGTACCGCCGGAAGAAGTATTTGTGTGGGCGGAAAGCCGGCAGCCGCCGCCAATCATTATAAAATTCCCGGAAGCAGGGCATTTCTTTCACGGCGAACTCGCGGAATTGAGGTTAAGAATTGAAGAGGCGTTGGGGTAGATATCGTCATTCCCGCGAAAGCGGGAACCTCCCTCATATAATCGTGAAAGCGAAAGAAGCGACAAGGAGATTCCCGCTTTCGCGGGAATGACAGTACATTATGACTTCCCTAACTTCGGTGCTTCCACAGATTTCTTCAAATCACGTCTTGCCATCGCTTCATTAACTTGATTTCTGAACTCAGGTTCATTATCAAGCTGCTTTTTGAAGCCGCCAGTGAAAGTCGACATTTGCTCGGCAGAGATTTTATCCCTAATTGTTTTAGGATTGAAATCATATCCCATGTGGTAGCAGTAAACCGCGGCTGCGCGTGCCAGATTGTCCGGCCAGTTTTTAATGGAAATTGGTCCATTCACGCTGACAGATGCTAATGATGTTTCAATCGTATGAGCAACAAAACGCATTTGTTCAGCGATTTTTGCGATTTTGTTGTCGGTGCCAAATGGCAGATCATCCAGCTTTTTCATATCGCCAGGAATAATATGCAAGGTTTGCTTGCAATATTGTTGGTTGTCACCTGTTTCTTGCACAAAAGCGACTGGAATTGCAGGTTTGCCTTGTTTCACCATCACTTCCGTACCGATGAAGCGGAATTGATGTTTGGCCTCAGTGGTGAATTCTGGTTCCCGGCCGACAATCACATCTGCCCTGTCAGTCGGTAATTGTCTTTGAGATCCGAGAAATGCATATGCTGCATCTGTTGCTGCTTTGGCATCCGGGCATATCTGGCTTTGTTTGAGCATACTGTAATAAACGCTTTTATCTGCAGCTGCATTTGGCACAGATGCGAGTGTGCTATTTGCCTGAATTAATGCATCGCGATGTGCTTCAATCATTCTGATATTAGACATTCTTGCCATGACCGCTTCATTTTCAGATTCACCAGCATTGAGTGCCGGTTTAATTTTGAATGCATCTTCGCGTTGAACACCTGATCTATCAGTATGCATGTTACTGAAACGGCAGACTTCATCTGCTAAAAAGCCCTTATACTTATTCAATAAGTTAAGTTGCTCTTCAATATCAGCTTTCAGCTTGTCACGCATTTCCCTGGTAATGACGCTGCTGGACAAGATCTTGATTTCCAGATTAATACGTTCAATGTTTTGATGATAGTTCGCAAAGTTGTTATCAAGTTCGGCAATTTCATTTTTACGTGCATTATATTCAGCTTCATTGTGGGCGAAGAAGTAATCGTCAGCAACAGGCGCTGCATTAGCTTTTGTCTCGTCTGCGTAATCAGTTATGCTTTTCTTCTGATCAATCTTGTCTACCAATACTTGATAGACCTGTAGTGCTTCATCATTTTTATCCGATGCTTCTCGTAGTATATCTTGTGCGGTAGGTGTTGATTCATCATCTGGATTTAGGCTTTTCTCAAGTGCATTAATTTTGTCAGCCTGGGCGATTAGTCTGTCACCAATCGGTATACTTGCTTCATCGATGTTTGAGAGAATGTCAGTTTCGTTATCTAAAGCAGTTTCAAGATTTCGCAATGCGGCGATGTCGTTACTCGTGCTTTCAATAATCTCACCAACAATTTTGAGCTCTTCAGTAAGATCTCGATCACTGCTTTCAGCTTTACCTTTCAAACCTCTGGGGCTAGACATTTTTACCTCGTTTGTTGCTATTTGTCGTGTTGTTTATCAGTAAGAATTAATGCAATATGCAGTGCATTTTCTGATAATGTTCATATTTAATATGGGTCACTATAGCCCAAATTCAAGGCTAGAGATTAAAATTATATTAAATCATTTACGTATTGGTGCAGGTGGCAGATAGCCTTTTTTGAGCTCTTTTCTTGCCTCGGCATCTTGCACCATTTTGGCAAATTCATTATTTTCTTTCATTAGCTTATCAGTCACCATGTTATACATCGCCTTGTCCTTTGGTTTCAAGTTATCAGTTATTGACTTCGGATTAAAGTCATAACCCATGCGCTGACAATATGCTGCAGCTGCTTTTGACAGGTTATCTGGCAGGTTTTTCACTGACACAGGGCCTAATGCATTAGTTGCTGCCATCGCGGTTTCAACGATATTAGCGACGAATAACATTTGTTCCATTAGCTTCTGTTCTTTTGCATCAGGTCTCAGCGGCAGATTGTTTAATGCTGTCATTTCTACGGGTTTTATATAAATACTTTGTTTTGCGTAAGATTTCTCATCATTGGTTTCTTGTAAGATACCTGCCGGCGCACTGCCGGTTTTAGTAACAACATCCATGGGAATAAAACGAAAGTTTGCTGATTTTAGTATCTTGTCTGAAATTCCCGCTTCTTCATTTATATTGCATGTAGCAGCATTATCGCTTGTTGGCATCGCTCTGTTGTAAGTTTTGAAGTAAGTTTCTATTGCGGCGATAGCCGCATCTTTATTGTTTCCGAATTCCTTTGCATCACTGCGTCTGCTGTAATACACGGTTTGCTCCGGACCGGTTTCAGCAATGTTTTGTATACTCGAGCGAGCAGCTTCTAATTTTTCAATGCAGTTATCAACGCGTTGTAAATTGTTGCGTATTGTTTCAATCGATCCATTGATTGGTGTGTCTATCAATTCAGGTGTTCTGACTCGCGATGAATCATGAGGGTCAATGTTTATATTTTCACGTCGACGAATGTTATCTTGCAAAATTCCGCGTAATAATTTTAATTCATGAATTTGGTTATCTAACTTTTTAATTACCTCGCCGCGCTTTTTGGCCATCGTTGTAGAATGCGCGAGTTTTTGGGCTGCATGCTCCGCGCGTTCTGCGATTTGAATTGCTTTCGAAAAATTTTGAGATAGTGTGTCAACCCTGCTTTTTTGTTGTTTGTATTCTTCTGGTGTAGTGGCAAAGAAATAATATTTATCATTTGTAACTGGCGTAACTGGCTCCACTGGCGTTACTGGTGCTTCAGATATAGAAGTGAGATTTACAATTGTGTCACTGGCTAATTTCATGGCTGCATTTCTCGCATTTGCAACATCAATGCGTTCGTGCAAGGCTTTCTGGATATCTAAATCAACAGGTAATTTACCTGCTATGTTATTCATTTTCGCCATTAAATTTTTACCGATAGAATCAGTTTCAAGCCATTCATTCTGACGGATTAAATCAGCCTGGATTTGGCGTGCTTCTGTGAGTGTAATATCACCTCGTCTTAGTTGCGCGTCGAGACGTTGAATTTCATTATTCATCCTTTGCATGGTCGCATTCCATTGAGTCAGAAGGTTAGATTTTTCTGCCAGAGCTTGATCAAGTTCAGCTTCTTTCAGTACATGATCATGTTCATCCTTAATGATTTCACTGCGAAGACTTCTCAATAGCATCTTTGGTTCGCGTGTTGCCGCAGCACAAGCATTGGTAAGATTGGAAACGGTATCTTTTGCATGCAGTAGTTGTTGTGATTCCGCGTCGGATAATTCCTGAGATTCCATTTTTTGAATGGAATCATTTAATGACTGTGCTTGGGTTAGTATGGAATCAATCGCGTCCAGACTGGCTTCAGTATAACTGACTCGAGCCGAAATTGATTTTCTTTTATCATCTTTGAATATGTTGGGCGATTCAATTTCACTCAATAATTCATTCGCAATATTTTCAATATCGGATACACTTTCGACGTCAAGCTGTTTTGATATTAATATCGTACCTATCTTGTCTGCGAAGTCGGTGTCACTTAAATCAAATTCATCTGTGACTATATCAGTTGGCGTTTCTCCATGTCCTTCTGCATCAGATGGCGTCTCTCCGTATCCTTCTGCAAATGCTTGTATGTCAAAAATATCGCCGTGCTTTTGTGCTTGGTCAAAGTTTTCTTTTAATTTTGAAATTAGAAATTCATCAGAGACCATATCGCCAGGGTTATTTATGACAAGATATTGAAATCGTTTACTATCAAAAGAATATTCAGTCTTTATTGCTGACTCAATCCCGGTTTTTTTAAGTGCGGCTTGCACAAATGGCAGATCAAATGGAGAGGCTGTACCTGTTATGCGCCAATGATCTGGTTTATTACCTGCATTTAATATTAATTCAACGGATGCATTTTTTGTATGATCTGATAATTTCTGAATCGCATTTTGCAGGTTGATGCGTGCAGCTTCATTTATTAAATTGTCAGGCTGAGAATTTTTGCGTGGCGTCCCTGCGATAGCCGAAGATTCGACCGAGGCTTTGAGATGATTTTGAACTGCATTTTCAAAAGCATTATTGAATTCAGCACTCAACGCATGAGATACAGTGTTGCCACCGTGCCCGTCAAATACGGCAGCAGTGACCGCGGTCGTCGATAACGGAACAACCATTGCTGTTATATTATCATTTGATCCTTTCAAGAGAGCATTTTCTACGACTGCTTCAGAAAGTTGAGATGAAGAAATGTTAATATCATTTTTAATTTTGCCAGCGAACAGATTCCCAAGTTCATTTGCGTATTGTTTAGCTGAGTTATCTCCTTTTAAATGTTCCATGGTGCTATCACAACCTACTACCATAAACGCACGATCTCCAGATGCTAAATTAGCAGCAACATTTGTTGTTTGCGGTTGATGAGAAAATCCAAGTTTTACTAGCGATTTGTCACCGAATGAGCGCGTAACGGCTATGAGACCGCCTAATCTTGGGGCGCCTAATCTGGCGTCATAACTAAAATTATTTTTTCCGATGCGCTCTATTTCCTTCTCATTTTTACCGTCATGCAGTTCTGGATTGCATGCCTGTGCTGATTTTAGATTACCTTTATCGTCAACCACGATCAGAAATGCGACGCTATCGCCTGCATAACTGGTGAAAATTTTGGCCTGATCATCTTGAATTATGCCTGTAGCAACACAGGCACAGCTGCCTTTCTGATCGTTATTGCCGGCTTTATTTTGTAAGTCGTCGAATAATTCATTCATTACGGCTTGCTGTGTAGAGACGGGAAAATTTGAAAATTCTTTTGACGTCTTTCCTGTGTTATATGCAAAAGCATCTTCCTGTTTTCGATAAGGATCATTACCGTTAACTTCACAAATTCCAAGCTGCTTTCCATGTGGTAATGAAATGGCTAAAGTGTAATCTTCATCTTTCTTAATTTGTAAATTCTTTAATTGTGGTGCTTTTGACTTTCGTGTTTCTTCCGCTGTCGTATGTTCAATTTCATTATTCTCATCGTGTCGCTTTTGTGATTCTAATTTAGTTAACTGTATTGCTTCATTTTGTCGAAATTGATCACGAATATTTTTTGATCTTGTAATGAAACTTTGTACGTCTCGATTCCATTCGGATACCAAAGTTTCTATTTCATCAGGAAATTTTTCTGTTATTTCCATAATTGGCCATTCGTTGATTTTCTTTATCTCATCAAGCAGATTTAAATTTAATTCGCTGAATTCCTTTATAAACGCCGTGCACTCAGCTGAACTCGAACTGTTTTTAACTTTATTTGCGATTATCGACAATTCATCAAGTATCTTCTCGATTCTAGTTTTAGCTTTAGCTAAATCATTAGCAAGGTTTGAGTTATTGACATTATCTTCGTCTGATGATGATTCAAGAATATCCTTCATCCTTGGAACTTGAATAGTTGGGTCTTCTTCATTTGACGATTCTGCAGAATCGTCAATTTGTTCTTCCATGACAGTGTCATGGTGAATTTCGTTCTTATGTTCTTGGTCCCGTTCAAATGAGCGTTCTGCAGACTCATATATATCCTTTACATATGCATCCGCTTCTCGTTCAATTTTATTGATTATCCCAAGTTCATCAGTGGTTAATTCCGTTATTGATATCAATACTTCTTTTAAATCAGAAGTGAAATTATCAATTCCTGACAGAGACCGATTTTCAGATAATATTCTGCTAAAAGCGGTTTCGGATTCAGCAAGAGGCGCCCATGTAAGATTATTTATGTCGGTTATATTTTTTTTGTATTCTGCAACAATGCTGCTGACACGTATCTGGCTTTCTCGACTCAGATCTAACTTATTATAATCTTCAATATAACTTTTAATTATTTTTTCAATCATTTTTGCTATCTCTATTGGATCATTGCTGATAGATAACGAATCTCTTTTCCGTATGATGTCGGTGATTTGATTGAACAAATCTCTCATGTAATGGGCTTGTAAAGCTTTAATGACGTTTCGTCTGGCTGATTCATAATGTGAGTCGTCTGGTTTCTTGGTTCCTGTTTTTTTGCTCACGAGTTCTTCGACACTCTTGATCGCATCAAGGTATTTTAATAATCGAGTTTCATATTGCTGGACAGTTTCACCAATTCTTTTATCGAGGTGTTGCTGTACTGTTATGTTGAATTTATCTATGATTTTTGCGCGACCTTCACCTTGAGCAAGCAGTTCTTGCAAGCTCGGTAAGTTGGGCTCTTCGATTTTCTTTTGTGCAATCTTGTCTTTGCTCTTCCTTCTTCCTCTCATGTTTACCTCATTTTCAAAGAAAAAAGCTGAACTCAATTAACAGCCTAATGTGAGTATAGTCGAGATTTCTGATGAAAGTCTGAACAGACTATATTTGTATCTCATTGTATTTATTGAATTATTGCAAAATATTAATTATCGACGGCCTTAAATAAGAATGATTCTCAACTAGATTGACATTAAGCGGCTTGAGGCAGATACTTAGCCGTCATTGCAGTTTGTAGTTGTGGGTTACGCGCAAATAGCGTGCTGACTCAACCTGCGATGCTAAATATTCGAAGGAAAATTATGAAATTTTCAGACCTTAAAATCGGCGATAAAGCATGTGTGATTAGCATTAGTCAGGGTGAAAGCGCATACCGTCAGCGCCTGATTGCAATGGGTATCTTGCCAGGAACAGAATTTACTGTTTCTCGCATCGCACCGCTTGGCGATCCCATCGAAATTCAAGTGCGCGGATTTGCGTTGAGTCTGAGAAAAGATGAAGCTGCAGTACTAGAGATTAAAATATTGTAGCCCGAATTAGCGCGATTTTTTCGTGTAATCCGGGAACATACACTGAGGACTAACCACGGGTCGACGAATAGTAAGAATGAAGTTGGAGAATGTGAATGCCATCATGCTGTGAATCAAAATCTTGCTGCAATCCGGAAACCACTGAAAATGTGAACCGTACCGCAGCGCTTGCCGGAAATCCAAATTGCGGTAAAACCACATTATTTAACGCATTGACTGGTGCGCGTCAGCGCATTGGCAACTGGCCAGGCGTGACTGTCGAAAAGAAATGCGGCACGTTTTATGCGGATAACATGCATATTGAAACCATCGATTTGCCCGGCATTTATTCTCTGATGCATGCAGCTAAAACAGCTGCAATTGACGAGCGCATTGCCGCAGATTTTATTCTCGCAAGTAAAGCAGACGTATTAGTTAACATTGTTGATGCCAGCAATCTCGAACGTCACCTATATCTCACCATGCAGCTGATCGAAATGGGTGCGCCTATTATCGTCGCTCTCAATATGATGGATGTGGCACGCGCACACCAAATCAAAATAGACATAAAAGAATTATCGCAGCGATTGGGCTGCCCCGTGATTGCATTGGAAGCAAATAAAGGCGAAGGTGTTTATGAATTGAAACGTGAAATAGCCAGATTTTCACTGACTAAGTCATCGCTGCAAATGCAGTATCCTCAGGCAGTTGAAGATGCTGTTGGCGCTCTGGCTGCACAGTTAAATCAGGGAGATCCCTCGTCGCAAGAAGCGCTCCTCGGGATGACAAACATCTCACGCTGGCAGGCTGTGCGCCTGCTGGAAAACGATGCATCTGTACGTGCAGATGTCAGTGCTGAAGTGATTCGCGCTGCAGATGAGCAGCAGCAAAAAATTCGTGCTGATTTAAATGAAGATGCAGATGTCTTGCTCGCCAGCACAAGATATCAATTGATTAATGATATCGTTGCGGCATGTGTTACCCGAGGTGTTGTCGTGAAGGCGTCACTCACTTCACGTATTGATAATATCGTTTTAAATCGTGTGCTTGGCATACCGATTTTCCTCGCCATCATGTACGCGCTGTTCTTCTTTTCCATCAATATCGGCGGTGCATTTCAGGATTTCTTCGATATCAGCAGTGAAACGATTTTTGTCAATGGATTCGCAGCGTTACTAACGCATTTAGGCGCGCCGACATGGCTGATTGTGCTGCTGGCGAATGGTTTAGGCAAAGGGATCAACACAACAATTACTTTTATTCCCGTGATAGGTGCGATGTTTTTATTTCTCGCTTTTCTGGAAGACTCAGGTTACATGGCGCGTGCAGCATTTGTTGTCGATCGTCTCATGCGTGCATTGGGATTACCGGGCAAGGCATTTGTGCCAATGATTGTCGGATTTGGCTGTAACGTTCCTGCCGTCATGGGTGCGCGCACACTGGAAAACAAGCGTGACCGCATTCTCACGATTATGATGAGCCCGTTTATGTCTTGCGGTGCGCGTCTGGCAATTTTTGCTGTTTTCACCGCGGCATTTTTCCCGCAAGGCGGCCAGAATATTATTTTCGCGCTTTATCTTATCGGTATTTTGATGGCAGTTATGACGGGTTTTTTATTGCGATCAACAGTGCTGAAAGGTGACCCTTCACCATTGGTAATGGAATTACCGCAATATCATGTTCCGCATTTGAAAACATTATTTATTCATGCGTGGCAGCGTCTTAACAGTTTTGTAACACGCGCCGGACGTATGATTGTTCCAGTATGTATTTTAATCGGTGCACTTAACTCCCTGAATCTGGACGGTACAATTAATACCGGTGACGGCGATGCACATTCATTATTGTCGCTGGTTGGCCAATATGCGACGGTGATTTTTCATCCCATGGGAATTCAAGCGGATAACTGGCCGGCAACAGTTGGATTAGTGACTGGTGTGCTTGCTAAAGAAGTTGTCGTGGGATCATTAAACACACTTTATACACAACTCGGTCACTTTGCGGTTGTTGGTGCTGCTGATTTTCAATTCTGGGCTGGTTTAAAAGCTGCTGTGATGTCGATACCAGATAATTTTGCCCAGCTTGGAAATGCGTTCAGTAATCCAGTGCTGGCAAAAGCACCAATTGATCAACTTGATCAAAGTGTTTATGGATTGATGTACCAGAAATTTGACGGCAAAGCTGGTGCATTCGCTTACCTGTTATTTATCTTGTTATATTTTCCGTGTATTTCCACTATGGCTGCTATCTTGCGTGAATTGCATCGCGGTTGGGGTGTGTTTTCCGGTTTGTGGATGACTGGTGTTGCGTATGGAACTGCTGTAATGTTTTATCAGGCAGCAACATGGACGCGACATCCGGCTGCATCAGCATCATGGATTGCGGGTATTCTTGCAGTATTTTTCGGAGTGATATTCCTGATGCGCTGGTATGCCGCCCGTGATGACCAGTTGACGCAAATATCTGAAAATTTACAGCCCGCGAGCAGTTAATTGCAGATAGTTGACATAATTGATTGAAAATATTGATAATCACTAAATGGCAAACTGTAGCAAATTTAACCTATTTTTAAGGATATAGTTGTTATACTCTAGTTAGGGTATTTATCGACTAAAGGCAGGAAGAATGCAGGCACCTAAGATTATCAAGCAAATTCCGAATCAGGGCGTAAATGAGCGCGCTGCATTTGGACCTTTTGACTTAAAGGAATATATCAAGACACCAGACGACAGCGAAATATCATTTAGCGCAGAGATATCCGGTGGTGAGGCACTACCGCGAGGAATGATTTGCACTGCAGATGGTCTCGTGACAGGAATTCCAGCGAAAGACACGCAAGGTAATTATGAAGTTGTGATTACCGCTGCCAATGAAGCGGGATCTGTACAGGCAACTTTTCAATTATCTATTATGCCGAATCTCTCCAATAAAAGTTCTATCGAATTTCTCGATGATTTAAAAACACAAGTGTGGAAAGCGCTGGAACACGGCATGACTGCGCCGCCTGAACTGGATGAATTACTGGATCGTGCAATCACACCACTTGATATTTATTATTTATTGGAGCGCTGGGGCACATTGACGATTTATGATGCTTTCAATCTGGAGCCGCCTGGAGAAAAGAAATTGATCGTACTGGAAGGCGCCAGTGAAGAGTTTGTTACCTATGACCGCGGCAGCTGCCTTGTTGCAGCGCCAAAAAATTTATTTTCATTTGAACGCACGCTGGCAGACGGTATTGCTTCATGTGAAGCGTTGGCACGCGAAGCTTTTAAACGCAACTGGACTGTTGAACTGGTTGGGTTTGAAAAATATACGCGTGCGGCATGGGTAGAAATACAGAATTTGAGTGCTAAAAATAATCGGAAGATGGAAGTATTAAATTATGACCCGACACCAGGCGATGAGAATCTGGTGCGTGCACGCGCTGATGCTTCAACATTACAACAAAAAGGCGTGTAATAAAATAACGAGGGGTGAGATATGCAACGTATTCCAGGTGATGAAGATAAAGAAAAAAAAGATGATGAAGCTGCTGCAAAAAAAGTGGAAAAAACACAAGAAGAGATTGCAGCTGAAAATGCAGCACTAGATGAAATGCTGCAAGAGCTTGAGCAAGTAGATGTAAATGCGAAAGAAACAGCTAAGTCTGCGGTCGCAGATCAAAAAGAAGAAGTGCAAGTAGAACAAGAACAGAAAAATGCGGAAGATGCTAGTGCGAAGCAGGCAGAAGAAGTCGCAAAAGCAGAGCAAGCGGCAGAGAATGAGGAACGAATAGAAGTAGCGGCAAATGCGGCTGCCCTGGAAGAAGTTGCGAAAATGGACCCGGTCGTTGAAGAACCGGAAGGTGGATTTGAAATTCCAGCTGCACCACCGCCACCACAAGCATCATCTGCGCCATCTTCCCCAGCTCCTGCTAAAGAGGGAATGACCGCGACAGCTGCTGCAAGTACATCACCTGAAGGCAAAGAAGGTGCCAAACCCAGCACGGCAGCAGAAGTGGCTGAAAAAGAAAATCGCGAGAAATTAGATGCCAATAACAAAGCCCGTGAACAAGCTTATCGTGAAGCCGTAAGCAAATATTTAATCGATAGAGGCATTTCTTTTATCAATCAGAATGAGAAATCTATAGATGGTGAGCCGCCTGAAATTAGTATCGCTAATCCTGCTGATAAAGATAAATTGAAAGCAGGAGACTATACAATCAAAGTGGAAGGTGCAAAAGATCCTAAACGACACGTGACTATTCGATGGGATGGAGAAAAAATTGCTAAACTCATGACTGATAAACCCACGATGGGGGATTATCTGGCAATTACAAATTTCTTTGGTAAAAATGGCATCGGTGCTTTGAAAGTAGATTTTCCTAAAGTCAGTGATTATAAGCCTGACGAAGCAATTCAAATTGTAAAAATGGCATTGTGTGAATATACGCCCGATGGCAAACCGGTAATGATAAAAGATCCCGCCACAGGCAAAATGATTCATAAATGGAAGGAACCTCCGCAATCATTTGAGCTGGGGCAGAACATTCTGGAAGCGATTGATAAGCGCACCATGAAACGCAGAGGCAATATCACGGTATTTGAGCGCATGCGGCAGAAAATTGCAGAAAAATTTGGGTTGAAAAATTCTTCTTACTCAGATGCGGGCATGGAAGCTGGTTTCGGCAAGTCGTATATACCTGACCCGCGGTATCATCCTAAAGATCGTGAGTTGCTTCAATTGATTGAATTGTCTCAACAGAAATATAAATTGTCTCTGCCGCAGCAGATGGAAGAAAAAAAGACATCTGATGCAACATCCACAGTCACACCGCAAGTACCTGCAGCATCACCACCAGCAGCAACAGCATCACCATCACCAGCAGCAACAGCAACAACAGCATCAGCAGCACCAACCAGTACAAGTGCGAAGATGGAAATGGAAACTACTGAAACAAAAATTGAAACCAAACCGGAAGTTACTGCAGCAGAGCTGGCAGAAGAGCCAAAAGAAGATAAAGGTGTATTAACTACAGACGTTAGTGGTGAGGTTGGCGAAGAGCATTCTTTTGATTACAAAATAGAAGATTATCCAAATATTCACAGTGATGAGTTAAACGGTCTCAATAAGCTGCGAAATGATGTCATGGATTCAAAATTAGATTCGGATCAAAAAGAAGTATTCGAAAAAATTGTAAAAGATTATTTGGATGATTCAAATAAAGAGCCTGGTAAAAAAGCTGAATATTCAAAAATTGCGAGAGATGCGTTAACTGATTGGGCTGGTAAACAGCCGGGTAAGGAAGTTATCACAGGCAGGACTGCCGCAATTTTTAGTGATATTGCAGAGAAGCCGGCTCAACAAAAAGATCAGAGAAGTGGACCTGGAATGTAAGCAATCCCACATATCTTTACTATCGGATTCGCTAAAGATGACTTTTTAGTGGTTGCATGACTGCTGAGTCATTAGATTCATTGCAGAGATGGCGCAACTAACCTACAATGGCGCACCTCGAAACAATCACAAGGGTGTGTTAGCGATGCGCAAACCTCTAATTGCTGGCAACTGGAAAATGCATGGCTCGGTGAGTCAGGCAAAAGCATTAATCGAAGGCATCAAGCTAGGTGCATCATCATATCCTGATATTAATATTTTAATATGTCCCACTTTCGTGCATTTGACCCTCGCGCATCAGCTGCTGGAAAAATCTACTGTCATGCTGGGTGCGCAAAATTTATATCTGGGTGAACAGGGTGCGTTTACAGGCGAAGTGTCTGGTGCAATGTTGAAAGATGCCGGCTGTGAATATGTGCTGGTAGGGCACTCAGAACGCCGCTCACTGTTTCACGATGATTTGCCTCTGGTTGCAGAAAAATTCAAGGCTGCGCAGCAGGCTGGTTTAATTCCTGTTTTATGTATTGGTGAAACTCGCGCGGAGCGTGAAGCCGGTCAGACAGAACCAGTCATCCGTGCGCAACTGCAATCCGTATTGGATGCCGCAGGAATTGAAGCTTTTCGTAACGCGGTCATTGCATATGAACCCGTATGGGCAATTGGCACAGGATTGACCGCATCTCCAGAGCAAGCTCAGACTGCGCATGCATATATCAGGCACCTGCTTGCGCAAAATAATGTTGATATCGCTCAAACAATTTGTATACTGTACGGCGGTAGTATGAAGCCGGAAAATGCTGCTGCATTGCTGGCGATGGCAGATATCGACGGTGGCTTGATAGGCGGGGCTTCACTGGATGCCAAAAGTTTTCTGGCAATATGTGCTGCAGCGAGTCAGGCAGAAGTAAAAATTTAAAGAATACGACAACGTCTAGGGTTATAAATGTATCAATTTATCTTACTCATACATGTATTGGTGGCAGCATTTCTTGTGTTGCTGGTGTTAATCCAGCAAGGCAAAGGTGCAACCATGGGTGCTGCATTTGGCAGCGGCGCATCGCAAACCGTATTTGGCGCACGCGGGTCGGGTTCATTTCTTTTCCGATTGACCATGGGCTGTATCGCTGTATTTTTTATGACAAGCATTTATCTGAATTATCTGGCTACTCAAGCATATAAGACAGAAAAAGTCATTACATTCCCTGCGGTGCCTGTGAAAACAGAGACAGCGCCGGCAGTACCAGATTTAACAAAACCGGTAGATCAGATACCGGTTAAGAAATGACACAGTAAGTGTCATCCCCGCGAAAGCGGGGACCTCCTGCTAAAGCCGTGCAAATAAACAGGAGAAGGTTCCCGCTTACGCGGGAATGACGAGAAACACGCCGAAGTGGTGGAATTGGTAGACACACTACCTTGAGGTGGTAGCGGCTAACTGCTGTGCCGGTTCGAGTCCGGCCTTCGGCACCAGAATATAGATAGGGTCTGTAGACCGACAATATAATCGCGAAACTCTAATAATGAAGGAGAGTCGGGTTGCTGCTTAACTATTTACCGATACTTATTTTCATGATCATTGGTGTGATTGTGGGTATGATCGCGCCAATTCTAGGCTACCTGCTCGGCCCAAGACGTCCTGATCCGGAAAAACTCTCAACATACGAATGCGGTTTTGAACCGTTCAATGATGCACATTCTCCTTTTGATGTGCGCTTTTATCTCGTCGCCATCTTGTTCATTATTTTTGACCTGGAAACTGCGTTTCTAGTGCCGTGGGCTGTGGTATTCCGCCAGCTTGGCTGGTTTGGAATCGCGGTCATGGGAATTTTTCTTGGCTTGCTGACCATTGGTTTTATATATGAGTGGAAAAAAGGAGCCCTGGAATGGGAATAAGCGATTTAATGAAGCCCGGCTTTTATGTCACCAGTATTGAAAATGTATTTAACTGGGCGCGTGCAGGTTCATTATGGCCAATGTCATTTGGTCTTGCCTGCTGTGCGGTAGAAATGATGCATTCAGCTGCGGCACGTTATGATCTTGACCGTTTCGGTGTGATTTTCCGCCCCAGTCCGCGTCAATCAGATTTGATGATTGTCGCCGGTACACTCTGCAATAAAATGGCTCCGGCACTGCGTAAAGTTTATGACCAAATGGCGGAACCGCGCTGGGTTATTTCCATGGGTTCCTGTGCCAATGGCGGTGGTTATTACCATTACTCTTATTCAGTTGTGCGCGGCTGTGATCGTATTGTTCCTGTTGATGTATATGTACCTGGCTGTCCGCCGACTGCAGAAGCATTAATGTATGGTGTGATTCAGCTGCAAAATAACATCCGCCGTAACAAGACTATCGAACGCTGAGGTTGTGCATGACGGACATACAAGTCTTATGCAATAAAATTAATGAACAATTTGCCGACTGGATTGAAAGTACGAAAGTCGAATTTGGCGAAGCAACAGTTGATGTCCTCCCGCAATATTTACTCGAATTTTGCCGTGTAATGCATGATGATCCCGCATTCAAATTTAATATGTTAATTGATGTTTGCGGTGTGGACTATCTGTATTACGGTCTTGATGACTGGCAGACTCAATCTGCTACTGGCTCAGGTTTTAGCCGCGGCGTAACAGAAAAGCCGCTGCGTGCAGCTGCCGCACATCCAACACGTTTTGCCGTCGTATATCATTTACTCTCGCTGGAAAAAAATCATCGTTTACGTTTGCGCGTCAATTTGCGAGACGAGCACAGTCTGCTGGTGGATTCAGTCATGAGTATCTGGCCTGCTGCGGACTGGTTTGAACGCGAAGCATTCGATTTGTACGGCATCATGTTTAAAGGTCATCCTGATTTACGCCGCCTGCTTACCGATTATGGTTTTTCCGGGCATCCATTCCGCAAAGATTTCCCGCTGATCGGCAAGGTTGAAGCGCGGTACGATGCGGGATTAAAGCGCGTTATTTACGAACCCGTCAGTATTGATATGCGCATACTTGAGCCTAAAGTCATTCGTCACGATCATCGTTATGAAGTAGAACCGCTGAACTCTGAATCTAAAAACAGGAGCGCATCCTGATGAAACAAGCTCCTGAATTTCGTAATTATGTTTTCAATTTTGGTCCGCAGCATCCTGCAGCGCACGGTGTATTGCGCCTGATTCTGGAAGTCGATGGCGAAACCATTACGCGTGCAGATCCGCACATTGGTTTGCTGCACCGCGCCACAGAAAAATTAGCGGAATATAAACCGTTTAATCATTCCATCGGTTACATGGACAGGCTTGATTACGTTTCCATGATGTGTAACGAACATGGTTATGTACTCGCAATCGAAAAATTACTCGGCATCATTCCGCCGGTACGCGCTCAATATATTCGCGTCATGTTTGATGAAGTCACACGCATTTTGAATCATTTACTGTGGCTGGGTGCGCACAGTCTTGATAATGGCGGCATGGCAGTATTTTTATATTGCTTCCGTGAACGTGAAGATTTGCTGGATTGTTATGAAGCAGTTTCCGGTGCACGCATGCATGCAACTTATTATCGGCCGGGCGGCGTTTACCGCGACTTGCCGGATCATATGCCGAAATTCAAAGCTTCCAAATGGCAGAGCGCAAAAGAAGTAGCGGATCTCAATGCGAACCGTGAAGGCTCATTGCTGGATTTTCTCTGGAATTTCACTGAACGGTTTCCGGGTTATGTCGATGAATATGAAAATTTGCTGACGAATAACCGAATCTGGAAACAGCGTACCGTCAACATTGGTGTAGTTTCTCCGGAACGTGCGATCGCACTTGGATTTACCGGCCCCATGCTGCGCGGTTCCAATGTCGCCTGGGATTTACGCAAGAAACAACCGTATGAGGTGTATGACAAACTGGATTTTGATATTCCAGTCGGCACAAACGGCGATTGTTATTCACGTTATCTGGTGCGCGTGGAAGAAATGCGTCAGTCCAACCACATCATTCGTCAGTGTATTGAATGGCTGCGCAAAAATCCCGGCCCCGTCATGATTGATGATTTCAAAGTGGCGTCGCCGTCACGGGAAGAAATGAAAATCAGCATGGAAGCCATGATTCATCATTTTAAAAATATGACCGAAGGATATTCCGTGCCGGAAGGTGAAGCTTATGCCGCGGTGGAGCATCCAAAAGGTGAATTTGGTGTTTATCTGATTTCAGACGGCGCGAATAAACCATACCGCATGAAAGTGCGTGCTGCTGGTTTCCCGCATCTTGCCGGCCTCAATGAATTAGTCAGCGGATATATGATCGCAGACGTTGTTGCTGTGCTTTCCAGTCTGGATATTGTTTTTGGCGAGATTGACCGATGATGGCAGAAAATACAAAAGTACAACTCTCTGAATATGCGCGCAATCATATCACTGATTGGATTAAACGCTATCCGCCGGAACGTCAACGTTCGGGGGTGTTTGAAGCGCTGCGTGTCGTGCAGGAAGAAAATAATGGTTCATTAACAGTGCCGTTGATGGATGCCGTTGCAGAGTTTCTCGATATTCCAAATATTGCCGTATATGAAGTCGCGACATTTTTCACGATGTATCGGTTGCATCCTGTCGGCAGACATGTTCTGGAAATATGCACTAACGTATCATGCACATTAAACGGCGCAGAAGAAATTGCTGCACACGTGAAGAAGTGCCTTGGCATAGACTGGAATGAAACAACTCCGGATAACCGCATAACTTTGCGTGAAGTTGAATGTCTTGGTGCATGTGTGAGTGCACCGGTGTGTCAACTCGGTAAAAAATATATTGAAAACCTTACACCAGAAAAAGTAGACGATTTGTTAGCGTCATTAAAATAATGGGATAAATCACAGCATGGCGAATGAAATTTGTTTTCGCACATTGAATCAGGAAAAACCATGGACGCTGGAAACTTACCAGCGTGCCGGTGGTTATGCGCAGTTAAAGAAAATCCTGACTGAAAAAATTCCGCCGGAAAAAGTAATTGAAAGCGTGAAAGCGGCAGCGCTGCGCGGACGCGGCGGCGCCGGCTTTTCAACCGGTCTCAAGTGGAGTTTTATCCGCCGTGACATGCCGGGTCAGAAATATGTTTTGTGTAATTCTGACGAAGGTGAGCCAGGTACTTGCAAAGACCGTGACATTTTACGTTTCAACCCGCATCAGTTAATTGAAGGCATGATTATCGGCGGTTACGCGATGGGTGCGACGGTTGGTTATAACTATATTCGCGGTGAATACTGGGAGCCATATGAACGATTTGAAGCGGCGCTGAATGAAGCACGCGCGGCTGGTTTTCTCGGTAAAAATTTGTTTGGCAGCGGTGTGGATTTTGAATTGTATTCTCACCTTGGCGCAGGCGCATACATTTGCGGCGAAGAAACCGCAATGATGGAAGCGCTGGAAGGTAAACGCGGATTGCCGCGTTTCAAACCGCCGTTCCCTGCGGCGCATGGTTTGTATGGACGCCCAACAACAATTAATAACACTGAAACATTCGCATCTATTCCTGTGATTATGGAAAAAGGTGCGGAATGGTTTTTGGGTTTAGGTAAACCAAATAACGGCGGCTGTAAAATATTTTCTGTGACCGGTCACGTTAATCGTCCGGGTAATTATGAAGTTCCACTCGGTACACCATTTAAAGACTTGCTGGAAATGGCAGGCGGTGTGCGCAAAGGTCATAAATTAAAAGCTGTTATACCTGGTGGCTCATCCATGCCGATTATTCCCGGCGATATCATGATGACTCTGGATATGGATTTTGATTCTATCCAGAAAGCAGGTTCCGGATTGGGATCAGGTGCTGTCATTGTAATGGATGAAACAGTTTGCATCGTGAAAATGCTCGCACGTTTATCGCGCTTTTATCAGGAAGAATCTTGCGGACAATGTACGCCATGCCGTGAAGGTACCGGCTGGTTATATCGTCTGGTCAGCAGCATTGAAGCAGGCAAGGCTACATTGGAAGATATCGAAATTTTAAAACGTGCCGCAAAAAATATCGAAGGCCGCACAATTTGCGCATTCGGCGAAGCGGCAGCATGGCCGGTCGGCGGCTGCCTGAAGCATTTTTATGATGAATTTGTGTATCACGTTGAACATGGGCACTGTATGCCTGGATGTTGTTAAGAGGTTTTGAATGTCTGACATAGAAATTGAAATCGACGGGCGCAAGTTAGCTGCGAAACCGAATCAAATGTTGATACAGGCTGCAGACGATGCCGGCGTTTATATTCCGCGTTTTTGTTATCACAAAAATTTGTCGGTGGCGGCGAACTGCCGTATGTGCCTCGTTGAAGTAGAGAAGGCGCCGAAACCGCTGCCGGCATGTGCGACACCTGTCATGCCCGGCATGAAAGTATTTACCAAATCTGAAAAAACCATAGCTGCGCAGCGCGCCGTAATGGAATTCCTGCTGATTAATCACCCGCTGGACTGCCCTATCTGCGATCAGGGTGGTGAGTGTGAATTGCAAGATTTATCAATGGGTTACGGTTCGAGTCATTCAGAGTATGATGAATGTAAACGTTCCATCGAAGATCAAAACCTGGGACCTCTGATTGCCACAGACATGACGCGCTGCATTTACTGTACGCGCTGCGTACGTTTCGGTGATGAAATTGCCGGAATGCGTGAACTTGGTGTCACATTCCGCGGCGAACATAGCGAAATTAGTACGTATGTAGAACAAGCCGTGAAATCAGAAGTGTCTGGTAACGTGATTGATTTGTGTCCGGTTGGTGCGCTGACTTCCAAGCCTTATCGTTTTACAGCGCGTGCGTGGGAACTGGATCAGGCACCGTCCGTCAGTCCGCACGACTGTATGGGCACAAATGTGAATGTGCACACACGTTATGGCAAAGTTATGCGTGTGGTGTCACGTGAAAATAATGATATTAATGATACCTGGATTGCTGACCGCGAACGCTATAGTTACAAAGGTCTTTATCACCATGATCGTCTGGATCATCCCATGGTGCGAGTTGACGGCAAATGGCGTGCAGTGGATTGGCAGCACGCTCTGGAAGTTGCCGCATCTGGTATTTATGCCGCAATCGCATCAAACAATGCTGATGAGTTAGGTGCACTGGCATCGCCGAATTCCACGCTGGAAGAATTTTATTTACTGCAAAAACTAATGCGCAAGCTTGGCAGCAATCACGTTGATCATCGACTGCGTGAAACAGATATTCGTGATCAAAATGAAATGCCTGCATATCCTGGCTGCAATCTGCCGATGAATGAAGTCGCTGAGTGTGACGCAATCCTCTTGGTCGGCTCCAATCTGCAAAAAGAACAACCTATTGCCGCGCTGCATGTGCGTAAAGCCATGCGCAAGGGTGCGAAAATACTTGCGGTTAATCCAGTTGATTACACGTTTAATTTTAAAGTCGATGCAAAACAGATTTGCGCACCGCAGCATATGGTGTCTGCGCTCAAATCAATTATGCATGCATTAAAAAATGAAACTGCGAATGATGACGCTCGCGCGTTTGCTGAGATGTTACGCGGCAAACAAAAAGTTGTAGTGATTGTTGGCGCTCTTGCCATGCATCACGAAAAAGCTGCTGAGCTGCGTTATCTCGCTGCGCAAATCGCTGAATTGTCACAAGGCTCGCTTAATATCATGACCGATGGTGCCAATGCCGCAGGTGCATGGATTGCCGGCGCGATTCCACATCGTCTTGCTGACGGTAGCAAAGTAAATGGTATGAGTGCCGCTCAGATGCTGGCTAAGATGATGCGAGCATATATTTTGTTGAATGTTGAACCAGATCTTGACTGCGCAAATGCGCAAGCCGCAGTTGCCGCCATGCGCGATGCGAAATTCATTGTGGCATTAACCGCATATAAAAATCCTGTTCTGGAAGCACACGCGAATGTGTTGCTGCCGGTTTCTGCGTTTACGGAAACGGCAGGTACTTTCGTCAACGCGTCTGGACAGTGGCAGAGTATTCAAGGCATGGCAAAACCGCACGGCGAATCACGTCCTGGCTGGAAAGTGCTGCGTGTGCTTGCAAATTTCCTGCATGTTGATGGTTTTGATTATGAAAGCGCTGACGAAGTGCGTGATGAAGTGCGCACGCATGCGCATCCATATAAATGGATAGGTTTACCGGCCGTCACGGGCGGAGAAGAAAAATGTGAGCTCAGTCGAATTGGTGAAATTCCAATTTATGATGTAGACGGGTTGACTCGCCGCTCAGAACCGCTGTGTGAAGCACAGTACGCGATGGAAGGTAATGTTGATGCTGCCCGCATGCATCCAGATACCGCACAGAAATATCATCTGCAAGATGGCGGCCGTGTAATCGTTAAACAAGGCGATGCCGGCATTGAGATGCAGCTTGTTTGTGATAATCGCATTGCCAAAGATGCTGTCTGGGTAGCGGGAGCGCGTCATGCTGCATCCGTATTAGGCGGTTTGTTTGACAAAATAGATATTCAAAAGGCGTGAACAGAAATGGCAGACGCATTATTTTTAATAGCAATGATTCTTCTGAAAATCGTCGGCATCGTATTATGTCTAGTCGTGATCGTGCTGTACCTGACTTATTTTGAACGTAAAGTTATCGGTTACATGCACGTTCGTATCGGTCCCAACCGCGTCGGTCCTGTCGGTATGCTGCAGCCAGTTGCCGATATGGTGAAACTGTTGACCAAAGAAATTATTGTGCCGACAGCATCTAACCGATTCCTGTTTATCGTCGCGCCGATTATTAGTTTCGGAACTGCACTAATTGGCTGGGCAGTGATTCCAGTAGATCAGGGTATGGTGCTTGCTAATCTGAACGCTGGTGTATTGTACTCACTCGCAATATCTTCTCTTGGTGTTTACGGTATTATTATTGCCGGCTGGGCATCAAATTCCAAATATGCATTGTTTGGAGCAATGCGTGCTGCGGCACAAACAATTTCATATGAAATTGCGATGGGTTTTGCTTTGGTTGGCGTCATGATGGCGGCAGGTTCGCTAAATTTTCAGACTATTGTGATGGCGCAAAATGGAAGTTTGCTGCACTGGTACATCTGGCCGCTGCTGCCTTTATTTATGGTTTACTGGATTTCCGGTGTTGCTGAAACAAACCGTCTGCCGTTCGACGTCGCAGAAGGTGAATCTGAATTAGTTGCAGGGTTTCATGTGGAATATTCCGGCGTGACATTCGCATTATTTTTCTTCGCTGAATATGCCAACATGGTGCTGATTTCTGCGCTGATTTCGCTTATGTTTTTAGGCGGCTGGTTATCTCCTTTCCAGGGTATTCCATATCTTGAATCCTGGCTTGCGTGGGTGCCGGGTCCGTTCTGGCTGTTATTTAAAACCAGTTTCTTCCTTTATTGCTACTTATGGTTCCGCGCAACTTTCCCGCGCTATCGCTATGACCAGATCATGCGTCTTGGCTGGAAAGTATTTATCCCGCTTACAATTGTGTGGATTGCCGTGATTGCGCTGGCAGTGAAGTTACAAATTGGTCCGTGGTTTGCCGTATAAATGAAATGGTGAAGAAAATGATACAGCGTTTGATGCAGTATATAAAAAGTTTTTCTTTGTTTGACTTGCTGGTTGGCCTGAAAGTCACAAACAAATATTTCTGGAAAAAGAAATTTACCATTCTGTATCCGGAAGAAAAAACACCGTACTCCCCGCGCTTTCGCGGGCTGCATGCGCTGCGCCGTTATCCAAACGGTGAAGAACGCTGTATCGCTTGTAAATTGTGCGAAGCAGTATGCCCTGCACTGGCAATTTCAATTGATGCTGAACCACGCGCTGACGGTTCACGTCGTACCACAAAATATGAAATTGATTTATTTAAATGTATTTATTGTGGATTTTGTGAAGAAGCATGCCCGGTAGATTCTATTGTGCTGACCAATTTGTCTGATTATCACTTTGAAAAACGCGGTGAAAATATCATGACAAAAGAAAAGTTACTGGCAATCGGCGATCATTTTGAAAAGCAGATTGCAGAGGATAGGGCAGAGGATAGGGGTTATAGATAACGTTGAGCGTAGGCACGCGTAGGTTGGGTTAGCGCGCTTTTCGCGCGTAACCCAACAGCAATCGCGAAGCACTTCTTGAGAAATCAAAAGCCGGTAACGGTAACGCAAACGTTCACGTTCACGAGAAAATGAGAGAAAAATAATGTTAGAACTAACACCGTTACACGCAATATTTTATTTATTCGCAACGATTGCAGTTGCGTCAGCAGTTTCTGTCGTTTCAGCGCGCAATCCAGTACGCAGCGTTTTATCGCTGGTGGTGACATTCTTCGCGATGTCTGGCGTCTGGATGATTTTGCATGCTGAATTTTTATCACTGATTCTGTTGCTGGTTTACGTCGGCGCGGTAATGACTTTATTCCTGTTCGTTGTAATGATGTTGAATATCGACACGGAACAAACGCGCGGCGGATTTGTAAAATATCTTCCATTCGGAATCTTGTTATCAGTTTTACTGCTGGGCGTAATGCTGTTTTCTGTCGGACCGAAGTTCTTTGGTTCTCTTGAAATGCCGTCACTCGAACCAGCTGACTATAGCAACCTGACCATGATCGGCAATGTATTGTATACCGACTATGCTTATCCATTTGAAATTGCCGGCGTTATCTTGCTGGCTGCAATTATCGCAGCAATTACGCTGACTCACAGAGGACCGGTGCGTCGTAAAGTTCAAAGCATTGATGCTCAGGTGGCAATGCGCCGTGAAGACAGCGTTCGTCTGGTAGAGATGCCTGCTGAACAAAAATAACAAAATCGGGAGGTTCCAGTCTAATGATTGCGTTGAGTGAATATCTAGGTTTGGCCGCTGTATTATTTGGTCTCGGTACTGCGGGTATTATTTTGAACCGTAAAAATTTAATCGCTGTGCTGATGTCAATTGAATTGATTTTGTTGGCAGTGAATACCAATTTCGTTGCGTTTTCGCATTACATTGGCAACGCAACCGGACAAATATTTGTGTTTTTTGTATTAACAGTCGCAGCTGCGGAAGCTGCGATTGGTCTTGCGATTCTCGTTGTGCTTTACCGTAAGCGCGCAACGATTGAAGTGCAGAATCTTGACGTATTGAAAGGATAATGATTGTGGAAAATCTATTAATACAGATATCGCTGCTCATCGGTTTGCTGCCGCTCGCCGGATCATTGATCGCCGGTTTGTTAGGCAAACGCCTTGGTACAACGCTCACGCACCGTATTGCTATATCGTTTGTCGGTATTGCTTTTTTCCTTTCCTGCTATATGTTCTGGAAGATTGTCATCCATGCTCAGCCTGCGATTGATCACGTCTTTTATACCTGGGCAAGCGCCGGCGTCATGAATTTTGACGTTGGTTTCCTTATTGACCGATTAAGTGCAACCATGACGCTGGTAGTGTTGTTCGTATCACTTATGGTTCACATCTACACCATTGGTTATATGGAAGATGATCCAGGATACACGCGCTTTTTCAGTTATGTTTCTCTGTTTACTTTTTCCATGTTAATGCTGGTGCTGTCGAATAACTTACTGCTGCTGTTTTTTGGATGGGAAGGTGTTGGTGTGGTGTCATACCTGCTCATCGGTTTCTGGTTTAAACGCGAAGCTGCCAACTTCGGCAGTTTAAAAGCGTTTCTTGTTAACCGCCTTGGCGACATCGGTTTTATTCTCGGCATCGCTGTTGTGTTATGGCTGTTTGGAACGTTGAATTATCATGAAGTATTTCGTCAGGTTCCGTCTGCGCTGGACAAAGTCATTAGCGTGACACCAGATTACTCTGTCAATGCAATTACCTTTGTTTCTTTATTATTATTTATTGGTGCCATGGCTAAATCTGCACAAGTGCCCATGCACGTGTGGCTCCCAGAATCCATGGAAGGTCCAACGCCGATTTCCGCGCTTATCCACGCGGCAACCATGGTGACCGCGGGTATTTACATGGTGTCGCGCATGTCGCCGATATTTGAATATTCACCACAAATTCTAAGCTTTATTCTCATCATTGGCGGTACAACTGCATTCTTCACTGGTCTGTTGGCGGTGGTGCAAAACGATATCAAACGCGTCATCGCTTATTCGACATTATCCCAGCTTGGTTATATGGCGGTTGCGCTTGGCGCATCAGCTTATGATGCGGCGATATTTCATCTGGTTACGCATGCCTTTTTCAAGGCGCTGTTATTCCTTGCCGCGGGCTCGGTCATTATTGCCATGCATCACGAACAAGATATGCGAAAGATGGGTGGGCTCGCGCGCTATCTGCCAATTACTTACATTACATTTGTGATCGGCAGCCTCGCATTGTGTGCGATTCCGCCATTCTCAGGTTTTTATTCAAAAGATACGATTATTGAAGCAGTGAAGCTAAGTGAAATGCCGGGAGCAGGTTATGCCTACTGGTGTGTCTTGCTGGGCGCATTCGTTACTCCTCTTTATTCTTTCCGCGCATTGTTCATGACATTTCATACCAAACCGCGCATGGATGAAGAAACCAGAAGTCATTTGCACGAACCTTCGTGGGTTGTGTGGGTGCCATTGGTTCTGTTGTCTATTCCGAGTGTCGTATCGGGTCAAATGCTGATTTACCGCATGTTGTACGCGCATCCATCACTGCTAGGTGATTCCATTTTCATTTTGCCGGAGCATGATGTGATTGCAAAACTTGGCGAAGAATTCCCGGGTTCTGTCATGATGGCGCTGGATGCAGGATTGACGCCGACGTTCTGGCTCACGATTGCTGGTATTGCAACAGCCTGGTTATTCACGGCGTATCGTCCTTCATTGTCAACATGGTTTACACACCGGTTTTCGATGCTTTATAAAATTCTGCTTCGCAAATATGGTTTCGATGATTTTAACCAGATTGTTCTGGTACGTGGTACGCAGGAAACTGGAACACTTTTTTATGATGTCAGCGATGTCAAATTGATTGACGGCAGTGTAAATGGTTCTGGTGCGATGGTGCGCTGGGTTGCGAAAGTCGTGCGTAATGTGCAGACAGGTTATCTGTATCATTATGCGCTCGCGATGGTGCTGGGTATAACAGTGTTTCTAATTTACTTTATGTGGGGATAATTATTTATGTTTGAACAGCTTCCCCTGTTGTCGATGTTGATCTGGATGCCGTTTCTGGGCGGTATTCTCGTACTCTGTACTGGCGGTGACAAGAACGCGAAATATGCACGTGTAATTGCTGTTGCTGTGACAGTCGCAACGCTGCTGCTTTGCATCCCTTTATGTCTGGGCTTTGATTCCAGCCGTTATGACATGCAGTTTACTGAAGATGTTTTGTGGATAACCGCATATCAGATTCATTACGCAATCGGTGTGGATGGTATTTCATTATTAATGGTGGTGTTGACTTGCTTCACCGGTTTGCTCGTGGTGATTGCCGGCTGCCAGTTTATCCGCAAGCGCGTTGCACAATACATGGCAGCATTCCTGATTTTGCAGGGAATGATTGTTGGTGTATTTTGTTCGATGGATGCCATTCTCTTTTATGTTTTCTGGGAAGGCATGTTGATTCCAATGTACTTATCTATCGGCATGTGGGGCAGCGATAATCGTTCCTATGCATCGATCAAGTTCTTCCTGTTTACATTCTTTGGTTCGATCCTGATGCTGGTGGCATTGATTTATCTTTACGAAAAAACCGGCAGTTTCATGATCCAGAATTTTTACGGCTTACAGCTGGATCTAACGACACAAATATGGTTGTTCGCTGCATTTTGTCTTGCGTTTGCGGTGAAGGTACCGATGTGGCCGGTACATACCTGGTTGCCGGATGCGCATACAGAAGCACCAGCAGGCGGTTCCGTGGTACTGGCAGCGTTGATGTTGAAACTTGGTGTGTACGGATTCTTGCGTTTCAGTATGCCAATCACGCCGCTTGCCTGTGAAAAGCTGGCCTGGGTGATGATTATCCTGTCGCTGATCGCAGTCGTTTATATCGGCTTAATTGCGATCGTTCAAACTGATATGAAAAAACTGATTGCATATTCTTCGATCGCCCACATGGGTTTTGCAACGCTAGCATGTTTTATCGTCTATCAAATCGTCATTGATTCACACTCACTGCAATATGCATACGTCGGTCTTGAAGGGGCTGTGATTCAAATGATTGCGCACGCATTCGGTTCCGGCGCCATGTTCCTTGGTGTCGGTATGCTTGCGGACCGTATGTACAATCATAGTCGTCTCATTAAAGATTACGGCGGCGTTGCCAATACCATGCCGGTATTTGCCGCATTCTTTATGTTGTTTGCGATGTCTAACGTGGGTCTGCCAGGAACAGCAGGATTTGTCGGCGAATTCATGATTATCATGAGCGCGTTGCAGACGCATTTCCTCGTCGCACTGTTTGCCGCAATGACGCTGATTTTAAGCGCTTCTTATACATTGTGGATGTACAAACGAGTGTTCTTTGGTCCTGTCGCAAATGAAAATGTTGCCGGATTTAAAGATGCGACCAAACTTGAATTATTTAATTATGTGTTGCTGACCATCGCGCTGTTTTACGTTGGATTGTATCCCGATCCAATCATCAAAGTGCTGCGTGTCACGCTGGGCCATTTATTGCTGCAAAGTTTGCCGCCTGAGCTGGCGATGAATATGTCGGATACGATCTACCTATAAGAATATCGAGGGTTATGATGGACTTTTCAATTTCAGAATTAGCTTACGCGATGCCGGAAATATTTTTGCTGTTCACGGCATGCGTTATTTTAATCGTTGACGTATGTTTGCCTGAACGTCTGCGTTACATGACTTATGCGCTGATTCAAGGTGTGCTTGGCGGTGCATTTCTGCTTGCCCTGCTGCAATTTAAAGAATATCCCGAACCTATCTATGCATTTAGCGGACATTTTGTCATTGATAAGCTGGCAGTGCTAAGCAAGTTAACTGTTTATCTCTTCAGTTTTTTTGCTTTCGCCTATGCGCGGGATTACATCAGAAGCCGCAACATAGCTGACAGTGAATATTACCTGCTGGGATTATTTGCTGTCATCGGCATGTCTGTCATGGCATCTGCAAATACGTTTTTAACAATTTATCTTGGCCTCGAATTATTGTCGCTTGCGCTTTATGCAATGGTCGCAATGTATAAAGATTCCAATGATGCCGTTGAATCTGCGATGAAGTTTTTTGTTCTGGGGTCATTCGCATCTGGATTACTGTTGTACGGAATTTCCCTGTTATATGGTTTGACGGGAAGTCTGGAGTTACACACTGTCGCAACTGTTCTTGCAGACAGACATGATGCAGCTGCGCTTGCTGCGATGGTGTTTGTCATCGCTGGTTTGATATTTAAATTTGGTGCGGTACCGTTTCATATGTGGGTGCCGGATGTGTACCAGGGGTCGCCGACGGCAACCACATTATTCATTGCCAGTGCCCCGAAAATTGCTGCATTTGCAATTACAGTCCGCATATTGCAGCAGTCTTTACCTGGTCTGCAGGAAAGCTGGGTGCCCATGCTGATTGTCATATCCATTGCATCCATGTTGTTTGGTAACCTGGTTGCTATCGCGCAATCTAACATCAAACGCATGTTTGCTTATTCATCCATTGCGCACGTCGGTTATGCGCTTCTTGGTATTTTGGCGGGCCCAAATTCTACTAACGGTTATTCAGCTGCGATGTTTTATATCGTGACTTATGTTTTAGTCGTTGCCGGTGCATTCGCCGTTGTTGCGATGTTGAGTCGTCATGGTGTTGAGTTTGACAAGCTGGATGACTATCGCGGCTTGAATGCTCGTAATCCATGGCTCGCATTCATGATGTTGTTATTGTTATTTTCAATGGCAGGCGTACCGCCAACCGTTGGCTTCTTTGCAAAATTAGGATTATTAGAATCAGTTGTGCAGGCTGGATATGTCTGGCTGGCTGCGGTTGCATTGATATTTGCATTAGTAGGCGTTTACTACTATCTGCGTGTCGTGATGTTGATGTATTTCGATGAACCGTCGCCAGAACACAGTTCGCGTATTCATCTTTCCAGTAGAATGCTGGCAGCAATCAGTTTGAATGGGTCAGCAGCGTTGATACTTGGTGTGTTGCCGAGTTTCACTATCGATCTGTGCCGCATTTCGCTGGGATAATAATTATATAAACGAGGTTGTCTCATGAATACCTTATATCGAAAGGCATGTTTGTGCCTTTCGTTGATGTTTTTTCCTTATCTCGCAATTTCTGCGTCCGATACATTAGTTTCATCAGATATGAAACATGCCGCGAAACAAATTACCAGTGACGGCATCGCTGCGCACATGCGTTTTCTATCTTCTGATGCGCTGGAGGGCCGCGGACCTGCGACACGTGCAGACAAATTGACACAGGAATATCTGCAATCCGAGCTCGCCGGTCTTGGGATAAAACCCGGCGCCGCGGGAGGCAGATGGATTCAACCTGTTCCGCTTGTGGGTATCACAAGTTACGCTCCAGAAACCTTGACTTTAACGCACGGCACGCAGCGCATCACGCTTAAATATAAAGATGATTTTATTGCATCTTCCGGCGTGCAAAAAACCAGTACGAAAATCAACGATGCAGAAATTGTTTTTGTCGGTTATGGAGTTGTTGCGCCTGAATTTAAGTGGAATGATTTTAAAGATGTGGACGTAAAGGGTAAGGTTCTTTTAGTCATGAATCATAACCCGTCTGCCTTTGCGGGTAATACGCGACTTTATTATGGCCGCTGGACTTATAAATATGAAGAAGCAGCAAGACACGGAGCTGCAGGTGTTATTGTCATACACACTACACCGTCGGCTGCTTATCCGTGGCAAGTGGTGCAAAGTTCATGGACTGGGAAATTGTTTGAATTGAAAGATGAAGGCGAGCCGCATGTGCAAGTGAAAGGCTGGGCAACGGAAGATGCATCGCGCAAGATCGTCAGTTTAAGTGGAAATGATCTTGATAAATTGCGTGCAGCTGCTGAATCCAGAGATTTCAGGCCTGTACCACTTGGCGTGAAGATGTCGATAACTTTGAAAAATACAATTAAAAAGGTCCAGTCCGCCAATGTTGTCGGCATGATACCTGGCAGCGATCCCAAGCTTGCGCATCAAGCAATTGTTTATTCATCGCATCATGATCATCTGGGTATGAAAGAAGACAAGTCTGGCGAACAGCATATTTTCAATGGCGCAATTGATAATGCTTCTGGTGTGGCTGCGCTGCTTGCAATTGCAAAGGCGTATAAAGAGCTGCATCAACCTGTTAAGCGCACTGTGTATTTTGTCCTGACTGCAGCGGAAGAGCAGGGTCTGCTGGGGTCACAATATTTTGTAGCGCATCCTCCTGTTCCAGTTAATCATATCGCTGCAAATCTCAACATAGACGGCATTGGGTTTTACGGTAAAACCAGTGATTTGACGCTAACTGGAATGGGTAAATCGAATATTGATAACGTTCTTATTGCGCTTGCCGCGACTCAGGGGCGTATCGTGAGACCGGATCCCAAACCTGAGCATGGTTCGTTTTATCGTGCCGATCAATTTAATTTTGCGAAAGCTGGCGTACCGGTTGCATATTTTTATTCGGGAGTGGATGCAGTTGGTAAACCGGATGGATGGGGTCTGCAGCAAATTGAAAATTATGTTAAACATGACTATCACCAGACTTCAGATAAGTTCAAGCAAAGTTATGATTTTTCAGGAGCAGTTGAAGATGCGCAGTTGAATTTCTATCTGGGTGTGAAACTTGCAAACGCTGCTAACATGCCGGTTTGGAATAAAGGTGATGAGTTTGAAGCTGTGCGGCACAAAAGTTTGAATGCATCATAAATTTTTTAAATGGAGAAAACTAAATGGCTTTTGCAAGATTCGATCAAAAAGTATCTGAATTAATATCAGCTAGAGAAAAAGAATCGCAAGCTAAAATGCTGGAAGCTATTACTAAAGTGGAACTCTTTCAAAATGAGGATGATCCTGCCGTATTTGTAATCAGTATTGATGAGAAAAGAAAAATAAAATTTGTATCTAAAAGCATTAAAGAAATAAAAGATATCTATAATGATGTTCAGGATAAAGCGGGGCTTGAAGCACTTTATAGAATTGCGAGCGGCGATAATTCATTAGATATGATAAGGGAGCAGTATGGGCCGTATTTGTCATCGGAAAAAGTGAAAGTCGAATCAGATGATTCAATTGCACTATTCGGTTCATCTTCATCGCCACATAAAGCAGAAAATAAAGATGAGTCAATGCTGGATCATAGTCCACGACGTCCGTGAGCGCTTTTTGCTAATTCCAACAACAATCACGCTCATTTCAGCATTGCCAGTATTTTCCCGCGTCAACCCAGCGGTTCGGTATTGATGAATAGAAATGTAGAAACGCCAAATCGATTTGATAGTTGCTGAATATGTTCAACCGTTAATTTTCGTTCACCGCTTAATATCTTGGAAACAAGAGATTGACTGCCTATTTCAGGTAAATCATTTTGACTGAGTCCATGTTCATTCATCAGGAATTCCAGCATGTCAATGGGAGATAATGGTTTCAAGTGATAATGCTGTGATTCAAATTTTTTATATTGGTTGCAATTAATTTTATGAGGCTAGTGATGCGCTCATCATGTTTATTGCGCGAAGTTTCTATCAGATTTTCAATGAATCCTAATAAATTATTGTATGTAGGATATGCCAAATTGTCATACCGTTTTCTGGCAGCGGTTTAAAGTCCATAACTCTTTAGTTTGCCGCTATTCACAAAATTCCAGAAATTTGCGCGTGACTGTTTGGGGAATACGGTATTAGTGATTATTTGAGTGTAAGTGTTCTTTTACCCTGGCTTTTGATTTCATTTATGAGGACCTTGGAGAAGGGATGATTCGGGTTGGATTCAACAAATTTTTTTGCAAGAAGATAGCGTTGATGATCATTTGAAACCTTTTTCATCTGAGACAATAATTTACGAGCGGGAGCATTTTGATGTGGTTTAAATACGAGTGCAAAACTACCTGGATGCCGGCTCGCTTTAGGAGCTATGATATCTGTTTGGAGTTCTTTGGTAAGCCTGACAACCCCCTCTAATGTTACTTTTGCGCAGCGACTATCGACCATATCGCACATTAATTCCAGTAGTGCTTTAGGGTCATTGGTATCTGCTATCCCGACTACCAAAGTGCAGATATTGTTTTTAATATATCGAAAATCTTTATTATCAGAATGTAGTTTGCTGATAGTGCCGAAATCTACTAAATGCACATTTCCATCAGCATCAAGAGTTATATTTTTAGCTTGTATGTCATTATGTGAATATCCATCTTCATGTAATTGCATGACTTCTCTGACGCAAGATTCAATGATTTTGATAGCGAATTCTAAAGAGATCTTTTGATTAGATACAATTTGTTGCCTAATCATCTGCATCAAGTTTTGGTCTCCTCGTAGTTTTAAAACATGGAAAAGTAATCTTCTGTCATTTACTATGATGAGACCATAACCAAAGTATTCATTACATAAAGATAAATATTTTCGCTCCGTAGTTGTCACCTTGCCGAATTTGATCGCATACGTTATACCATTATCATCTTTGCCGAGTGTTACTGTGCTAAAGCCGCCTTCATCAAATTTTTTTATGATTTTCAGTTTCACAGTTTGAGTTGATCTGACATCAGTGTACTCAATGATGTCAGGCAGTGCTTGTTCATCGTCAACGTCGTGATTTCTTCCAAACATTTTCTATCCTCATTGGTGTGATATGTGTTTTTACTATAAGTATAGATGACGCCGTATGCGGGTGTTGAGTGGCAACTAATTGATTATATTCTAAACTTTATGAGGCTCATTTTTGCAATGGCGATACTGCTTTCATTAACTCTCAGTTCATATTGCCAATTACTTTTGATGCGGGCATCTGCCAGAATATTTCTCTTGTACATTTTTATTTCTTGATATAAAAGATGTTGTATTGAAATTATTAAGTTCACTAATGCGTAAAAAATTCTGAGGGAATAGATTATGTTTATTCGCAATATAATTGATTACGGCTATTATTTGTTATTTGGCGAAGCAACTTCCGAATCGCTGGCGGATGAAGTCAGAACTAAACCTCATGGTGTGTTGAAAAAAAATTATGGCTGGCTGGGCGGTGATGTTTATTTTGTTAATCCTGCGCCGAAACCTGCTGCAGATGGTCATCTGGTTGACCCGCCTTTTAAAACTGCAGAAATATTTAATACCATGGATCAAAAGCCGCATGGACGTCTTGCGGAATCGGGACTGCGATATTTGCTTGGCGGAGATTTTATCATTGCTAAAACAGAACAGCGAGAAAACCAGCATTTTGCTCTCAATCATCATCAGTTATTTACCCGCTCATTAACGAGACCTTCAGATTACATTCATTCAACGCTCAACGCGCTGCAAAAATTTATCGAATTACAAAACGGCGAATGCAGCATGAGATCGCTTTCAACTGTGCCGCTCAGAAATTCAATTGCCAAAGGATTATTTGATTTAGAAGAAATTACACCCGAATTCAACCGCGCATTGGAAAGTTTTACGGGATTGACAGAGGAGCGAGTAGAGAAGCTGGACACAACTGTCTGGACTAAACTCAGGCTTGCATATTACGGCTGGCTTTTAAATTATATGCCGAAAATAATTGCGGCAAGAGATCAATTTGTCATATCAGTTGATCAAGTGATTGGTGCGCAGGAAGATAAGGTGTTATCTGACTTGCATAACTATGACTCTCAAATACCGACTAATATTATTTCATTATCTATCATTCAACTAATTCGGGAAAAAATTCAGACTGAACATCAGGATTATTCAACTGATGAAACTGCACAGGCTCTGAAAGAATACCTGCCGAAAATGACGCTTGCAGATTTGAAGCCATATTTATCTGATCCTTACATTCGTACCTTGCCGGCAGTAATTTCACCAGCTGACATGATCATGATACCGACGATATGCGCGCTGACACAGCTCGCATCTAATCAGGAATTGCAGCAACAGCTGCGGGAAGAAATTGCGGAAAGGCGTTTTTTTGAAGATGATGACTCATCCCGCATGCAGCGAAATATTGAAGATGACAAGCGCAACGGCGGTTTGCTGCATCGTATTTTTCTGGAGTCATTACGCCGGGAATACCCACAAAAAAACATCCATGATCTGGAGCGCAGTACGATTCTCTGGCGTTATTGTGAAGACGGCATGACGCTGGGTGAAGAAAATATTCCGCCAGGTTCGCTGATTGCAGTGCTGAATGCATTGCAGCGCTTCGATATCAATATCTGGCATAATCCGGAAGTATTCAATCCCGATCGCTTCAGGATGGCAGACGGCACACTGAATAAAGAGTTGGAAAATGTCGTCATGACGATTTTCACTGAAAGCAGGCGCAAATGTCCCGCTAACAGAGTAACCGAATATATTTTCCAGACATTCATTGCTCATATCGTATCGCATCATAAATTAGAGCTGGCAACAGACATCAATGAAACAAACGTAGATAATATCCGGCTGCGAATCTCGCCAGTGAATTCGGGAATGGAACTTCGGGTTTCAAAATAATGAGAGAAATTATTGCGGGGTCATTTGGAAGGCTCTTGTGCCCGCAGTTTGACAATGAGGTGTTCGATCGCAGACTTTAACTCGTCGCTGATGACAAGTGCCGGACGGGAATTGTCTGGGTCATTGTGCTGGGATTGTTGCCGAATCTTTGCCTTATATTCAGCCAGATTGATCACATTTTCCTTTTTCATAAACCATCCTTGGTTTACTATATAGTCACTAAAACTGTATAAAAATTAGTTAATCACCGCTATCAGTAAAAGTCTATAGCGACGTTAAGAAAATGCTTACAACAAACTGATTAAAAAACGCATATGCAATTAACCGACTTTCATTTTGATTTACCAGACGAATTAATCGCCAAATATCCTGCTGCAGTACGCAGCGAGAGCCGCCTGTTATCTGTCGGCACGGGAATGAATCTCACTCATATGAGATTTCATCAATTAATTCAATTGGTTAATGATGGGGACCTGCTGGTTTTCAATGATACCCGTGTCATTCCTGCACGTGTTTTCGGCCAAAAAATTACCGGCGGTCTGGTCGAAATTCTCGTAGAGCGCGTGCTCGATCACCAGCGCATTCTGGCGCAAGTGAGGGTGAGTAAGCCGCCGCGCATTGGTGATTTTCTCCAATTTCCAAATCATATTCAGTTTGAAGTGGTGGGGCGGGTCAGGAATTTTTACGAATTGAAATATACTGGTGAGCAATCGATTCTGGACGTGATTGAATCAATAGGGCAGATTCCGCTGCCGCCGTATATGCGCCGTGAGGCGGATGAGAGTGATAAAGAACGATATCAAACGGTTTATGCCCGCCATAAAGGTTCAGTCGCGGCGCCGACAGCCGGGTTTCATTTTGATGAAACATTGCTCGATGAACTGGAAGCCAAGGGTGTGGAAATGGGCTTTTTAACTCTGCATATTGGCGCTGGTACTTTCGCACCAGTGCGTGTTGAAAATATCCATGAACATCAAATGCATCCTGAATATCTGGTCGTGCCGGAAGATTTATGTGAAAAAATCCGTGCAGTAAAACTGCGCGGCAAGCGTGTGATCGCAGTGGGTACGACTAGCCTGAGAGCTCTGGAAACAGCCAGCCAGAGCGGCGAAATCATGCCATATGAGGGTGAAACCAGCATATTCATTTATCCTGGCTATCAATTCCGCTGTGCTGATGCACTCATCACTAACATGCATTTACCATGCTCAACTCTGCTCATGCTGGTGTGTGCTTTCAGCGGCTATGACCGGGTTATGCATGCGTACCGTGAGGCAGTGAAAGAAGGTTATAAGTTTTACAGTTACGGTGATGCAATGTGGATGGAGATGAACGGAAAAGGTTTTACCACAGCTTGAAACCGCTTATAATCGTGCCATTTCGCATATCTATAAGGTGAATATCTCTATGATGGAATTTTTAATGAATGCATTGATCACGCCTGCATACGCAGATGCTAATATGTCTGCAGCCATGAACGCCAGTGCGCAGCAAAGCAGCATGTCGTTTGTGGTGATGTTTGTCATCTTTTTTGTATTTATCTATTTCGCAATCTGGCGTCCGCAAAACAAGCGTGCGCGTGAACAGCAGGAAATGATGGAATCCTTAACCAAAGGAGATGAAGTGATGACATCAGGCGGGTTAATTGGCCGCATTATGAAAGTGAGCGAGAATTTCGTTACTCTTTCACTGACAGATAACGTTGAAGTGCTGATGCAAAAAACTTCTGTAGCAAATGTGCTGCCGAAGGGCACGATTAAATCAATGCAATAAACAATAAGGAAGAAGAGCGCTCATGGCTGGACCAATTAATCGTAACCCTATCTGGAAATATTTTCTGGTAATCATTGTAATCGCTGCGGCGTTTATTTACGCGGCGCCAAATTTATACGGCGAGTATCCCGCAGTGCAAGTTATGGGGAATGATTCGACAGTTGTCGATGAGAATGCACTGCAGTCTGCAGAAGCCGCTCTGAAAAAAGCGGGCATCAGCTATCAGGATGTATCATTTCACGATCAGCGGTTATTGTTCCGGTTTTCTTCCACAGATGTACAGTTAAAAGCAAAAGATGTGTTGCAGGAAACACTGGGTGACAGTTATCTGGTTGCACTCAACTTGTCATCTGCAACACCCGACTGGTTGACGCGAATCGGCGCGATGCCCATGCGTCTTGGTCTAGACTTGCGCGGCGGCGTACATTTTCTGCTGCAAGTGGATGTGAATTCTGTCATGCAGCAGCGTATAGAAGGCGACTTGCGTGGTATTGGGCAGTCACTTCGTGATGAACATATTCGTTATTCAGGAATTACGCGTCAGGGCGACAGCAAAATTGTGCTGCAATTTCGTGATGCAGCAAGCCAGTCTGATGCGGAAGATTTTGTCCGAAGACGCTATGCAGAATTTTCCTGGGAAAAATCGACTAACGCTGATCAATTTATTTTGACGGGCACACTCGTTCCTGCATCCATGTTCAAGGCGAAAAGTGAAATTCTGGAACAGGCGATGAATACACTGCGTAACCGCGTCAATGAACTTGGTGTTTCAGAAGCGGTGGTGCAGCAGCAGGGTGAGAGCCGCGTTTCTGTTGACTTGCCGGGTATTCAGGATACCGCTGAAGCTAAAAATATTTTAGGTAAAACTGCGACGCTGGAATTTCATCTGGTTGATGCGGATCATGATGCTGCTCTGGCACAGGCACAAGGCAGCGCGCCGCCGGATACACGTATTTATACATTGAATGGTCAGCCCTTGCTGCTGAAAAACCAGATCGTGCTGCGCGGTTCATCAATTGTTGCTGCGACGGCAAGTTTTGGTGAAGACGGCAGGCCAAACGTACAAGTGCGCCTCGGTGGTGCCGGAGAAAGTCTTTTCACAAAAATAACGGCAGAAAATGTCGGCAAACCGATGGCGATTGTGTACGTTGAAGTGAAATCAACACCGACGATGGTAAATGGTGAACGTACCATTCAATACTCGACAGAGCGCCGCATCATCAGTGCACCAGTCATTCAAAGTGCGCTCGGTGGTAATTTCCAGATTACCGGCTTACGCAGCCCGAATGAATCGCGTACTCTTGCGCTCTTGCTTCGTGCCGGTGCATTGCCCGCGCCTGTCACTATTATTGAAGAGCGTCAGGTCGGTCCAAGTCTGGGTAAACAAAATATTCAGATGGGTGTGATGTCTGTTGAAGTGGGGATGGCACTGGTTGTTATCTTCATGGCAGTTTACTACGGATTAATGGGGATTTTTGCAGATATCGCTCTCGCCATGAATCTGGTACTGATTGTTGCATTGTTATCGCTGCTGGGAGCGACATTAACACTCCCGGGTATTGCGGGTATCGTTCTCACAGTCGGTATGGCGGTTGACGCGAACGTGCTGATCTTTGAGCGTATTCGTGAAGAAATGCGGCGGGGTGCAGGTGTGCAGGCAAGTATTCATGCCGGTTATCAACGCGCATTCACAACTATTTTCGATGCAAACATTACGACACTGATCGTCATGATGATTTTGTTCAGTCTCGGTTCCGGTGTGATTAAGGGTATCGCTATTACCATTACAATTGGTTTGATGACTTCCATGTTCACTGCCATTACCGGCACGCGCGTACTCGTGAATCTGATTTACGGTAATCGTCCTGCTAAACGAATTTCAATAGGAATCTGACACCATGGAATTTTTTAAACATAATACAAAAATTGATTTTATGGCGCAGCGCAAATGGGCGGCTGTGTTATCTGTGATTTTGATCGTACTCTCGTTTGTTTCGCTGGGAGTGTATGGGTTAACTTGGGGACTTGATTTTACTGGCGGCACGCAGGTGCAAGTTAGTTTTCAGCAGCCGGCAGATTTAACTGCGATCCACGACAATCTGGAAAAAGCTGGATTTGCTGATGCTGTTGTCATTAGTTATGGAACATCAAAAGATGTATTAATCAGTCTTGTGCCGAAGGATAAGGCGGAAATAACGCAGGATGAAAAAGCACAGGCAGAAATGGTGAAGCAAGTAATGGATGCTTTGCCGGGTGCGAAAATGGAATCGGTGAATTACATCGGTCCGCAAGTCGGTTCGGAAATGGCAACGAAAGGTCTGATCGCAATAATCATATCACTGCTCGGTACCATGATTTATATCGCTATCCGTTTCGGCTGGTTTTTTGCAATTGGTTCGACTGTGGCGCTGCTGCATGACCCAATTCTGATTCTCGGTCTGTTTTCATTTCACCACATTGAATTTAATCTTATTTCATTGGCGGCGGTGTTAACTGTTATCGGTTACTCATTGAATGACACGATTGTTATTTATGACCGCGTGCGTGAAAACTTCCGCAAATTCCGCAAGGCGGATACGATTGAAGTATTGAATTTATCAATTAACCAGACATTATCCAGAACCATCATGACATCTGCGTTGACACTGACAGTAGTGCTCGCATTGTTTTTCATGGGCGGCACGCTTCTGCATGGATTTTCACTGGCACTGATTATCGGTATCGTAGTTGGTACCTACTCATCTATTTATGTTGCTGGTTCGCTTGCGGTGGCCATGGGTCTCGGTCGTCATCATTTGATCCCGCAATTAAAAGAAGTGGATCAGACGCCGTAAATTAATATTAATATCGTCATCCCCGCGAAAGGTTGTCATCCCCGCGAAAGGTTGTCATCCCCGCGAAAGGTTGTCATCCCCGCGAAAGCGGGGACCTCCTGATATAACCGTGCAAGTAAACGGAGGGAGATTCCCGCTGTCGCGGGAATGACGGATTTAAAAAAATTACAGGAGCGCACCATGATAAGGAATCTGATCACCGCCATCTCTGTCGCAATATTATTATCCGCTTGCACGCAAGATACTGCGAATACCGTTGCGACTAATGTTCCAGGTAACTTTTATCAAGGAAAGCCATCGCCTGAAGGCCATGTGCAATCAGCGCCACCGCCGGTGATATCAAGTAAACCTTCTCCAGTAACGAAAGTGACACCGCCAGCGAAGCCTTCATCTGTGGCACCAGCTTCGAAAATGACGCCTCCAGCAACTACGTCATCATCGGTTCCGGTACCATCATCTAAAAAGATATCACCAGCAGCCACGGCAAGTTAAAAAATGAAAAAAGCAGGGCTAGCGCTACTGTTGCGGTACCAACATTAATTCCTCAATAAAATCAGGCTCTTACATTCAATACCCTGTGCTATAATTAACACATAATAAATAATCAGCTTGGGGCAAAATGATGAGCCAGGTTGTCATATTATCGAGAGTGATGCGGTATCTTGAAATCACTTGGGTTGAGCATGTGTCCCAAGTCAATCATGATTACGCCGGTGAAACAGACCAGGCTAAAATTCAGGAAGTCCGTGAAGAACTGCAAGCGCATGCGGATCAAATTAATATCGTTAAAGAAATAATTCAAAAGGGCCAATGTTTTGGATTTTCCGTATGTCACGGTGCAATGGATTTTTTGGGTAAATTAAATTGGTGGGAAGACGCGCTGCGCCATCTTCATGACTGGGATGGTGATCCAGCAAAGCTTGATTTACCGATATTATTGACTGATGCAGCGAATAGAAAACCAACCACGCTGCGCAAAATTTGTGAGTTAGCAACAAATTATATTCTTCACACTCAGGTAAATGCGCAAAAATTGCCGGGCTTTTATGTATCTAACATGACACAGATGAACGCGCTGCGGCCGCAGACAGATCCAACTTTACAGCTTATAAGATTGATAGATGATTCTGGAAATGTGCACACGGTTAAGCAAAATAAGTGTGCAGCTGGGTATTTTAGCAGAGATCAGTTCAGCTGTTTAATGGATGAAAAAACTTGTGAAAAATGTTTATGCCTGGTTTTAACACTGAACCATGCGACGCGAATTAAATATCTGGGAAACGATAAGTGGTTATATTACAACCCCAATCAGGAGATAAAGGATTCACAGGTACATTTTGAAGGAACAAAAAATGAGGTACTGGATAAAATATTTAACGGATTGTCTGCTCAGGCATTAACGCTTGAAGTGGCAGCCTTCCAAGATGATATTGAAATTGATTTATCGGCTTATGCAAATTTTCTTAATACAAATCCCATGCAACTGCTGACTAAAGAAGGTGTTCTCATGATGATGAGGTCTACGCCAGAGGTGATGGCACAAATTTTTATTGCGGCAGCTACACCTCAATATAATCAGAGCATGCGGGCGAAATTTTTAAAATTATTAAAAGAAGCTGATTACGGTGACGGCAAAAATCTGTTGTATATGTGGTCTGTGCATGGACCAAACTCTCTCCCTGCATTTTTTAAACTGGCTGATGAGACGCCTCTGGGTCGAAAAATGCTGGCGGCAATTGCAGAGGCATTAGTACAAAAACATAAGAGTGCGAACGCTACGCCTTTACACTCAATGTTGTATTGGTCGCCGTATGGCGCGCTTGCTCTGTTTGAACTTGCAGCAAGGACACCAGGAAATAATGAAATAATTACCTCAATAGGCAAAGTCCTTGGTGAAAAGTTGACGACAGTTAACATGAACGCGATTGATCTCATGTCTAGGTATAACACTTCACTACTATTGCCTGCATTATTTAAGCTAGCTAACACACACGCAGGAGCAGCTTCTCTGCGAGTGGCAATTGTTATGAACTTGTGTGAGCGAGTTAATAAAGAATTATCGCGTCTGACCGATGTACTGGATCATGCTCCTGCAATACTGCCAGAAATGATCAGTTTAATGAAGCACAAGGAAGGTAGAAATTTAAAAACAATATTTAATGGAAGGCATGAAGATAGCGTACGCGCACGTGCTGCAATCGCCAAAGCACTATGTGCCAAAATGGATAATCAGCGTAATGTGCTGCATGTGTTGCTGCGCTTTAACAATGCAGACATTAATGCGATATTGAATCTGGTGTTGATGGATCATGATAATTCTAAAAATCTGGACTATCTGCTGCAAGCACTTGCTGCGAAAGAAGGTGATAAAACCGGCTGGCAAATGTTGAATGAAAAATTGAAACCTGATTATCAAATAAAATTGATAGCGCTGCTTACAGGTAGACTTGAGTCTATGAAGTCAGATGAGTTAATCAATTTTGCAAAAGATTTACATCTTGCGCTGACGGATGAGAAATCACGTTATCGCGGTCTTTGCAGTGAGCGTCATA
>DATJFK010000060.1:0-67220 GCA_035495675.1 Gammaproteobacteria bacterium
CCAATGAATTTCTATTGCCCGCTCGACCCAGCCGGGGAAATGACAGGTGAATACGATACTCGCTGGATGATTCAAAATAATTTGGTAAAAGTTAAAAAATCATGAAGACATTACGATCAAAAATTCAGGAACAAGCGTCGCTGAAGAAAACGCCATCACATGTAATCGAAAAAGATTATGCTTTGAGCTATATTTTAGCTGGCATTGCCACGCAACCAGAACTCTCGCATTCACTCATATTTAAAGGCGGCACAGCACTTAAGAAAATATTTTTTGGTGATTACAGATTTTCAGAGGATTTGGATTTTTCGACGATGAATGCGCCGAAAGATAAAGACCTGGAAACTGCGCTGAATAAAGCTATTTATTTGTCGAAAGAACTGCTAAACAACTACGGCTCATTCGACATTCAGCTAAAACGCAACCCTGAAAGCGCGCCGCACCCAAAAGGCCAGGAAGCATTTAATATACTTGTCAAATTTCCATGGCAACTGACACCTCTTTGCCGGATTAAAGTTGAAATTACACATGATGAGCCAGTCATTCTATCACCAGAATTCAAACCAATCCTGCACGGATATGATGAACTGATTGATTGTGCTGTTACCTGTTATCACATAGAAGAAATTGTAGCGGAAAAATTACGCGCATTATTACAGACGCATCAGAAGCTTGTGACTCGTGGATGGAACAAGCCTCGCGCGCGTGATTACTATGACTTATGGTGTATTTTAAAGAACTACAGTCACACCGTTGATCATGCAAGATTAATTGATATGCTGGATAAAAAATGCTTGCATCGCGGTGTCGCGTATCATGGTATTGATGATTTCTTTACGCCAGAATTAGGCGCTGAGGCTAACAAGCATTGGCAAGCAACACTGGGAGTATTAGTTCGTGATTTACCTGAGTGCTCTAATACGCTTGATGAAACTAGGGCGTTGATTATGAAAATACTGAGCCCTTAAAAGAGCTCGTCTTCATATCCAAATGATTTCATATCTTTAATTCGATGAGGAAATAAAATTCCATCTAGATGGTCGACCTCATGCTGTAAGATTCTGGCATGAAATCCCTCAGCAACTCCAGAAATAATATTACCATTTAAATCATAACCGCTATATCGGACTTGATGGTATCGAGGAACAAGACCACGCAAACCAGGAACACTTAAGCACCCCTCCCATCCGTCAATGATATTATCTGTAACATTCTCGAGAACAGGATTAACCAGGATCGTAAATGGCACCGCCCTTTCATTTGGATACCGTGAGTTTTTATCAAATCCAAAGATAATGACTCGTAAATTACATCCAATTTGCGGCGCCGCTATTCCAACGCCACCATACTGCTGCATAGTATCGCGCATATCATCAATTAAACTAATTAATTCGCCGTCGCAGAAATTCGTCACAGATAAGGATGCATTAGCAAGACTTTTGTTCCCCATTTTAACGACTGTTTTGATTGGCATGTGCAAACTCTCCATTATATTGATTTTGCTTTTCAACGAGCACAGCGAACAATGTTAAGATTGCCGCAGCCATAACGATGAAAGCAGGCGCTACAGGATTGTGAAAGTATTGGGTAAGATACATTGCTAAAACTGGTGATACTCCCCCAAACAGGCTCATTCCCAAATTAAATGATATACAGCAACCTGAAAATCTCGTTGATGTCGGAAATGGCTTGATCATTTCTATCATGATTGACCCTGCATTCAAACCTAGCAAAATAGCTAATAAGATATATGCAAAAAATATTGATATTATTGACGCACCAGACAAACAATAAAAAATTGGATATGACAGAAGAAATAATCCTGTTGTAGAAATTATAAGTGGAATTGTTGATCCAAATTTATCTGCAATTTTTCCCGATATTAGACTAATTATGAATGTTAACAGGAAGCAGGTAGAGCACATAATCATTACTTTTTGTTTGATTATTTTCGCCATTATCAATATTGCTGGAATATAAACTGCGAACAGATAAACTGTTACAGCATATACGGCGCTTAGAAGTGTTAGCCTTATAACAGAAAATTTATACTGTCCAACTAAATCCTTGACAGGATTTTTTGATATCTCATTCCTTGACATTGCAGCCTTAAACTCTTCAGATTCGGGCTGTCTGATTCGTCGTATTAAGACGAGAAAACCGAGGCATCCTCCAAGTATAAACGGCAGCCTCCAACCCCATGAAGTAAGAGCGTCATCACCAAGCAATGAAAAAACCAGAGCTGATATTATCGACCCAAAATATAGACCTATAAATACGCTTCCAAGTATAAAACTGCTTGCAAATGCTTTTTCATAATCAGGTGAGTTTTCAACGAGATATAACGCCGCTCCGACCTCTTCTCCAGTCATTGAAATACCCTGCAGCATACGAAAAACCAATAGCAATACAGGCGCAGCAATGCTTATTTGTGCATATACCGGAAGCAGACCAATTCCCATTGTTGCAAATGCCATTATACCAATTGACAAAATAAGAGAGGCACGCCTGCCAACCTTGTCACCGAAATAACCGAGAAATATCGCGCTAAATGGCCTGATAACGGATCCGGCCGCAAATACTGCTAATGCCGCCAGTATTGAAGTGAGTTTATCTTCAGCCGGAAAAAATAAATCACCGATTATAGAAGTAAAATATCCATAAATGATAAATTCATATAATTCCAAGATGTTCCCTGCTACTGCAGGAAGAATATGCCTTTTCCAATTATGATTCATTTTCAACGCGGCACCAATATTCGCTTCTTCTCATTAAAGTCAACAATAATGAGACCATCTGAATTTTTCCGTTCTTGTAGATTTTGCAAGATGAAATTTGAAGTATATCTGGCAGGAGGCTCTCCACCTTCAAATGAATAAAATTTCTCAATGCGCGGTGGCTCATTTTCGCCCGAATAAATTGAATATGTTTCCCGCATTCTTGAGTAAGCATAATCGCCCATTTGAAGATATAAATTAATTTTATTAATAACCTGCGATTGAAAGTGAGGATCTGACTTTTTAGTTGCAAATGAATATATCAAATGAAAGTTATTCCACTTTCTAACTAGCATGAATCCATGCCGTAGCCCAAGATACCCTTCTCTAATCTTCTTAATCTTGTCAGAATATGCTTTATGCGCAGCATCGCTCCACCAATAAAATTCAAAATTTTTATAGTATGTTGGTGAAATTATTCCGTCATATTTACCGAGCCCTCTTCTGCATATTTCAAATGCATGCTGTGGAGTTCCAGAAAAGAAAAGCATTTCTCCTGTTGGATTTACCAAATCTAGTGAAAAATGTTCGATACCGTCTATGCCAAGTATGTCACCAAATACAATTTGAATTTCATGGTGATGCTCAAATGAAATGTTTAATACGTTACTGTGGAGCATAAAATATTCTCGTTAAATTATAATGTCGATGTGCCAAGTTTCTTGACATCATTGACAGCTCCCCGTTTTAACGAGGAAATTGTTAAATTTATTATTTTTTCTTTTTCTGAAAAACTTATAGTTAGTGTCGATACAATTCCATATACTTCCAGGCAGTAATCAATCAATTCCTGATAAGATAAGTTAATAGAAACATCATTTAGAAGTGGCGCGATCGCTAACAATACTTTTTTTAGCAAACCAAAATCTACAAATCTATATTTATCCGACTGCTCAATCTTATCTGAAAATGAAGATAATTTATTTTGCCCTCTTGTCGTATGAATATCGAGATCAACTACATGCGGTTCGTCAATGCCCGTCAACAACCATGATGGGTTAATCTGTAATTCTGAACTATATCCTATTATCAATTCTGCATTGATACTTCTTTTACCTGTTTCATGCTGAGAGTATGTTGAAACCGGAATATTTTGCTTTATTGCAAAATCCTTTGCGGATTTATAACCAGCAGCCTTACGCGCAGATTTTAATCTCGACGCAATCTCATTAACTAGTGACGTTGACATTTTATTTATCTAATTATTTTCAATTCGAGAATTTTATCACGATTTGAAATTTAATCTATAAATATTCTTGTTTTCCTTTACGAATAGAGATATAAAACACTCGATTTGAATAATTAACTCATAATGAGTATTTCTTGAAACAAATTAAAACAACGGCGCGAAAAAAATGATGAAATTTTGGATATTTTGTATAAATGTAATCACAGCTTTAATAGTAAATATTTTTATGCCCTATTATTATGGAGTTTTATTATTTTGTATTTTATGCTTAATTGAAGCTATATTTTCAATTGATATGGCTAAAAACCTATCAACTGATGATACTTTACGAATCAAAATTCCACCATTACTTAATCGATATAATGGCACTTGACTAGACATACGCCAGCTGAGGTTTAATTAACGCTAGATAAATAATCCAGCAACTTATCCATTTGCGCGTTGATTGCCCTATAATCTAGTGCCATCAACTGCTCAGGTGACATGACATATTTTCCTGCTATCAAATCATCATTACAGTGTTTAATCATAGCCTCAACCAACTCTTTGGTGAGTTCGAAGTGACATTGGAACCCGTAAACTCTGTCTCCATAGCGAAATATTTGACGAGTACAACCCTCACTCTTTGCTAATAATACAACTCCGTCAGCTAATCCGGGCATGTCACTATGCCAGTGCATCACATCAAAGCTCGCCGGAAACATCCCAAATACTGGATCTGATGCAGCATCAGCAAGCAGCTCAACTGGATACATTCCAATTTCTTTATTAGGACTTCTCTCAGTATTAGCACCAAGAGCTTCTGTAATTAGCTGCGCACCCAAACACACGCCGAGAATTCTCTTTTTCTGTTTCAACGCTTGCTTCACCAACTCGATTTCATCTATCAAATAAGGAAACTTCTCAATCTCGATAGGCGATTGCGGACCACCCATCAAAACCATCATGTCAAAGTCATCAATCACTGGCAGAAACTCTCCTAAATATGGTCTTACTTCGCTCGTATTATGATTGTGTCTCTTTGCCCATGCTTCAATTGATCCTGGTTGTTCGAATGACGCATGTGTGACAAATAGAATTTTCATGAGTTCGCCTATTATTATTTTTTAGTGATTATACTTGCGCTACACAAGACTTTTACATGAATTTTTCAGAATTTAAACCGCTGTTGACAGTTTAGTTAGCTAAATTTGAACTTACGACCCAAAGATAAAAAACTCAGGTTGAATCCGCACTCCATTTGCACTCCAGATGCACTCCACGATAAATGGGTCCAATATTCTAATAGCTATATGTAAGATTATTATATAATTATTACTGGGCCGCCACAGGATCGAACTGTGGACCTACTGATTAAGAGTCAGCTGCTCTACCAACTGAGCTAGCGGCCCATTGAAGTAACTCTTTTGATATTTTAACTGGGGTGAACGACGGGGCTCGAACCCGCGACAACCGGAATCACAATCCGGGGCTCTACCAACTGAGCTACGTCCACCATCAAAACCTGCTCATCCCTGTCATTCACGCGCCCGGCAGGATTCGAACCTGCGACCCCCGGCTTAGAAGGCCGGTGCTCTATCCAACTGAGCTACGGGCGCATTATCCTTTCGTGCCGCGCCAGCCCTTGGCTGCGCAATAATCAATCGGGGTAGAGGGATTTGAACCCCCGACATCCTGCTCCCAAAGCAGGCGCGCTACCAGACTGCGCTATACCCCGTTCTATCTTTCAAAATAGAGAACGGATAATACTTACCATGATGAAAATCGTCAATGATTCTTAGGGATTATTGTATAATTTCCAAAACTTGAAAAAGGTGTGGGATCATGACTGCTCAACTTATTAACGGAAAAGTAGTAGCCGCGTCATTAAAAGATGAAATGCGCGCGCTTGTCAAAGCCAAAATAGACACGGGAATGCGCCCTCCCGGCCTCGCTGTTATCCTGGTCGGCAATGACCCCGCCTCATCAGTCTATGTGCGCAATAAAACGGAAGCCTGCGAGTTCATTGGCATTAATTCATTCAAACATGAACTGCCAGCCGATATCTCCGAGCATGATTTAGTCCAGCTCATCACCAACCTGAATCACGATGAGAATGTTGACGGCATTCTTGTGCAGTTGCCGCTGCCGCGTCACATTGATGCGGAAAAAGTGCTGGAAACCATCAATCCGCATAAAGATGTCGATGGATTTCATGCCTACAATCTCGGTCGGCTTGCACAGCGCCGTCCTCTCTTGCGCCCATGTACACCATTAGGCGTGATGATTTTGCTGGATCATATAAAACAGATTTACAAAGGCAAACATGCTGTCGTTGTCGGCGCATCCAATATCGTCGGCCGGCCAATGGCTCTAGAATTACTGATCGCCGGTGCAACCGTTACAGTGTGCCATCGCTTTACCGGTGATCTCTCTTATTATGTACGCGAAGCTGACATTCTCGTTTCTGCAGTCGGCAAACCCGGTATTATTAAAGGCGAATGGATAAAAGAAGGCTCCACAGTTATTGATGTCGGCATTACACGCTTGCCGGACGGCACATTAACCGGGGACGTTGAATTCAACATCGCCAAAGAACGCGCAGCGTGGATCACACCGGTTCCAGGCGGCGTCGGCCCAATGACAGTAGCGGTTTTAATGCGAAATACGCTGACGGCCGCGCACTATTTATAGTCGCGCTATCATGCTTTAAATCTTTTCCTTGCCCTTGCCCTTCTTTTATAAAAACAAGGCAAAGGCAAGGGCAAAAAGCAAGGGCAAGAAAAAACGAGCCCGAGAATCAGAGACAGATACGGGATCCACCTAGTAACTCCCGCATTAAAAAGGGGTTATTCATTATTGCTCATCGTCAAGTCAATCAGTATACTCAATGAGAATCGACTTCATGGAGGGAGTTTGCGTGTCCTATAACGCAAAGGAATTTGCAGAGAAATTAAATAAATGTCTGGATGAATCAGAGGCACCGTCGCCGGTTCGTGAACGCGCCAACATTCTGAGTAAAATGCTGGACATTCCGAAACAACAGGCCTGGAGTATTCTTGAAGGCCATATCCTACCCGAACATTCATTGCTGCAACGCATTGCAGTTGAATTTGAAGTAGATCTCAATTGGCTATGCGGCAAATAACCGTTTTATTATAGAAGGAAATTACAATGGCAGGACAGGTCACTGAATTACCAGTCTGGGATACGATTAGCACAGCCTGGGAAAAAACTTACGGTGCAAAAGCAACATTCTGGGGCGCAATTCTCATACTCGCCGCAATCATGTTTGGTATCGGAGTTCTAGAAGGCATAAGCTCACAATCATCAGTCATTTCAGGCTTATTTCAAGTAATTGGAAATATACTCGGTTACTTTTTACAACTAGGCATCATTTACATTGGCATTACCCGCGCCAAAGATTTGCCCATCAATTATAAAATGATGTTTACCACATTTGACTTGATGCTGGCATTGAGGCTAATTGGTTTATACATCCTGCAAACACTGATCTTCCTGATCCCAATTGCCATCGGTGCAATCGGTGTTTACATCTACATGATGGGAAGCTCAAGCACCACCTTCATCGGCGGCTTAATATTCTTGATCAGTGTCATTATCGGGATAGTAATTGCCATACGTTTGAGTCTCAGCATGGCTTTCATACTTGATACCAGAGAAGGACCTGTTGCAGCCATCAAACATTCCCTGGCAGCTACAAATCATAACTTCTGGAATTTGGTTGGGATTTATTTACTCCAGGTTATCATTATCATCGTCAGCATCATTCCACTAGGCATAGGTTTGATCTGGTCGATTCCATTCGTATTAATTAACTACGGCATGATTTACAAAATATTGCGCGTGAACACATAAAAATTAATTCAATAAAAAACCCCGGCACTTAAACAGTCCGGGGTTTTTCTTTTATATATCATGCTACGCTGCTGACGGCCTGAGATAACACTGCATTAATAGCAGCCACAGCAACATCCACTTGTTCCGTTGTAATAATCAACGGCGGCGCCAAACGAATTACCGTGCCATGTGTTTCCTTGGTTAATACGCCATGTTTCAGCAAATCCAAAACAAGACTATGCGCCGGAACACGCTTATCGATTTCCAAACCAATTAAAAGGCCTTTACCTCGTACATCTTTCACCAGCGGCGATTTCAGATTACGTAATGATTCTTGAAAATATTCACCCATTTTCACAGCATTTTGTATTAAACCATCTTCTAGCAGCACATTGATCGCCGCGAGACCAACTGAAGCTGCCAATGGATTACCACCAAATGTACTACCATGGTCTCCGGGTGTGAAAACATTCATGACATCATTACGTGTCAGGAAAACAGAAACTGGTAATATACCGCCGCCTAATGCCTTCCCCAATGTTACCCCGTCAGGCTTAATGCCTTCATGTTCGTAACACAACATCTTGCCAGTGCGGCCAAGCCCAGTCTGAATTTCATCGCAAATTAATAACACATTATGCTTACGGCAAATTTCTTCGCATTTTTTTAAATATCCTGCGGGCGGCATATTGATTCCACCTTCACCCTGTATAGGCTCGACAAGAAATGCTGCCGTGTTCGGCGTGATTGCTTTTTCCAATGCATCTGCGTCACCGAATGGAATTGTTTTCAATCCAGCAGGAAATGGACCAAAACCATCACGATACTGCGCCTCAGTAGACAGACCTACAATAGAAATTGTGCGCCCATGAAAGTTACCATTGCAGGCAATTATTTCCGCCTGATCTTTTGGCACCCCCTTCACTTTATACGCCCATTTGCGCGCAGCTTTCACAGCGGTTTCCACCGCTTCCACACCAGTATTCATTGCTAATGCACGCTCATAGCCAGTGACTTCACACAGCTTTTGCAAAAACGGGCCCAGTTTGTCAGTGTAAAAAGCACGGGAAACAATATTCAATTGACCTGCCTGCTGCCTCAGCACTTCAACCAGTTTGGGGTGGCAATGTCCATGACTCACCGCTGAATATGCGCTCATCATATCGAGATACCGATTACCCTGATCATCCCAAACATAAACTCCCTCGCCGCGAGTAAGAACAACAGGCAATGGCGCATAATTATGTGCACCGACTTTAGATTCGAGCTCAATATATTTGTTAGTCATGATGGAAATCCTGATATTTGAAAATAGCTTGTAGCGTAACTTACGAAATTTTACCAGATTTTACAAGCCGGATGGGTAAAAAGTGGACGCATAAAAAGAGTGCTTTCAGGGAGTCCACGGAACCTCGCTTTGTTACTTTGGAGATATCTTCGAAGTTTTAGGCTTTCCTCTACAAGGAGGACTTGCACACCGCTCCGAAATCAAATCTCCTTTCTCTCATCATTTATAAGGTTTCGGACATATCCATAAAAGCACTCTTTTTATGACACTCTTTTTATTTAACTCTATTTTAAGTATAGTGCCTTTTTATGTGTGTTCAAGAAATAAACAAATTGTTTTTTCTCTTGACTCAATATATAGTTTTTACCTTTTAACGTGATACATCAAGTGGTATTTTTAACCATATGAATAATAGAACAAAACATGACCATCAAAAAATGCCCGAACAAGTCACAATTCATGGGCTTAGTCACGATGGCAGAGGCATTGCCAATATCCTGAATAAAACGACTTTTATTGCAGGAGCCCTGCCGCAAGAATCAGTGACTTACCGCATCCATCAAAAAAAATCGAATTACATGGAGGGCGAGGCGCTTGAGATTCTAACCCCCTCACCCGAAAGAGCGACACCCCCATGCCCGCATTTTGGGGTCTGCGGCGGATGCAGCCTGCAGCATATGAACATTGATCTGCAAACCAGTCTCAAAGAAAAAACACTGCTCGAGCAGCTCACGCATTTTGGGAAAGTCACACCCAAAGAAGTTCTATCTCCGCTTCAATCGACGGGAACTGGTTACCGCCGCAAAGCCAGACTGGGTGTAAAATTTGTCATTAAGAAAGACAAGTTACTTGTTGGTTTTAGAGAAAAATCCAGTCGCTACCTTGCCGACCTTACACAATGCAAAGTTTTATATCCCAGGGTTGGCGAACACCTTGAAACTTTCGCCGCACTGATACGCTCGATGGACTGCTACATGGATATTCCACAGATTGAAGTGGCAGTCGGCGATGAAACCGCAGCACTCGTTTTCCGTCACCTGAAGCCATTGTCAGCAGATGACTTAATGAAACTATCCGATTTCGGCAAAGAACACACTTTCAACATTTACCTGCAGCCTAACCCGCCGGCACCTGTCAGCAAATTATATCCTTCTGACGGCAATGATCGTCTTACCTATACTCTTCCCGACTTCGATTTGGAATTCTTGTTTCACCCGCTGGATTTCACTCAGATCAACCTGGGAATGAACCGCTTAATGGTTAGGCAGGCAATTAATTTATTGGAACTCACCCCCAATGATACTGTTCTCGACTTATTTTGCGGCATTGGTAATTTCACCCTTCCTATCGCGCGCCACGCCAAAGAAGTCATCGGTATTGAGGGTGCGGAAGAAATGACGGTGCGAGCAGGTGATAACGCAGCTCACAATCATATTCACAATATCCAATTCTTTGCTGCCAATTTAATGAATCCCCCGGTATCTGCACACTGGTTAAACCGTGAGTACGATAAAATCCTTCTCGATCCGCCGCGCGCGGGTGCAATCGAAATATTGCCGCACTTAGCCAGGATGAATGCTTCACGAATTGTGTATATTTCCTGCAATCCAGCCACTCTGGCCCGTGATGCGGGTGAATTATGCAATAAATACGGATATCAGTTGCAAAAAGTCGGGATCATGAATATGTTTCCACATACCTCACACATTGAAGCAATGGCTGTATTTGAAAGAATCAAATAAAACCGAGGATAGGAGCACAAGGATGCAAATGGACAAACTGGAAAGCATGCCGGTAATTGATTGGGAAGAAGGCATAAGACTTGCAGGACACAAAAAGGAACTGGCGAGAGATATATTAAATTTATTGACCCGTGATCTGACGCGTGACCTCAACGTAATCCACGAACTATATCAGTCTAAAAAATATCAGGAACTAGCGAAAGCTGTACATAAACTTCACGGAGCTGTATGTTATGCCGGCACCCCCCGTTTAAAAACAGTTTTAGCAGCTCTTGAAACCAGACTTAAAACAAATATAATGGATGGTTCATCGTCACTTTTCGATCAATTAGATACTGAGGTTGGCCGGTTACTTGAGCAAGTTTCGGAACATAACAAGAAGCTCACTGAATAGCCGGTAAAAAGAACTAACTGTATTAAACGTATTTACCCGCGGAGACAACATTTTATGAGTCAGGTACGGGCTAAGAAGACTTTACTTCAAAAATACCAGGATGTGATGCCTAGCGGAGCCGGAGCGCTCTTTCTAATCCAGATTTTCGCAACACTGGGTTTTAGTGTCCTTTATTCCACACTGATCCTGTATGCAACCAAAGGGCTGCATATGAGCGACACACTGGCGACCAGCATCACGGGATCATTTGTCGCTCTCAACTACTTTTTGCACTTGCTTGGCGGATATATCGGCGGGCGCTACCTTAGCTATCGCAGCCTGTTTTGCCTGGGGATGCTGGCCCAGGTTATCGGCTGCGTCCTCATTTCTGTCCCTGACAACACTCACCTCCTCTGGGGACTCTCAGCGTTCCTCGGCGGCAGCGGCCTGAACGTAACCTGCATCAACTGCATGGTCACCCAATTATTTGAACCAGACGACAAACGCCGCGAAGCTGCCTTCCTCTGGAATTACAGCGGTATGAACATCGGCTTCTTTGTCGGCTTTTCTCTGGGCGGGTACTTCCACCTGAACCAGGGGTATCATGAATTATTCCTGTTAAGCGCTCTCGGCAACATCATTGCCATGGCCATGCTGTTCTACAACTGGAAAAAACTGAAAGACCGCGACACTTCTTTCATCGCCATGCCCGCAAGTAATCAGCGCAATTACCGCCTGCTTGGCCTTACCATGGTTATTGCACTCGTATTGTCCTTGCGCATCCTGCTTGAACACACTACTTTCTGTAACCAACTCATCATGGTCATCGGCGCCCTGATGCTTGCTCTCATGGTTTTCCTTTCCCTCAAGGAACCAGGTCACGCCCAGCGCAACAAGATGCGCGCTTATATCATTCTTGCCTTGTCATCCGTGATTTTCTGGACGCTTTACCAGCTTGCGCCTATGGGCATGAACTTGTTCATTGAACGTAATGTTGACCGCCATTTCATGGGCATCCTGATTGCTCCGCAATGGGTGCAGAATATCAATACCATTGTCATCATTATCGGCGGCCCGCTTCTGAGCGTAGTATTCACTCATATGCGCGAGCGCGGCAAAAACATCAGCATTCCATTCCAGTTTTCACTAGCGTTACTGCTGATTGGTACTGCATTCGCAATCCTGCCTATCGGTATCAGCTTTGCTGATTCTCAAGGTTACGTAAATTTCACCTGGATACTCGCCAGCTACGTTCTGCAAAGCGCTGGTGAATTATTCATCTCTCCAATCGGCTACGCCATGGTTGGACAACTTGCTCCTTTGCATCTGCGAGGATTAATGATGGGCATGTGGATGATGATTACTGGTATTGCGGCAATCCTCTCAGACCACTTCTCCAAAATGGCACTGGGCACTGCAATCAGTACCGATCCCCTGGCAACAAATGCTAGCTATAGCCACACATTTGGCATGCTGGGCTGGGCGGCGATTGCTGCTGGCATTGCACTCTTGCTAGCTGTGCCGCTAGTATCCAGACTGACCCATGAAAAGAAAAACAATATTGATCCAGCGGCTGACCGTGATATCAATATGGAAACACTGGAAGAAGAATTAGCTTAAAGGTTGTCATCCCGAGGAGTGTTTTTACGACGAGGGACCTCCCAGATAGAACCGTGCACTATCAAGGAGATCCTTCGGCGCAAAGAACGCGCCTCTGGATGACAGACTCCTTGGGGTGACGACACCTACTACCCAAACGCAGCCTGCACTTCATCCCAGCAAAATGATTCTGACTCCCCACTGCCCTGCTCTTTTTCCAATTCCTTAAAATGCCAGTGATCCTTATCCATTAACTGACTGGGTTTCACACTAGACAATGCATGCAGCATATTGCTCGGGATTTTGGGGTTTTCTTCCGCCAATTGATGTATGAGAGCCTTCACACGCTTACGCATAAGGTTTTCCTGAGAGCCGCATAAGCTGCATGGAATAATTGGAAACCCCATTAACGCTGCAAATGCAGCTATATCCGCTTCCTGACAGTAGACCAACGGCCGGATAATCATATTTTTTTTGTTATCACTTAATAATTTTGGCGGCATGGATTTGATTTCGCCGTTATAAAAAATAGACATTAGCAGTGACGTTATCAAATCATCTCGATGATGGCCCAATGCGATTTTGTTGAATCCATGTTCTTCCGCATAGCGGTAAATAATGCCGCGGCGTAAACGCGAACACATCGCGCAGTATGTCTGGCCTTCAGGAGTTTTATCCTTAACGATGGTATAGGTGTCGCGGGTTAATACTTCATGCGGAATCTGGTTTTGCACAAGCCATGCCTTCAGCCTGCTGTCATCCCAGCCGGGCTGCGCCTGATCCAGCGTAAATGCGAAAATTTCGAAATTTACTTTCGCCCTGAGCTGAAGCAGCCGCAGTATACGCAGCATAGTAAAGGAGTCTTTGCCGCCAGAGAGGCATACCATGACTCTGTCACCGTGACGGATCATATTAAAATCTGCAATCGCCTTACCAGTGTAATGCAGCAGCTTCTTTTCAAGTTCGGCTAGTTTTGCCATGACTTCCCCGCTCTTATTCTTATCGTTCAGCGGGCAAGTATAACTCATGGAGAGAAAATGATGTAACGACTTTAGCGCAAGCAATCGTTGTAGTTATTGCACACACTTAGAGATGGTTTGTTATCGACAGAACAAGGTTCTCACCCTGCTCTGTCGAATAGACTTGCCTTATTTAACGACTGACACGTCTTCAGCTTGCAGTCCTTTCTGGCCCTGCGTCACATTGAACTCAACCCGCATACCTTCTTCCAGGCTGCGATAACCATCACCGCGGATCGCACGGTAATGCACGAATACATCGCCGCCCTGATCACGTTGAATAAAACCATAGCCTTTGCTGTTGTTGAACCATTTAACCGTGCCATTTTCACGTGCTGACATATCATCTACCTTTACTGATTAAACATAAAACCTACATCGGAGATATCTTACCGCGGGGATAAACCTTAAGGCAGGACATACTGATGACAATAAAAGTATAGCACAAGAAATTAACAAGAAAATACTACAACAAAGTTACGCAGCATTAGTACAGTTGGAACCGTGACAAAACAACATCGTATTTCCTGCAATCCGCATCAAATTCCGCGCTTTTCAAATAATCATATTCAAGACCGCGCGAGAAGTGTATCGGATCATTTTTGTCATCGGAATGTCTGCCGGGATGGCACATAATCATGCCGTGGTCAGTACTGTCGCGTAAAAATTTCTGGAAATATTTACGATAATGTTTTGCGTTGCCGAAAGGGTAAATACCGCCAAAAGATGTGTTGTGCGGAATTCCGAACAAATCCAGATGCTCAGCAAAGTCTGCGCCGCCAGTGAAATGGATCAACAGTTTTTTAACATTAATGAAGAAAAAACTGAATATCCCGATGTCTTGTGTAACCGCACGCATATACACCGTTTCATCTTTAAGCCTCTCCCGATACACTTCTGTAATCGCATCACGTATCACCGGAAGATGATGCACATGCTGATGGCCATCAAAATATTTCGGCAAGAATCCCATTGCATTGACGAATGCATCCAGCTGCGCTTCAATCTCAGCCTTGATTGCTTTTGGATAAAGAAGATTAGAGCCTGTCATGGCATTCCAGATCAATGATGGCAGCGACATGAATTTTGGATCAATATATTTGCGGTATGATTTTGAAAGAGGTTCGCCGTGGGTGAAATTCAAATGCAACCCGATATCGGCTTTTTCCTTGTAGGGCTTCAGCCACCCTGCATGCTCCTGCCAACAAGGCTCGTTTACCAAACATGTGGTAGCCGTCAAATGCCCCATATCCAGCAAGTCTAGAATACCCCTGGATATCGCTTCAGCTTGCCCATAATCGTCTGCGCAAAGTACAATGCGTTTCGTCATTCATACAGAATAAAGTAACCATTGGGAAACTAGCAAGTGCAGCCTGCAAAACAAGCGTCAAATCGGTCTAACTGGGTGTCAGATATCATTATTCTTGGTGTCATTTTCGCCGCGTTCTATTTCCTCAAGCTGGGCAGTTATCCCTTCTTTACCCCCGATGAAGGGCGATATTCAGAAGTCGCACGCGAAATGCTCGCAACCGGTGACTTCATCACACCGCGTGTCAACGGTATCGCATTTCTGGATAAACCCATTTTGTATTACTGGATGCAGGCCGCGTCCATGGGAACATTTGGAGTTCATGAATGGTCGGTACGTTTTTTTCCGGTTTTTTACGGCTTATTCGGCTGCATCGCAGTCTACCTTGCTGCACGCAGGCTTTTCAACAGACAGACTGGCATTTTGTCTGCAATCATTCTAGGTTTATCGCCTTTATATTTCGGTGCATCTCATTATGCCAATCTGGATCTTGAGGTGGCTGTACTCATCAGTATTTCACTTCTTGCATTCCTGACTGCAGCAGAAACCAAAGATCAGAATAATAAAATTTTATTCATTACTGCATATCTGTTTGCCGGATTAGCTTTTCTGACAAAGGGATTAATCGGCGCTGCATTTCCCGCCATGATTATCGGCGCATGGATTGCATTAACACGGCGCTGGCGATTACTTGCAAGCATGCATTTAGGCAAAGGTATACTGATATTCGCGCTGATCACACTTCCCTGGTTTGCTCTGGTTCAACGCGCCAATCCTGAATTTCTACATTTCTTTTTTGTTACCCAGCAAGTTTCACGGTTTTTGTCTGCAGCAGAATTCAATAACAAAGCGCCCATCTGGTTTTATCTTCCTGTAATCATGGTTGGCTTTATCCCCTGGACAGGATTTGTTTTACAAGCTCTTGCCGGGCAAATACGCAACTGTTTGCTGCACCTGAAAACAAGAGCGCATACATCTGAATTATTTCTCCTGTTCTGGATTGTTATCATCTTCACTTTCTTTTCTATTCCCCACTCCAAAACTGTGAGCTACATCCTGCCAGTCTTCCCACCGCTCGCAATCCTGACAGGTAAATATCTCGCAGATGCGTGGGAAACTCAGATCCGTCCACGCGGTATTACGCTAGGCATCATATTAGTCATGATCATTAACTTACTGATCGCTGCGCTCGTATTTGCACTTCCGTATTTCTGGGTCGATTTGCCGGTAAATTTTACACCAACATTATTCGCAGTCGGAGTAGAACTTTTATGCTCCGCTTTACTGTTGGCATTCCTTATGCGCAAGCTGCGTACACCAGTTTTATTTACTATCTGCACAGTCACCAGCGCCGTGATGCTGCTGACATTTTCACTCGGCGCCCACAACCTCACCATGAATTCCGCCAAACCGTTGGTTGAAAAGCTTCGTCCAATGCTAAAACCAACGGACACCGTCGCAAATTATTTTAAATTCTATCAGGATATTCCTCTTTATCTCGGCAGAACGATGGTGCTGGTTTATGACTGGCAAAGTCCTGATATTGAAATGCGCGACAACTGGGTGCGGGAATTATGGTATAGCATGCCATTTCAGAAAACCGATGACATTTTATTGAATGAATCTGCTTTCTGGAAACGCTGGAACAGCAGTGAACGCGTTTACGTGTTCGTAAATAGTAATTACTTCAACCAGTTTCGCAGTCATACACACCAGTATTATCTGGTTGGGCGGCACAATGACATTATCTTATTGAGCAATCAGCGTCCTTATAGTGTTTAACTCTGAAACACCCAGAATTTATTCATTACGAATGTAAACGCAGGCAGGATAGATAAAACGATAAGCAGTGCCAATGGATAGGGCAGGTTATAACTCAGGAAAAAGTAAAACAAATATTCGTTCATGCAGAAATTTAATACCTGCACCATCACCAGCTTTGGATAAGCTTCACGGTGCGACACATCCGTTTCACTAAATGTCCACAAACGATGGCCCCAGTAACTCACTTGAAACGACACGACAAAACCGCCGACATTAGCAATAAGCGGCGCGTAATTCAGCAGCTGCACCAGCAATACAACAATTGTGAAATGCACAGTTGCCGCACCCACACCCACCGTCAGAAAACGTGCAACTTGCAACAGCTGCAGCTTATTCATCAAAACCTTCCTTAAGTTGCAATAAATATTTCGGGCGCGCTTTTACTTCAGTAAAAATACGCGCGATATATTCACCCAAAATTCCAACAGACAATAACTGAATGCCGCCTAAAAACATAATCGCGACAACCAGCGTTGGGAAGCCCGGCAAGTCTGCGCCAAATAATAATGTCACAGTCACTATGTAAATTGCGTAAATTAATGATATTAACGAGATCACGAAGCCGATTAACCCCCACACACGCAGCGGCACGTCAGAAAATGATGTAATGCCAGTAATGGCAAGTTCGGTTAAGCGCGTAAAATGCCAGGAACTTTTACCTGCCGCACGCTCTTGCACTTCATACGGCACGCCTATGGTTTTGAAACCCACCCATGCATACAACCCTTTCATAAAACGCGTGCGCTCCGGAAATTGCCTGATCGCATCCACAATTTTTTTATCCATCAATCGAAAATCACCGGCGTTATTCGGGATTTTAATTTTGGTGATTTTTTGCATCGTCCAGTAAAACAGACGCGCGGAATTTCGTTTGATAACAGATTCTGATTCGCGGTCGCGCCGCTCACCATAAACCATGTCATAGCCTTCAGCCCATTTTTGCAGAAATGTCGTTAACACTTCGACTGGATGTTGAAAATCTGCGTCCAGCAAAATCACCACATCACCATTCGCATGTTCAATGCCAGCTGTCAGTGCCGTTTCTTTACCAAAATTACGCGACAATCCTAACATCTTCACGCAGCATTCTTTTGGCAGCGCCTGAATTTTTTCAACGGTATGATCGCGGCTGCCATCATCTACAACAATCATTTCAAAATGATTGGTTAACTCGCGCATTGCACTCGCAAGTTTTTCTGCGAAAGCCGTAATCACTTCCTGCTCGTTATACACTGGTACAACGCAGGAAATGCGGACTGATTTATTTTGCAGCGCTGTTTTTCGTTGCTGGATTTGCATGATCAACCTGTCTCATTAATTTGCGGGAATTATAGCATATCGTCATTCCCGCGAAAGCGGGAATCCCCCTCCCGTGTGCCCATCGTCATTCCCGCTAAAGCGGGAATCTCCCTCCCGTGTGCCCATCGTCATTCCCGCGAAAGCGGGAATCTCCCTCCCGTGTGCCCATCGTCATTCCCGCGAAAGCGGGAATCTCCCTCCGTTTATTTGCACGGTTACATCAGGAGGTCCCCGCTTTCGCGGGGATGACGATATTTTATGGCGCCTTTGCAATAATCCTCGGCCACCTGTCATGACAAACGTCTAATAATTCAGGAATGATCGTCACCAGATACACGCGGTATTCCTGCTCGCACTGCGCCAGCAACCCCTGGATATACTGCCCCTTGGTAATGTCATACCAGTGCACTTTACCCTCATAATCTGTCTTCATGAACTTGGTGACCGGCACACAGACCGGCTTGGGCGTATACAGGCTCCACTTGCCGCCGTGAATCGCATCCAGCCGCGCCCAGCCGCCCAGCGGCATTTCGCTATTCTCATGCTGCCTGCGCCCCCACGCCGCCAGCTTCACTTCGCCGTTCGCGAGCCGCACTGGCAGCATGGCTTGCGGCCGCGCAAAATACACCGTATACACTTTTCCCTGATGTTTAAAAATCACTGCTTCCGGCATACCCACCCCCATGAGTTTTTTATATGGTTTGCCTATGCCCATCCGGCTTCCACGCCGGCGCAATCACATTCGGCATGGCAGAGCGAAACAAAAGCGGTACTGGCGCGATAGTAAATTCGCCAAAGCGGTCATTGATATCATCCAGCACTTGATTCACCTGCTCCCGCTTTTCATCCGGCTGCACAAAAAAATCAAGCTGCAAGCCGTCAGAAGATGGATCAAGCGCCGTCACCTGAATCTGACAGACAGGCTCACCCTGCCAGCACTGCGCAAGAATAAATGCGCCAAGATGATAAATTTCCCTGCCATCCTGCGTCGGCTGCAAAGTCTGGCTCACTGTACCCAGCCAGCCAAAATCATGACTACGCACACCCACATAAAAATGCTGGGCACGATATAAATGATGCCGCAAACGTGCACCGAGTTTTTCACACATATGCATCAAGAATGTTTCTATCACTTGCGGTGAGCGCGTGTACGGCGGCATCACCTTGCCATGCCCCATGGATTTTGGACTCGCCACTTTCGTGTGTATCGGATCAGGATCCGCTCCCTGACACATATACCAGATACGCCGCCCCAAATTACCAAAACGTTTCGCCAAAATACTGATCGGAACTTTTTCCATGTCACCGCATGTCAGCACACCATGACGCGCCAGAAATCCGCCGATACCAGATTTGATACCGCACAATTCTGTCACCGGCACACGGCGCAAACGTTCTTTTGCTTCCCACGGTGGAATAACAGTAAGACCGTCTGGCTTTTGCAATTTTGCCGCAAACTTTGCTGTCGTTTTATCACCGCTAACACCAACGGAACATTGAAGCTCCGATACGTCATAAATAATTTTTTTCACCATGCGGCCAATTTTTTCTGGTGAACCAAATAACAATTGGCAGCGCGTCACATCCAGGAATGCTTCATCAATAGAAAATACTTCGATATCAGGCGTCACAGCTGTCAGCGCATCCATGATGTCGCGCGATACTTTTACGTAACGCTCTGGATCTGCAGGCACTTGCACCAGATCGGGACACAAGCGTTTTGCCTCATACAAACGCATTCCTGTTTTCACGCCATACGCACGCGCTTCATAAGAACAAGTGATCACGCACGTACCCTGTTTGCCATTCGTCACAGCAAGCGCACGCCCTCGCCATTCAGGATGATGCAGCTGCTCAACTGAAGCGAAAAATGCATTCATATCGACAAGAATGATGGCACGCTGCCAATGCCCTGAAGCTAATGGAGTGTGCTGCCACATGACGGTTATTTTCTTAGCCGCAACAATCCCACGAACACACCCTGAATTTGCACGCGATGCGGCAGATATGCTTTTGGCTTCAATGCTACATTAGCGGGAATAAGTGTGACGCGGTCTGTAATTTGAAAAGAAATGCGCTTGAGTGTTGCTTCCAGATTATCAATCAGCGCAACAACAATATCACCTTCGCGCGCATCGCGGGCATGACGGCAAATGACAAGATCACCGTCAAATATCCCTTCATCCACCATGGAGTCACCACGCACCTCCAGAACGAAGTGATCACTCTCCTTAAGCAAAGCACCCAAATCCACACTGCTGCGGTCTTCAATAGCTTCAATGGGAGCACCGGCAGCAATACGTCCCATCAGCGGCAAAGTTAACGCTCCACCCCCTGCCACCTGAACACTGCGATACCCTTTTTTATCGAATTTAAGACGCCCGGCGGCTACCAGGGCATGAATGCTGCGGCTGACCAGGCTGATAGACTTGGGACTAATGCCTATGCCGCGTGCAACTTCGCTGAGTGACGGCGAATAGCCGTGTTCGCCGATGTGGTCCTGTATATACTCGTATATCTTTTGCTGTACTGGAGTTACCATGTTCCTTCACCTTTTGTTCACTACATTCAGGTTAGTGAAAAAAGAGTGAAATGGCAATAAGTATTTTTACCGATATCACTAAAAATTAATTAATTACCCCTATTTATTTGCGTAAATAAAAAAATGTATACTACGCGACGGCTTATCAAAAAGGTAAAAGTAAGCCAACATTTACATAACGGAATTAAAACCAAGGAGATTCCAAATGAAGAAGTTAGTATTGGCAATTTGCGCATCAGCTTTAGTTGCCGTAGCAGCCCCAAGCTTTGCTGACGACATGACGCCAGCAACAGATACAGCAGCTGCGACATCCACAGAAAACACAGCAACAGATGCAGCCAAACCAGCTAAGAAAGCCAAGCACCACAAACGCATGAGCAAAAAAAAGAAGCACATGAAGAAACAGGAAGTAGCCAAGCAAACAACAACTGAAACCGGAATGGATGCAACACAAACAAACTAAGTAATCAGTTGTACGATACTTGTTTTAATCAAGGCCGCTAATCAAAGCGGCCTTGGTGCTTTATGGGGATGCTGCTGCAGCCTTGCGCCAGATATTGTAAGCATGTTGAATGCTCCAGGTTCCCGTACCCTTCACAGGCAGCGTGTAACTGTAATAATCATCAATGTTATTATCAGATGAAGAATAATGATAAATCTTGAACCCCGGATCATTACCAAAAATCGGACTCACAGAAGGCACAGAAATTACCGGGATATCGTGATGATTACCAACGATTAAAGCCTGCATCCAGTCATAATGCAAATGCCCGGTAACGATGCCGGCAACTTGAGGATAGTAAGCTGCAAGCTCATTCTTGAAACGCTGAATCATGTCAGGACGCCAAAATTCCAGCAGCGTAAAAAGACGCCAGCGCCGCGTAACGTAGACATCAAGCACAGGTGGAATATGCATGGCAATCAAGACTTTTTGATGCTGATCTTTAGCCTGCTGTAATTGCTGGTGCAGCCATTGCAGCTCAGCTGCAGATGCTCGTTCTGCACCGTGACCAACCGCCCTGGATGAGAATAATACAGAATTCAACACAACAAGACGCAAATCACTGTAGCCCGGCACATCAACGGCATAATACCCCGCAATGGGAAATTCACTGCGCATTTCAACCCTGTCATGCGCATTCCTGATAAGTGCAGACCACAATGCACCCGTCTGATTAAAGAAATCACCGCCGGGAACGGACTGATAATTACTAGAGTATGTATCATTATTACCAGTAACCATAAAAATATTTTTGCCAGGAAAAGCTGCAGCAAGCTGGGCGCTCATAAATTCAAGTGTCTTGCGTACAAAATCCCGGTAACCTTCCTGCGTTTTATCCTGTGAATATTTTTTATAGTAGTAACGAAAATCATGGCCTAACGTATCACCCAGCACTATCACGAAATCAACCTTGTATTTCGAAGCGGCGGCCGCTGCGGCTTCCAGGTTTTTTTGCAGCAAAACATAATTCGTATCCTTGCGGTATGAAGGCGCGGCATTGTCTTGTTCGGCAAGTATCATCTGCCACTGATAAACCGGCGCAGTCCGCAGGCGCTGCAGCAATGGGCAAGGCCTCTGCCTGACAGATGAACACATGGAAACTGGAGTAAAATGTATATCAGCAAGTGCAAGAAAGTAGACTGAATCATCAGCCGCCACCGCAGAATGGCAAAACATGATGCAACACATTACTAATAATAACTTTCGCATGGTATTACTCAGAAGGGACATTGGAAGATATATTAGCAGAGAGCATGAATAATCGTCATCCCCGCGAAACTGTCATTCCCACGCAAGCGGGAACCTCCTTCGGTTTCCTGGGAAAGAGAACGGAGCGATGCGGGAAATTCCCGTTTACACGGGAATGATGGTAATTAATATCACGCGGCGCAAGATGTACATCCAGCATCATTGGCGCTAATCGGGCCCTGACACTGCGTACACTGACTGGTACCGTTATATTTTAGATAAGAATCCAGTGCGATACGCTCATCAAAGACAAAGCACTCACCCTCGTAATGCGCACCGCCAGCTTGCGCAAAATAACCAAGGATACCGCCGTCCAGCTGATACACTTCAGAAAAGCCCTGATTCATCATGTATATTGCAGCCTTTTCGCAGCGAATTCCGCCGGTGCAAAACATAACAAGCGGCTTTTGTTTATCAAGATTACGCACAGCTTCAGGCAGCTCACCAAAATTATGGATATGAAGATTTAGGGCACCGGCAAATGTACCAAAGCGATATTCATAATCATTTCTAGTATCAAGCAATGTGATATCACGTTTTTCATCCAGCCATCGCTTCAATTCTGACGGTGAAATATCCGGAGCCCGGTTTACATTCACAGGAGCCACATCACCCTGACGCAGCGTAATAATTTCATTTTTGAGTTTCACCTTGAGATGCTTGAAAGGGAGGTAACTTGAGTAGGTGTGATGAAAGCGCATATCGGCAAAACGTTCATCACCTGCAAGTGAAGTTTTAAAAGACATTACTGCCTGCTTGGTTCCTGCAAGGCTGATATTAATCCCTTCAGGGCTTAAGAGGATTGTACCCTTCAGCTGCAGTGAACTGCATTTGTCTTGCAAGCTGTTGCGCAATGAGGTCAGGTCATTTAGCTCAATGAATTTATAGCCAGCGATATTTAATGTCTGCATCGTCATTTCTGATTACGTCAGTTATAATGCGGCAAATTTACTGCAGGTTACTGCAAACGTCAATTGCGGCATAGTGATGTTGAGTAAAATCAACAGCTTTGACCTTGAACACCATCTATTAATTGAAGGAATATAGCATGATTGCCATCCTGGAGGCACATCACAACGGCCTGCTAAAAAGACAATATTGGGGCAGCAATTTATTCGCAGGCTTGATTGTCGGCATTGTTGCATTACCGCTGGCTATGGCCTTCGCCATTGCTTCAGGGGCCAAGCCAGAACAAGGTTTATATACCGCGATTATTGCCGCTGTCGTCGTCGGATTATTCGGCGGCAGCCGCGTGCAGATCGCCGGGCCAACCGGCGCGTTTGTTGTCATTCTGGCAGGCATTACTACGCAATACGGCATGTCTGGATTGCAAACCGCAACAATAATAGCCGGACTAATGTTAATTCTGATGGGTATGCTGCGCCTCGGCAATGTCATTAAATTCATTCCAGATACCGTTATTACTGGATTTACTGCCGGTATTGGTTTTGTCATCTTCTCAGGTGAATTAAAAGATTTTTTCGGTCTACCGGTACATATCGCCCTCAACGCCAGTTTTTATGAAAAATTTTCAGGAGCAATTCAGGCATTGCCTTCACTGGATATCGCAACAACACTAATTGCCATACTCAGTCTACTGCTAGTTATCTTTACCAGAAAATTCAATCAACGAATACCGGGACCACTGACAGCAATGCTGGCAGCAATCATCTTACAAATGATATTTCATTTTGACAGCGTCGCAACCATTGGCAGCATGTTTGGTGGAATCCCGCAAAAATTACCAGCATTGCAACTACCAGATCTCTCCCCCAGCCGTATCATCTTGTTACTCCAACCCGCATTTGCTATCGCTTTGCTGGGTGCAATTGAATCACTACTCTCAGCAGCAGCCGCTGATACCATGACGGGAAACAGACATCACTCAAATCAAGAATTAATTGGACAAGGCCTTGCAAATATATTCACGCCCATCTTTGGAGGCTTCGCTGCAACCGGCGCTATTGCACGCACAGCGACCAATATCAAAAATGGCGGCAACTCACCAATCGCCGCTCTCTGTCACTCTGCATTCCTAATCGCGGTGATCGTTCTACTCGCTCCGTTTGCAGCCTATATCCCAATGTGCTCACTTGCCGCGATTTTGTTTGTTGTCGCTTATCACATGAGCGGCGTGCCGCATTTTATTAATATTTTAAGAAATGAATCACGATTTAATTCATTCGTTTTACTGACAACGTTTTCATTAACAATTTTTGCAGATTTAATTACAGCTGTCATCACTGGCGTAATTATCGCGAGTATGGCACCGCTGACGCGTAGATCACTTACTTTACTGGGGTTCGCTGACGATTCTCTTCCACCCAAAATTTAGCCGCGCCTGCGGCTGCAGCAGGAATTGCGATAAAATTCAGGACGGGAATTGACATCACAAACATCAGGCTGATACCAAAACCCAGCGTCACTGCGCGTCGATCATTCAGCCATTCACGAACTTTTGCGACCGGAATTTTGTGATTATCGGTAGGAAAGTCGATGTATTGCAGAGCTAAAAACCACGCTGAAAATACAAACCATAATACGATTGCAAGCCAATGTACAACCGGAATAAAAAATAACACCAGAATAATCACTGCACGAGGCAAGTAAAAAAATAAAATTGCAAACTGTCGCGAGATGATGCGCGGCATATCTTTAATGTTCTCAAAAAGCCCGCGGTCTTGCGGAATTTTTCCTGTTAAAACCATTTCAACTTTTTCTGCGAGCAAACCATTAAACGGAGCCGCAGTGATCGCACCAAGCGCCGCAAATGCATAAATAAAGACGAAGAAAAATCCGAGAAAAAAAACCAGCCAGATAATTGTGCTTAGCCATTGCATCCATGATGGCAAATAACCCGAAACCCAGTCATGCAGCATCCCGGCATAATGCGATAACAACACAAACAGTATACTGAAGAGAATGATATTAATAACAAGAGGAATGATGACAAACCGCTTTAGTCCGGGCCTGGCAATTAAACCAAACCCGGAAAAAAGATAATCGACACCGTCTAAAAAACTTTTCACGATAACTTCTGTTGTTGACGATACAACCCATTAATACAAAGCAACATCACCATGGGAAGAATCAAATCATCCAGCCACAACCACGACCCCGCATTACCGATATTAAAGTTCCCCGTAGTAATCATTAACGTTACGTGCTGTGAAGCATCTCCGAACAACCAGATTACATTTGCAATCACAGTTGCCAGGCGAAAACCAAAACTTGCATTAAATGACAAGATTGCGATTGTACCAAATGCAAGATTAGCAATACCCACCTCGAATTCAAACGGACTTGGACTCCAGCCTATTACTGCACTCGCGATTTGCGGATAAAAGACATGCATGATGAAAGTATAAATACCGGCGCATCCCAAAGGGAATAATGCCATCCAGCGATATACTATTTCATCATTAGAAACGCTACCTCGCACTATCAGCTTGTGCAAAATGATAAAGACAGCCGCGAGACCAAACATGAATAACCCGAAGTTATTCAGAATCAACACAATGTAATCCTGGATCATATCCCTTGCTCCATGAAGTAATCAAAAAAATCCTGATTATTTTATCATGTTTGTTCTGAATGATACCTCCAGAATTTTGGCAGAAGCGCGCAGCAGATCACGACCCCGGCTACGCACAATACGCCTCCCGAAACCACTGAAACGGTAATTCCGAATGCTGCCGCTACCATGGAGGCTTCAGTGTCACCGAGTTTAGGCCCACTCAGGTAACTGATCATCTCAATTCCCGCCATACGCCCGCGGAGCTTATTGGGGATGGTTTCATTCCACATGATGCCTCGGAAAATGCCGCTGACGGCATCAAATCCCCCGGCAAAAGCTAGAAATACCAATCCCAGCCAAAAATTCGATGCGAGACCAAATCCTATAATCGAGACCCCCCACAATGCAGCAGAAACTGCAATCGCGACACCATGACGTTTAACGCGCCCTGCCCAGCCCGACAACAATGAAACCACCAGCGCGCCCACAGCAGGTGCCGAATACAACATACCGAGAGCCTTGGCTCCCCCGTATGATTGGGCAATTGCAGGGAATAGGGCGCTAGGCATCCCGAATATCATCGCTACAAAATCGACGAAATAAGTCCCTACCAGCTCTTGCCGCGAAAAAGCATATTTAACGCCGCTTTTTAGCGACGCCAGAACAGGCTCATGCTCCGTCACTTCCGGTGCAGGTATATGACTCATCATCAAAAGCGCACCGAGTGAAATTGCAAATGACACAAAATCCACAATATATGTAACTACCAGTCCCGTGTGGGCCACCAATAAACCGCCAACTGCAGGCCCGACTATCATCCCCAGACTGTATTTGAACGAAGTTACTGCGCTCACAGCAGGAAAATCTTTGCGCTCGACTATCTGCTGCACAATACTTTCCAGCGCAGGCCGATGCAGACCATTAAATGATGACATTATCCCCGCGATTACAAATATAAACCAGATGTGCGGAGAAGACAGAGATGCATTAAATGCAAGAAGTAAACATCCCATTGCCATGGAAAATTCGGCGACTAATAGCAACATGCGTCTATGATATCGATCTGCGAACACACCGCCCACAAGCGCAGTTACTAAAAGCGGCAGGAGTTGAATCAGACTTAAAAAACCCACCATCAGAATCGAGTGAGTTTCCGTGTATATCTGATACGGCAGCGCGACACTTGTAATCATGCTCCCAAGAAATGAAACAAACTGACCGGTAAATAAAAATGCAAAATTTGGATTACGTCGAAAAATGGATAAATCTGCGAAATAGCTCATGGTTTCCAACCTCTAATGGCTGGTAATGATAATCAGAATTATTAAAAAAGTGAATAGATTTATAATGTATCCTGAGCCTGCTGCCTGCTTTGCTGTAACCTTTTGACTGCAAATAAAGCAGCAGCGATCAATACAGTAATTAACAAGGGGAAATACGTTGTTTTATGTTGATCAAAAGCTAGAACTTGCTTCAGGTGATCGCCATAGCTTCTGTAAACAAGCGAAGAAATCGTAACGAAAACCATAGACAAAAATAACGGTCGGATTAACTTCGCGCCTTTGCTGATAGCAAGATGCGCGCCAAGCTGTCCACCGATAACTTGTCCTCCAGCCATGACTAAACCAATTTTATAATCGATATTAGAACCAACCGCAAAACAAACCAATGCGACAATATTACTATTTAGATTAAACACTTTTGTGTATGCAGTTGCCTTGATGAGATTAAATCCCAAAAAATACATCAAAACAAATACCCAGAATGCACCCACACCCGGTCCAAAAAAACCATCGTAAAATGCAAGTGGAAACCCAAACATCAGATAGAACAGCCAATCTTGAATGCGCGGCTCCTGGTCTGTCACACCTAGACGCGGTGATAATACCGTGTAGATGAAAATAATCATCAGCATGACAGGCGCAATTTTACTTAATATCTCAGCGCTTATAAATTGATTCACAATTGCGCCCGCTGCAGCACCCAGCAATCCAAATAAAATACCTTGATAAACGCTGCGTATTGACATCCATCCGGTACGCCAATAACGACGTGCAGCCATCATTGTCCCGAAAGTACTTTGCAGCTTGTTAGTACCAAATACGACATGAGGAGGCAACCCTATGCTCATGAGCACAGGAATACTAATCAATCCGCCGCCGCCAGCGATAGCATCAATCGTGCCAGCTAGCAGACCCGTCATGAATAGCAGCAATAGCAGCATAGAGTTATCCGTTAATGGGTTAGTTAAAAAGGGTTAGTTTAACGCAGTATCATTAAATCAGACTTAAACTTAGTTATAAAAATTCGCTGAAAAAGCGCGGAGTGCGTTCTTCGAGCCAATATACAGGCTTCCAGGGGTATTTGCCAGTGACAAAGCCGACATGTCCGCCAGCATCGGTAATCTCCATTTTCACAAAAGGAGATAATTCTTCAGGAGTAGGTATCACATCTTCTGTCATAAAAGGGTCATCTTTCGAGTGCACCAGTAATGTTGGAACTTGAATAAACCGCAAATATTGCCTGCTGCTTGCACTCGTATAATAATCGTCAACATCACGAAATCCAAAGAGCGGCGCAGTAAACAGATCATCAAATTCAGGAAGACTGGTAATAGATTTTAAAAACTCCGGATTCATCGGCGCGGGTACGAGCTTGAATTTTCTGTTGAGGCGCTTGCGCAAACATCGTAAAAAATACCATTGATAAAATCTTGAAAATCCAACTTGAATTCGCTTTGCTGCTTTATGTAACTCAAACGGTACTGATACAGCGATCGCAGCTTTTAAGGGATTTGACTTGCCAGTTTCACCAAGCCATTTTAGAAGGATATTGCCGCCAAGTGAATAACCGATTGCAGCTAACGGAGTATTTGGCTCACGTTGATGAAGAATATTCATAATAAAAGAAAGATCAGTTGTGTCGCCGGAATGATAACCTCGCGGTAATCTGTTATGTTCGCCGCTGCAGCCGCGAAAATGCATGAACACCCCGCGCCATCCATGCGAATGTATGACATTCAACATTCCTTTTGCATAATGTGAATTCACAGAACCTTCAAAACCATGTAACACAATCACTAGCGGACCTTCTGCGTCTTTTTGCATCCAGTCAAGATCAATGAAATCACCATCAGGCAGTTCAATTCGCTCGCGCTGTAATTGTATGCTTGGTTTTAATCTTCGTTTACGAATAACGGCAGGCCAGAGTGTCTGAAGATGAGAATTTCGCAGCCACCATGCCGGCTTAAATGCTTTATCTTCCATGATTCCTCCGCGAATTTTACGAATATTGAAATTATTCCGCTGAGTAAATTAATCATAACATAATTCAAACGTGACGTGATGCGACAAAAGTTACAAACTTTTCTTTAACCGATAAACAAATAAGCGTAAAATATTGGCAATCCTTGCAAAAAATCAAAAAAGAATCATTTCACACCATCAGATATATCAGTCAAGCCTTGATAAATAAGCAAAAAAGCAATGTCTATATACATTAAGGTATAATATTTGAATTCATGGAAGGCATTGCATGATGGCACTTAAAAACAATATGTTGGCATGGATACTTGTCAGTATCGCCCTCGGCATTATTTGCGGTGTTGAATTTCCTCAATTCATGATTGAAATGCAATGGGTAGGCCAGCTATTTATCAACCTTCTCAAATTAATTGTTCTCCCACTTATATTTTGTGCGCTGGTAAGCGCGATCACATCATTAGGCGGGCTTAAACGTTTAAGCTCCATCGGTATTTTCACCCTGGGATATGTACTCGTCAGTGTTGCCATCGCTGTAACAATCGGTTTAATCCTTCTCAATCTTTTTCAACCAGGTGTTGGTATCCCGCCGAGCCTGATACTTGCAAACGCTACTCCTGCAGATGCTGAACCCATGCCGTTATCTCGTTTCATTTTGTCACTCTTTCCACCGAATATTGTGGCAGCTGCTGCAAAATATGAAATCATGCCAATTGTTTTTTTCAGCATTGTTTTTTCGTTATCTGCAATCAATGTTGGACCGACCGCAAAACCAGTCATCAAGTTTTTTCTTGGTTTCCGCGATATTCTTATTCGCATGGTTTTATGGTTGATGTATCTCACCCCGGTAGGATTATTCTCCCTTTTGGGAGCGGCTGTTGCTGAAGCATCTATCGAACATTTACTTTTAAAAAGTCTTGCCAGCATGCTCGCATTCATCATGGTTTTCTTATGCGGTCTCGCATTGCAAATGAGCTGGCAAATCACACTCGCGACAATTATCACGCAACAAAGTCCACGTAAATTTATAGCCGCCATTTCGAATGCATTAATTACTGCGTTCGCCACATCCAGCTCGATGGCAACGCTGCCAGTCACAATGGAAATAGCAAAAGAACAGGAAGTGAATGAAGATGTAGCCCGCTTTGTGCTGCCGCTGGCAACCACCATCAACCTGGCAGGTACAGCCATGTATGAAGCCGTATCAGCACTCTTCTTTTGTCAGATCCTTGGTTTACACCTCTCTATCTTTTCGCAGATCGGTGTTTTCGTCACCGCCATTCTCGCCGGAATGGGCGCCACAGGCATCCCCGAAGGCGGCCTGATTACAATGGTCATGGTGTTGCGCAACGTCAACGTACCAGCCTCCGCTATCGGCCTGCTCCTGCCCTTCGACCGCATTCTGGACCGGTTCCGTACCATGACCAATGTTTGCGGCGATCTGGTTTGCGCCATAACCGTTGCCCACTTGCATGAAAGGTACGAAGAAAACACTTCAGGCAGCCGTCGAAAGAAATCATATAACCGCATGTAATAATTGAAATTATTTTAATTTATCCCAAATTTTGCAGATATCTTATTCCATACTGGCTATAATCATGGCTTCCCTTTAAGCAGCATATCTAGATAGACTTGCTGCTCATTGAAAATATTAATACGAGACCAAGCATGGAATCCCTTGAGAATAACAATCAGCTTAAACGCAATTTAAGCGCACGCATGTTAAACATGATCGCCATTGGCGGATCTATCGGGACAGGAATATTCCTGGCAAGCGGTAATGCCATATACCTGGCCGGTCCCGGCGGTACAATGATTGCATTTCTCATCACTGGTATTATGGTTTATTTCCTTATGACCAGCTTGGGTGAAATGGCCGCATACATGCCAAGTACAGGATCTTTTTATATTTACGCCGCAAGGTTTGTTGACCCTGCCTTTGGGTACGCTCTGGGATGGAATTACTGGTATAACTGGGCTATTACTGTGGCATCGGAAATCGCCGCAGCCTCACTCATCATGCATTACTGGTTTCCAAACAGTTCCCCTTTAATCTGGTGTACAGCATTTCTTGCAACCGTTACCGGCTTTAACGCTTTGTCATCTCGCGGATTTGGTGAAGCTGAATACTGGTTTTCATTTATTAAAGTATCGGTAATCATTTTATTCATTGTTGCAGGTTCAGCAATCATGTTTGGTGTTACCGAATATCACCCGGGCGGATTCCAAAACTGGATTCGCGGCGACGCTCCATTTCACGGAGGATTTCTTGCAATATTCAGCGCCTTTATGATTGCAGGCTTCGCGTTTCAGGGCACAGAATTAATCGGCATCGCAGCGGGTGAGAGCGAAAACCCGCACATCACCATTCCAAAAGCAGTCAAGCAAGTATTCTGGCGCATTTTGTTATTTTTTATATTATCAATCCTGATCATTACGCTGCTAATACCGCACACAGATCCACAGCTCGCAGGATCAGATGTTGAATTGAGTCCGTTTACATTGGTATTTAAACAATATGGAATTTCATTTGCGGCGGGCATCATTAACGCTGTCATTCTTGTCGCGATATTATCTGCCGGCAATTCCGGTATGTATGCATCAACCAGGATGCTTTGGTATCTCTCAAAACAAGGCCATGTTCCCGCTTTGTTCAGCAAAGTGAATAAGCGCGGCGTCCCGATGCCGGCATTAATTGTCACCTCAATGGTTGCCGCACTCGCCTTCCTCACTTCATTATTTGGTAACGGCAAAGTTTATTTCTGGCTGATCAGTGCATCCAGTTTATCTGGCTTTATTGCGTGGCTTGGCATAGCTGTCAGCCACTATCGCTTCCGCAAAGCCTATATTGCACAAGGACGCGATTTAAAAGAATTACCTTATGTTGCGAAAGGCTTTCCATACGCACCGCTCACTGCATTATTTCTCTGTATCGTAGTTATTGCCGGTCAAAACTATAAAGCATTCATGGAACACTCAATTGACTGGTATGGAATTACTGTCAGTTATATCGGTTTGCCGCTATTCATCTGCCTCTGGTTAGGCTACAAATTCATGAATAAAACAAAAGTGGTAAAACTGGAAGAGTGTGATTTTGAACTCGAAGGTGGACGGGCATAAGATAACCTCATGCCCGCTTCCGTTTTTATTTTACAGGAATAATTTCCTGAACTTCATTTGCATACTTCACGAAGTAATCATAGCTCATGTAGTAATCACCATTATTACCTGCATCAGCGCCCCATGAGTTACGCAGTGTCAGCAAGCCCTGATGTTTGCCGCCAAATTCATCGTATGCGACAGCATTATCATCATAACCTGTAATCACCAGCTCATGACCACCAACTTCGTATGGCGGTGTTTCAAGATTCGACGTCAATGCCCAAGTATCTTTAGATGCCTTGAATGATGCACATGCACCTGCATGGCAGCCTTCCTGCAGAATCAGGAATGTTCCAAAAGTTAATCGATGACCATTTGCAATTGCTTTCTTTACATTAGCCAGCACTTCCTGCATTTTTGCCGGTGCATCTGTTTTCCAGTCAAATACCTGGTCATTGCTGAATAAATGTGTCCAGTAAACTTTAGTATTAATGTTCTCACTTAATGATTTATATTCAGTAAGAGCCATTTCATTACCAAGATTATTTTTATCTTTCAGCGGATATTCACTCAGGCTTGCGCAAGATTTTGTTAATTGAGCTTCTTTGCTGACGACACCAAAACGCATCATTTGTTCGAGAACCATCGGGCCCCATGAACCATTCCAGCCGCTTGGAATATAACCATTTTTTTCAAGATGCGTTCCCAGCTCCAGACTGCAAAGCTGACTGATATAGTCACCCTTCCCTAATATTGCGTTTATTGCTGCACTATCAGCAAACGTAACACAGGAACCGTGGCGACCCTGATCAAGCACAGGTACACCGTTCATACCGAGTTGAATTGATGCCGGCATTCGTGACAATGCAAATGAACGCTTACTGGATTTGACAGGTGTACGATATTCCAGTGCGCGTAATTCTTTTTCAGAAAGTTTTACCTTCAAAATCGTTACATCTTTTTGCTGCTGTGAGCTTCTAAAAGCTTTACCAGTACTCTTGATGTCTACCGGAGTCTGAATAGTATCTGTAAATTCATAAGCATAAACCGGCGCAGCCAACATGGTGGTTACGGCAAGTGTTGCAGCAAGAATGTTTTTTTTCATCGTAATAATCCTGTTTTTTGAATATGAATAAAACCCTGAACCGACGGCAAATCACCGATTCAGGGCTATCTAGATTATGGAGAAACTATAGGCTGGTCAAGCAAAGATCTTGATCAAGTTTTGCGCCAATGCTTACTGGCGGCAAAGGCGTATGTTTTCGACTTTACATTCAATTTCTTCTGTCGAACGATAAGAGTTAATATCCAATCCTCCGCGTCTGGTTGAGCGACCATAAACAGTTAGCTTTTCAGGTTTGCAATGCTTCATGATATGCATGAAAATTTTCTCGATACATTGCTCATGAAATTCATTGTCATTACGAAAAGAAACGATATATTTTAACAAACCTTCACGATCAATCTTTTTGCCTTTATACGTGATTTGTATGCTGCACCAATCTGGTTGATGCGTGACAAGGCAATTAGATTTCAGTAAATCTGTACACAGAGTTTCTTCAACAACTTTTCCGGAAGCTTTTAATAATTTAGGATTAACTTTGTATTCCTTGCATTCAATATCAAGGTCATCAATAGATGTGCCGTTCAAACGCACAGATAATTTTTCATTCTTGATTTCACTTAATAACTTCAACTGAACCTTTACCGGCACGCCGACTCTTGCAGACAAATCACGTTCCATCATTGCACATGCATTGTCAGCAGTTCGACATTTTGTGTTATTAAAGGAGTTGAAATAGAGCTTCATTGATTTGGATTCAATGATATTAGGAGATTCACAATCATAAACAATTTCCGCTATAGCAACAACTGGCTTACCCTTTTCATTCAACCATGATACTTCATAATGATTCCAGATATCGATACCAAAAAACGGTGGTTTATCTTTAATACCCAGTTCATCGCGCTTTGACTGACGAGGAATAGGAAATAATTTCTCTGGATTATATTGAGAATCGTAGTGAGCTTTTTTGCCAAGTTCAGATTGTTCCGGGGTCAAGGTTTCGTTGTCGTCTGCCATAATTGCCTTCAATTTACATTCATTCAAGATCGAGAGTATATCATCATATGTAAACAATGTAAGCAAAGCTTTCGTTTCTCCCAGCTTGATCCAGCATATATATATAATATATTCATAATGATACACAACCTGGAGTTTACAGCTGCAAATCGCCCCATTGCCAAATTCAAAAATGTATTGCAAACCAGAATATAAAAATGCTAACACTAGTGATATTAATGCGATGGCTTTATGGAAACAAATCCAGGACAGATTCATGAAGAAGAATATTTAACGCAGAACAATTAAAGGGAGAAAAAAGATGCGTTCACTTTCAAAGCTAACTAACATCTCAAACACAGCAGTATCCTGCTCAACATGCAGCATCCAGTCGAAACTAAACGCGAACACTGTTAACACTCAGAGCAGAACTAATTCCAACACCCAATCAATACCATTGCTTGATGATACACTAGACTTGAAATTTATCACTGCGACAGTTACCAGCACTGCGTTTTTAGGTCTATTTTCTCAGAGTCATGCGAAAGAAAACATTGATTCCGATATGAAGGCAGCTCAAAAACTTATAACAAATGAAAACAATACCGTATCGACGCATAAAGCTGTAAAGCGGTTAAACGGTAAGGGACATCATATTAGCAAACTAACGCTGGATGAACGCATTAAAGCAGCGAGACAATTAGAAGAATCAGATAATTTTATCAATCGTCCCACCGGGATTTCTCTCAGATCATAAATTCATCTGACTAACTTTTCTCATAATTGATCCCGCGAATATCCCGCGGGATCATTATCAATTAATCGCAAAAATTCCTGAAATTTTTTGCCTAATGGCATCACAATCACCTTATACCGACTCGCTGCACCACGCTGGAGCTTGATTTTACTTTTTGGAATTTCAAAAAAATTGGAGAGAAATGCAATTAATTCTTTATTTGCTTCTCCTTCCTGCGGACGGGCGTGCAATGCAATATTTAATCCCTGCTGATTAATTCCCGTGACTGCGCTGCGTTTAGAATTTGGCTTGGCAATAACACGCACCTCTACCTCGTCACCACTAATTTTATACCACATGAATGTTATCCGCCTTGTCAACGATATTGTGAGTGTGCGCGGTTATAAAATCGAGTAGTAATCTGGTACGCTTCGGTAATGATTTTTGTTGCGGATAAACAGCATATAAATAATATGAGCCCCAATTGTAATCCGTTAAAATTTTTTGTATCTGTTTCGCTTGCAGCAATGCCTTAGCATTTAGCTCTGTAAAACGCCCAATTCCATAACCCGAACAGCATGCAATCAATCCGCTTTCAATATCATTACAATTAAAGCCCGATTCCAGGTCAACGTATCCAATGCTATTTTCAATCTGATACTTCCATTTTTCTTTTTCAGTGAGTTTACCGGCGTCTACGTAATTAATTATCTTATGTTCGTTCAATTCAGAAGCCGATTCCGGTTCACCATATTTTCTTATATATTCTTCACCCACATACAAACTAATTTTTTCTTTAAGCAGTAACTTCACTTGCAGTGTACTATCCCGCATACCTTCATCCTCAATATAACCGCTGCCACGTATCACTAAATCCAGTTGCTCCTTGACAGGATCAAGCTGGCGATTGCCAAGCATTAAATTAATTTTAATATCAGGGAAATTATCCAAAAATCTAATTAAAATTGGAGTCAGGTAATGACGCCCAAAATATAAAGGTGCACTTAGTCGAATAATGCCTTTAGGTTTTTTTGCAGATGACTGAATCAAGCTAACTGCAGCATCCATTTCCTGCTGTATACGCATTGCATGCTGCCAGAATAATTCACCTTCTGGAGTCAGCCGAATCTGCCGCGTTGTTCGTTTCAGCAAGGTTACGCCGAGATCCGCTTCCAGCTGTGCAATACGCCTGCTGACCATGCCATTAGACAAACCAAGGTGGCTTGCAGCATGGCTAAATCCGCCTTGTTGAATTACCGCTGCAAATATCGCTGTATCGTCAAGTATTCCCATTATTATATCCATTTAGTAATAATTGATATGTTATTTGAGGTATTTATTTAAAATATAATCATAATATACAATCTTTACAATTAAAATTATCATATTTTTCGGAGAATGCTATGAAATTTAACCACTTCGCATATATATTTTTAGGTCCTGACCTTAACCCATGCACCGATCGCAGCGTGATCAAGACTAGCGGCCTGACTTTCAAGGCGATTGGAATAGACTTCAATGAGAAAGAACGCGCCATTGAAGAAGCTAAACGAGCCGTTGCTGAGGGAGCACAAATGATAGAATTATGCGGCGGATTTGGCCCGCTGTGGGTCGCGAAAGTATCCGAAGCGTTAGAGGGAAAAGTACCTGTGGGCAGTGTCGCTTACGGCCCTGAAGCACGCAAACCCTTGTTAGATTTACTGAGTTAACCATGAAGACAATTTTATATGTATATGCACACCCAAACCGTGAATCGCTGAATCACTCTATTATGATGCATGCGGCAGCAGAATTAGAACGAAATGACGTCAATGTGATAGTAAGCGATTTATATTCAGCACCGCTAGATATAAGCGCTGAGCAAAAGAAAATTGCCAGCGCAAACCACATCATATTTCAGTTTCCATTATGGTGGTTTTCCGCACCAGCAATAATGAAAGCCTGGCTTGATAACGTTCTGACAAAAGGTTTCGCATATGATATCGACAAACAATTTGCTAATGGACTGCTGCGAGACAAAACAGCATCACTCACCGTTACCATGCAATCACCTGAAAATGCATATCAACCACCAGGAATACATGGCACGAATTTAAAGAATTTTTTGCTGCCATTTCACCATACGCTCAGATTTACAGGAATAAAACCGCTAGCAACTTTCGCTGTATTTTCCGCATTGGAAATGAATCAATCGCGTTATAGAAAAATGCTTGATCAATATACGCAATATCTCTCACGCATACTAACTAGCAATTTATTATGAGCAAAACAACTCATACATCAAATTGAGCACTTTAACCGCGTTGTCATCGGCTAGAGAATAATAAACATTTTGCGCATCTTTACGCGTAATCACGATCTTCTCACGTCGCAGCACAGCGAGATGCTGTGAAAATGCAGACTGGCTTAACGTTGACGATTTCCACAGCTCACCAGCACTCTTTTCGCCGCCCACCAAACTGCATAAAATCAACAATCGTGACGGATTCGCCAATGATTTAAGAAGCTTTGCCGCTCTGGTAGCGTTTTTCTTCATTTCTTTATCATTTATTTTCATAATCACCTAATTTAGTACATTCTATTATGTTTAGTTTTATTAAAAAAATTTCAGACCCTCCATAAAAAAATCCGCCATTACGGCGGATTTTTTTATTCTGTCTGGGTGACGCTTTCATCATACACCTCCGATCTCGCATCGGTGATTGCATTCCCATATTCTTTCATCCAATAAAAATAACCTATCACACAAGTTACAGAATCAAATAAAGACATAAATGCATGAAACGGCATTTGCTTATAAACATACAACGCCACATAAAGGCAATCAACAAATACCCATAACAACCAGGACTCAATAATTTTCTTACCCAGAAGCCAGATAGCCAGCATACTAAGCACTGTCACAGAAGCATCAAGTAATGCCACCTCAGAATCAGTGTAATGATCTATACTCAACCAGACAGCGATAACTGGAAAAAGAGTTAGGAGCCCAATCAAGTAAAATTGTTTTGCCGTGATTCGCAAAATAGGCAAGCCCTCTTCTACTTTTGCGCCGTGCCGCCATGAATACCAGCCATAAATCAGTAAAATGAAGTAGAGAAATTGCAGTAGCAAATCACCATAAACCCCAATCCGGAAATCCATAATGACGTCAAATGGTATGGCGATCAGGCTGATCAGCCATGCAATTGGTTTTTCTTTGATATAAAAATATGCACTGATAATTGAAAGAAGAGCACCAATAACATCAATTGTCGTATTCACTGACTTCCTGCAAATGTTAGATAGTTAGCATGATTATATATCGATTGAAAAAATACTAAATATCAATCTTTTACACTAATTTGACAATTATGGATTTATTTTGCTCGAATTTGGCCGTAAATTGGATAATTATCAATTTACGGCCCTTATTTATGTATCTAGCATTCAAATTTCCAGCGTTAGGAAGCATCAGCCTTGTTAAACATCAGGTGATTAAACGACGCCTTCAATTGCTCGAAATGAGCGATGTCCCTTTCAAGCATGGCAATCCTGGCTTCCAGAGTAGAAATTTTCTGTATATGTAATTGCAGCTCTTTCTGAGCAAGCTGATTCTCATATTCAAACTGGATGGTAAGCTGCTTTGAAGTAGCGTCTTTCGCTTTCTGTGTAGCAATACGTATTTCTTCAGGAAATGCATCGATACGCTCCTGCAATTTCTCAGCCGTCTCAATACGTGCTTCGCGCTCTTCCAATTCTTTGTGTACTCTCTGTTTCAAGTCAGAAAGTTCCTGCTCGAGATCCCGCTTGTGCATTTCATAGCGATTCTGTTCCTTTTCACGAGCCAGATCACGCTGGTAAATAAATTTCTGCTCTTCCTGTTGCAGCTCACGTCTTCGCTGCGCAACTTCATTTTCGAATTGCTGACGGCGCTCTGCCATCTCTTGCTCGAACTGCCTTTCCTTTTCTCTTTTTGCCAAATGTATAGCGGCCAAACTATCAATTGTCACTTCAATATTGTGTAAATCAGTAATGCGTCTGGATTTGGCTTCAATCGCCTCGTCAATTTCTCGCAGACGTTTTTGCTGCGCCAGATATTGCTGACTGATTTCATCAAGTGCCAGCAGTACCGAGTTTTTCAAATTCAAAATATTTCTAGTGTAATCAACTGGTGACTCCTGAAGAATCGCATCAGCTTTACGGTCTTCTTCAACCGCCTTATCTTCATCGCGATAAATTTCATGTACGGCCCCATCTTCGCCGTCAACCAGTGTAATATTCGGGTGTGTCCGTTTATTTTGTTTTAATTTATGAAGCAGTTCATGGTATGCCGCTACTACTTCGGTTTTGACATCGGCATTATTTTCACTCAGTGCTGATTCATCTATTGCAATCATTTTATCTGACATACATTACCCTCTATTCGTTAAGTAAATTATTGTTTACGCCTTATTGCATGATTCCATGCAGAAGAAACTGCTTGATAAAATAAGGAGCCTGTTTCACATTTGGCGCACTCATAATTTCCAGCAATTTTTCAGATCCTCGTGCCGCTGACATTGTTTCCGGATACGATATTTCACGATGAATCTTGCAGCCTTGCAAGGCGCTTGTTAAATACACGCCTTTCAGATTGAAGCTAGTCTGATTGCTTTTAAATGCATTCAGCATAGCGGCGAATTCATCTTTGATTTTTTCCACATAAAGCGGGAAATCTTTAATATGCGATCGCGCATATTGATCTCTTTCAAAATGCAGTCGCTGTATAATTTGATTATTCAAAATTCTGATCAATGCATTAAACCGTTTAATGAAAGTACTGGTCACAAATTCTGTTGAAGGAGACGGCATAGTAACACCCCAAGCCTGCGTTAATTCTTCAGCAGCACAGTCATTAAAGAAATCCAGAAACCCAGGCAGCAAATCCATTTTTGTTATTGAAAAATAAAATGGAACATCGGCGCCAAATAGATGTTGAATTTCATGAATTCGATTCACGAGACTTTCTAGCAACTCATCTCGCTGCTTTCTGTCAATCAATTCATCAACAGATATCGTCACTACTATTCCGCCTAAAGATTTTCGTTTCTGGCTCTTCTTCAGCATGAGCAAGAATGCATTCCAGATTTCATGATTCATCGAAGCGTTATTAACTTTGTCATCAACGTACGCACCTGGTACATCAACCAGAACAGCATTCTGCGTTATCCACCAGTCAAAAGAATGAATCATAGGCTGCGGCTGCTTTCGCAGCTTGTTAACTTTCTTGCCTAGAATAAAGTTAATATTCGATTTGGCAACCAAACTGGATTTTCCAGAGCCAGCAGACCCAATCATCAAATACCAGGGCAGCACATCCAGACTCATGCTCAAGCCATTTTTGTTGATTCTGTTTTTTTTAATGAAGTTAACCGCACTATTGAAACGATTGCGTAAACGCTGCAAATTTCTTGCGAGAACGTCGTCTTGCAGCACTCTCGCACTTCCGCCAAAAGATTTGAGCTTGTCGAAAAACGACTGCGATCCTTCATTAACGGCTTCCAGAAACGCACCCAAGGTTGATTTTGATGGAACTGCCATTTGTTTTGGGCGAATTGGGAACGGCGATAACACTCTGCTCACATTACCGCGATATGATTGTATAAAGCGGTAAAGAAAATTGCTAATTTGCCCTTGCTGTTCATAACTAAATTCGTGAGACTCTTCATCATTACGACATCTCATGCCAAAGCTCAAACAAATATACAGAAACTCGACTACATCGATATATTTATCAGGCTCAATAACAATGCGTTCCAGAATAATAAAAAAACTTTTTTGAGATGCTGCTTCTGAAAACATGTGGGCCACCAGGCTGTATGGGCCCCACTTGCCAAGACCGCCCCATGGTGTGTCACTGATGACATCATCCAGCGCCATACATAGTGCATAGGTTGCAATCGGCACGTATTCATCCAGTGAAACCGCATGATAACGACATGTGAGTGCTTTTTCCTGAAAGTTGCGTACTTCAGTCAATAACTCAGCCTGAAGCCTGACCAGGTATTGGTGTTCCTTGATGCGCTTCAATTTACCCATCAGGAAAAATAAATATGACGCACAATCGACTAGAGGATTCAAACCTGCCTCAGGTAAATGTGTACTTACTGGACTGGCAAACAACAGCTGTGTAGTTGGATCAGTGTACGAGACTACAGCATGAATATGCTGATCCAATGATTCAGTTCTATCCTGTTGAAAAGGAATAACTAGCGCTGCGTTCTCATTACTCACTTGCAATTCTTCCGGAATTGTCGCCATCTCAATACGTCCCTATAGTATCTGATCAAATCCATTTTTTAAAACTTGCTAATGAGCTAGCTTATACTCGAAAAAGCTAGAAAATGACATAACTTAAAGAATGTATCTTTAAATTGCTCAACATGCAATCAAATTTTCTAGTGAAATCATCATGTAAGCATACATTTTGCACTCAAAAATATACTAATATGATTTTAAAGAACGAAAATTAATCATCTCATAATCAACCACATCCAGAGCAACATTTTTTCCACAACTGTCTATACTTTAGGTAATTAATATTCAAACAAGAAAAACGGGGTGTCTTATTATGCAGTCACGAATTATCGACCATATACTATTTTTTGGCGACAGCATGCTAGACCGTAACACGTTTGCCAAACGTAAATTTATGCATGGCATCATTCCTAACAGTATCATTGTTGATTTTTCCAAATCGCCTCATGGCAGATTCACCAATGGTTACAACTGGGTTGATTTTACCTGCGCATATCTCGTTAACGAATTTCAAACTAAACATTTGGAAGAGAGACTGCATTTGAGTGCAACAGATCTCGCCGATAACATTGAAGATAATGACCCCAAAGTTGAACCTGAAGTACAAGCTGAAAAAACATTAGAAGAAGATACAAAAGTCGATGAAGAAGGCGAACGATTTGCGCGTACTTTTTGCGAAGGTGGATTAACTTCTCATAATTACAGTCATGAATGGATACTTAACTTAAAATGCATGGGTGCACGTAAATTTGTCTCGAATCTGGATGAAAAGCGTGGACTACTATTTGAGAGCGATAAAAAACTGGCAATTTCCAAGGATGAAAAAAGCAAAACAATTGTCATTGAGTGTTCCGGCGGGAATGATTTATTGACTGTCAATCCAAACCCGACAAATGAAATAGCAGACATAGCCATCGCGGCGCGCATCGAAAATGTGAAAAAATTATATGAAGCTGGTTACCGCAACTTTGTTTTGGGTAACCTCGCCAATCTGGCACTCACTCCCAGACTTCAAAACATGACAAAACAAGACCGCGACATTGCAAAAAAAGTCAGTAAGCATTTCAATCAAAAACTCATTGATGAATGTAAAAAATTGAAAAATGAATGCCCCGATCTGTCAATTCATATTTTCGATACTTACAGTACATTAGATAATATCTATAAAAATCCAGGAAAGTTTGGGTTTGACGAAGATAAGAAAAACCTCCAGTACACCAAATCTGCAGATTTCAACCTCGCAGATGGTGTTTCAACTGCACCGGGTTATATGTTCTGGGATGACATTCATCCGACAGCCAACTTGCATGCAAGATTAGGGGAGATTTTTTCAACTTTCATAAAAAGTATCAAAGAATACAAATTTCAGGCACCGCCAAAATCAGACGCAACCAGTCCTAGATTTATGGTGGAAACTTTCCTGAAAAAATATCATGAAAAATTAAATTCTGATAAAACCAGTCCCTGGAGTGCGTTTGGCATGTGGGATACTACAAAATCAAAATTATCTCATGATGCTATTGAATCTGAAGATGATTATCCGCGCATTCTAGCCGATATTTTATATCACGGCATCAATGAAGGAGGCGACCGTACGCGTCAAATCCTACTCGAGCTGGAATGGATTGATTCAAACAATAATATTAATATTTCCAATCCTGCTCTTTATCAAGCAAAGCAATTTTATGACAATAAAAGTCCGAAAAGTCCGTCAGTTCATTGATAACTTTGCTGCAATAACATCAAGCAAATCCCGGTATAATGGTGCGTAGTCTAAGGTCTGCTTTTCGAGAAATTAGCGCCATAAATCCCGACGTTATTGGTCGGCGGGATTCGAAGGAGTTGCTGCTGGAGCCGCAGGTACATCTTTTGGAGCCGGTGCGGCCGGTTGATTACCCGTTGGCTGCATTCCGCCCTGAGGCTGTAGTGTGCCATTGGAAGGTTCAAGCGTACCCTTTAACTGCTTCATGACATCAGTAGCATTGTAAAGATCTTTTTCTTTGAAAATCTGCGTGTAGTCTTCCGGTTTGCGCGCTGTGACTAATTCATCAAATCTGACAACAGACGCTCTAAATAAACCTGCGAAATAAGATCCAGAAATGATTTCTCCGCCGGCATTATTTTTTAGCAAATGCAGCATCAAGATTGAGAGAAAAATTACAGTAATGATATAACCGCGTGTCGCTCCGAGTGCTGCCCCAACTTTGCGGGATAAGGTTGCATATGGGAAACTGAAATATTCATTCACGCCAGCGACATTCAGTGATGCCGCACAGATTGAATAAATCCCAACAAAACAAATCAACATACTGATGCAGTACATCGCTTCCATTAGCATATCGGCTGTGAGAGGCCCGGCACCGATAGCCAGCATGAAATTTTGTGTAAAATAATTATCGACCACGTTATTAATCAATGGCGATGAATTGAAAAACGCAGCAAGAGGTACAGTAAACTTGATAGTGAAAATCAATGCCGCGCTAAGACACATCATTGCAATAATTTCCCGCGATGCGCCGCGCTGCATACCAATAATAGTATTAAGAGCAAAAATCAGGAAAATTAAAAAGTCTAGCCCATTCCAGCTGTCCATTGCCTGCTATAACCCCCGTAAAAAGTTTCACACAGAATACATTTCGGTCAGCATATCATGAACCAATGGCACTAGCCATATGATGCTTCCAAAGCAATTCAGCAAATCGCACGCAATAAATCATCTTCATCTTGAGGCCGCGTACCGACTATCTCGCATAACTCTTCAAACTGCTTTGACTTCAGGTTAGAAATCAGCACATCGAGCTCACTGGCCCTCACATCACTATTTGAATGCTCAATGGAATACTTGATACCCTCAATCAGACTGCCCGCTTTTTTGAGTTTAACCTCAACATCAGCCTCATCCGCATCCCTCGGCTCACCAAATAAACGCCAGTTGAAATAGCCATCCCAACTATCATTTTTAGCGGCTGACTTTTTCAACTGTACAGCACCAAATGATTCGTATCTTCTTACCAGCATCGCAACTAATATGTCCCTGGCATCACGATTTTTTTCATCCAGGCTGGCATTACGAAATAATGTACATAGCTTTTGTAACTGCTTTACCATTGCCTTTACTTCATCCGCATGACCATAAGGTATTTCAAATAATTCTTTTGCTTCATTTGATAGATAAGTCGTTAACTGCGGCGGCACCGTCATCCATAATTTTGTCTCTGGACTCTTTTCATCACGGTTGTAAATGACATCGCCATTTGACTTTTTAAATGTCGTGAAAGGGCCCGTGCTATGCAAATGAATGGTTTCCATCTCACCGCTCCAGCGTGATATAGCCTGATGCCAGCCAGTGATATGTTCAATTTGCTCGACAGTTAAAATTCCATCCAGCAATCTCAGCACTTGCATTTTACAGGTATGCGGCTCGTTATACGACAAAGCAAATGGTTTCAGACGCGGTGAACGTCCAGCTTCCGCTGCGGCAGCATTTTCAAGCGCAAAGATATGATTGGATATGTTCTCATACTTATAGATACGATATTTATTCTTACCCTGCAGGTTTAATCCTGAAGTAATCTCGGAGATCGCCTCATCCTGTTTGGCCATCATTTTTTTTGCTCTTTGCAGAACCAGATTAAACTTCTCTTCTGATATTTCGAAAGGCACGCCATGCAAGCCGGCGCCGGTATCAAGAAAGCGCAGTTCTTCTCTGCGCAGCATGCCGTGATTACCCCATAAATCCACATCCATACCCACTGCAATTTTAAGCTTACGCCAAATCGAATCGCCTTGCGTTGTCGGCAATCCGTAAAAACCCAATCGATCTACAATTTCAACTTTATTTGTCTGCTCATTCGTTTTTGCCAGTAATAAACAGGTATGCCAAAGCGGATTCGCGCCAACATCGCCATCCATCGTACAATAAATTGCAAAATATCTGGTTTTCATTTCAGCTCCAAGTACTTTTGTCCTTTACACAATTAATTAGGCCGCAATAAAGCGGCCTAATTAGTTTCATATTTAAAAATTAAGTTAACCTTGCTGGTGCCAGCTGCTCAAGATTGCCATTTCCTAAATCAATTTTGTTTTCAGTGAGATATTTTTCAAGTTTCGCACTTTCCTGCTCAATCAATTCAAGCAAATCAGTCATCATTTTTTTCGATTCCGTATCAAAATAAATAACACCTTTCTTGATTAGATGCTCCCTGATTGGCATGGCCGCAGCAAACAAAGCCGCTCCAGCTGCCGCCGCGATGATACCGGGACCTAACAATAATGCTGGCACAACAAACGGTACTGCAAAAAATCCTGCCGAAGTAACCGCTGATTTAGCATTCAGTTTATCTGCAGTCACGCTGTTTAACGTTTCCTGCTGGGCCTCAGTTATACTTGCAATTGGTTTTAACAGCATGAGCAAATCGTAAATATCCTTCATGTTTTTCAAAACTTCAGGAGGATTTGGCTTCTTGTTAAACTCAATAATGACATTATTGATGGAACTTAAAATAACGTCCAGCGTTGCCCATGTTTTATATTCATTTGACTCGTTGCCTTTTTCATCGGCAGATGCTTTCATGGATTCCTTTTTTGTGTACAGCAACTCCAGTACACCGGCAATAACATTTAATTCGGTATAAGTACTGAATCTGGTATATGGTTGTATGAATTGACTCTGAACTTCAGGTTTCTGAAATAATCCGGTGACGGTATCGGTGACTTTATTTTTTGTGTCTGAAAGAAATTTATAAGCGCTTTGCATGGTTTTCTCCTTTATTATCCTTCATCAATCCATCACGAGGCAGCAATCATTACCGACCTCACATTGATATTCTAAAAAGGCTACCTGAACGCCTGTTTGCAGTCAATCGCTTAAATTTTGGTTATTTTTGGAGCTACTGGATACCGATAGCACGCATCCATTCTGGAGTTGGCGGTATTAATTTTCTTTCCTTCAAGTCCCACAAACCGATCATGACTTCAGCTGTGCAGCATAATTCTTCGCCTCGCATCATTTTGTGGGCAATCAAGCCAATCTTTTTCTCATAAGACACAACCTGGGTAGTAATAATGATTCGATCACGCACACGGATTTCTTTTAGAAATCGTATTTTGATGTCGAGTATGACCGGCCCTATCCCACCAGAATGAATATTATCTAAAGTGAAACCTCCTGCGGTCAGCAAATCCCAGCGCGCTTCTTCCAGAAGCGTAAGATACATGGCATTGTTCATATGTCCGAATGTATCTAGAAAGGTTTCCTGAATTAAAACTGGGTAAGTATGGATAAGAGAATGCATGAATATAATCCTTACGCTTTATTACGTAGTATACTTATTTATTCATGCCATGTAAGCCCTCTAAGTAGCTTGGCAGATGCATCAAAACGGCTTCATACGCCTCAACACATCATCCTTGCGAATATAATGATGATACAAGGCACCCGCAACATGCAATGAAAACACAGCAATTAATAAATATGCCAGCCACTCATGTGCTAGTGAGAAAAACTTGTCTGCGGCAGGATTATCCGCAAGCGCCGGAATCTCGAAAATTCCGAAAAAACTGACATGATGACCGCTTAAAGTTGACATGCCTATACCGGTCAACGGCATCACAAACATCAAAAAATATAACGTAAAGACATTTAATTTTGCAGCAAACTTCACGGATTTTTTTGCATCAGCTAGTTCTGGATGCTGATTCATGACATTCCACAACAACCGCATAAAAGCAAGACCGAGCAATAGCAATCCTGTCGCTTTATGCAAATCATATAATGATAGACTGAAATTAGACGATGGAATATTTATCATCGTGTAAGCTATAGCAAACATTCCCAAAAATAACGCGAACATCAGCCAATGAAAAATCTTTGAAATTTTTCCGTATGAATTGATGGTATTTGTAATCATTTTACTCACTCATTATTAAATGATGTGATTATAAGCATGTAAAACGTATTCATGAAGCAGCTATTGTCTATCAGTATCATAGGCGGTTCTAATTATTGCCTTGATGAATTGCAAATAGTAACATCATCTTACAATTTCATATATATGGAGTTACTATGAGTAAAACAAGAATGTTCTCGGATAAAGAAACAAAACAAGGCAAGGAATTGCTAACATTTCTGCTGCGAGATGATATTCCTCAAAACACAAAAGCATCTCATATCAATCATATAATTGATTGTGAAACCAAACCAGCAGGTGGATTTGATGGTCGCAAAGTTGTGTTAATGTCGATTGATTTGATTAATATACGCCTGCAAGCGTTGGCCGATGAAATGAACGTCTGGAAATACCACAAAGAGAGCCAAAATAACCAAGGCATCAGATACAACTTCGATACAAATTCAATCGAATATGAAGCATCAACTGATTTCACCGAAGCAGCAAAAATCCAAATTCAGAAACGCGAGCTTGAATCAGCTAAACTGAACGCTGTCAAAAATACTTTATCATCCGCACTGGAAGAAGATGAGCAGCTATCCAGCACTCCTGAATACTATGCGTAAAATTTCTGAATTAATCCCGTCTCGTACGGGATTAATCCAGCATCAGCGCCTGCCCCCAATCACGCAATTTAAGCAATACCGACTTTAAACTTTTACCATGATCGGTTAATGAATATTCCACTTTTGGCGGCACTTCTGCATACACCTTACGTACAATCACATTATCATTTTCCAGTTCGCGCAGCTGTAAAGTCAGCATGCGCTGGGTAACAGCAGGAATGAAGCGTCGTAATTCATTGAAGCGCTTAGAGCCTGACAATAAATGATAAAGGATAACACCATTTTAAACTGGAAGATGTAAGTAACGCACATTCATTGCACGAATCAGGGAAAGCAATCGGTAAAGTTATCATTTCAATAGAAGAGTAAAGCGATCAGCCCCATGATAAATCATGGGGCGCATCGTCAACTTAATTTTAAAATATTATTTCAATCCTGGTAAACTTGCAGGTTGTTTAATCTCACAAGATACCTGATTGTTTTCTCCATGATTAAATATCGAAGCAGATTGTCGATAAGAAAGATCAGACTGACTACGTAGAGATATTAATTCTTTTTTAATCGTATCAGCTAAATCTATTGGCGATTGATCATGAAGCTGATGCACTTTTGCCTCACCAAAATTCAAGTGGTCAGCGTGAATCTGTGATTGTTCGTTTCTGAAATCTGCAACATGTCGAGTCATGTAAGCACCATATTGATTGCATATTTTTTCTACGTATTCACTGCGGCGCGGGTCAAACACAAAACTATTCACGACGTGAACCAAGACATTATTGCCGTTTGCCTGCGCCTCCTCAACATATGGCTGCATGAATTCAGCTAGCTTATTCATGTCTGCATAGACGATGACATCAATATCATTTTGATTCATTAAATCATGATAAATTTTCTGATTCCGTTGCAAAAATTCCGTACGGATTTGCGGCCATGACCACCCGGATACTTCTTCATTAATTTTAGCAATATTAGCATCCGTACCGAATATCGCTGCTTTCAGTCCTGCGTCCATCAGTGCATTTTTCAAATTTACCGCATAATTATTATATCCATCCCTACCACGCAGCAGGACAACCACTTTCTTGCGAGACGCTGTATGATCGTCTGTGTCATTCCACGTCGTATCAAAATCCTGATAATGCTTTTGCAGCATTTTATTTTCTTCCGCCGCGAATTCAGCGACATTATCATAAACACGTGTGAAATTGAGAGCACAAGTGAACCCAATTGAAGCACGGTTGTCTGGTCTGATAAATAATGAATAGCAGTCATCTGGCAGCGAGGCTTTCTCAGGATAGACAACTGCCGTGCGACCGGCGACAACATTTCCCTTCTGCGGTCCGGATGTATATAAGTAACATGAGTAACCATTTTGACAGACAAGCAATGAATCCTGATGGTATTGCTCCGCAATTTTCACAACTTTTTGCAGCGTCTCGCTTTGCAAGACATTTGCAAGACTTCTGTTTCGATGATGGAATGGAATAAAATATGAATACTCTTCCACTCCCATATATTTCCCCTTCACCAGAATATGCGGCAAATTTTCCTGCTCAAGCAATTTTTCAATGTTAGCCTGACGCTTGATTTTTTCTTCAGATGATAAGCCTTCATTAATCGCTGGATTTTCCCCGGTTCCAATGCATATATAGCCGTAGTTTTCGTGCAAATCGATGAACACATCTTCTGGACGCATATTTTTGTCGCGGATGATTTTGTTAAAATCAAGATGCGTCACATGACCGTCAAATAATTCTTTCAGATCCGTGTAGATTGGATCATCTCTCTCTACATATCTATCTGAATCAGGAGTTTCCGCATCTCGTGTTAATATCCAGACACCATCTTTTAATTCTTTTGCCATTACCGAATCCTCTAGTATTATATTTAACTGGCAATACTAGAGAATAACGTGAGACTAATCTTCCGTAAAATTACGTAGGTTTTTGATAATTTTCAGCAGTTGTGTACAACTTGATAATTAATTCATTTTTCGAGGAACACTGTAATTTGCTTAAAATTCTACTGATATGAGTTTCAGCGGTACGCACAGATATACCCAACTTATCGGCGGTGTCTTGTGTATTTGCATTTGTCATAATGTGATTAAAGCATTCTCTTTCCCTGCGAGTTAACTTTTCAAACTGTTTCAGGAATTTTTCAACCGCAGAATGAGAAGCGCCGATACACTGGAGGAATGCCCGTCTGTTAACTGCGTATGCGTCATTAACTATAACAACATTAGAACCTTGTCTTTTGACTCTGCTGTTATTGCATTTCTGCAAAATTGTTCCAGCAGATTCTTTAAAGAATAAAGCGAAGTTTTCTAATAAATCCAGATTATTTAAATATGTTTCCATCTTTGCTTTGTTATCAATGCCGCTGGAAAAAAAGAAGAACTCGCAGCCGTCTTTCTCTTGCTGACACAATGTAATTCCGCAGTCACTATCATAGTAATCACGAGCGTGTAAATACACAGGCAGATCACTAGCACCGGGCCACCATTTGAAACCTGATGCATACTCAGAAGGTATGCCCTCAAAATAACTGCTGTTATACAGCTTCAACTCAAAGTAATCCTCCACCCAATTTGAATCTGATGACAGATAGACTTGTGTGCCGTCATGATAATTTTTCATATAAGTAAACATGTGGGTATGCAAGTACTGCAATGGCTTGCAGATTTCCGCAATAGAAGTACCAGAGCTTAAGAAAACATGATTTTTCCGCAACTTGCGCATGATGACGTTGCTGTTATTTTTTATAATATTCGTATTCTACTCATAATCCGTCGATATGCAATACCGCGGTTATCCGCGGTATTGCATCAAGAGTTATAGGCCTGGACGAAGAATTGAAATTTTATCAGCTTCCACACGCTCTTCCACTTGATGTACTGCATCAGCATGAGATGCATCAACTGGAACGATGTCCTTGAAGTTAATTGTTGCATTAGCCTGCGGCAGGCGTGTACGACCGGACAATGCCCATGGATGCCTGCCCATATTCAGACCATCGCCATTTTCGACAAAATCCTTCACGAACGGTGATTCTGTATAATATGCTGCGAAAGCATTTTCAAACTGGCTGCGATCAGAACGATATTGCTCCGTAGATTTATCGCCAAGTACTTTTAATAATAAATTTAAATCTCGGCAATTGTCAGCACCGTATGTAACACGAACTTCTGCCTTGCGAATTCTAATTCCAGCATGGGGCCATATCTTTTCAATATGATTTAAATTGTTATAAAAATCGTTATAATAATTAAGACTCTCAATTGCACGCTGGGTTGGAATGCCGCACAGAACATCAACTCCCTGCTGTTGTTCATGTGTCAGATTCATTTTAGATTTATAAAGCTTTGCTGCGACATGGCGCCGGAAATCCTGCTCCAGACAAACTTCATAAGCATGATAATAAAATGATAACTCAAGGAATCGCGCATAACCGATTTCCTGCAGCTTAGGATCATTAGCAAATTCACGTATATCTTTTTCTAACTCTACTTTTACATCATTGATAAACGTGCCCTGCTGACTCTCGAATACTTTCAAATCCAGAGGACATGCTGCAAATTCTGCTTTTGCTGCCTCTGAAACTTTATTTGATTTGACGACATCAAGCGCACGGCGAGATTGCTGGAAAAACAACTCCAGCTGCTTTGCTTTCGCTAACACATTACCCTTTCCAGCTCTTAATTTTTCAATATCACTTAATGTTGCTTGCTTTTGCATGCTGGCAGGGGCTGTATTTTGCTGAGAGAATAATTTGTTTCTCAAATGAGATACTCGCAGATTATTTAATTCTTCCGCTGCGTGTATCGAATTTGCGTGATTGCCGTCAGGATCAGTTGCCGTTTGTGGAACTGTTACCGCACGCTTGCGCAAGCCTGCCAGTTCACTTTGTGTAGTCGCTCTTTGGTTATTATTATCTGTAACTTGACTCGCTGATATCTGCGCCTTCAAAGCTGCAATTGTAGAATTCTTTTTCTGCTCGACTGTTGACCTGCTCTGCATGTGATTGCTCCTTTATTCATTAAAATCATCTTATGCAAACGCGGGTCAATTGACAATTCGTTTATTAATCGTGAACAGGCAAATTGCGCAATAGACGAAATTCAGATAATGTATTTATTCCCATCAATCATCTAACAAGGAAAGACCAGATGAAGATTTATCCGATAATTACGTTTATCGCATGCATTATGCTGTCTAGCTGTGAATCAACCACTACACAGCCAGACATAAATAGCCTGCAACCATCACCGCAGGAACAACATCAGCAAAAAATTCAGCAGGCACTCCAATCTTAGAAATATAGTTATTTTAATATATGCCGGATATGTAACAAGCTAATCTCCCAAACAACAATAACAGAAAGTACATGATTAATTCGCGAGCTGCACATTTCTTTAGCCATCCAACCTCTCTGTCAATCAATAATGAAACGGCACTTCATCAATTTATTCGCAAATGCAAAAAATCCGCCGACCTACACCGTTTCATTTCACTCACAGGTGATGCTGGAATCGTTAAAATGGCGAAAACTTGTGACAATAACGGAACATTACCCATTGATCTGATAGTCAGCAATAGCTGCACGTTTCCAGATAACCTTAAAAATGAATTAATTAGAATCCTGATCCCTTACACCATCAGAAATCAATTCATTCCTCTACAACAGCTACTTGATGCAGACATGATATGCACTCCATACATTAATCAATCACGATTACATCAAAACTTAATGTACGCTTGTGCCGCAGTAAATAAAGTAAGAAGCATAATTAAGGATTCAAAAACTCATCCAGCATCGAACTCATATTCGATTGATCGCAAATTTGATTTAATGATTAAAACAGATGTTTTGCGCATGTGTATGTACGATGCCAATCAATGCACGTTTGACAATTACATGCAGCAACCCGTAGAAATGAGAAAATTGATATTGGAAAGCAACGCACGATTAATCGAATATGCCGAAATCGGTAATTGTTCTGAATACAGTTTTCTTTGCCTGCATATTATGCTCGACCTTGAGCCCAATCTGAATGCTGAAATATTTGAAGTTGTTGATGGTGATCATATCGTTTTAGTATTAGACCGCAATCAGGAAAGCAATGAAAATGACTATACCACTTGGGGCAATGATGCAGTAGTCTGCGATGCCTGGTCTGGCAAAGTCTATCCTGCATATCAGATCAATGAAAATATGAATGTATTCAGTTCACGTGTCTTCATCCAGGACGATGATCGATATGATGTCGTAACAAACTTCAACAAGCATTATCACACTATGAAACCCTTATTTTCATTAGCCAAGGACTTTCATCTAACACCCAGAAGAACGATCACTCACTAATAGCCAAAAGTGATTTAAAATAATTTAGATGATATTATTCATACAGTTATAAACTTGTACCGCAACAAGCATGGGCTATAATTATATAAATACAATTGGATATCTATTATGAATCATAATATTTTAATTGTTGATGATGACCCCGCCTCACTTATGATGATGTGCACCGAACTTCATAGTAAAGGCTTTCAAACGCTTCCAGCCAACAGCGCAAAATCCGCGTTAGATATCATCAAACTTCAAATTCCTTCGCTCATTATTCAAGATTTATCAATGCCAGATCTTGATGGATTACATCTAATACAATGTATTCGACGTATTCCAAACCTTAAAAATATACCTGTCATTTTCGTATCAAGATCATGCGGCAGGATTGAATTAGCGAAAAAATCGAAAGAAACAAATATTGATTTTCTTGAAAAACCTATAGATGTGAATTTGATGATAAAGCTTGTGACAAATATATTGATCAATAATGCAGTTTAATCTCCAACAACTCCATCTTTAATTAACTGAATTAAATCTGCCAAAGGCATAGGTTTATAAAAATAGTATCCCTGCACAAAGCGACAACCTAACTCTGAAAGAATATTAAGCTGCTCTTTCGTTTCCACACCTTCAGCGATAGTTGGAATATCCAAGCCATTAGCAAGCTGTATAATACTCTTTACGATCGCCTTATCATCATTATCCTCCACAATGTCTTTGATGAAGAGATAATCAATTTTAATTTGTGAAATTGGTAAATGTTTTAGATAACTCATTGATGAATAATTAACACCAAAATCATCCAGAGAAAATTTAATACCAAGATCATTAATTGCCTGCATTTGAGAAATCGTATCTTTTGTATTTTCCATCAACACGGACTCTGTAACTTCCAAAATAAAATTCGTAATCAGCGAATTATGAGAGAGTACAGTCACTAGATTGTTATAAAATCTGGAGTCTCGAAGTTGAACGGTTGAAATGTTCATCGAGATGACCACTTGATCTTTGATGAATAATCTCAAGCTATTGTATTCAATTATGAGCCTGCTCAATACCCACTCACCAATTCGATGAATGTAACCATTCTTTTCAGCGATAGATATAAATTCAGACGGAGATACCTCTCCAAGTGTCTTGCTTTTCCACCTTATCAGAACCTCAAGACCAATAATTTTATTATCAATAATATCTATCTGTGGTTGATATACAAGATAATATTCATTATTGACTAATCCATTATGCAACTCTGACTCTATTAAATGTTGACGCCTGATAGATTTGCTTAATTCCTGATTAAAGATGACAAATGTATTTTTACCAGCGTATTTCGCGCGGTACATCGCAATATCTGCATTTTTAATTAATTCATTGGCAGTAACTCCCGCGTCTGGATATAACGCAACGCCAACACTTAATGACAAATTAATTTCCGTATCTCTGATTTTAAGAGGCTGGCATATAATTTGTATAACTTGATTCACAAGCATATTGACTTCATCAATCGAATTCCGATGACCAAGAATAATCCCAAATTCGTCTCCTCCCAGTCTGGCAAAATAATCATTTTTTGGTATGGCAGCTGCAATTAATAATGCAATCATTTGCAGTGTAATATCACCAGTTTCATGACCCAAGTTATCATTGATGGATTTGAAGTTATCCAAATCGAGAAAGCACACAGTGAGGTTTTGATGTTTACCATCAATTTGAGTGATTGATTCACGAAGTTTTTCGATGAAACTATAGCGATTGGGGAGTCCTGTTAATGTGTCATAATGTGCAAGCCTCTCAAGACGGAACTCTGCTTCACGTCGCTCTGAAATATCATTCATGATAATCACAGCGCCTTTATTTTTTTTAGCAACAACCAACGGAGAGCAAACACATTCAGCCCAAAAGCTGCTGCCGTCCGACCTATGCAGCAGATGATTCGAGATCAATGATGTTTTATTGTTTTTGATCGCGGCAATGATGGGGCATTCACTATCATGTGCATCTGAATTTTGCATATTTTTCGTTTTGACAAATTCATGGATTGACTTTCCAATGAGTTCAGATTCTTTTAAGTTCCACATTTTTTCAGACGCAGGGTTGGCAAAAATGATTTTTTCATTTTCATCTAAACTAAATATGCACTCCCCTGCCGATCTTAACACTTCGCGAATCTCTAACTGCATCAGATATTTCTGACCTTGAATGATAAATAATACGATATTGATTAATACACAAAACAAAAATCCGCATACTAATACAAACCATACTTGACCCGCCAGTGCCTCTGTGGACTTCACAACAGTATATGCAAGTGAAACGACAAAAAAGCTGCCGCAAAGCGGTAATAATACTGGAACAACTCGACTGCGCCAAACCATACGTGGCTTTGCAAACAATATCAGGAACACGGGAGTAAATATAAGAACTCCAATTGCGTCCCCAACGTACCAGGTTATCCAGCTGCTGAGGAAATCGGACTGAGAGACAACACCGAGAAGAACTAATGCAATATTACTTGTTGATGTATTAACAAGACACGAAATAGGGCCGGAGTAAAATGCAAATTGTAAAATATCATTGGGTTCATTCAGTGAATTATGTAATCCAAGACGAGCTCGTATAACAGCCCACCCGGCAAATGCTTGTAATACAGCACCGCTTGCAACAGTAATGCCAACCACTAACGGCATAAACCCAGAATCTATACCTACACCATGTCTGGTCGTTAAATAATTAACGATTAACGATCCAAAAAAAATTGCAGGTAATGTCCTCAGCCCATAAACAATTACCGCACCAAGCGCAATACCAGATGGAATCCATATTGCTGTTGAATATGCTGAACCAGATGCGAAGCCGAGACCAAGGTATCCAGTAACCGCATACATCGCAGTCACCAGCATAGTTAGCGGCACTATAGAAAGAGGCCCTTTCTTCTTACGCATCGCCGTTTAGCCCCGGGAATAACACCATATATAATTATATTATATCAGCGCAACGAGGCCGTTAGATGTAATCTGTATATAAGTCAATGAAAAATCGTGCAATATATAAATCATTTATTACATGCTATCCCTCACATCCTGTAACATAACATCAAAACTTCCCTCTTGAATCACTCCAAGGCGTGGATATTCAAGATCAATAATGACATAAATTGTAATTGCGGTAATGATGGCAAAGGCAATAATATGAAGCGCACCCCATCCCCGCCTTCCTTCCATACCATAACCAGTGAGAAACGCACTTAAAATAACAACAATAATTAATAGCAAAAATATTGCGAGTGGTGGATGCATGATTGAATATGCCATACGTGTAGTTGCAATATCAAACATACTATTGATAGCGGGGAGCACCAATATAGGAGCAGAGCTAGATTGCGTATTAACTACTGCTGCAACAGCATTTTTCCAAAGCCGTGTTTGAATTATTCTGGACTTTAAAATCTCATTTGCGACTTTCTTCATATCGGGCACTGATTGATATATTGCAATTCGTGCATCGATATAATCCTTGAAGTCTTTCTTCAATATGATTTTGTCTTGATCGCGTAATACATCAAGACGTAAAAATGCCGTACTAATTGCATTAGCTTCATCTACAATAACCAAACGCCTGGAATCAAATCGCTGATGTGCATTGGAAAATGTGAATGCTACCAGTAGTGCCATAAGAGTGAAAATCGCCCCTTCAGTAATATCCAGGCCTTGCTTATGCGGTCTACCTTTACCAACCATACGGCCAACACCGATTACTGAAAATATAGCAATTGCGGAAAAAAACATGATTAAGACTGCAACGACTGTATATCCCATACGAAAATCGTTCCTTGAATCCGTTCAACAGGTTACAGAATACTCCATTCAAAGATACTTGAACACTCAAAATAAATAATATTCATCCGGTCAAATACTTAAATAGTACTTTTAACACGACACATTCAGGGCATGATAAAATGAACTTATAAATATAAAAATGAACGAGGGAACTCATATGTGCACGCCATGGATACGTGTTTTTTCGCTGTTTTTTTTCACCCTACTCATGACTATTAACGCATATGCCTGGGACCGCGGCATTTACTTGACGCAATATACAATCGAAGATCCAAAGAAACTGGATTACTTCATCAAGGAAGCCAAGGAAGCCGGCATTAACACATTTGTTGTCGATCACGAATATTATAATTCACGTTATGCACCTGCCATTGCAAAAATCAAAGCGGCCGGCATCAAGTGTGTTGCACGTGTCGTTGTATTCTCTGACGGCGGCAATGCTAAACAATTGCATGATCAAAGTCATTGGGAAAAGAAACTCGCATTAGCTCTCGATGCAATCAAAGCTGGTGTCGACGCTATTCAACTTGACTACATCCGCTACAGTTCGAAAATGCCTGCCAATCCACAGCATGCAAAAGATGTATATCAAGTTATTAAATGGTTCAAAGGTAAAATCAATGCCAAAGGCGTACCGATGGAAATTGATATTTTTGGTGAAGTCAGTTATCACCCGTCATTACACATCGGTCAAGATATCGAATTATTTGCTGACAGTGTTGATGGTGTAAACCCGATGGTATATCCATCACATTTCTGGCCTTATCAGAAATATTCTGCAGAACCTTATAAGACCATCAATAACTCTTTAAATTCATTGTCAGGACAATTTGATAATAAGCCGCCATTCAAAATTCACGCTTTTATCGAAGCCGCTAACTATCACTACATTAGCAAAACCAGCAGCGCGCAGAAACAGGCATATTTATTAGAAGAAATTCGTGCTGTTGAAAATGCAAAAGGTGTTTCCGGCTGGTATGTGTGGAGCGCCAATAACGTCTATGACAATTTGTTCAAGGTATTGAAAGAAAATAAAACAAAGATGAGCAATGACTCCAAAGTAGAAGCTGCAAACAAATAATCCTTCCTGGCCTTTGCTGCAAGTGTAAGCGCCAGTTAATCTGATAAAGATTAACTGGCGCAGTTGTTTATAAGACATTGTTTTTTATATCATTAAACCGATGGCATAAATGGTCAATATTTAATCAAACCTTAATCTACCCCTGATATCATATCCAGTCAAATCAAAATAATATGAGCATAGAGTTATGCAGCCCAGAAACGCGCCCATAGGCGAAGAAAATATCGAAGCCTTAGAAGGCCTAGAAGTTATTGATGCCAGCGGCTTACAATCCGATGAGTTCGTTGAAATTGACCTGGGCGATGCCGTTCGGATTGGCCCAGATGCCGAGATTCAATGCGCAACCGATGCATTCAAAGCCTGCATTCATGACACCCTGCAAAAATCATTAAATGCAGAATATGCACCCGCCAGAAGTGTCCCGAAAGGCGTTGTTCACGGTTTATTTTGCGAACAAGGGTCATTCTCATTCAAGAAAACCGCAATAAATGCGGCCTCTGCCGCCCTTGGCGGAGCAGCCTCATTATTTGCGTTAACACCTGCAAGAAACGCTGTGATCTATATGACCCGCATCATCACGCAGCTTTCTAGTGGCACAGCATCAGATTATTTTCCAGGACAAGAATCAGTTGTCGTGCTGGCTCAATTTATGAATATGACAAGGACAGTGGTTATCATCAGCATATTCGCAAATGGAATTTTTCACTCGTTCCTGGTTAAAGCTTCAAATGCCGAAAATTATTTGAAAACCGAAACTCCAACAGCACCAGGAAAAGTCCGGCTTCCAAAAACCATATTTGAAAAAATTAAACGTAATGCAACTATTGGCGGACGTAAAACATTTGATTTAATAAGTGCAGTCGCGGGAAATTTACCGATCATCTTTACACTTTGGTCGGAAAGCCAGGTTAAAGCAATCCTCGCATTTCTTTCAATCATGCCAATTGGAATTATCGGCATGGGCGGAGTTAAATTCGAACGTGACCACACTTATCTGCCACAAAAACTGGAAGCAGATTATATGCGTCAGCAGCTTGCTGTATTTCTTATGCTGCCGCGTGAAAAACAAAACAAAATCATGGAAAAGATAAAAGCGATTTTAGATTCCGACCATTCCAATAAGGAAAAAGTAATTTTCAACTTGATGGTGAATCTATGCAAACCAGAAGATATCATTCAAGATGAAGAAACAATTGAAATCATGAGGAAGCACCCCGAGAAAACAGCTGAAATCATCTTCAGCCATGCAACTGGTATCCTCGGAGGGTTCTCACAACTTTCATTTATGGAGTCTTCCGGTGTCGGTGTTGCGAATTTATTTTCTAATCCAACTTCTCCAGGAGCAATAGCAACCGGTGTAATTGCCGCAATTACCTCATTTTTGCCGACAGTCTTCTTCGGATACCGCGGCGGCAGGCGCGCAGGAATGCAATTGCTTTCCAAAACCCCAACATTAGCTGAAGTAATCAATCCTGAATTGAGAGCAGGATTAAAGTCATTCATACACGGCCTGAATATTTTATCAGGCGGCATCCTGATTAACTTTGCCTACAAAGCAGCAAAAGATTTTTCAAATCTTTTAAAACTACAGGCAGAAGCTGAAGCAATACTGGCTGCATCATTCGTAGGTGTTTCTTATATCGGCAGCACGATTGCTATTGCACAATATTGCTTAGACGCAATTGATGAAATCGTGTTATTCCTCGCAAGAAACACCAGTGATGAAGAATCACAGCGTCTGATTAATTTCGTTAACAGCTACATACAGATGATCAAAATTCTCGAAAGCATGAACACAGAGAATTATGTTGATATCACCGCCAACTGGAAAATGCTCGGCGGATCTGAATTATCAAAGACTTTACATGCCATTTATAGCAACGAATTAAGCGATCAACAATATCATGATCTGCAGATGCGTTTGAGAGAAGCGTACGAACTTGCGAAAGGATTGAAAAATACCAATGCTGTCATTTTGCCGGATCGATTATCTGATGATTCCTATGTCGTTTCGGAAAGCTTTCTAGACCGTCATCAACATTTAGGTCTACGTCGCCGTCACCCTGTTCAGAATTCAGATTATGAAAATGATATCGAAATGCAGTTTGCAAACGGGCATAAACTCTAAAGTTACGCTGCAAGCATTTTTAATTCCTGCTCCAGCAATGCTATCGCGTTTATAAATTCATTTTCAGGCTTCATCAAAGCAAACCTTATGAATTCTGTTTTCGCTTCCCTCCCCTTGTGGTTCCAGTAAAATTGTCTCCCAGGCAGCAAAACAAGTTGTTGCAATTTAAAATGTTCAACCACATCAAGATCATTCGCAAAATAACTACCATGTCTTACCCACTCCACACTCAGCATGGATGATAGTGATTCTTCGTTAATTGTCATCATTGAATCAGCCAGTGCATGTCTGAATAAGTTTCTCCTTTTTTCAACATTCTTCCAGACTGCATCATACAGCCCCCTCCATTTTGCATCACGCAAAAATTCGGTGAGAATTAAGAGTGTAAAATTTGAGTGGCATAAAAATATTTCATCGTAAATCAAATCAATTTCATGAAATATATCAGCTGAACTAACTAATAAACTCGCTTTTAATTCCTGTGTCGGCCAAACTTTGCCAGTGTCTTCCAGCGTAATGAATGTCACGCCAGAATCCACCAGCATTTGATAAACATCAAATGTTTGCGGCACGAAAAATCGAAAAGAATGATCCAGAACAACAACTTTTTTATTATCAGCGCACCAGTTAATAAATTCTCTAAATAAATCAGATGAAATAATCCTGCCAGTCGGGTTATTGGGATTCACAAGAAAAACAGCATCTACATTTTTCAACTTTTCGTCATAGTCACCCGAATGTAAAACATCTTCCGGAAGCGAAGTTAATGCGACACCCCGTCTTTTCAAAATCAAATATAAATTATCAAACGTCGGCTCAATTAAAGCCGTTTTCATTTGATGTTGCGCGAGCCACGCCGCTGCCACATCAATCGAATTTGACGCTGTCGGGCAGATTTTAAAATTCTCATAGCCGGATAATGAAGGTGATTCAGCAAGCTGTTGAAATGCATCTTTATACATTAATTCAGCCTCTCTGGATTTCATTTCCAAACCTCGCTCCCACAACACAGGCAGTGAATGAATGATATGACGCTGTGATGCCGTCAATTCATGCGATGCATGACCATTTGCGAGGTCGTATCGGCTTAATAAACCCATCATTTCAATTTCCGTCAAAGTCGGCTCACTATAAGTATCTGTAAAATTGCTATTTTTAATTGTCACTTCTGTACCCTCGTCGTTAGAGGGCAACTTTACATAACAAGCTTATATTTGTATAATTAATGGTTTTTATAATTCTATTAATTATACTTATGCATATTCCATCTCATGAATTACAGGCATTTCGCGCCACTGCGCAAGTACTCAGCTTTTCAAAGGCGGCGGAGCGTATCCACATTACACAATCAGCACTTTCTCAACGCGTTCAAACTCTGGAACGCAGATTAGGTGTGACGCTTTTTGTCCGCGACCGCAAGTCGACCAAGCTCACTGAAGCCGGCATTCGACTCCTGCGCTATTGTCAGACTAAAGATCATCTGGAATCCGAATTGATTAGTGATTTGATTGAAGCTCCCGCAGGTAAACTGGGCGGACACTTGCGTGTCGCAGCTTTTTCCAGCGTTTTACATTCCGTCATCATGCCTGCACTGGCACCGCTCTTGCGTGACAATCCCGCCATTCAATTTGAATTCAGTATGCGGGAAATGAAAGACTTGCCCGATGTGCTCATACGCGGTGAAGCTGATTTCGTTATCATGAGCAGTCCATATAAGAAAAATAATATTATGACGCACAATATCGGCCAGGAACATTACGTATTAATTCAAAGTAAATCGCATCCGATTAACAATATTTACCTCGATCATGACCCGGAAGATAAATTCACGAAATTATTTTTCAAGAAGCAAGGAAAAGAAAGCCTCGACATTAACCGCTCATATGTCGATGATATTGACGGTATCATCAAAGGTGTAGAGCTCGGGCTTGGTCAGGGAATTGTGCCATGTCATTTGTTGCGCGATAATCTTTCGGTCAGAATTGTTAAAAGTTTCAAGACAATGAATTCACCTGTGATTTTACATTATTTTCGCCAGCCGTATTATTCGAAACTGCAGGAAGTTGTGATTGATATTTTGAAGAAGGAAAGTGCGAATTTATTATAGCATTATCATCCCGACATTTAATGGCACGGCTATACCCATGAGATCCCTCGGCACACAAAACGTACCTCGGGATGACATTCATTCGCGGGAATGACGGTATTTACACCTTCCTCCCACTCATATACTTCAGATAACTTATCAAATCATTCAACTCATCATCACGTATCACTGCAGACGGGAATCCAACCATTCTTTCTTTATCCCAATGACGCAAACTTTTCGGACTACGAATAAATATACGTAAATATTTTTCATGCATATATTCAGTTGGATTGTATGGCACATTTAAATCAGGTCCAATTTTGCCGCTGCCTTCCCGATTAATCGTATGACAGGAAAAACAATTCACTTTAAAAATCTTAAACCCACGCATCACGGCGTCAGCGTTTGAAATATTTTTCTTTGGTACTACGTTCGGATATAACTCTGAGAATGGCCTATCAATTGAGAAACCTGCTAGTTGCATCACCCAAAGTTCAGTACTGATACGTGATTTAGTCGTATCTTTCCAAACCAGATAAAACGGCGCAGCTGAATACTGTTCATGTCCCATCTGAATTACCGGCCATTTTTCATCAGGCTTTTCAATTGCGATATAAGCAGTTGCACCATCGCCTGCTGAATTCATCAGCGTTGCTTTTTCAATCGGGGCTGAAAAATTATCCAGTGCCTGAAAATGAATTGCAGCATCATCTGGTATGCTGATTCCCTTAAAAATTGCAGCAGCTGGAACAACAGTATACGTTATAGATTTGCCATTCATGGTTGGATCGGCTGTCGTTGTCATCACTGTTACATCCGGTCTTGCCAGCAACTGTGAGCGAGTAAAAACAATTTCTTTTCCCGGTGTTTTGATAAACAATGAAGGCTCAGCCGCATTCGCGAGACCAGAGAAAACGATTAGCACAACAGCAGTAAAATATCGAATCAGCATAATTAATTATCCCATTTTTTTGTGTATGATTATCATTCGCCACTCCGCAAAGCAAGCGTTTATTTTGTGAACGACTGCCCTTCAAAATCATTTGTAATAATTGGTCGATAAATTATACTAACCTATGCCTGATTAACACGGATTGAAATGGAGAATTCATGAAACGCCCAACCCTTACACTGAAATACGCAGCAATCACCCTGTTACTTGCAGGCATAACTAGCACTTCCTTCGCGGAAGATACTGCATCGCAGACGTGCCCAACCCCAATCATGCTAAGTTCAGGCTGGTACCTCGGTCTACAAGGCGGCTATGACTCTTTCAAGGTGAAGACAAATGTCACAACACCAGGCGGCGCTTCAACACTCGTCACGAATCCATCAATGAATGCGATCGGCTGGACAGGCGGCATGATGCTTGGCTATGGCATGATGCTGAATGACTGGTTTTATACTGGCGCAGAAATTTTTGCTAACCTGACTGATGCCGAACGTTACTTTACTAACACTAGTGCAGGAAGCACATACTCTAACAAAGTCAAAGTTAAATCTACTTATGGTATAGGAATTCTGCCCGGTATCCGCTTCACGGATTCCACATTAACGTACGCACGTTTAGGCTGGAACTCAGCAACATTTAAAACAACTGAAACAGTTACAAGTGTTGCCACCGCAACCCGAAATAACACAAGCAACGGTTTTGTTGTTGGTGTCGGCATAGAAACATATACAAACACAAACTGGAGCTTACGAGGTGAATTCGATCATACCTGGTATAGTTCATACAACACAAAGACTGTGTACACAACTGGTGTAAAACCATCTGATAATCAATTCATGCTTGCCATGCTCTATCACTTTACATAAGCTTCTATAATATTAAATTATGCGTGATAAAACTTATTACGCTGGCAAATAACTTTAAAATAATTCTCCCGAACCAAATTGTTCTTTCGGAGCATCTTTGAATTTCGGCAAGTCATCGATCATGTCGACAATACGATTAACATACCAAATATGTCTGACTGGTTTGAAAGAAGCTGGAAGGTTTTTTTCGAACATAAAATTATTCGCATTAATTCCAATTCCTGCCTGCAATTTTGGATTGATTGAAATTCCATAGATAAAGCTTCTGCATTTCGCGCATAAATACAGCTTGGCATTATTTCTGATGATTTCTTCCAGATCTGGAATTCCATTGATCTGAAAATTTCTGGTTAAATATGCGGCCGTCCATGCATAGCCGATTTTATCTTCATCGCGCTCAGACATTGCTGCCACTTCTCTGCATTTATTACAATGACAATACTGGGTAAATAGAGGTTCGCCTTTGCATTCAAACCTCACCGCACCGCACATGCATTTTCCTGAATAGTCCACGCTTAAATCCCTAAAAGTTTAACCGGCTCAAGTACATCCGGTTAAATGCTATTGTGCATATCCATTTGTAACACCACCGCCTGAAGATGCCCATATGATACCGCCGGCAGCGCTGAGTGTCGGGGTTAATATATAAGTATCCGTTGCCAAAATTCCATATTGCGCAACAGGTGTTACAGTAATTACACCATTTGTAACTGAAAGACTCGCAACCGCACCGATTGGTGTCGTTATTGCTGGCGGAATGCTATTTGTGCCAGCATTGCAGCCAGTCAATGTATCGGTGCGCTCTACACACGTAGCGACTGCTGCACGATATGTTGAAACTGCAGTAACAATATCAACGTAATGAGCACGTCTGGTATAGGTCTGATAGGAGGGTAAGGCAATCGACACGATAATGCCTATGATCGCTATGGTTATCATTAATTCGATTAGTGTAAACCCGTAAAAACGTCGAATTAGAGCCATTTCCACAATATCCTCCCTGACTGTGATGATGGGCTGATCGACCCACAATAATCGATTATATCAGATTATTTTGAAAAACTGACATGCTTAATCCGGATTCATACATGACATGATGTTAGTTCAGGAATGTTATCTGCAAAGACCGCGTCATTTGCTGTGGCGCGGTCTTGCATTTGATTGTTAAGCCAGCCTGGTAAGCATTGACTGTAAATTGTCTTTGCTTATACCTTCATTCAGGTTATTTGCATCAACAAGATTTCCATTCTTGTCATAAAACACCATCGTTGGTACACCAAAGACATTGTATTCTTCCATGATTTTGGCAAGCTCAGGATTACGTTCCGAAACATCAACACGAATGGTGACAAAAGATTTCATGCTCTTTCTGATTTCAGGTTCAGATAGCACTTCCTTATCAACCTGTTTGCAGAACGGGCACCAGGTAGCAAAGAATTCCATCATCACAGGTTTATGTTGTGATTTGGCTGCAGCGAGTTTCGCTTTCACTTTTGGCAAGGAATCAACGTAAGTAAACAGAGAACTTGGCGGGCGCACACTGCCGGCTTCTGCTGTTGCGACTACACCATTCAGCGGAGTGAGCGGACTCAGTAAATCTTCATGACCGCTGGCCGCACCTGCAAGCAGTAATACACCATAGACTAATGCCGCGAAGCTGCCACCGTGAATCACACCAGATTTTTTATCGGCATGAAAATCCAGCGCTCCAAAAGCAATTGCACTGACAATCAACAGTACAGAAGTCAGATACATGACAGACACACCAGATACCACACGCGATAACATCCAGATTGCAAGACCCAGCATCATCACACCAAATAATTTTTTGACCTGCATCATCCATACTCCAGTTTTAGGAAGCAAAGTTGTTTGACCAATACCAAATAATATTAATGGCACACCCATACCAAGCGCCAGCACAAATAAAATCAAACCACCTTGTACTGGACTGCCAGTCTGGCTGATATAAGTTAATACTGACAACAGCGGTGCGGTTACGCATGGCGAAGCAATTAACGTGGATAAAATCCCCATCACCGCCACACCAAGATAACTGCCGCCCTCCCACTTGTTTGAGATTGCATGCAGGCGTGACTGCAGACTTGCAGGCAGCGCCAGGTCATACAACCCGAACATGGATAACGCCATCAACACAAACACCATGCTAAAGCTGATGATAATCCAGCGCTGCTGCAATAGTGTCTGTACCGTACTGCCAAGATAACCTGCCAGCATGCCAGCCAATGCATAAGTGAATGCCATGCTGATCACAAACACCAGTGACAACATGAATGCACGTTTTGGTGTTGTTGCTTTTTGTCCGACTAATACTGATGACAAAATCGGCACCATTGGCAAAACACAAGGAGTAAATGCCAATAACATGCCTACACCAAAGAAACTGACCAATGTCAGCAGCATGTGCTCCTGATTGATTGCGGCGGGTAATACTTCCGCATGCGCTGTTACAGCAAATAATACTGCCAGCAACCCGATAAGTAGTTTAAATCGCATGATTTAACCTCATTAGTTATTGATAAAATGTTATGTAACAAATTATGAAAGAACTAATCGGGGAGGCTTGTAGATACGTCGGCGGTGACTTGCTGCAAGCAAGCCGGTGACAAAGAGAAAATATAATTTACCAGTGATTGTTGTCAGAAATAACACAAAGGAAGATAAAATTGATTTCAGTTCCACTTTAGCCTGACACAAACTGCGTGCGAGTGACTGACTGGATTTTGACTGCGAACATGGTGCTTTCACCATCACAACCTGATTCACGGCAGATCTCACCGCTGCCAGCGGCAGGCGTTTGATATTGCCATTCATCAACGTCATGACCGCCAACAGCATCATGGCTATGACATTGAAATATTGTGATTTACGCAG
>DATJFK010000061.1:0-24470 GCA_035495675.1 Gammaproteobacteria bacterium
ACTGCGATATTTTTCAGGAATGGACAGTGTTAAGAAGGCAACACAAAACGAAGGTTGAGTAGGAGGTTGTTGATGGTTGTGATCGATGATTTTTGACATGTATTTATTTTTAATATCGTAACCAAGAACTCCTTGAGGAAAGTAATCGTTTGCTGCTTTGGCGAATGATCCGTATTTATTTTTAATTGCGCGAGTATCTAATTTAGATAAAAAACTGCATCTAGCTGCTTTGTTATACCATGGCGCTTTATTGCTGTTTAATCCAATGTAAATTTGAGTTGGATCATAGGTTTCAACGATGCTGTGATCTTTCAAATACGCAGTATTGCCAATAATCTGTAAGTCTGTAATATCATATTGCTCTGCTTCAGTAGGTGTTAATTGGTTACTTTGTGTAAGATGAAAGTTGATTTGATATCCTTCGTTCACTGGGGAGAGCTTGATTATGCTATTAGTGTGATCAGTTATAAAATATTTTCCGCATCCTAATGGCTTTTTCCATAATTTATTATTTGATCTGGCTTTATGTAGGAAGCTCGCCTTAAATATCCCATAATTTGGTGCTGCGAGAACTTTCAAGAATTGAGGCACAGGTTTATCAAGTTTGACTTTCACTGTTCTACTATCTACTGCTGTCATTTCACTAACCCAATTAAAAATATTACGCAATGTACTTCGTGACTCTTTAATATCATTGAAGCTGGCGATGACGTCATTTGCGGTAATGGGAGAGCCATCATGAAACAAAGCATTTTTATTAATTTTAATAATGACTTCTAAAGGTGAAGTGTATTTGATAGATTCAGCGGCCTCTAAAGTATAGGCAGCGCCTTGCTCTCGTACTAACTGGCAATTGACTTGCCTCGAAACAAATAGACTGGATACGTCCTGGATCCCGTTTGGATCAAGTGAAATTCTTGCTGCATGCAGTGGAATATTTAAGACCTTAGGCGAATCTTCTGCGGCAGCCAAACTTATTATGCATGACCAGAGCAACAGGATTTTTAATATTTTCGCCATACAATGTTTTCCTTTATAATTCTTGCTGGATTACCCGCAGCAATACAGTTTGGGGGAATGTTTGAGGTGACGCAGGAGTTTGCGCCAATGATTGATCCGGTGCCGATCGTGACACCCTTCAATATGGTTGTCCGAAATCCAATCCAGACATTATCTTCTATTGAGATTGGCGCAGCAGCTCCACCGTAGGTATCTGCATTTGAGGATGGTTCATCCAGCGTTGAAAAGACTGGGTGTCCGTCATAATCCATAATAGTTGTTTCGTGACCTATCATCACGTTGCTGCCAATGCGTAAACCGCATCGTGTATTAATGCTGACGCCATGTGCTACATAGGTATCAGCGCCTAGTCGCAACTCTTGCCCTGGCCAGACAGCAAGATACCCGCCAGTTAATATGACGGTGTTGGGTTCAAGAATTAGCTTTGCATGATTTCTGATTCTAAGACGTGTTGGATGAGCCATCGGCGGGTTCATGTGATTCCAGTGCGGCAATACACCAATACTGGAAGCACTAGGGTAGAATAGATTTGCTGGATCGGCAGGCTTAGCATTATTACTTCTATCAGCCATGACAATAGCACTACCTGTGCCCATGTCATAATCTATGCCTGCGCTCATTATCAGAGGTCTGCGCGCACCTTGGTAGATAACTCGGCCTAGCAATGTACTCAATTTTCCACGCATCAAGCCTAAATAGGATCGTTTTAAGTAGCGCAAATACAGCCATAGATTGACACGCTGCTCATTCCAAATTTTGCTGCGAAATTTTATCATGACATTCGCACCACGCTGGTTTGATTGATCATGCGTGTATTACGTATATTAAGAACAAGATATACCGATGAAAAAAGCAGCGTCGTGTATGCCACTGTGAGAGGGGTAGCTAAATTCAGCATAATGAGTAGTTGCGTGCCGCCTAATAGAATAATCAATTCGGCAATAAAGAAATTTTTTGTGACTAAATAACTTAGTTTTTTTGCCCGTAATGGAACGGTAAATACGTTACCCCATTGGCCAATCCAGCAGGAGATAAAAAAAATAGGTAAATAATTAAGGTGATCACTCGCAGGAAGATAGTGAAATGCAATTTCAAGAATAGGGATGGCAGCGAAAATACCAATAGCGAGTAAAGCTGTGGTCGGTAAAATGCCGGTATAAAATAAAGGATGCCACCAGTTAGATGTGTTTGTTTTTTCAGATGCTGTTTCAGATGCTTCGCTGACGGCAATTTGCATGGAAGCAAGCAGCGGCAGGCAAAATAAATATGAAAGTTGTAAAGCCAATTGATAGGTGACGATGAATCCTGCGCTGGCTGTGATTAAGCATAGTTGATAGGTATATATGAATGGAGTTACACCACGTATTAAATAAACCCCTAATTCACTACACCATACACGCATCATTTCTTTGATGCTGAATGATGACCAGCCGTGAATATGTCGTAATATTTTTCTTGTACTGAGAGTGATAGCGAGTAGTAAAATTCCGGTTGTCGATAGTCCGATAAGAAGCAGTGGAGTGGCGGCATCGTTGTCAGAAAAGAAGTATGAAATACTCAATCTGTCAGCGATGATATTGCAAGTGACTAATCCAGCGGCAATCAGCATACTGAATTTTTGCAGTTTCGATGCCACGAGTACACCATCAAGACTGATGTAGATGGCTTGTAAGATCATATTGATCAGGCCAATGCCAAGATATGTTTTAGCTATTGTCATGCTGCTTATATCAACGTGATAAGCTAACATGATTTTATCAGAAAATAACCATGCGGTTAATGCAACACTCATGGTGAGTAATAGGGTTGATAGCAAATGCTTGATGAGTATGTGGCCTTGCTGATTGACGCATTCCTTGCGGCGCCAGAAAACCAGAATGCTGATCGAAGTAGCAGTCCCTATAAATTGACCAAAGATAATGAAATTAAGCTGGACATTATGTAAGTACAGAGACTGTCTGCCAAGTATTCCGATGAAGTGATTGTCAATGACCGGATACAGTCGCTGCAGAAGCTGTGCAATTAGAATAGGCATCATGAGTGCGTAGCTGGCACTAATTTTATTTAGAAATGAAATCCATCCGTTTTGTTTTTTGATATTAGTTACAGTATTCATTATTATTTTTATTCAGTAGTTACATTTATATAATTAATATTAAGTGATCACAGACCAGTAATAATTTTCTCTTCCAGTCAGCAAATTTGCTTTATGAAAATGTTTTTCCCAATCATTCGGGTTGATAGACCAGCAATCTTTTCCGATCCCAAAAAATGGGATGAGTTCTCGTTTTTTAATGGAATCTAAAAATGGAGCGGCTTCAGTTTCATCTTCATTAATTTGAATAAATGAATCCAGGCTATTATCCGTGTGAACAATGAAATACGACAACTTCCTGTCATGATTGACCATGCAAAAACTGCCATTTTTATCAATCAACGTATGCTCTTGGATTGAGTGATCATTTTTCCAGGAATTAAAGAAGGTAATAAAAGCAGGATCAGAAAGTAAAGATGACTTGCCCGCCTCAAGATGTGTGAAAATTGATAACGTTTTCTCATTATAATATTGATGTGAGAGTTCTGTCACTGCCTTGATGATATCATCAGAAAGAGTGGGGCTGCTTTTTTCAATAAATTGATCAATGATATTTTCATTAAAAGCATCAATGGCAGTTTGGAGGTTCGCTTCTCCAGTCAAAAGAATTATTTTGGCACGTACATGTAGACGCTTAATCATTTTGCATACACTTAGTCCGTTAAGTTCAGGCATACGGTAATCAACAATAATTACACTTATTTCATTGTTACGTTCTTCATTTTGGATTAGTGCATGTAATTTAGAAACATCAAAATCAACAATCATGTGTCGAGCGGTATCATAATTTTCATGTTCAGTGCATAACTGGAATGCAATATCATTTGATAATGGTGTTCGATAATCCGCAATAAATCTGAGAAAATCACTCGGTCTGTCAAAAGACTTAACATTGAATTTATCACTTAGCAGCAAAGATAAAGTCTCAGAAACCATAGGCTTGTCATCTATGGTAATCACTGTAGAACGAAAATAAAAAACAGGCAATTTTCTCATATTTCACTCTTTATTATAATTATAATGTTGTTATCTCTTTAGCTTCTTTCTTGTTTCAATGACAACACCGACAAATCGATGTTGTGGTGTTAACAGTGTGACGTTGTAGTCAGTAACTATTGGTTTAAGATATATGTTGCCATCATCATGCAATACTTGTCGCAACGCAGGGGTGCTTGATCCTTCCTTGTGAACAAGTACGAAATCCCTATGTTCAATGGCAGCTTCAGGATCGATGATAATAACGGATTCTTTTGAAAATCCTTCCCAGTTATCTTCATCAATCGTTAAAGTGAAGCACTGCTTGCTATATTTTCTGCTCGAAATATCTGACAAGCTTTGTTTGTTATTGGGGAGATTTGGCCAGACAGAAGCTTCTCGCCACGTTAATAGTGGCAAATAAGATTCTTTAGTTTCGTGATTAAGAGTGCGTTTGGTTTCTCGTTCAGGTATTTCAGAGTCACCAATTAGCTGGCTCACATTAATATCAAACTTTTTCGCGAGCGGCAAAAGTGTAGCAAGCGTGGGATTGATGTTATTACGGCTGCGAATTTTCTTTATTGTACTTGCTGGCACGCCAGTTTGCCTTGCCAGCTCGCTTGCGTTGATTCTGGTCTTTGCCATCAGCAGGTTTAAATTGTCACTTAATTTATCAAACATGAGTGATCTCGAATTATTTTGAGTGGATAATAGCTTGTTATGATCGTGAAGTCTATAAATTGTCGACAATATGTTAGCTTAATCCTTTATTTGGTAAGTTTATTATCAATACTTTCACATATAATCAAGCTCTTTTATTCCATTAATCATTAATAGTTATTATATTGACGAATCGATCATTTGGTGCCATATTCCGGGATAAAATTATAAGGGGAAGCATGATGGACAATAATGAACACCAAGACCAAAGCAAACATGTTACGTCAAAAATGAAAAATTTTTCTATCTGCAAGAGTTTTAGTTTTAGACTTATATTTGTCAATTTGATAGTTAGCGCAATGATTTGTCTTACTGGGCAGATAGGTTTGGGTGTTACGCTGTTTGTGGTAATTCATCTGCTGGCTGTTTGCTTATCGTTAAAGGAGCCAGATTTTCTTTATTTGGATTCAAAATTAGCTATAAAAACTATACCAATTCAAAATCGATGGTAGCCAGCGCTATGCGAAATCAAATCTTAAGCAATAACCGACAGTTGAGAGGTCATCATCATCTGAAAATGCTTCACACTGCAAAATCGCTAATGCGATTTTGTCGAGCTTAAATATATATGTTGGGAGTTCGAATCTGTTTAGTTGTGTACATAAAATTAGGGGACACCTCGATGAGGTGTCCCCTAATTTTGCGCGCCCGGAGAGATTCGAACTCCCGACCTCCTGGTTCGTAGCCAGATACTCTATCCAACTGAGCTACGGGCGCAGCATTGTTTACAACTTAATAAATCTAACGTTCTGTTACCGGATTGACTCGATTTTCTCGAGTTCGCATCTCGATCTCCGAACTAATGTTTACACCCGATGGGTGCAAACATTAGTTCGGAGAGGGAGGGATTCGAACCCTCGATGGAGTTTTTTGACCCCATACTCCCTTAGCAGGGGAGCGCCTTCGACCAGCTCGGCCACCTCTCCAGTCAGTTCGTTACTATTCGTTATCTTTATCAGCTTTGTCAACCTTAACTTCGCGTTTTTTGCGAATTGTGGTTGTGACTGTCGTTGCGGGCGCGGCTTCTTCATTTTTAGGAGCAGCTGGCGCAGCAGAAGTTGTCGTATTTTTTTCTTGTTGTATACGCTGATAAATTTCTTCGCGGTGTACTGAAACATCTTTAGGCGCATTGATGCCTATGCGCACCTGGTTACCTTTAATACCAAGCACGGTTATGATGACATCATCACCAATAACAATTGTTTCACCCACACGTCTTGTTAAAATGAGCATTGTCCTTCTCCTTTCTATGAAACTGCCTTGTTCATTGTGACCACCACCTCGTTCATCCCTACCAAGTCATGCAAAAACGACCCGGAACTAAGGGTACATATTATATATTTTACCAGTCTTATGATCTGAAATCGGGAATTATCATAATTTTATCATTACTTACCCAGACTTAGCTTAAGAGCTTGGACCTCAAGGTGTGCAATAGTAAACAATATGAAACAATTTCGCAAATAGGTTTTTAACTTTTTTTATATATATTTCATGATCAAAGATTGATTAGCTATCAACTGCTAAACCGATAATCAGGGCAAAAAATATACATAATTGGTATCCCTATGTTTAATTTAAAAATATTCAAGATTAGAAGGTTTGTTTATTATCTATTCAATTGTTGTGGTGGTGGTTACAGGTGCTTTATCCAGTTCAAATGCAGAGTGTACGGCACGTACGCCGGCATCCAGCTGGGTCTCATCAACAATGACGGAAATTTTAATTTCCGAGGTTGTGATCATTTGAATATTGATAGCAGCGGTGCCAAGCGCCTTAAACATGGTACTGGCAACTCCAGAGTGTGAGCGCATGCCAATTCCGACCAGAGATAACTTTGCAACCTTTGCATTTGTTTTAATCTCAACCCCATTTCCTAATTCTTTCGCCAAAGCTTCTACGACCTGCATGGCTTTTGGAAATTCACGGCGCTGCACAGTAAAAGTGAAATCAACTGTGTTTTGTGCAGTTGTATTTTGCGCGATCATGTCGATTTCGATATGTTCGCTGCTGATTTTATCAACGATGTGTCCTTCCATGCCGACCTGGCGCGGAATACCGGATAAAGAAATGATGGCTTCTTCGCGGCTGAACGCGATTCCAGAGACTAAACGATTTTTATGCATGAGTTTATCCTCAAAGGTAACCAGTGTGCCCGGTCCGTCAGAAAAGGTTGATAAAACGCGAATCGGCATGTTGTATTTGCTAGCCAGTTCAACTGCGCGTATTTGCAAAACTTTCGCGCCCTGGCTTGCCATTTCCAGCATTTCTTCAAAAGCAATGTCATTCATCAGACGTGCTTCAGGAAAAAGATGCGGATCAGTAGTGTAGACACCATCTACATCCGTGAAAATTTGACATTCATTTGCTTGTAACGATGCGGCAATTGCAACAGCTGTTGTATCAGAGCCACCGCGTCCTAGCGTGGTAATGTCGTTAAATTCATTGACGCCTTGAAAGCCTGCGACAATAACAACACGGCCATCAGCCAGATCGCGGCGAATGATATCGGTTTTCACGTCGAGAATGCGTGCTTTAGTGTGAATGCTGTCTGTCATGATGCCAATCTGTTGTCCCGTGTAGGAACGGGCGGGGCATTTATTGGCATTAAGTGCGATACCGAGCAGGGCAGTGGATACTTGTTCGCCCGTTGAAATCAGCGCGTCATATTCGCGCGGATCTGGAAAATGTGTGAGTGAGTTGGCTAGACGTATCAATCGATCGGTTTCGCCGTACATCGCTGAGACTACGACGACAACGTCATTTCCTTGCTGTCTGGCATCAATAATCTTGGCCGCAACATGATTGATGCGGTCCAGGTTGCCAACAGAACTGCCACCGAACTTTTGTACGATTAAAGCCATTTCAATCCTTAGCTTGCGCTGTTTTCATTCACCCAAGTGTAAATGGACTGCAATGCCTTTGCCAGTGCTTCCGGTTTATTTCCACCTGCTTCAGCAAGATCAGCACGACCGCCGCCTTTACCTCCGATTTGCGCAGCGACTTGATTGATGATATCGCGTGCGTTGTAGCGGTCTACCAGATCAGGTGTCACGCCGCACACGACGCCGGCTTTACCCGATTTAACGGTTGCCAGCACGATGATCGCACTGCCGAGCTGTTGTTTTAGATGATCCATGGCACTGCGAAGCGCTTTGCCGTCAAGGCCGTTAACTTCAGCCGCCAGTACTTGGATGCCGCCAACATTTTTCGCTTGCGAGGCAAGATCTTTACTGAAAGAAGCAGCGAGTTTATCTTTCAATGATTCGATTTCTTTTTCCAGTGTTAAAATACGCTCTTCTGATTGTTGCTGCTTTTTCTTGAATTCATCTTCGCGCTTTTCAATGTAACGCAACGCACCATCGCCAGTAACAGCTTCAATACGGCGAATACCGGCAGCAACGCCGGATTCCGATGTGATTTTGAAAATGCCGATATCGCCGGTGTGTTCTGCGTGTGTACCGCCGCATAATTCAACTGACTTGCCGAAATGCACAACGCGAACCTTGCTGCCATATTTCTCACCGAACAAGGCAACGGCACCGGCTTTGATCGCTTCTTCCGGCGTTTTCACTTCCACTTTAGCGGTATGATTGGCGCGCACTTCTTCATTCACGCGCTGCTCGATTTTCAATAATTCTTTTTCGGTGACAGGGGAAGAGTGTGTGAAATCAAAACGCAGTCTGTCTGGATCAACGAGAGAACCTTTTTGTATGGCGTGATCGCCTAACACTTCTTTCAACACCATATGCAAAATGTGTGTGGCTGTATGATTCAACATGGTGGCAGCGCGGCGCTTGGTGTCGATTTCTGCAATGACTTCATCATCTACAGACAATTTGCCTTTTTCAAGTTTGCCAAGATGTAAATGCATGTGCCCCTGTTTGATGGTATCCAGCACTTTGAAATATGTGTCGTGATTGATGCGAAGCACGCCTTGATCGCCGACTTGGCCGCCGGATTCTGCATAAAACGGAGTGCGGGCTAAAATGATAGAACCTTTTTCGCCGGCATTGAGTGACTGTACGAATTGGCCGTCACGATAAAGGGCGATTACTTTACAGGTTTCTTCAGTCACATCTGGTTTGTGACCAGTGAATTCTGTTGGTTGATGGCTGTCTTGCGCCACTGTGTATTCTGTACCGAACTGACTGGACTGGCGTGAACGCTCACGCTGTTTTGACATTGCCGCTTCAAATCCATCATAGTCAATACTCAGGTTGCGTTCGCGGGCAATGTCAGCTGTCAAATCTGCTGGAAAGCCGTACGTATCATATAATTTGAAAACCAGCTCGCCGGGTATAATTTCTGTTTTTAATTCACTGACAACCTGATCGAAATGTTTTAATCCTGATGCGAGTGTCGCGCCAAATTGTTCTTCTTCTTGCTTCAATATTTTTTCAATGTATGCCTGTTTGTTGATTAATTCAGGGTAGGCTTCACCCATTATTTCGGCAAGCGGTTTCACTAATTGGTAAAAGAAGGGTTCAGTGCGGCCTAATTTATTGCCATGACGCAGTGCGCGACGAATGATACGGCGCAGCACATAACCGCGCCCTTCATTGGAAGGCGTAACGCCGTCAATAATCAGGAAGCTGCATGAGCGGATATGGTCAGCGATGACGCGCAGAGAAAAGATGGCATCTTTGCTGTTGCTTGTCAGTTTGGCGGCAGCTTTAATCAGGTGCTGGAAAATATCAATATCATAATTGTTATGCACACCTTGAATGACTGCCGTGACGCGTTCAAGTCCCATGCCGGTATCAACGGATGGTTTGGGGAGCGGTGTCATGATACCGTCTGCCGCACGATTGTATTGCATGAAGACGAGGTTCCAGATTTCGATGTATCTGTCGCCGTCAGCATCCGGGGTGCCAGGAGGGCCGCCGGCAATTTCTGGCCCGTGATCATAAAAAATTTCCGTGCAGGGTCCGCATGGGCCTGTTGGTCCCATCGACCAGAAGTTATCAGCTTCGCCGCAGCGGCTAAAGCGGTGCGGATCGACTTTCATATCTTTCAGCCAGATATCTTCAGCTTCTTTGTCGTCTTCGTAAACGGTAACCCATAATTTATCAGCAGGCAGTTTTAATTCTTCTGTCAGGAACTTCCAGGCAAATTTGATGGCATCGCGTTTGAAATAATCACCGAAACTGAAATTGCCCAGCATTTCGAAAAATGTATGATGGCGAGCAGTATAGCCGACGCGTTCTAGGTCATTGTGTTTACCCCCGGCGCGTACGCAACGCTGCGACGATGCTGCGCGGGTATATGGTCGTGACTCGGTGCCGAGAAATACATCTTTAAACTGTACCATGCCGGCATTGGTGAATAAGAGGGTGGGGTCATTACCCGGCACCAGTGAGCTGCTTGGTACAATTGTGTGGCCGCTTTTATCGAAGAATTCTAGAAAGCGGCTTCGTATTTCATTGCTTGTCAGTTTTTTTGATTTCGTCATTTTCTTATGTTCACATTTAGTGGTTATTACGAGGAAGATGTCACCCTGAGGCGCGTTCTATGCGCCAATGGATATCTTTGAGAGTGCGCAGTTCTATTTAGGAGATCCCTCGTCGTGAAAAGCGCTCCTCGGGATGACATGCTCCTCGCATTATTCGTCTTCAAACACACTTTTAATCTGTTCCTGCGTAAAACCCCTGTTATATAAAAATCGCATCTGCTTCGCACGGTCCCGCGCATCTTCCGGCAGGCGGCATTTAAACTGTTTTCGCCATACGATGCGAATTTCAGTAAACCAGGCATTATCGGCGATCTTTACATGTTCTGCAATCACTGACTCGGCAACACCTTTTGCCTGCAGCTCCATGGCGATTCGCCGCGGCCCATAGCCTTTCCCGCGCCGGTAGTGCGTATAACTTTCTGTAAATCGCGCAGCATTGATGAGCCCGGCTTCTTCCAGTGAGGCGATAATGCTGACGATGTGTGCATCATCATATCCTTTGCGCGATAACTTTTGTTTTAATTCTAGACAAGTGTGGTCGCGCCGCGTGAGCAGGTAAAGTGCGTGCCGGCGGATTTTTTCTAGTAACTTGTTGGTGTCATTTGGAGGAGTGTTCATCATCAGGGTTATTGTGTTGCATGAAAATGATGTGGAGTTATGCGCGAAAAACGTGCTAACCCAACCTGCAATCCTTACACTCTATTCGTGCTTTGCTACATCCTCTGGTGGTGCCGTCTTGAACGGCACCACCAGAGAAGTGCGTTAACGTCAGGCCACACTTTCCTTGGCTTCTTCACCTTTTTTGTCTTTGCTTTCGCCTTTGACTGCTTTCAGGTTAGTTCCAATGGTTGCCTGGCGGATTCGGGCCTCAATCTCCTGTGCGATGGCAGGATTTTCCTTGAGGAATTGCCGCGCATTTTCTTTGCCTTGTCCGATACGCTGGTTGTTATAACTAAACCAGGCGCCGGCTTTATCAACGAAATTAAGCGCAACACCAAGATTGATGATTTCACTTTCACGTGAAATACCTTCATTGTACAAAATATCAAATTCGGCTTGCTTGAATGGAGGTGCAACTTTGTTTTTCACAACCTTCACGCGAGTTTCGCTGCCGATAATTTCTTCACCTTCTTTCACATTGCCGATACGGCGGATATCAAGTCGCACGGAAGCATAAAACTTGAGTGCGTTACCGCCGGTTGTGGTTTCCGGGTTACCAAACACGATACCGATTTTCATTCGGATCTGGTTGATGAAGATAACCAGAGTGTTGGAGCGTTTGATATTGGCTGTCAGTTTACGTAATGCCTGTGACATTAATCGTGCCTGTAAGCCCATATGCTGGTCGCCCATTTCACCTTCAATTTCCGCTTTCGGAGTCAGTGCAGCCACGGAGTCAATAATAATGACATCGATGGCGCCTGAGCGTACCAGCATGTCGGCAATTTCAAGTGCCTGTTCGCCAGTATCCGGCTGCGAAATCAGCAAGTCATCTACGTTCACACCAAGACGTTTGGCATAGCCAGGGTCAAGCGCGTGTTCAGCATCGATGAACGCCGCAGTGCCGCCTTTTTTCTGGCACTCGGCAATTACTTGCAGGGTGAGAGTAGTTTTACCAGAAGATTCTGGTCCGTAAATTTCCACGATGCGGCCTTTTGGTAAGCCGCCAATTCCTAAAGCGATATCAAGTGAGAGTGAGCCTGTAGAAATTTCTTCAATGTCTGGCACTTCTGCCGCGTCATCGCCAAGGCGCATGACTGAGCCTCTTCCAAATTGACGTTCAATTTGACTGAGTGCAGCGGTCAGCGCTTTCTTTTTATTGTCTTCCATAATCTTGTCCTTACAAAAAAATATATTTGGCTGCTGTTACTTCAGTACCTCTTGCGAGGCGCGGGGAGAGAATTACATTTATACCTTTTTTGTTGGCGTATGAAAAGAGAAAAATAAAATTTTGTCATCCCCGCGTAAGCGGGGATCTCGTTGTCGCTCCGTTTTCATTCACAGTTGCACGAGGGAGGTTCCCGCGTGCGCGGGAATGACGATAAATATTCAGCAGTTAAATTGCACATATGAGAAAAAATTAACATATGTACTAAAAAAATTGGCGATGAGTATTGTATTTTGATAATGATTACGGTTAAGTAGCCCAAAAGAATTCTTAATTTATAATACATGGAGAAGTGGTTATGGCATTAAATCGCAGTGTAGATAAACTATCGCTGGAAATTCAGCAAACAGAAAGACCAGCGCCGCCGTCACAGCCCCCATCTTCTCCACAGCCGCGAACAAAAGATGATCAGCATGCACAATTGCCTGAGCCAGCAGGGAATCAGCCAAAAGATGAATCAAATGAACCACCGCATCTTAATATTGCCCAGCGTATTGCTGATGGTGCTGTTAAAACGCTGGAGGTTTTGAGTGCCGTCATTGCCGGAACAGCAGTTGCTGTTGATGAGGGCTGGGAAACAGTCCCAGTGCCTGGTGATTATCCTGTTATCGCACTCTCAACAATTGGTGCGAAAGAAGCGCTGCAGGCACTGCGCGCGTTGAGCCGCCGTGAGCATCCGCTTGATTACTTGTTTTTAGAAGGCAGCGGCAGCTTTGCCAAGGGTCTCGCAATGGAAGTGGGAAAGAAAGCAGCTGCAGCGATTCCGCCAGTCATATTTGCACTTGGTGCATCATATGGGCGTGATGCGTTATTCCAGTTTGCGACATCAGGTCAGCAGCAAAATGAAGCATTGATTACAGCATTATACTTTTTTGACACTGCGATTATGCGGTCACTCTTGATTGGTATACCGGCATTGTTGTTATACAAGTTGAGTGAATCACTGATTGAGCAGTATTTTCCAGGCATGCAGCCGCCTGATATGCCTCCTATCGATAATCCTGATACAACCTGGTATCAGAATTTGCTGGGTGAAGGTTTGACTATTGTGAATAGTATGGCTGTTGCCGGGATGTTGCGGCAAATCTTTAATACTTTTGGTCCGGCAATCTTTTTACATTCGCCTTATGCGATGTTGATGGCGCCTATCGCTGCGCTGACCATTTTGCCGTTGGCACATTATATAGGTGAAGAATTGCACCCGCTGCAGAGTGTGCGTGATTTCTTTGCGCCGCCGCAGCCAAAAACGAAGCCAATCGTTCTGGATGATGCGAATGGTCTGAAGCCATCCGAAGAACAAAAGAGCGCCGGTCGTATCGCAATCAATATTGCAACCAAGCTGGCTGTTGCAGCTGGTGTGTTTGCTCTTGCGGGTGTTGTGAATAATTATGCGACTGCTGCAGTTTCAACAAAATACGGAGAAGGAAATGATCCGGGAGCATGGTCGTCGTTCGATCGTATCTGGTATGAAGCTGCGCTGACTGCGGGAGTGTTGATGACACAGCGTCTAATTGAAAACTTGCCAGCTGCGGTTTATACAGTCAAAGAAAAAGGACCTATCGTTGTAAAAAGCGTCAAAGAAAATACGCCTGAAGTTATGATGCGTTTTGGTAACAGTATTGCAGATGCGGCAAGTACAACCGCAAGCAGCATATCGCGTGCAGCGCGTTCGACGGGCGAATATTTCAAGACATCACTACATGGAATGTTTGGGCCGAGCAGTGATGCACATCTGGGTGTGATAAAAACAAACCCTTCAAGAATAGATCTTAATGAGCTTGATTTTGACTTTCCTGATGAGAATGTAATTTTAGATAATCAATTCACGATTTAACTCGATCAGGTGGATAGTAATTGCGAGCCCCGCTATTTTATTTGCGGGGCACAGCAATCTATTTCTTACAAAGTAAATTTAATGACTTGTTCCAAGGCGCGTTTGATTGTTGCGAGTCGCACTGCTTCGCGGTCTCCCGGAAACAATTCAATGAATGCTTCAGAGCGTGAATTTTTGCTGGCATAGGCAATCCATACGGTACCGACAGGTTTGTCTGGTGAACCGCCGTCTGGTCCTGCAATGCCGCTGACAGCAATGGTGATGTCTGCATCACTTTGTGCAAGTGCTCCATCTGCCATTTCAATAACTACTGGTTCACTGACTGCGCCATACATATCAAGTGTGTGCGGTTTAACATTTAGCATTTCAGTTTTAGCAGCGTTAGTGTAAGTGATGAAGCCGCGGTCATACCATTCCGAACTTCCTGGTATACTTGTTATCCAAAAACCCAATCCACCGCCAGTGCATGATTCTGCAGTCGCCAGCTTCATGTTTTTTTGTTTAAACATCATACCCACTTCGTGTGCTAACTTTTCGATTTCCTTATCCATTATCTTTGCCTCTCAGCGGTGTGATTAGTATAGTACTACATATCGTCATCCCCGCGAAAGCGGGGACCTCCCTTGTATAACTGTGAAAGAAAACGGAGAGACGAGGGAGATTCCCGCTTTCGCGGGAATGACAAAATAATATATTTATAAAGGAGATTCCCGCTTTCGCGGGAATGACGAAATAATATGGCAGTATCAGCAACTGAACTGAATCACACACCAATGATGCAGCAATACCTGCGAATCAAGGCAGATTATCCAAATACACTATTGTTTTACCGTATGGGCGATTTTTATGAATTATTTTTCAGTGATGCTGAACATGCGGCGCGTATTTTGAATATAACGTTAACTGCGCGAGGTCAATCTGCAGGTAAACCAATTCCAATGGCTGGGGTGCCGTTTCATTCTGCAGAATCATACATCGCTAAATTATTACGTCAGGGATTATCTGTTGCAATTTGCGAGCAGATTGGTGACCCGGCAACTTCCAAAGGACCGGTTGAGCGTCAGGTTGCGCGTATTTTAACACCGGGTACAGTGAGTGATGCAGCGTTTCTTCCAGATCAACAGGATAATTTACTGGTATCAGTGTATGCGTATCAAAATAAATTTGGTGTAGCGTATCTTGATATTAGCGGCGGCCGTTTTCATTTGCTGGAAGTGGAAGATGATGAGGCATTGACGGGTGAACTTGCAAGATTGCGTCCAGCAGAATTGCTGGTAAGTGAAGAATGGAGTCATGATGCTTTATCATCTTACCACCACCAAATTCGCAGACGTTCCCCCTGGGAGTTTGATGAAGAAGTATCGCGAAGATTATTGATAGAACAAATGCAGACGCGTGAACTGGCGGGATTCGGCTGCGAGAATTTAACTGCAGCGATTTGTGCCGCAGGATGTCTGCTCCAATATGCAAAAGAAACGCAGCGTGCAGCTATGCCGCACATACGTTCTTTACACGTAGAGCGCAGAGATGAAAGTCTCATATTAGATGCAGCATCCAGGCGCAATCTGGAATTAATAACGAATTTCTCCGGTGGAACAGAACACACGCTGGCCTCTATTCTTGATAGAACGCAAACTGCAATGGGTTCACGTTTGTTAAAACGCTGGTTGGGACGCCCGCTGCGTGATAGAAATATTCTGGTTGAACGTCAACGAGCAATCAACGAGTTTTTATCTGGACATACATATTCATTGATACAAAAAACACTGCACGGAATTTCTGACCTGGAACGAATACTGTCGCGTGTTGCATTAAAATCTGCGCGGCCACGTGATCTTGTTGCGCTGCGTGAAACATTATTGCGCTTACCGCAACTGCAGCATCAGTTGCATCCATTTACCACTCACTTGTTACTTCGTCTCAAAAAAGATATGCAGGAATTTCCAGAGCAATTATCGCTATTACAAAATGCAATTATTGAAAATCCACCCGTTACGATTCGTGACGGCGGCGTAATTGCGCGCGGATATGATGCGGAACTTGATGAGCTGATGGCATTAAGTGAAAACGCTGGGGATTATCTCATTCAATTGGAAGAGCAGGAAAAGCAGCGTACAGGATTTTCGACATTAAAAGTTGGCTATAATCGCGTGCATGGTTATTACATAGAATTAAGCCGCTTGCAGGCAGAGCAGGCACCTGCTGATTACATTCGCCGTCAGACATTAAAAAATGCAGAACGATTTATTACACCGGAATTGAAAGCTTATGAAGATAAAGCTTTAAGTGCGCGTGATCGTGCACTTGCGCGTGAAAAGATTCTATATGATGAATTATTAGATAAGTTAATGCCGGTGCTTTTTGATATACAGACATGTGCACAGGCATTGGCGGAACTGGATGTCATTTTGAATTTCGCTGAACGTGCGGCGCATTTGAAATGGAATTGTCCGCAATTAACAGATGTATCTGGAATTGAAATTAAAGCCGGGCGTCACCCTGTTGTTGAAGATGTATCTGAACATCCATTTGTTCCTAATGACGTGCAATTTACTGATAAACGCATGTTGATCATCACTGGCCCTAATATGGGTGGTAAATCAACTTATATGCGGCAGATTGCAATAATTGTGCTGCTTGCATATATCGGCAGTTATGTGCCGGCAGAAACTGCGGTGATCGGACCTGTTGATAGAATATTTACGCGCATAGGTGCAGCAGATGATCTCGCAAGCGGACGTTCGACATTTATGGTTGAGATGACAGAGACTGCTAATATTCTTCATAACGCATCCGCAAACAGTCTTGTGTTAATGGATGAGATCGGACGTGGTACAAGTACATTTGACGGCTTATCTCTCGCATGGTCTTGTGCCCGACATTTGTCTCAGGAAATCAAAGCATTTACCTTGTTTGCAACGCATTACTTTGAATTAACAACTCTTTCAGATGACTTGCAGAATGTTGCCAATGTGCACCTTGATGCAACTGAGCATGGCGATAAAATTATCTTTTTACATTCTGTACAACCCGGTCCTGCGAATCAAAGTTATGGCATTCAGGTGGCACAGCTTGCAGGTGTCCCGCGTGTAGTGATTACGGAAGCAAAAAAGAAATTACATGAATTAGAAAATACTGCACATGCAGGGCAATCTGCACCTCAGCAAAAAGATTTATTCGCACAGTTGCCAGTGGAAGTGCATCCAGTAGTTAAGATATTGCAGGCTGTCAATCCCGATCAACTCACACCGCGCGAAGCGCTGGATAAGATATATGAATTAATTAAATTATGTGTAGAGAAGTATTAAATGATACGTCTGAATAGGATTAATTTTATTAAATCTCACACATTAGCCGCTATGTTTTTTTATTATTATCATTAGTTAGACTTTAGGTTAACTTTAAAAAATAGGAATGTTAACAAGTGCAGGCGAGTGGTTTATGAATTTTATTGAATTTATAAAATTGTTGAAAGAACACAATTTACAGTTTACTGCCAATTCGATGTCGCAAACAATTGTAAATGGGTTCAAAAAGATCCTGCCTGGTAAAAGCGGGGTTGAGGCTATATTGTCTGAAGATCTAGGTAATCCCAAAGATTACCTTGATAACGTACGTAAACATATAAAGGCAATGATTGATGATGGTGTGACAGGCAGCGTTGGTTCGTACGCATTGAATGATCTTTACAATATGCTGAATCCTGAAGTTGAAACAGGCAAAGAGTTTTTTAAAAGCATCCCTGGCGCTAAAAGTTATAATTTGTTTTTGTATAATATTGGGAACGCTAAAGATCTCATAACAAGTATTTTATCGGATTCAAAGAAATTGAATTTTTTGATAGAAAAATCAGGTCTCGTTAACATTCTTGCAGACAGTAAATATTATGATACAAGTGATTTTGTTGCTTATATGAGCGATCGTGAATGCGTGTTCGGTGATGTATATTTAAAAAATGAAACATCGAATATCTTAAATTATCTTCGCGGATTCTTTGGTAAAGATGAGATGTATAAATATGGATATACTGAAAATGTAGTGAATGATACCAAAGGACAAAAACTGAGGGGGCCGGTTATATTATTTATTGTTATGTTGCATGTGCAATCTGAATTACGGAGCATGCAACAGAAAATCCTTGAAGACTCGAAAGTAATTGAAGTTATAGAATTCGAAACAATCAGAAAACATAGAGATTATATTACTGATGAGCAATTGCAACAGGTCAGTGATGGCATGAAGGCAAGGCGTGGAAATATTCTTGATGATCATCCTGGTGCGCTTACTGGTTCACTTGATGAATTTGTTGAAGTGATGAGGATCACATCATTAACAGCCCTTTTCAAAACGATGTTGTACGATGGATTAAGTGATTTTAATCTGGTAAATGAATATTTGCTCGAGGGGGGGCAAATCAAAGGTGTGACTGTTGATTGTCCGTATCAACATATATTAATAAATTCCACTAAATTTGATGCAGCTAAGCCTGTAAAAAATCATCATGAATTAAATTTTATTGATGATGATTTGCCATTTCGTACGATAGATTTGAGAGGTATTGAAAATATTCATAACCGCCTGACTGGTGATGTAAAATCAATTTTTAAGAATTTGCCTCGCCATCGTCAATTCTATATCGCTGCAGTTGCTCACGCGATAGAGCAGAAAATATTTGAGCGATTCAGTAGCAAAATGAACGATGTTGTCACCGAAATGGGTGAGCTTGGTATTAATGCGGCAGGATGTGCAAGGCGTGCTGAATTAGAGAAAAAGTTTTTTAGGTTACAGGAAACGAAAAAGAAGATTTTTTATGACGTACTGCAATCATTAACACCTGCTATTTTAGATAGAGCATTTGCTGTCGCATCTGTTGATTTCGAACTATTTAGATTGAAAGAGCCGGAACCGGTTGAGTTTTCAAATATTAAATCTGATTCGGAATATCATGACGAATTAATTGATGATGTGCGCGAGCAATCTGAGGCAGTTATAGTTCAGGAAGACAATGCGAAAGTTAAAGATGATATTGCAGAAAAGACACCAGAACGCAAAAGATCTTTGGACTCAATTTTCATTGTTAATATTCGAAGAGAAAATCCTGTTACAACTGAAAAATTCGCTGCAACATCATTTGAGCAACCTTATCACCATGCGGCTGCACGCATGTGGGCAGTTCGGGATGGGGAATGTAATAAATCTGTGGATGATGGTTTAAAAAACAACAATAAAACTGTGAAGTAATAACACATGGAATCACAGCTGCTATTGTGTTAATAATAGCTTCAAATATGTTAATGGGGTTATCATGTCAAAATATGCACTAATTTTATTTGCGCATCATGCGAAAAAACACAATCTTCATGAAGGTGATACTATTGATTTAAGTTATAAATTTGGTGAAAAGGGTCTCAATGATAATGATATGAAGATCCTGGCATCTGCTATACAGAATAAGCATTTTCCTGACGATTTCACGATTAACTTGCGCGGTAATCATATTACAGATACAGGTGCCAAAACCTTATATTCTGCTCTCCGTTCTGTGAAATCAAAAAACCTGAAAATTAATTTCTCTCGCACAGATATTACCAAAGAGTGGCGCGACAAACTGCAAATGGCACTTGATAATAATTATGATGCTGCATCATTGCACGCTCACCCAGGCAGTGGCGGATTTTTTAGCCGCCTCAGAAAATCTAATTCAAAGAATCCATTAGTGGATGATAAAATCCGTGGAACTGAATCAAGATTTGATTTGAATTAATCTACAATTCTAAAGAGCCTGGGGATATAGAGCAGGCTCTAAGATTGCGCTTGCTTTTGCATTTCCAGTTGATTGAGGAACAGGGTAAGCGATGAAATATCTTCTTCTGTTAATTCCGCATGGCGTCCGCGTTTCAATCCTGATGGCAAATAGACATTACCAAAACGGATGCGGATTAATCTGCTGACCGTGTAACCTTGTGATTCCCACAATCTTCGCACTAAACGATTGCGTCCTTCTTTGACGATGACATGAAACCAATGATTGGATCCTGTTCCGCCGGCATCAGTGATTTGCTCGAAATGTGCTGTGCCGTCTTCAAGCTCCACGCCTTTCAACATTTTTTGTATGCTATGCGGTGCGACATCGCCGCGAATACGAACAGCATATTCACGTTCAATGCAGGAACTTGGGTGCATTAATTTGTGTGCGAGATCACCATCATTGGTGATGAGCAGTAATCCTGATGTGTTGAAATCCAGGCGTCCTACACATATCCAGCGGCTGTTGCGGATGATGGGCAGGCTTTCAAAAATAGTGGGGCGGCCTTCGGGATCATTACGTGTGCACATTTCACCTTCGGGTTTATGATATAGCAAAACACGTGTTTTTTGTGCTTTGCTTTTCATGAGTTTAATTTCGCGTTGATCGACGCAGACTTTATCGCGATATGTCATTCGATCGCCAATGCTGGCGACGCGGCCGTTTACAGTGATGCGGCCTTCCGCAATCCAGGCTTCAATTTGTCGGCGTGATCCGACGCCCGCGTTAGCGAGAACTTTCTGTATTTTCTCACTCATGGCGATTAGCCCTGCGCTGCTGCGAGATCAGCTTCATCGAGAATTTCTTCTTCTTCGATATCAGCTTCCTGTGCCTGTTCTTCCATGATTTCAGCAGCAAGGATTTCAGTGGATTCAGTCTCGGCAGAAATTTTATTTTCAGCTGCAGAAGCTACTGTATTTTCATCTTCGCTGATCAAGGCTTCACGTTCATCAGGAATGATTTCACTGTTATCCGGGCCGATGTTGCTATTTTCCAGAGCAAGCTGGACTTGCAGTTCAGCTTCCTGAGCCTGCATGTCTTTGAATTCTGCAAGTGTCGGCAGTTCTGACAGTGATGATAAATTGAAATGATCTAAAAATGTTTTGGTTGTGCCATATAGCGCTGGTTTGCCCGGAGTGTCACGAAAGCCGACCAGTCTGACCCATTCGCGTTCAGAGAGTGTTTTAATGATATTGCTGCTCACTGTTACGCCGCGGATTTCCTCTATTTCAGCGCGGGTGATGGGCTGCTTGTAAGCGATGATGGCTAGTGTTTCCAGAAAGGCGCGTGAATAGCGCGGCGCGCGTTCTTCCCAAAGCTTGGCAAGCCATGGGCTTAATTCTGTTTTTGCCTGCAGGCGCCAGCCGCTAGCGACTTCATTTAATTCAATGCCGCTTTCCTTGTGGCGTTCGCGGATGGCTGCCAGAACGCCTTTAATATCAGCGTTACTGGGGCGCTCATCTTCATTGAATAAATTTTGTATTGCAGCGATGGTGAGTGGTTGTCCAGCCACCATCAAGGCGGCTTCAATAATGGCTTGCAATTTCTCGGCTGTCATCAGCGACATGGTCAAATCTCCCGGACGAAAAAATCATATGCCTTTATGCTAGCAAAAAGTCACGAATTAACCTATATTTTCGTGCTTAATGGTTACAACTATTAGAAAACACCCCATGCCGGCAAGATTAATACGATCATTAACCAACCTTACACCTGCGGGACAGGGCGGTGTAGTCACGATCGGTAATTTTGATGGTGTGCATTTGGGCCATCAGGCGCTGCTTAAAAAAACGGTGGAGCGGGCCAGAGAATTGGGTGTGCCCTCGCTGGTAATGACATTTGAACCACATCCTTTCGAGTTTTTTGGCCGCGGCAATACAACAATACCGCGTCTGACCCGGCTCAGAGAAAAATTCCGCGCGCTGGCTGCTACCGGCATTGAAAATGTACTTGTTATGCCATTTAATCATGAACTTGCATCAAAAAGCGCAAGTGATTTCGTGCGTGAATATATATTCGAAAGCCTGCGGCCGGTGCATATTGTAGTTGGTGATGACTTTCATTTTGGACATGACCGGCAGGGTGATATAGAGCTGCTGAATGAAATGGGCGACCAACTTGGTTTTTCAGCGTCTGCCATGCCGACACTCTTCATTGATGGTGAGCGAGTGAGCAGCACGCGTGTGCGCAAGGTTTTGAGGGAAGGGGATCATCAGGTTGCCAGAAAGTTACTCGGCAGGCCGTATTCCATGCAGGGGCGGGTGCGGCCCGGGGATCAGCTGGGGCGGCAATGGGGTTTTCCGACAGCAAATATATTTTTGCATCGAGCCATGACCCCGCTTACTGGAATTTATACAGTACTGGTACACGGTGTCGCCGATCATCCTTGGCCGGGTGCGGCCAATCTTGGTGTACGACCCACAGTTGATGGCACGAGAACCTTGCTCGAGGTACACTTACTCGATTTTCATCAGGAAATATACGGCCGCTATGTTGAGGTGGAGTTTTGTGAAAAACTGCGGGAAGAAGAGCGTTTTCCCAGCATCGAATTATTAAAAGAACAGATTGCAAAAGATGTTGCAGTCAGTCGTGATTATTTTAGGAAACAAGGGTTGTTATGAGCGAAACTAAAGTAAATTATAAAAACACATTAAATCTTCCAGATACTGGTTTTCCAATGAAAGCGAATCTTTCGCAGCGGGAACCGGAAATTTTGAAAAAATGGCAGACGATTAATTTGTATGCGCAGCTGGAAGCTGCTGGACAGGGAAAGAAAACATTCATTTTGCATGACGGTCCTCCGTATGCGAACGGCCATATACATATCGGCCATGCGCTCAATAAAACATTAAAAGATATAGTCGTGAAATCAAAAATCCTGAGTGGATTTCATTCTCCTTTTGTTCCTGGCTGGGACTGCCATGGGTTGCCGATTGAGTTAAATGTCGAAAAGAAAATTGGTAAACCTGGAAGCAAAGTAACAGCAGCTGAATTTCGTGAAGCATGCCGTGAGTATGCGCGTAATTTTGTTGATATACAGCGCGAAGATTTCAAACGTCTTGGCGTCGTAGGTGACTGGGAACATCCGTACCTCACCATGGATTTCAAATATGAAGCCAATATTATTCGTGCGCTCGCGAAAATACTTGCTAATGGTCACATGCAAAAAGGTTACAAACCAGTGCACTGGTGTCTTGATTGTGCCTCTGCACTTGCAGAAGCGGAAGTGGAATATAAAGATAAAACATCTCCTTCAATTGATGTCCGTTTTTATGTTGCAGATGAAACAGAATTTTTAAAACGCTTTGGTGATATCATTAAAGGCATTGGTAATATTTCTATTCCAATCTGGACAACAACTCCGTGGACACTGCCAGCAAACCAGGCGGTAGCGTTGAATCCGCTGCTGCAATACGTGCTGGTTGAGTTAAATCAGCAGGAACAGGTGCTGCTTGCGGAAGATTTACTGGAATCCGTGTTGTCACGTTACGGAATTGAGAATCACCGTATCATTGGTAAAATTACCGGCGAAAAACTGTCAGGATTGAACGTCAAACATCCATTTTTTGATAAGCAAGTGCCAGTTATCATGGGTGATCACGTAACTGTTGAATCTGGTACCGGTGCAGTACACACAGCACCCGCGCATGGCGTTGACGATTATCTCATGGGTGTGAAATATCAATTGCCGATGGAAAATCCAGTTGGTGATGACGGTTGTTATATTCAATCAACGCCGCTGTTTGCCGGTGTTCATGTCAGCAAGGCGAATGACAAAGTAATTGAAGTATTGAAGCAAAATGGTGTGCTGTTAAATTTGGCTAAATTAAGTCACAGCTATCCGCACTGCTGGCGTCATAAAACACCACTGATTTTCCGCGCGACTCCGCAGTGGTTTATCAGTATGGATAAAAATGGATTGCGAACAGAAGCGCTTGAAGCGATTGACCGCGTTGAGTGGATTCCTGGCTGGGGAAAGACGCGCATCGTTAGCATGGTTGCGGATCGTCCTGACTGGTGTATCTCACGTCAGCGCGCATGGGGCGTGCCGATTGCGTTATTCATTCATAAAGAAACCGGTGAATTGCATCCACGCACGCAAGAATTAATGGAAGCAGTTGCGCTGCGTGTCGAGAAAGAAGGTATTGAAGCATGGTACAAACTCGATGCGAAAGAATTATTGGGTGATGCAGCCACACAATATAATAAATCGAATGATGTGCTGGACGTCTGGTTTGATTCGGGTGTGTCACATGAATGTGTGTTAAAGCATACTCCAGGTTTGACGTATCCAACAGATTTGGTGCTTGAGGGTTCCGATCAACATCGCGGCTGGTTTCAGTCATCATTGTTGACTGCACTGGCAATCAATCATCAGGAATCTTATCGTCAAGTATTAACTCATGGTTTTATTGTCGACGGCGGCGGCTTCAAAATGTCGAAGTCATTGGGTAATGTTATTGCACCAGAAGAAATTATTAAAACTTTAGGCGCAGATATTTTGCGCTTGTGGGTTGCATCTGTTGATTATCGCGGAGAAATTGCTGCATCTAAAGAAATTTTCACACGCATTTCTGAAATGTATCGTCGTATTCGCAATACTGCGCGTTTCTTCCTTGCGAATCTGAATGGCTTTGATCCAAAAAAACATTTGCTGAAGCCGGAAGAAATGCTTGC
>DATJFK010000062.1:0-21939 GCA_035495675.1 Gammaproteobacteria bacterium
AAAGCAAATTATGATCCAGATCCAGCAATAGCATCTGGCGCAGAGGCTGCGTTTGCGGTTGATCACTTAAATTTTGGCTTGAAAACATAAGACACCTAATAAAAATTTCGTTAGTATGTTAACAAATTCACATTAAGGTGATCTTAATTTGATCAATCATAAATATGGCTTGTAATCTACTGATTAATATAAATATTTTTAGTAATTATTCAGCATGACTGCTAATGAGAGAACGTTTATGAAGACTGCTATCGTTATTCCAGCCCGCTTTGCATCCACCCGCCTGCCCGGCAAACCATTGGCCATGATACGCGGTAAAACCATGCTGGAGAGGGTTGTTGCCCTGTCCCGCGCCGCTGCGAACGGCCTCGATGCAGACGTCATCGTCGCTACGGATCACGCAGAAATCCAGACGCACTGCCAGCAAATCGGTGTTGATGTCGTCATGACTGACCCTGATCTACCAAGCGGCACAGACCGCGTTGCCAAAGCTGTCAGCAGCTTGAAACAGCAGCCGGATTTTATTTTAAATATGCAGGCAGATGCGCCGCTGACACCACCGGAATTTTTACGCGCGATGATTGAATCTTTCTCTGCATCACCCTGCGATGTGGTGACGCCAGTCACACAATTAAGCTGGGATGAGCTGGATAAATTACGTAAAAATAAAGAAAGCACACCATTCAGCGGCACCACCGCAGTAATAAATGAAGCTACAGGAAACGCTTACTGGTTCAGCAAAAACATTATCCCTGCGATGCGCAAAGAAGCAGAAATGCGCAAACAAAATGATAAAAGCCCTGTATTTCGTCATATTGGATTATATGGTTTTTCACCAGCCGCACTGCAAAAATTTATTCAACTTCCAGAAAGTATCTACGAAAAAATGGAAGGACTGGAACAATTGCGCTTACTCGAAAACAATCTTACAATTCGCTGCGTGAAAGTAGATTACAAGGACCGCGCGAGCATGTCAGGCGTTGACAGCAAAGAAGATATCGCACGCGCAGAAGCATTGATTGATAAACATGGTGAATTGATTTGAATAAGAAAAAACAAGTAAAAACGACGCTCATTATCGCGAGACACGGTAACACATTCGCTCCCGGCGACATCATCACGCGCGTTGGCAAAACGGACTTGCCGCTGGTTGACAGCGGTCTTGAACAGGGCAGAAACATCGGAGCGTATCTAAAAAAGCATGATTTGATACCAGATATCATCTTCACATCTGATTTAAAACGTACTCAGCAGACAGCCGAACAGGCAGTAAATGAAATGCATGCCAAACCATTTCTTGAGTCGCTGTCCATATTTAATGAAATTGATTATGGACCAGATGAAAACCAACCCGAAGAAAAAGTAGTCGCACGCCTAGGTAGCGATGCCATCAAAGCCTGGGATGATGATGCGGCTGTTCCTGACGGCTGGAATGTCAATCCACAAAAAATCATTCATAACTGGCGTCAATTTTCCAAGCTGATTCACACAGAATATCCAGGCAGTATCGTTATGGTCGTTACCAGCAACGGCATTGCACGCTTCGCACCGCACATCACCGGCGACTTCGATGGCTTCCGCTCGCAGCATAAAATCAAGATTGCGACAGGTGCATTGTGTATTTTCGAGCATGAAAATAGCTCGGAAAATTGGCACTGTGTGCATTGGAATATGAAGCCTGAATCGGCATAAAAAACCAAATATTGTTCCCGGATTACGCGCATTTTTGTTCCCGGGTTACGCGCAAAAAGCGCGCTAACCCGGGCTACATTCATACCAATTTTTTGATTTTAAAATAATTCCTGTTACACTCGATCGCAATTAGTGATGAATAATAAAAAGGATGCGATCATGTTTAAACTCACCAAGGCTAACCTACGCGAAAAAATTCAACACATCATCGAAACATATTATCTGCAGCCATTTAATCGCAGCAAAAAAAATAATCTACGCGATGGTTATATTGAACGCAAATTGCACGGAGGCATGCACGCAGCACGTGCAGTCATCTGGTCAAGCATGATGCATCAATTTTTATCGCAACATGCATCGCAACATGTCACAAAATCACTAAAAGCCATCGGCAAATATACCGGCATGTATGCAGATGAAATTATCTTGCATACTCTGTTTACCGTGTCATGTCATGATGCGGCGCGTGAGGATGATAATGGCGATCACAATGAAAAACCAAACGCAGACATAGCCAAAAAAGAGTTAATTCAGCTTGGCGTTGATGATAAAACTGCTGCAATATTTGCAGCTGCAATTGAGTTTAAAGATCAACCTGACGAGTTCCGCGCTGCAATCCTGAAGCTCGGAATAACTGACTCCGATACACAGTATTTCAATTACCTGCGCCTGCTCGTGAATCTTGGCGATAACATTGATTTACTGCGCTGTGTAGGTAAATTTGAATTTAAATATCTTGCTGAATCACTTGCGGCGATTCCAGAATTATCACTTGATACAATTAAAAACGAGTTATTTGATATATTAAAACAAGTTCAGCAATGTATTTCTGCCCAGCATGACATGTATTTTAAAAATAAAATTTTGGATGAAAATAGCGTCATCATCTCTATTACTCCAGATCATTATTCAGATGCGGAAAAGGTGAAATACGAACACGCTGACAATGTTTTTGATTGTCTATATGACAGTGCATCCCACTTTGACAAACTGAAAAAATATATTCCCGAATTGACTGTCAATGCTCCTCAGCCTGCAGATATCAAACCTACATTCGACCCATTTTTACATGGAACAAATTCATCTATTTTTGCCGTATTACCAAAAACCAAATACAAACTCATGTCGCCATTGAAAATGGCTGAGAAATACCATGCCGCACCTTTATGCGGCGAGCTTTTAGGCGGCGGATACGACTCCGTTGGCAGGCGAGATATCAAGAAAGGCAACTATGGCAATATAGCATTTGGACGCTTATCCAGCGGTGTCAACTCATTAAGCGACGAGTCTAACCATTACACATTAAATAAGATTTTACAAAATTACTCAACGCCTGTTTCTAACGACAACTCTATTAATCGCTTTCGTGAACAATGCAATGATGGAACACGCAAATCATTTTCCAACATCAATTTGATTAATATCTATTTGGCACGAGCAAGACAAAATCACCCAATCAATATGATCATCACACCAGATGAAATCGCAAATCTCAACGCGAAACTGCATATTGTTACTCAATTTCTATATTTTATCCAATTGCTAGGAACACATATATTCCCTGATTTTGCACTGATTGAAAGTCTTGGATTTAACCCAAAGCATGTTGGCGCAGCTGTTTATGCGACGCTTGATATCAATCACATACTTAGATACATCGCCAAGCACAAAATAAACTGCAAAGAAATTCTGGAAAATCCATCCAAAGAAAATCTTGAAACAGCACTTGGCATTCTTGCATTACCATACACTAAAATTACGATTACAACTGGTTGTTTTCGTGCACATAAATCAGTGATTGAACTACCAGTATCGCAATTATTTTGCCTGCATGAAAGCACACTAAATTATTACGTAGACAAAAAAGGAGATTCTCCGGATTATTTTTACTATAAAATGATGCAAGGTCGCAGCGAATCATACAGTATCAATTCACTATTGGAAGGTTTTGTATCCACATCTTATTCGACACAATTCGTCAAAGATACCGTGCAATTCGCACAAAAAGCTGTGCCGGCACTGGAGCAGCGAATAAAAACATTACGCAGCCTTATTAATGCGCCGCAGGACGATTTTGAAATTCCGAAAAATACTAAATATTTCACTCACGATCCATTTCCTATTATTTTAATAGTAGAAGATCAAAGCAAAGTATATATATTCAACCATACTTTTAATGAATTCCGCTCACGTCACTCACTAAAACTTGGCAGAGACATCACGATGATTGCTACCGATACCGATGAACATCGCGCGCAAGTCATCAACTATCTCAAAGATCATCAAATTATAAATGTAGACGTGGTCTTATTTACTGATTTAGAACTGGCGAAGAAGACTCACATACGCCCGCAGCAAAAACCGGTACCGGCGCCAGTTGCGATACCAACAGTCACAGCTCCCACAACACTAAATACATCAGGACGCACACCATTAAAACGAGTACCGTCACCAAGGCCGACACATCATCATTCTCAACATCACTTCTTTACAACGTATCAAATCCCGCATGATCAGCACCGTGTTGATCATCACGCCATAGAAACCCTGGATTTAACCCATATCCCGCCAAAGCAGGATAAAATGAGTAATAAAATAAGGATTATGCTGACAATGAGGAAGAAGTGACGCCTACGGCGTTACTTCCTCAATCATAAAATTATGATAAAATAGATGAATAACAAGGACGTCCATCATGAAAAACTTTTATAAGCCGTTTATTGCATTATCAATTTTATCAGCCGCTTCAGCTCACGCCGCGTGGGATCAACAATGCGTTGACGATTGCTTCCGCACTCACCATGAATGTAATTATTGCGATTATCAATGCCGTGTTGACACCAACCCGCCAGAAATTCGCGATATTGGACCTCAGTACCGCTGTCCGTTCAACGAACAGAATTACTAAAATACCCTCATTGACACTGCTATTCCCTTATGTATGATGATTCAAACTATTCACGTTTTTACATAAGGAAAATGTAATGATAAACCGCAAAAATTCATCCGCTCAGGAAGACACAGCTAACCCAGAATTAAGATTCGGAATGGTTACCGATTATTATCGCAATCTGAGCCCGGCAGATAAAGTCGACTTACGGAACCGACTCGCCGTCATTGATAATCAGGAATTAATCAAACAATACGGCAACCGTAACAATTTTGAAGCAAAACGTGTATTACTCGAAAATATCACTGCTGCAAAAAGAAAAATGATCTTTGATCATTACATTGCTCAGCTTGAAATTACTGTTGCAGCAATGGAAGCGGACGATCATCCAGGCAAAGTACATGCTCGCGGTATTGTCAGCCAAATCAGACAAATTGAACGAATAGAGCGCCCCGAGAACCACATTACAAAATATTCCGACATGAATTTATTTAATGTCCTGGACAGTACATTAAAAGTTTTGCAGACACCAATTCTCAATCAGGATAAATTAGTCAATCCTGCATTTTGTCATAGCCTGGACAGATTAACGCAATCCAGAAATGCGATACGAAAAGATGCACGATGGGACACATTCTTTGGCTGTGTTTACACTGTCATCGGACTTGGCATGCTGGCAGCCAGCGCAACATTTTTGGCGCTAACCGTCATACACAGCGCGGGTTTAACAGCACTGAGATTACTTTTTAACAGCTTTGTAATTGGATTTGAAGGATACATGGGAACCAAATACGCTGCCAATGCCTTCACCACTTTCTATAAATGCCATCACTCGTACTCTCTCACCAACAAAATGAATGCGCTGGAAGGCGTGATGAGACAAGAATTTCAGACGCAGCAAGAAGCACCGAAACTAAATTAATCATCAGCAAAATATGCATCATTGCGAATCGATATACATCGGTTCGCAATGGCAATTCACCAAGTAAATCCATTAATTCACTGCGGTATGATCACTAAGAACCTGTTTAATATTTCTAGCCTCACCACAAAAGTCTGGTAAACGGCTACGTTTTCACATATTTTCGTGAAATATAGCCAATATTCTATTCATATTTACGACACATTTATCTCGCTTATCCGCTTATTCGCTTGAACCTAGAGATATTATACAGGCTCTAAGTGGTTAGCCAGTCGGTAATCAGTGAAGATAATTGCAATCTTGCAGATTTTAGTGATTCAGAGTCTGTGCTGCGCGGCTGCCGTAAATCATCGCAATGTGCAGCCCCTTCGATAGTGTAATAATGCAGATTCTTATTCACTGCATTACCATTTTCCACCGTCATGGATAAATTCGACCATGGATCAGTTGAGCCATTAGTGAAAAATATGTTACTTACCGTATCCGTCATCAATGGCTTGTAAAAGGTGTTATTGATATAGTCGGTATTTGCCGGTTTATTGATACCAAATAATCTGCGGCAAACATTGCGATGATAATCCATATTGATCATCGATGACCTGCTGGATTTTGACGGATCGCTATTCGCATTTTGCCAATAACCATATTCAGTGCATGATTGATAAAACCACTGTCTTGCACCTACGCCGCTTAGATAATCTTCTGGATTTTCACTTTCCGCACCTTGCATACTCAAACTGACAGGGTCTGATATGCCCCATGCTTTATATAAAAATTGCGCAAAGTCCGCGTAACCATCCAGCGCACTTTTATTGTTCTGAAGCTTGTTACAAAATGTAGTTTTATATCCATACTGCACAGCCGCCGCGCCGATATCTGCAACCATGTAAATGAAATCAGTGTTATCGCGCACCGCTTCAGCGCCAAACAAGCGTTTGATTTCAGCGAAGCGTTTTGGATTGTGAAATGAAGCTTCGATTTCACGGGTTGCTTCACGCATTTTATCAACGCATGCGGGCCCCGCAACTTTCGTCACATGCGCATCATATTCTTCAAAATTTTCTTTCGCCTGAACTGGTGCAGATGATGCAAGCGATCCAGACACAAGGTCAGGAAATTTCAAGCGATAATATGCAGATAACGAACCTGGATATGAGCCGCCAAACACAATCCACTTACCATTCCAGTTTCTGTTTTTACTGATAGACACTTGAAATGCAGCTGCATCTTGCAATGCCGCGTGCGTTGACAAATCCTGCAAATCAGCCGTGGATAATGTTTTATGCGGAAGGCTTGCGCCGTAATAGCGATGCTCCAGCGCCACCAGCTTGGCATGATACCTCTTTGCCATGTCACGTATCGCGCCGCTCAGTGCCGACGGCTCACATGTTGCCTCGCCGCAAAGATAGAAAAATACAGGAGAATCATTCGAATCAGACAAACTCTCATCTATGTAATAGCGCTGGCTGAATGTACCAGAATCAGGGCGGTTGTGATCAATCAATTGTTGATAATATTCTGTACTAATTTTAGTAGATGATGTCAGTAGACTCTTGTTTTGCAAACCATCCCGATGTTTGTAGTAATAAAGATCTATTGTTCCCGCTTGCACTGATGTGGATATTGTCGTTAATATAGCAAGCGCGGTAAGTTTCGAAAGGCTCGCGAATGTCATGTCATACTCTCTTCTTATTTTATCAATGCCTGCTAGTTAACCACCTCAGACTGGCGAAATCAACCCGTACAATACAACAATAAATCAAGGAATTCCAATATGGTAATCTGGGAAGAATTAACCGAAGAAGAATTATATTTTATCCTCGAATGTGACAAATTAAAATATATCGTCGCTGTCTTTAACAGCTCAAATCGTCAAAAGAAAATCACACATGATAAATGGCTGCAGGCAGCAAGATCACAATATCAATTCGAACCCGATAAAGGCATCATCGGACAGTCAATTTTTAATTCACTGAATGAAGCACCAAGTTATTCTTTCATGACGTTACTTTCAATTATCGGCATGGCTGCCCTTAAAATTTTTGCGCTTTCATTCTTAACCGCGGGATTCTCTGCTCTGATGCTTTTTACAGGCGGAATTTATTTCGCCTCATCTTATAAAGCACAAAAAGACAAAGAAGACAAAGACAGAAAGTTTTTCGATCTCGCCAGCATCAAACTCCAGTGCGCAGATGAAATCATACGCAGACATGAATTATCTCTTAAATTCAGACCGCTCAATGAAGGATGCGATTTATATTTGAGTGATGATGTTAGAAAACTCGTAATCAAACCTTTCGAATATAAAAACAAAGACAAATTTGATAAATTTAAGTCATCTTTGGGCGCGGGACTGCTGTCATTTACCATGTTGTTTGGAACATATTATCTGGGCGCATGTACGCTCATTGCAGCATTTGGGCTGGCAACGACTATTGCACTCGGGCCAATCGGTATCGGCATTGCACTCGGCGTTGCAGCTATCATTGGCGGTTATTGCGGGTACTTGCAATACAAATCAGATGTACTCGCAGAAAAGATTGATAAGAAGCAGAAAAAACTAATGAATTATTTCAATTACAAACGCCATACTTGCTATCATCTGCAAAAGCAACTTGATCATCATGACATTCCTCGAAACCTTTCCGAACCTGATTTCTTGCATAAAAGAACGCTTAGCAATACTGACTCGAATACACGTGATTTTCTGATGCGCCGTGAAATTATTTTAAGACAACATCGCGCACATAAAGAAGGCAAGCAAAACGCAATATCAAGGAGCATTGAAAATAACAATAACTTACAGAAGCGATTAAGTCGTTGATTTGTGAATTATCCCCATACTTTCAGCGCGTTAAAGCAAGCAAGTTTTAAGAAAAATACATCTATATTCAGCTAAAATAAGAGAGTAAGTAATAATAAAAATTGAGGAGTGTGATATGAGACTCAGACATCACTTTCGATATATTTTAATGACACTCGCTTTCATCGCATTCACCATACCAATTGCATCTGAAGCATGTCACAATAAACGTCATTGCGGCGGATGTCTCAGCAGCAAGGGCGGCGTAGTGTTCAATGAACACGACGGCATGTACTATCGTATCCCCAGCACAAAATGCGGAATGATTTACCGTATTGTAGACAACAAATATGTTCCAGTCGGCACTTGCGGATATTACAGCTGCAAAAAACATCACTGGGTTAGCTCAAATATTCGTGTAATATGCAAAGCTACTCCAGGCTGGTGGTGGGGCACAACATGGATGTCACCAAGTCAGGAATGCTGGTACGTCAGATAATATTGCGCAGGAACGAAATGCAAACGAGGTCTCAAGGGATATGATGCCTCGTTTGATTGTACTTGTTTGTTCTAATAAATAAATCCCTCGCCCTCAATAATCCACTCATTAACATATAAATAATATCAATATGTTATGGCCATGTAATATTTATATATTCTCCTATACTTAAGATAAAACCAGCAAATGGACCTTGCTCACCTAATTGGGGAGCATAGAAATGGGAAAAAAATCAAAAGTCGTGACGTCAACAACATCGACATCAAAGATAAATATATCGCTAGAATCTGAAGAATCTAACGTTTCTCTATCACCATCCAGTCTGAAAGATCGCGTACATTTGCAGCGAAAGCTATCCAATCCTGCAAGACATGGTGTGAATACTTCGGTATACGGATTGGTAACACTTGGCATCTCAGATCATTTGCCTATTACATTTAACTTCCTAAATTACAATGTTTTAAGCTGGAACATGCTGGCAAATACTCACTTATATAATGCACTGCATAATGTAACAGGACTTCAAGACTTAACGAAATCATGCAGTGATGCCAATTCATACAAACGCAGAATGATTCATTTTCTCGCTGATTTTTCAAGGTTCATCATGAAGACCAATCAAGACGGTAACGGAGAAATAAAATTATCCACTGTTCTTTTCGATGAATACATCAAGATGAAAGCAGATAATGCAAAGCCAGAAGAAAAAGATAAATTAAAAAAAGATCTGGCCGAACTTCGTGACGTTATAATGGAAGACAAGAACACATACGCACACACCATTAATCACGCTGTCAGCATTGTTTATCAAATCGAACATGGAGAGCTAAGCAAGCGCACTGCCTTATTACTAGAAAATAAGAAATTATTATCTGACATGGTGAAGAAAGATATCATTTGCCTGCAGGAATGCACTAATCCTGATGAAATACTAAAAATGCTGAATGGTAACGGCCAGAAATTCAATATGATAAAACACCGCGTCAACGAACATAGGTCAAACACAGATCATTGCGTGATTATCTATAACAGTGAAAAACTGGAAATTTCATCTAAAAACTCTCAGCCGCAAGTTATAAAAGGTGCATTAGATACACGGCCTGACGGCAGCGGCGGCAAGCCGTACATCATGGCAAGATTTAAAGATACAAATGGTGAAGAATTTATTGCCGGATCCATCCATCACCCTGGCGGCGGTAAAAATGAACTTGAACATCTCAATACTGAAATGGAAAGCTTAAAAATTTCGAAAAATGAAGAGATACCTATATTTTCGGCTGGCGATTTCAATAACGCTGATGTAAAAATAAATGAAATGCTAAATCAAACTGCCGCAGATAAAAAAAATTTAGCGCTTACATACATAACAACAAATGAGGGCACAATGGCTGGACCTGACTATGGCAACCAGAACCTCAGTATTGACGGCGTAATCTCTACCGAATCAAATATTACAGTAAAAGTACCTGAATCTGCGCGTCAGATTGCAAGGCCACTGGATTGTCCTTACACCGTTACTACAGAAAATAGCAGCAAGGCAACACCAAAACCTCATACATAAAAAATATCTGAGTACAATCTAAAATAGATAAAACGCAGAAATAACAATAATTATTGCAGATAATATCATCGACAAAATTAATGAGAGTTTACCGCCCCACACTTGATATGTTTGCACATGCGGCTTTGTATAGCGGACGTGCCACGCCATCATCGCTGGCATAATAGATTGCAATAACACACAGCATAAACCAGCAATACTTAAAAACATAATAAAAGCACGTGGGTAAAATACAGCAATAAAAAGAGGCGGAACAAATGTAGCAAGCAGAACGATGATATGCTCGTAACTATCTTTATCAAGACGAAAGCCATCAGCAAGATAATCGGATAAACTCAATGATACGCATACAAATGCGGTAAGCACACAGATAGAAGTAAATAATTTTGTTAAAATTACAACAATATGCGCAGGCATATAATGACTTATGCTCTGCACTAATCCGGTCACCGGCTGATTTGATGACATCAGCCGTTCCAAACCAAGAGTACCAGAATACGGAATCGCGCCGAAAATTGCCGCTTCCCACGCGAGATAACATACCAGCGGCAGAAATGATCCGATCAAAATCGCCATTCGCACCTGTTTCACATCATCATGAAAATATGCGCGCATACTGGGAACAATTATAGAAAAACCAAATGATGTAATTACGACTGTGATTGCCGGCAGCAAATAATATGCGTGACCGGAAATTATATTTTCAGGATTGATGTGCTCGAATATCATACCCATCAAAACAAACAGCGACCCAAACTTTATCATCATTAATATTCTGTTAAACCAGTCAACCTGTTTCGTTCCCAGTGCGACTATAGAACCAAACATACCAACAAACAAAGCGCCGGCGAGCCACACGGGAATATGGATATTGAGAGAAACCAATAAGCCGCGCAAAATATCCTGGCCAGCAGCGATATATGCAGATACGAGTGAGTACAGGAAAAATAAGTAAATCGTCCAGCATAAAAATTCTGCAGGTTTACCCAAAGTCGCACGCGCCATGGAAATGATATTGCTATTCTTCGGAAAACAGAGATTAACTTCCAGCGTAAGCAAGCCTGTAAACGCCATCAGCATCCAGCAAATGATAAACAATACTGCAGACGATCCCAGGCCACCCTGAGCAGTGGCAATCGGCAGCCCCAGCATACCGCCGCCAATCGATGTTCCCGCAATCATTAAAATGCCGCCAATTAACTTTGAATTCATTACCTTAACTCTATGTCTGTTTTATTTTTGATAATCAGGAAAGAAGCCAAGAATGACATATTAATGGAATGGATTGCAACTATGTTTGGTATCGGGGTTTTCTATATCTGGTCATTGCCGCGAAAGGTCGTCATCCCCGCGAAAGCGGGGACCTCCTTAATTTAACCGTGTAAATAAACGGAGGGAGATTCCCGCTTTCGCGGGAATGACGATATTTATAACTCTTCAAGGTACTCAACTATCAACTGCACACTACTCCGCCCTTTATATTCATTTATATCTAATCGATACGCAGCGCGAATATTTTCGCAGCGATGGTTAGGCCATTTTTCAATATCCACAAAAAATGCGATAGCATCTATTATTTTTTTATCTTTCATTAACCGCAATTTTAAATGTTTATCGCCGACAAGACGCTGCTCTACGATTCTGAACACGTCATCAAACAATGGCTCAGGAAATGCCTGCCCCCACGGTCCCGCATCGCGCAGCATTGCTGCAACTTCGAGACTAATTTCTTCTTCAGATAATTCACCATCACTGATCAGGCAATGCCGCAGCTGATCTTCCGAAATTTGCTGTGAAACTACTTCGTTAAAGATTTTTTCGAATTCTGATAAACGCTCTTCGCGAATTGTCAGACCGGCAGCCATTGCATGACCGCCAAATTTAATCATGAGCCCAGGATACTTCACATCAATCAATGCAAGCGCATCACGCACATGTAATCCTGCAATAGAACGTGCAGAACCTTTTAATTCCCCCTCCTGCCCCGGTGCCATCACAATTACCGGACGGTGATATCTATCTTTTATTCTCGAAGCTAAAATTCCGATCACACCCTGATGCCAGGTTTTATCAAACAAAACTAATCCTCGCGGCAACACACCGCTTAAATTTTCGTGCAGTTCATTGAGTACAGCTAGCGCCTGCGACTGCATATCTTGCTCGATACTTCTGCGTTCGATATTCATTTGATCGAGTTTGCGTGCAAGCTCACGTGCTCGCACCGCATCTTCCGCCAGCAAACATTCAATTCCCAATGACATATCATCAAGACGACCTGCCGCATTCAAACGCGCAGCAACTGCAAAACCAAGATCAGAAGCTGATACTTTAGAAAAATCACGCCCTGCTGCTTCAAGCAAAGCTACAATTCCGGGAACACATAATCCGCTGCGAATACGCCGTAATCCCTGATGCACTAAAATCCGGTTGTTATGATCAAGCGGCACCAGATCAGCGACTGTGCCAAGTGCAACAATATCCAGCAGCTGCGACATATTCGGTATATTAATTTTTTTATTTTCAAACCATCCCTGATCTACAAGATAACGTCTTAGTGCCATCATCACATAAAATATCACCCCTACTCCGGCGAGATTTTTACTGGGAAATGGATCATTCGGCTGATTTGGGTTTACTATGGCATCCGCATCTGGAAGCGTTACTGATGATAAGTGATGATCGGTGATGACAACTTTCATGCCTGCAGTTTTTGCTGCAGTCACACCTGCGTGATTGGCGATACCATTATCAACTGTGAGAATAATATCTGGCGCAAATTTTTTTGCAGCTTCAACCAATTCTGGTGTCAGCCCGTAACCGTAAGCAAATCGATTCGGCACCAGATATTGCGCATTGTGCGCACCAAATAACTTTAACGCCTTCATTGCAACAGTTGTACTGGTCGCACCGTCAGCATCAAAATCGCCGACAATTAAAATAATTTTATTCGTCATGACAGCATCAGCAAGCAGTGCCGCTGCATCATTGATTCCCAACAGCGTGCGGTAATCATGCAGCTGCTCCAGTGAACGGTCGAGATGATCCAGAGAGGCAACCTGACGCGCCGCATAAATTCGTTGTAATAATGGATGACACCCCTCGAGACCTTTGACAAAATCAACCTGCCTTTCGCGCCTGACTATCTGCTTTTGCATTTTTTAAACCTTATTCTGCAGCACCCTTCGATTATGTGCTTCTGTTGCGGCAACACCCCAAATATTGCAAAACACCCACGTCAGAAATATTGGTATTGGTAATTTACTGGTGACTACCACCATACTGATAAAGATCATGAGAAACCCGCCCCAGAAAGAGCTATACAAAAGACCGACCGGTCCCAGCAAAGCAGTAAACAGCAATGCGGCAGCGACACTTTTGAATGGTGGAACTAATGGTTGGCTGTTCATGAAAAGTCCCTTATGATTCACATTAATGAATGCCATAATACCCATTAACAGAATGAGATAAAAGCAAATGCCATCACTCACACTCGATGATAATAGCGCACTCTATCAAATTCGCGCCTATCAACCCGGTGGAATCACCGTTAATGATAAAACATTATCCAGCAGCATCATTATCACCCCCACGAAGTTGATTGAAACATGGGCACCACAATCCATTTCTGAATTAACAGCTGAATCTTTATCTGTCATCATCGAAATCAGGCCGGATATTTTATTGATTGGTACTGGCGCCGTGATCTCGATAATACCGCCTGAAATTTATGGCAGTCTCATTAATCTGGGAATTGGTGTGGAATGGATGGATACCAGTGCCGCGTGCCGGACCTATAATGCCTTATCGGCAGAAAATAGAAATGTTGCGGCGGCACTGTTGATAAAGTAACGTCATCGCGCATTTGTCATCCCGAGGATCGTACTTTGCGACGAGGGATCTCCAAGATAGTGCACGATTTAGTTCGGGAGATCCCTCGTCGTAAAAAGCACTCCTCGGGATGACACCTACCGAAGCTGTCATTTTTACAAATCAATGCTCCACCGTCTCATGCAGCCTTGGGAAAATGCGCGCGCGTTTTACGCGTTTGTCTTTTACTGCGAGAATTTCGATCGGATAATCCGCAATTAATACCGCAGTATGTGCAGTTGGCAGCGCTTCCAGATATTCCACAATCAAACCATTGATTGTGCGCGCACCTCGATGCGGTAATTCCCATCCAGACAGACGGTTAAATTCGCGTACGGTATGACTACCCTCAACAATATAACTGCCATCACTCTGTTGATCAGCGCGCTTCATCGCCCCTATTGACGAGGTAAAATTACCAACGATTTCTTCGAGAATATCATTCAGCGTCAACATCCCCTCAATCTCGCCGTACTCATCCACCACAAATCCGGGCTTGCCCTGATTACGCTGGAAATAATCTAGCTGCACATTCAACGGCGTACCTTCGGGAACAAAATATGGTTCAGCTAAGGTTTTTTGTAATACAGATTTATTCAGCGATACATCTTGCAGAAGCAAATGCTGCATGTCACGCGCGTACAACACGCCAACAATATGATTCACATGCTTGCGAAAAAACGGGACGGCATCATGCGGATTCTGCTGCAGTCGTGATTTTATTTCCTCCCAAGGCAAATCAATATCAATCGCAAAAATTTCATGACTTGGCACCATGACATCATCTACAGTCAAATGACTCAGATCCAGAATACCCAGCAGCATATTTTGATATTGTTTGGAAATTTTCCCCGTTGTGTCATATACCAGACTCCGGAATTCTTCACGTGACAGCGGCTCAACATGATGCGAAGTCACCGGCACATGTATCAATTTCAACAGAGAATTTGAAATAGCATTTGCTGCGACGACTAATGGATGCATTAATCGCATCATGTAATAAATCGGATAAGTCAGCCAGCGTGCAACGGTATCAGAATACAAGGCGGCCAATGTCTTGGGTGTGATTTCCGCAAATATCAAGACAAGAAATGTCATGACAATCGCAGCAATTAATGCACCCTTTTCACCAAAATAACCCACCATGATCAGCGTAGCGATTGCCGACGTGAACATATTGGCAAAGGTATTGCCGATTAAAATCGCCCCGAGCAGCCGGTCTGGGCGTTTCAGCATCTGCAATAAACGCATGGCATAGCGCCGTTTCATGCGCGCCTTGTGCTTCAGCCGGTAACGGTTGATGGACATGAAACTGGTTTCTGCCATCGAAAACACGGCAGATATTAAAATCAGCAGCACGAGAATGATACTTAGCGCTATTACCTGGAATTCACTCAACGTTCGGTCCGTTATTAACACGATGATGGTTAGAGTTTACCAAATATCGTCACCCCCGGGAAAGTGACACGTAGTGTCATCCCGAGGAGTGCTTTTTACGACGAGGGATCTCCCAGATGAAACCTCGTATCATCAGTGTCATCCCGAGGAGTGCTTTTTACGACGAGGGATCTCCCGAATGTATCCGTACATTCTCCAGAAGATCCCTCGTCGCAAAGTACGCTCCTCGGGATGACAATACTCCCCTGGATAACGTAATTCTGTCTTAATATTACTCAGGCATAATAATCGTACGAAAAAAGATCAATTTTGGTTTTATATATAAATACAATGAGTTAAAAGAAACACCTAACGAGAAGTGTTATGCAAATTCGCGGAAATCCAGTAGCGAAAGATAAAGAAGAAATGCTTCAGACCACTGAACAGGTGGAGGGATTCGCACATGCTGATTTCTCAACTCGTGAAGAACTAGCCCGTCTATTGCAAGATGCTGATGATATAGCTACACGCATGCTTGAAAACAGCGAGACTGCCAGCAATGGCATAGAAGAACTCGTGCCTGTTAACACCCCTCAGCCCCGCAGCTGCGCTGTCAGAGTAATTCATATCAAACGCGCCGCATATTCCTTTCCATTTGGTGCCGCATTATGTGAAGCCGCCGAAACTGCAATTGATTTAAGTAACCAACCGCTCGCCATCATCATACCTGCCACTATCTGCAACTTCGGCGCAGCTCTCAGTATCAACAGTAAATACAACCACGAAGGCATTGAAGATGCTTTTAATGTCATTGAACAACGCAATATTCCAGCCGATTGGCCCAAACTTAGCAAAGCTAAAGAAATCACAGCTGCTACTGCTTCCATTGTCATGGGCAGCTGGGCAGCTTTTGCCGACAGTGTACTCGCATATTATTTCGTAAATGAATTGCGAGAAAAATATGTTTTCCTAAATAAAAATTTCAGCGCGCCGCTCTGGCAAGCCGCATCTGATGTCACCGCTGCTGCTGTCTTTTTGAATATCACATCAGGCGAAGGCATGGCGACCTGGAAAAAAGTCAGAGAGGTAATGGCCGGCGTCAAACCAAAATACTCTAACAGAGCGAGCCGTTACTTGACTCCCACGATTGGTTATACCATCGCGATTTTTGGCAGTTTTAATGATGGAGTCATGACATGCACGGGTCTTTATGACGTATTTGAAATTACCTCACTTGCGCCGCGTATCATCACTGGCGCTGCCTGCTCCAGTATTGCGTTTACCGATTACTTTATGAACGGCGCGTTTGTGATCGAATGTCTCGATATCTTTTTCGGCAGCTTCACCCCCGCGGAAGGAGAAACCCCGGCATATAAAGACTCCAAAATCGTATCTGCATTTGCATTATCACTGTTAGCAGGCGGATTACTTGCCTACACGTATCACGGCATCACTAAAGAAATGATGCTCGAATTATTAGAAACACTTGGAATTGATTATGCATCCGTCACCGACCCCATCATCGAAACATTAGCCTACGTTGGTGCCGCAAGTTTCTTCATCAATTCCGCGGGCAGTGTTTTCCCTATTTTTTATAAAGGTGTAGAAGTTTCACAAACCGCTGCTTCTGCAGTAAGTAATGCACTTAGTTCAATACTTGATAGCGTTTATAACTGCTGTTATGGTGCTAAAGTTCGCGATTTTCTCGATTTATCTGAAGATGAAACGGCGAACCTGTTTAATGATGAAGATTTCGAAGTCGTTGTCGAGGGCGGTGATGAGTATACTTATAACTCTGCAGAAGCAAAACGCCGAAAAGAAAGACTTCTCTACAATCTTTTTACCCCCCAAAAAGAACCGGATGTACAGCCTGGCTCTCATCCGCAAAATTCGCCACGAAAGTAATGACCTGTTGCAGCTTTATTGGGTATACTCTCCTCCGATTTTCAATTAACGGTTTATAAAATATGTTCAATAACTTATCCGAACGTTTAAATAAAGTTATCAAGAATTTAACCGGCCAGGGGCGCCTCACCGAAGCGAATATCAAAGATACGCTGCGTGATATCCGCGTTGCCCTGCTCGAAGCCGATGTGGCACTGCCCGTCGCAAAAGCATTTATTGCTGACATTGAATCCAAGGCGCTGGGCGCCGATGTCATGACCAGCCTGACACCGGGACAAGTGTTAATCAAAATTGTCCACGATGAATTAACCAGATTAATGGGTGAAGCCAATGCGGAATTAAATCTGCGTGTGGCACCGCCTGCCGTCATCATGATGGCTGGTTTACAAGGTTCTGGTAAAACAACAACTGCCGCCAAGCTCGCACGCTGGCTGATCAACTCGCAGAAAAAATCGGTCTTGTTAACCAGTGCAGACGTTTACCGCCCTGCCGCTATCGATCAGCTGGAAACGCTGGCGAAATCAGTCGGAGCGGAATTTCATCCCAGTACCATCAATCAAGACCCGGTTGAAATCGCCAAAGCCGCGATTCAAACCGCAAAAAATAAAGTGATTGATGTCGTTATTCTTGATACAGCAGGCCGCCTGCACATCGATGAAGAAATGATGTCCGAAATCAAGCGTTTACACGCTGCAGTTAATCCAATTGAAACGCTTTTTGTCGTCGACAGCATGACAGGACAAGATGCGGCAAATACGGCAAAAGCATTTCACGATGCCCTGCCGTTAACCGGCGTTGTGCTCACCAAAGCAGACGGCGATGCCCGCGGCGGTGCTGCACTTTCCATCCGCCACATCACAGGTAAACCGATTAAATTTATTGGTGTCGGTGAAAAAATTGATGCGCTGGAACCCTTCCATCCGGATCGTATTGCATCGCGTATTCTCGACATGGGCGATATCGTCAGTTTAGTTGAAGAAGTCACGCAAAAAGTTGACCGTGACAAAGCGGAAAAACTCGCGAATAAAATCAAAAAAGGTAAAACATTTGATTTGACAGATTTCCTTGGCCAGCTCGAACAGATTGAAAACATGGGCGGCATGATGGGCATCATGAGTAAATTGCCCGGCGTCGGCCAGCTGCCAGAAAACGTCAAATCACAATTGAATGATAAAAAGCTTGTGAAAATCAAAGCCATCATCAATTCCATGACGAAAAAAGAACGGCGCTTCCCTGACAATATCAAAAATTCTCATAAACGCCGCATCGCCATGGGTTCCGGCACCACCATTCAAGATATCAACCAGCTATTGAAGCAATTCACGATGATGCAAAAAATGATGAAAAAAATGAAAGGCGGCGGCCTCATGAAAATGATGCGCGGCATGCAGGGCAAGTTCCCATTTGGCGGCGGCATGCCCCCGGGAATGCCATTTTAGGTTTGCAAGGTGAGGAAACTCACCGTATAATCCCGGCTCTTAAGTATTTCGTAGCCCGGATGAAATGTTTTTATTTCATCCGGGATCTTTATAAATAGAGAGGATTCAAAGATCATGGTAGTTATTCGTTTATCACGTACCGGCGCTAAAAAACGCCCGTTTTATCATATCGTTGTGGCTGACAAGCGCCGCTCACGCGATGGCCGCTTCATTGAGCAGGTTGGTTATTACAACCCTATCGCTGCCGGCAAAGAAGTGAAGCTCTCGCTGGATCTGGCACGCGCTGAACACTGGATCAGCCAAGGTGCGCAAGCTTCTGACCGCGTTAAGCACTTGATCAAGCTGCACAAAGAAGCTGGAACTGCAGCTTAACCCGCTTTCGTTGATGGATGTTGGGTTACGCGCATTCGTTGTTGGGTTACGCGCAAAAAGCGCGCTAACCCAACCTACATATTCCCCCTAAGCTCTCGTTATGCCAAAAACTAATTCCACATACATTATTATCGGCAAGATCGGTGCACCTTTTGGCATTAAAGGCTGGCTCAAAATCCAGACGTTTACCGAATATGGCGCTGATATCCTCGAGTATTCTCCCTGGTATTTAAGCAGCACTGACGACAAATATCAGGAAATAACAATTGAAGACGCCAAAGAACACGGCGGCGGTTTAATCGTGAAATTTACCGGCGTCGAAACACCCGAAGAAGCGCGGCTTTATACCAGCAAAACGATTAACATCACACGATCACAGCTGCCAGAACTCGCTAAAAATGAATATTACTGGTCGGATTTAGTCGGCCTCACCGTCATCAATCAGCGCGGTGAAACACTGGGAAAAATCATTTATCTCATTGAAACCGGCTCCAATGATGTGCTGGTGGTGAAAGGCGAAAAAGAAATTGCGATCCCCTATTTACCCGGCTCTGTTGTGTTGAATATTGATATCGACAAGCAAGAAATGCAGGTGAATTGGGAGGAAATCTGATGTGGTTTGGCATTGTCACCATCTTTCCTGAAATGTTTTCCGCACTGAATTCCGGCGTCACCAGCCGCGCACAAAAAGAAAAAATTATCCAGCTGCAATGCTTTAATCCCCGTGATTTTACGACTGACAGACATCAGTCCGTTGATGACAATCCATACGGCGGCGGCCCTGGCATGGTGATGATGCCGGAGCCTCTGCAAGCTGCGATTCAGGCAGCAAATGATGCTGCACCAGTACCGCCAACTGTCATTTTCTTATCGCCGCAGGGTCGTCAATTCGACCAGAAAGCAGCAGAAAGACTGGCAGAAATGAAATCTGTGGTGATGATTGCCGGACGTTATGAAGGTATTGATGAGCGCATTATTGAAAGCGAAGTTGATGAAGAATGGTCTATCGGTGATTTCATCCTCACTGGCGGTGAACTCGCCGCCATGGTAATGATTGATGCAGCCAGCCGCCTGCTCCCGGGCGTGGTGGGCGATGACCAGAGCGTGGCAACCGATTCACTCACATCGGGCTTGCTCAAATATCCGCAATATACCCGCCCCGAAATCTTTGCCGGTCTGCCGGTACCGCCAGTTTTGATGAGCGGTCATCACGCTGAAATCCGCCGCTGGCGACTGAAAATGTCACTGGGACGCACCTGGATGCGCCGCCCGGATCTTCTGGCCAAGTTAAAGTTAAGCAAGGAAGAGCAAGCGTTACTTGATGAATTTATTGATGATATTGGGTAACCCTGTCATCGCGTTGCGCTTTATCGTGAACGTGAACGTTTGCGTTACCGTTACCGGCTATTAGGAATATTCCCCAAAAAACGGGAACGGTAACGGTAACGTTCACGTTCACGTCGAAAAACCTAAAAAAACACTCGAAAAATCCTCTCAAACTGTATAGAATCACCCGTCTTGTTAGAGGAAGAGAACAATGCGTAACAAAATTATCCAAGCAGTAGAATCCGAATTTATGAAGTCGGTCAAGACTTTACCGGCTTTTGAAGCAGGCGACACCGTCGTTGTGCAGGTTAAAGTGAAAGAAGGCGAACGCAGCCGTTTGCAGTCTTATGAAGGCGTGGTCATTGCCAAGCGCAACCGCGGCTACAACTCAGCATTCACCGTACGCAAGATTTCCCACGGTGTAGGCGTTGAGCGTGTATTCCAGACCTCAAGCCCCTCACTTGAATCCGTACAGGTTAAACGCCGTGGTGACGTCCGCCGCGCCAAACTGTATTACATGCGTGATCTCAGCGGTAAGGCTGCACGTATTAAAGAAAAACTGACCGCCAAACTGGGCACCGCAGCAGTTCCTGCCGCTGAACCAGTTGAAGCACCAAAAGATAACGGCGAAACATCAGCCGAGTAATATCTCCCCTGCGAATAATTGTCATCCCCGCGAAAGCGGGGATCTCCTTGACGTAACCGTGCAATATAAAGGAAATCCTTCGTCGCACTAAGCACTCCTCAGGATGACAACCATCTATAACCTTCTATATTTCAATGCATTACAACCAAATCCTATGGGAAACCTTTACGCTACAGCCTGAAGAACCACCGCCAGCTCAGAGTCGGGGATTACCGCGTTGTCTATCGTATCAATGAGACCGAAAGCACGGTCATCATCGTGGCCACCAAACATCAACAACGAAAGCACTCCGCCCTATGAATGTAGCCCGGGTTAGCGTGCTTTTTACGCGAAACCCGGGGACAATGTTTGCACTGAGCCAGCTAATTTATATCCACATCAATCAAAATCAACCACTTACCCACCCTCTCGCAAATAAAACCTGCCGTCACATTAACCACCTAATACTGTCTTAATATTGATCACTTATCATACAAACCGATATAAAAGATTATGATGACCCCGGGTTACGCGTAAAAAGCACGCTAACCCGGGCTACATTAAATCCATTACAAAGGACACAACGAGAGAGAACGGGGCAGATTATGATGACCCCGGGTTACGCGCAAAAGGCGCGCTAACCCGGGCTACATTAAATCCA
>DATJFK010000063.1:0-8700 GCA_035495675.1 Gammaproteobacteria bacterium
GCAAGTGCTTCACCGCGAAAACCCAATGTCAGGATTTGTGCCAGATCTTCTGAGGAAAGAATTTTGCTGGTAGCATGACGGCTGAGCGCGAGCGGTAAATCTTCTTCATGTATACCATTACCATTGTCACGCACTTTTATCAGGCGCGCACCACCTTGCTCAATTTCAATATCGATTTGTGTTGCACCCGCATCCAGGCAGTTTTCAACCAATTCTTTTACGACTGATGCTGGGCGCTCTACAACCTCACCGGCAGCAATCTGATTAGCCAACAGAGGACTTAACGTTTTAATTCGATTGTGCATTTCCCGCTCCACAAAAACCAATGCGGGAGATTGTAACATGAATCAAACTATCGATTACCGTATTTTCTGATATAGGTTTGCACACCATGAGCAATCGCATGTGCAATCTTGTCCTGATAGAATGGATTCATTAACCGTGCTTCTTCTGTCGGGTTAGTGATAAATCCTGTTTCAACTAGAATGGATGGAATGTCGGGAGACTTTAATACCACAAACGGCGCCTGCTCTACTTGACCATGATGCAATGCAGAAACGCGATCCAGCGCATCCAGCACTTTATTGCCAAGACGCAGACTGTCGCGAATAGTTGTTGTCTGCGATAAATCGATTAACACTGATCGCACCATTCGGCTTTTATCGCTGAGATCATCAAAATCAATGCCGTCCAATTCTGAATATTTTTCCTGCTGTATTAGCCAGCGCGATGCTTCACTGGTTGCACCATGCTGTGACAACGCATAAACAGATGCGCCCATCGCATTGTTATTGAAATATGCATCCGCGTGTACAGCGATAAATAAATCAGCGTCATCTTGCCGCGCCGCATGCAAACGCGCACGCAGCGGCAAGTAATAATCACCCTTACGCGTCAATACAACTCGTATACCTGGAATTTTTGCAAGTTCAGCCGCGAGCTTTTTTGATATGCTCAACACCACATCTTTTTCACGTAATCCGCTTTTACCAATAGCACCAGTATCTTTTCCTCCGTGACCTGGATCAATGATGACCGTGAATACATGCATGCTCGCAGTCGCAGCATGCATCTGATTTTTTTCCAACCGTGCACGACCAATCAGCTCCTGCCGTTCCATTTTTAATTTTTTTAAATTATCTTTGTATTTTGCCAGTTCATGCAAAATCTGTTTTTCAACAATTTTGTCAGATTCAGAATTTGATTTAATCCCGGGAAAAGCAGGCACTGTTTTATTCGTTGAATTAATCTCAAGCCGCATCTTTGCACCTGATGCATCCATTTCCACTTCATAATCCGTTTTCCATTCGACATTTCCTGTCGTATCAAAATCAAATTCCGAACCCTCGCCTATCAATTCGCGGCTGGAAAATCCCAGGATATTTGCATTCTTAAATCTTGCATTTTTCACCGCAAAATTAAGTTTGGTATTTTCAAATTTGACTATCAGTCTATTAATTGATGGATTGAAACGAATTGTACCCACAGCCTTGCGCGTGAGTTGGAAATAAATCACTGTCTTTTCTGCGCCTGGAAAAACGCGCATGCTGGTGATAAAAGCAGGATTGCTTTTTTCTGCAACTGCAGCAATAGAAATGAGTAATAAAATAATGGCGATCGCAACACGACGCATCACAAATTCCTTTTATTACAGAAGAGTCAAAATTTCTTTTCCCTTATTCGTGAACGACTCAAATCGAATTTTTCTGCCATTTTCTATTATATCAAAATAGCAGACGAGATCTGGTGATGGCAGTATTGGCGACCCTTTTTCTGGCCACTCAATCAGACACACTGATTTACCATCGAAATATGTTTCCAACCCGATCTGCCTCAACTCATTCGCATCATCAAGACGGTACAGATCAAAATGAAAAACATCAAATTTATCCGTTTCATATGGTTCAACGATCGTATAAGTCGGACTTTTGACCCTGCCAGTAAAACCGAGACCCCGCAGCATTCCTCGCACGAACGTCGTTTTGCCGGCACCCAGCGTTCCATATAAATAAATGATTGCCCCGCTTTTTATGGCACGTACCAGATCAGCCGCCAGCTGCTGTGTTTCCGCCTCAGATGCAGCCTGACGGGATATTTTTGCAGAATGATCGTTCATTGATTATCAACTTGTAATATTGCTTAACCGCCGCAAATACGGCAGCAAATCTGTAGCAATCATACCACGTTCACCATCTTTGGCAGCCATATCACCTGCTGTCGCATGCATGACTACACCCAGTCTTGCGGCTTCGCCCGGTGGAATTCCCTGCGATAATAAACCACCGATGACACCGCTTAAAATATCACCCATTCCTGCTGATGCCATTCCTGGATTCCCTTTATCGCATACTCCAGGCAGCATATTTGGTGCCACCACAAGCGTTCCAGCGCCTTTTAATACGGCAACTCCGCCGTAACGTTTGGCCAGATCTTTCACTGATTCAAGGCGCTCACTTTGTATCACTTGTGAAGTTTGGCCCAGTAACCGCGCTGCCTCACCCGGATGAGGAGTTAATACCCAGTTTTCATGCGTTTGCGGATGATTGGCGAGAAGATTTAGAGCATCCGCGTCAATCACCATCCATGCATCTTGCTTGATTGCTTCCTGCCAGAGCGCCAACGCCCAGTCAGATTGTGAAAGTCCGGGCCCCAGTACTATTACATCTGCTTTACTCAGTAAAGGTTGTAAATCTTCGACATTGGCAACACCGTGGCACATTAATTCCGGACATTCGGCATTCATCGCCGCTGCATTGACGGGATCCGTTGCAATTGTTACAAGACCAGCACCAACACGCAGTGCGGCCATACCGGCAAGACGCGGAGCACCTGAAAAACCCTGCGCACCTCCTATCACCAGCACATGTCCAGATAACCCTTTATGCCAGTCACGAAGCCGTGCTTTCAAATAATTATTAAATGTGCTCAATTGAATTTTTTCTGCGACAGGTTCAACATATGCGAATAAATCAGGCGGCAGCTGCAAATCATTTAAAACCAGCTCGCCAGTGTAAGATGAACCGCTGCCAGTCAATAATCCTAATTTATAACCAATGAATGTAATCGTCGCAGCAGCTTTTAGTGCAGCACCCAATACACATCCGGTGTCAGCATCGATTCCCGTCGGCGCATCCAGTGCGAATACAGGAATTTGTGTACGGCGAATATTATCCAGCGCAAGTACTACATCATCACGCAGCGCCTCGTGGACACCAATACCGCAGATGGCATCCACAATTAAATCCGGATGCTGCAAATCAATTTTATCCTGAAATTTCAAAATCGATATTTTTGCCTGAATGCAGCGATCATGAGCGTGCTTTGCTTCATTTTTAAGATGACCATGATCGCCCACTTGATAAACCGTGACTAGCAAACCGCGCTCTTGTGCAAGCTCAGCAAGAACATAACCGTCGCCGCCGTTATTACCGCTGCCGCAAAACACAGCAACTCGTTTAGCATTCGCGAAACGGCGCAGCATAAAATCCAGTGCTGCTTTGGCAGCACGTGCCATCAACACATCACCGCTGATATTGAAGCGTTCGGCTGCCAGACGCTCGAATTCGCGGATTTGCTCTGTTTGATAAACCGGTACTTTGGTGCCCGCCATTGCCTAACTCCGTATTCCTGATTCCCTGACACTCAATACTGAAAATGTCAGTATAATAAATGCGATAACACCAAGCGACATGCCAATAGGAATATTTATCCAAGGCTCAATTAACATTTTAACACCAACAAAGACTAAAATGAGCGCGATTCCGTATTTCAATAACCTCAAATCTTCAACCATACGAGCTAATAGAAAATACATGGCCCGCAATCCGAGGATAGCGAAAATATTGGAAGTCCAGACGATAAACGGATCTTGTGTAATCGCAAACACAGCAGGAATGCTGTCTATCGCGAAAATCAGATCAGAGAATTCAATAAAAACCAAAGCAACAAATAACGGCGTAGCATATAGCAGCTTGTTTTTGTAAACGAAGAAATGCTCATTAACAATTTCGTTTGTCACCCTGAAAACTTTTTTAGTTAATTTTAAAATCAGTGCTTCATCTAGATCTTTATGCTTTTCTTTCATTAAAAGAATTTTAATGCCGGTAAAAACAAGAATGGCGCCCATGACATATAACAGCCAATGGAACTGACTGATCAGCCAGATTCCTGCAAGTATGATTGCAAGACGCATGATCACCGCACCCCATATACCATATGACAAAACACGATGCTGATGCCTGTGGGCAATGTGAAAGTGTTGAAACACCAGATAAAATACAAACAGGTTATCCAATGATAATGATTTTTCGATGAGATAAGCAGTGAAAAAATTCAGCGCGAGTTTATTTGCTGATGATGTATCCATGATGCTACGCGCGTATATCCAGATCAACACATTAAAAATCAGCGCACATGTAATCCAGAGCAGCGTCCAAAACAAAGCAGCCCGCCAGGTTTCAACTGTGCGGGCGCGATATTTACCGATTAAAACGGTATCAACTGTTAAAGCGATAACAAGAAATGTTGAAAAGCCTATCCACATCCATGCGGAAGAAAAGTATTCCATAAAAGTGTAACTACTCCTTAAGCAACACCTTGCAAGCTGATTCCAATCATCACCGCTCCAAATGCGAGCAGTAGACTAAGCAGATATTTACCGCCTTTAACTTGATATGAAGTGTCAGCTGTAGCGAATGATTTGTAATAACGACCGCTCCATACCATTAACGGCGGGAACAAAATCATCAACACAAAGCAGCTTAACCCGGCATAATGCAAGCCGCGGATAAATGCGTCCGGATAAAACAAAACAATGAAAATTGGCGGCAGGAACGTTGTGCCGTAAATCAGAACATTACCCATTCCTTCTTTTCTAACTTTGAATCCATCAGAGAGAAAGTCTGACAGACAAAGAGAAATACTCAGGAATGAAGTTGCCATACAAATCGAGGTAAAGAATTTTGTGAGCACCGTGATGTGATCTTTCTGCAGCAAGGTTGTAAGAGCGGTAACCATGTCACTGTTTGAACTGCTGGAGTGAAGCATGCCGCGTAAACCCATTTCACCATCAAGCGGAATGACACCCATGATTACTGCATCCCAGGCGATGTAGCAAACTAAAGGAATGATTGTGCCGATCAAAATAGCTTTACGTAATAAAGCGATATCTTCATCAAAATATGTTCTCAGGCTCGGAATAATCATGAGACAGGTAAAGGCAACAACTGTCACGCTGAGGCTGGTTGGAAATACAACTCTGCTAAATTCACCGCTTCCCAAATTGGTCATGGTAATAAACGGCAGGATCAATATCACCAGCATGAAATACGCACCCATCTTGCCAAACATCAAACCGCGGTTTACATAGTCAACGGCTTTAATACCAAAGTACACCACGAGACCAAACAGCGCAGTGAATAAAACTGATGCTACAGATAATGGAACGTCAATGCCGCTTGACATTAATAAGTAATGGAACAAGTCACCGCCGCCGGCGATATATGCAGACAAGATTGAATATAACAATAAAAGATAGGCACACCAGGCAATTAACTGTCCCCAGCGGCCAAGTGTCGCACCAGCCATAGAGATCAGATTAGTATTTGGCGGCAGCCACAAATTGACTTCCAGAAACAGGAAAGCGCATAAAGTCATGACAGCCCAGCATCCAATTAATAATGCTACGGACGCCCAGAAACCGAGCTGGGCAGTAGCGATTGGAAGGGCAAGCATACCGGCGCCAATAGTAGTACCCACTACTAATAAAACACCGCCTAGTAACTTAGAATTCATATATATATTCCTCAATTGGTCGAAATCTATTCTACAGATTTCTTGTTAAAGTTGTCTTATTAACCAGCGAAAAATCCTCTCTGAGAGCATAAGTGATTGGATTTTAGCAACTTTTTTATCATCTAAAATCCATGTAAATCGTCTGAAAATTAGGGTGAGCTAAAGATTACCTTCGTTTAGGTGAATTTCGCAACCTTTAATATCTATTAACAGACAATGCTATATATGATGGCAACAACTGAAATCATCATCATCCCGATGAGGAACGCTGATCCACCCGGCACACGGTAAGCCGCATCTTTAAATTTATGCCTTCCGCGCATCGCCATGTATGCCGGAATCAGCACTAATAGAATGATGCTGTAAATCCCCGCATACTCAAGTGCGCGTATAAACGCATTTGGATAAAACAACACAATAATCAAAGGCGGCAGATAAACTGCGGCCTGAATGATAATGCGATTGATTCCAATTTTTTCCATTGCAAATGCATCAGCCAAAAAGTCTGTTAGACATAATGAAGCTCCCAAAAATGACGTCAACACACATATCGATGTAAATATTTTTGTGATAAGTGTCACAAATGGATTTGACGCTGTGTTGCTTAAATTCGCTGCCAGTGCGCGGGTTGAATTACTGGCGTTCATGATAGACGCAAGACCATGCTGACCATGTAACGGGATCACTCCCATGATCACCATATCCCAGAAAATATAAAGAACCAGCGGTATCAGGCTGCCAATCAAAATTGCTTTTCTCAGCTTGAGCATATCGCCTTGTAAATAAATTCTGAGACTGGGAACAATTGCCGAAAAACCGAATGATGCAGCAGTCACAATGACAGCAGTGGAAGTACGCAGCACTGAAAAATCAGAATAAGCGAGATTGTCTGACGAGATAAATGGTATGAGCGCTATCACTAATAATGCGTAACTACCAAGTTTTACGAACATCAAACCCCGATTGACATAATCAGTCACCCGAATACCAAGATAGATGACAGTGCCAAATATCAATGTAAACAAGATGGATGATTCAGATGATGAAAGTTCCAGCCCAGCCGTATGACAGAGATATTGTAATAAGCCGCTGCCACCGGAAATATATGCGCATATCACCGAATAAAGCAGCAACATAAACGTTAACCATGATATAAACTGGCCTACCGGTCCAATTGTTCCACGCGCCATTGTGACAATGCTGCTATTTGCAGGCATCCACAAGTTAACTTCCAGCAGTAATAACGCACCGCCAGTCATCACAAACCAGGAAACAAACAATAAAATAATTGACCCTGCAAAGCCTAACTGTGCTGTGGCGATTGGCAATGCCAGCATGCCGGCACCCACTGTCGTACCTACGATCAGCAGAATACTGCCTATGATTTTCGAGTCCATAACAACTCCGATAACATTTTATTGAATATACAGCATTTGTTGTTGGGTTACGCGCAAAAGGCGCGCTAACCCAGCCTACGACCTTTTTTAACAACTCAAATTTTTGATATATATATGAATTACCTGCGCTAGCAGGCAAAAAATGAAAATGCAGGCGAGAACCGCCAACGCAGAGCTGGATTAAAACTTGCTTGTTGAACGGTTAATAAAGACATAATGATTGTTAATTCATACTTCGTTATAATTCATCTATTCTTATAACATTCTAAATAACATGTCAATGAAACAGCTCGCTGATTCAATAAAAAAATGGGGAATGGAACTCGGCTTTCAACAAATTGGTATTACCGATATCAATCTTGATAATGCTGAATCTGAGCTAACAGTATGGCTCACAAATAATTTTCATGGCGAAATGGATTACATGCAAAGGCATGGTGCGAAGCGCTCGCACCCGGAATTATTGCAGCCGGGAACAATCCGCGTCATTTCCGCCCGCATGGATTATTTGCCTCCTGATACAAAAATAATGGAAGTATTAAATAATCCTGAACTAGCTTATGTTTCGCGATATGCGCTTGGACGTGATTATCACAAACTCATTCGCAAACGATTAGAAAAACTAGCAGAAAAAATAAAATCAGAAACAGGCAGCATGGGATACCGCGTATTTTGCGACAGCGCACCTGTCATGGAAAAACCGCTTGCGCAAAATGCAGGATTGGGATGGATAGGAAAACATACAAACTTAATTAACAGCAAAGCAGGTTCCTGGTTTTTTCTCGGCGAAATTTATACTGACTTGCCGCTGCCAGTTGATAATGCAGTAACAAAAAGTCATTGCGGCACTTGCACATCATGTATTGATGTCTGCCCCACACAAGCAATCGTTGCACCATATCAACTGGATGCGCGCCGCTGCATTTCTTATCTCACAATTGAATTGCGCAACAGCATTCCACCGGAATTACGCCCACTCATTGGTAACAGAATATATGGCTGCGATGACTGTCAGTTATTTTGTCCGTGGAATAAATTTGCGAAACACACAAATGAAAAAGAATTTCATCCACGGCATCAATTAGATAGTGCAGCGTTACTCGAATTATTTTCCTGGAGAGAAGAAGAATTTTTACGTAATACACAAGGTTCAGCAATTCGCCGCATTGGATATGAATGCTGGTTGAGAAATATTGCAGTTGCGCTGGGTAATGCGCCGCGTGATGAAAAAATTATTGCGGCATTAAAAAATAAATTGCATCATCCTTCGGAATTAGTGCGCGAACATGTGTTGTGGGCGATTGAGCGACATCTTCAGTGAGGATTTCGTGCCCGTGAACGGGCACGTTCACGGGCACGTTTTCGACTCAATACTTCAACAAATTTTCTCTGTAATACTTCAACTCATTAATTGAATCATGAATATCACTCAACGCCAAATGCGCGGAATCTTTTTTGAAACCGTTGTAAATTGCTGGCGCCCAGCGCAGTGCGAGTTCTTTCAGAGTAC
>DATJFK010000064.1:0-6492 GCA_035495675.1 Gammaproteobacteria bacterium
CCGGCAATGAGCATTGAAATCAATGAAACAGGATGTGTTGTTAGTTAAATTGACTGAAAGCAGAATGTAGCCTGGATAACGCGCTTTTTGCGTTATCCGGGGTATCGTCACCAACAGCGTTTCCATAACTGAGAAATCCGATAAACCACATCAACAGTTCTATTCATTTTGCACAAACACTTTCAATGTCGATACCCCGGATAACGCAAAAAGCACGTTATCCAGGCTACATTTCTTACAACTCATCGTAATAATAGAAAATCACGGCAATCTTGCACGCATAACACCGATGATGCGACAATGCCGCAATGACCATCATTGACCTCGAAGAAAGCACCGAAATTTATACCGTCAGCGAATTCAACGCCGACGTGCGCGATGTTTTGGAAGATAATTTCGATCAAATCTGGATTGAAGGTGAAATTTCCAATTTTGTTGCCGCAGGTTCTGGTCACTGGTATTTTTCACTCAAAGATGCTGACGCACAAGTACGCTGCGCCATGTTCAAAGGCAGTCAGCGCAAAATCGGTTTTACACCAAAAAATGGCTTGCATGTTTTACTGCGTGCGCGTGTCAGCTTGTACGAGCCACGCGGTGACTTTCAGTTAATCGCAGATTTCATGGAAGAACGCGGTGAAGGCAAATTACGCCGTGCATTCGAAGCATTAAAGAAAAAACTGGAAGCAGCCGGCTGGTTTGATGAATTACGTAAAAAAGAAATTCCCGAATTTCCAAAATGCATTGGTGTCGTGACCTCACCCACCGGTGCCGCTATTCGCGATATTTTACATGTTTTAAAGCGACGCTATCCGTCTGCACCCATTATCATTTACCCAACATTGGTGCAAGGTGACACTGCAGCACCAGCCATTGCTAAAGCAATTCACACAGCGAATGAACGCAAAGAATGTGATGTCTTGATTGTCGCACGCGGCGGCGGTTCACTTGAAGATTTGTGGCCGTTTAATGAAGAAATCACCGCCAAAGCAATATACGAAAGCAAGCTGCCAGTCATCAGCGGCGTCGGTCATGAAATTGATTTTACCATTGCAGACTTTGTTGCCGATGTGCGCGCACCAACGCCATCCGCAGCCGCAGAAATTGCCGTACCCGACCGCAATGAATTATTACAGACACTGCTCAGTCAGGGTCAGCAAGTTGTTCGTTTTATCAGGCAGCGATTGACTGCTGACAAACAAAACCTTGCGTGGATGCAAAAACATTTGCAGCAACAACATCCGAAACGCCGCATAATTGAAAAAATGCAGCAGCTGGATTTTTGTGAAGCGCGTTTTGTACAATTGCAAAATCAAATGTTAAACAGGTTGCAGATGAAAACGTCTGCATTCGCAACACGGCTGCATCAGGTCACGCCGCACTTGCAAATTCAACGCATCCAGCAGCGATTGCAGCAGCAATCACATCAACTAACAACTCTGATACATAACGATATCAATATTAAACATTCACAGCTTGCTCACGCAGCCGCAACATTGGACGGTATCAGTCCGCTTGCCACCCTCAAACGCGGATATTCAATCGCGACAGACAGCAATGATAAAATTCTGCACCGCGCTGATGATGTCAATAAAGGTGACAACATCAAGGTTAAATTATTGCAAGGCGCGTTAGTATGCAGGGTTGAAGAAAAGGCATAACAACTCTAGACCTCCTTCGCAAAATCAAATACAGTTTAAAAATAACTAAATTGATTTTATGCGCCAGTGCACAAGGAGAGGACAATGAAGTCAACAAGAGACATTCAGATTTCCCTATCACTCGAAGAAAAGAATGCCGAACTAGAAGCACAAATTGCAGCTGAACGTAATCAGGATATGCAAAATATTCAACGTGAAATGAATGATCTTCAGGCAATCATGTCTGACATTAATGTTCAGGTTTTAGATCAAGCACCCAAAGTTGATGCGATTGAAAACAACGCAGAAAATGCAGCAAAGAAAACAGAAAACGCTGTGCAAATTCTTGAAGAGGCACAAACCAAGCAATCAACACGCAGGAAGCGAATTGCAACTATCGTTATAGTATTATTATCATTAGCATTAGTCATTGGCGGCGGCGTACTAATCAGTGCAGCTCTCGGTATGTCCGGCACAGTCGGCTTTATTGTTGGTGCAGCAATCATGCTAGGCGGCATGGCAGTCGTGGCTGGAATCGGTTACGGAATTTATTCTCTATTCAAGCGCTGCATGCGAAAACCTAATGATCACGCAGATCATCCTGACGAACCTGCCTCAAAAAATATAAATCACAAAAAACCGCGCCCGGCATCAAACAATACAAATGATGTGACAAATTCACTACGTGATAAAAATGGAGCTGAAGCTGAACCATCATTAATGAGACGCGGCGTGGATGCGGCAATCAATAGTGGAGTTGCGAAACATGCTTTAACTGCACTGCCTTCACTGGCTGCGAGCACACTCACAAGCAGACAAACTGATAATCCTGATAGCTTAGATACCGGATCCACTATTACCAATTTTCTTTTATGAAAATAATGCGTGGATTCCGCTAACCTTTAACTGATATGGTGTGTTGATCAACCAATGACTCTTGCCAAAAATCTGACGACATGTCATGGCCTTGTTTTTTTAGCTCCGGGTTTGTCTCTTCAATTTTTTCAATGACAAACTGCAATTTATAATATAATTCAGCATCGAAAGATTTATTCTTTATATCTCGTTTTTGCAGCATGAGATATTGATCTAATAGTTTTTCGTATGTTTGATGAATAGGTGAGTTTGGTAAACTGGCTGCGCGCAAAATCGTGTATTTCATTTCCCTATATTCAAGTGCCTTTTTGTTGTTATCTGTAAATAATATATAAGAATTTGGCTTGCGATGATAAGTAAAATTCTTTTTAAATAACATCCTGATATTCAATTCCAGGCTGCTATTTTTATTCCAGGCCAGTGAGAATATAGCTTTATACATTTTATAATTCATAGAGCTCTTCGGATAAGTATTTTATATTTTGAGCGAAATATTCTCCTGGATTTATACTTTTATCCAGGAGAAATTTTAAAGTTCGAAATAGCGTGTGAGATAACCAGAGGAACTTACTTTCGCTTACTCTTCTTCCCACTCTTTTTGCCACTCTTTTTCTTCACCGCGCCATTCACATGGAGCTTGCCAAGAAAGCTTTGCACCAGCTGCGAAATGTGCTGCTTGTCCATCTCCATCACTGCTGCAGCCAGTGCCTTGGCTTTTTTTTCCGCGGCCCTCAGCAAGTTACGCTCCATATCTAACGCTGCATTTGTATATGATGATACTTTAGCTGCCGCATCTTTGCCTTTGATCTGGCGAATTTTCGCATGCAGCCTGGATTGATAGGATTTTGCAGCCTTGCGTGCCTCATTCATGGCGCGCTCAAGTTGCTTGCGTCCATGCTTTTGCTGTTTTTCAAGCGCATGAATACGCTTCTTAAGCTTTTGAATGGTCGCATGATAGTGTTGATTCACACTCATCGAACACCTCCCTGTGTTTTGAAGCGATTAACCTTGAGCCACGATAGGCATCACAGTAGCGTACTGCTGTGAAGGCGCAGCATGTTCAACCGGATTCACAGAGTCCAGCAGAGAAACCAAATCTTGCAGTTTGCGTGTATGACCATCTTTTTCCTGACGCAGCGCAGAATTTTCCTGCTGCAAACGCTGAATTTGCTGACGCATGCTTTCTGCATCAGATAAGAGGGCCATCATTTTCTCTTCCAATTTGTAAAGCAAGTTTTCCGTTAACTCGATCATCCTTCAATCCTCAATAAAATCAAAAATATTAGTCTTGTATAATATTATCGCGAAGGAATATATGCAATTGGCATATTTTCTTCTTCGTTACCATTAATTCGCCAGCATGAGTCACGCGGCATACTGACTTTGAGATATGTTGGGAAATATTTGTCTAGAACTGGTGCATAAAGCTTGCGAGTGATGATAATCGTGCCAGGTTCTGGATGCGTGAGCACAGGCCACCGCTGTTTTAACGATGCATCTGTCTGTGATTGACGATCACCTATCGTATCATAATTTTTTATATTTGGCGGCAGATTCAAATAAAAATTCAATTTTGACTCCGCATCCAGCATCACCACATGCCATTGACTCCATGGTTTATACTTTTCAGCTTCATGCTTCAAGCTCACAGCAAACCGCTCAACTCCACAGCCGGCGTAATACCATGCAGGCATGAGATCCATGACACAAAATATTAATATCGTAGAAATGATCACACAAAATGCTGCCAAACGTTGGCGCATTGCAGCAGATGAATAAGCTGCATAAATCCAGTCAGCAGTCATCAACACAGCAAATGGTACGATTGGTAATACGTAATAGCTGCGTCTTGACCCGCTCAATGTAAAGAAAATAAAGACCAGTACTAATGCGAGCAAATTCCACCGTGCACTAATAGTTAGCGATTGCCATCGCTGTGGCAGCGTGAGTAATGCCGGGATAAAAAATAATGTCCAAGGCATAAGATAAATCGGCAGATAAATAAAATAGGTATAAATTGGACCAATATGATCAAACGGCTGGAAATATCGCAATATATTCTCACGATAAACAAGATATAAACCGTCCTCGCCATATGCACTGCCATCGAAATGACTGGAGAGCCAGAACGGCAGCAAGTACACAACAATACCCGGAATCAGCGCAGCAAATAATGATAATCGCAGATGACGCTTGAACGAACGATTCAACAACATATCGGCAAAAACTGCGATGAGCGGCACGATCGCACCGCCGAGCCCCTTACACAATGAAGTAAGCGCAAGAATGATGAAAAAGATAGTGTAATCAAAAAATCCTGCTTTATCTTTTTTATCAAGATACCAGGCCACTGCTAGCATGATGCCGCCGACATTTAACATATCTGCACTGCTGATGCGCGCCCAGAATATAAAGTAAAAAGTTGTTACCAGCATCCAGCCGCACAACATACCAAAAGATTTATCGCGCTGGGTTTTACCAATTCGATAAATCGACCAGATAGACAGTAAACCTGCTAATGCAGACGGAAAGCGCAGCGACCAGCTATTTAACCCGTTCGTCACCCATGTAAATGCAACAATCAACCAGTATGAAAGAAGTGGCTTGTCATAATATCGTGTCTCACCCAGATACGGGTGAAAGAAGTCATTACGGTAAAACATGCCGGAAACAATGTCAGCCCAGCGGTGTTCCTGCGTCCAGATTTCCTTGGCGCCAAGAAATGTAAATAATAATAAAATTGCAATTGCAAACAACCAGCGTACACCAGCACGTTTGCCCCAGAGATAATCAGCTGCAGATGTTAGTTTCATAAATTTTTCATTCTTGAAAAAAGCCATCATTATACAGAAAAATATAGACAAAACACTGTGCGATATACTATAAAATCCAACCAGAAACATTAGTTAGGAGGCGCCGGCCATGTTCAAAGGCAGTATGACAGCCCTTATTACTCCCATGCACGAAGACGGGTCTATTGACCAGGAAACTCTGCGCGACCTGGTTGAATGGCATATAGCCAATAAAACCGATGCCATAATCGCGACGGGTACTACCGGCGAAAGCGTGACTCTGGATCCAGATGAATTATTCAGGGTAAATGAAATCGTGGCACAGCAGGCATCCGGACGAATACCAGTGATTGCCGGTACTGGCACCAATTCCACCAGCACCACCATTAAATTATCGAAGGAAGCAAAACGCGCAGGAGCTGATGCTCTTCTTGTTGTCACCCCTTATTATAACAAACCGACACAAAATGGCTTGTATGAACATTACAGAAAAATTGCTGACGAAGCCGGAATTCCCATAATTTTGTATAACGTCCCAGGGCGCACTGCTTGTGATATTTTGCCTGAAACAGTAGAGCGTTTATCCAAAATTAAAAATATTATCGGCATAAAGGAAGCCACAGGTAAAGTTGAACGCACCCAGGAAATCATCAAACGCTGCGGACCAGGTTTTGAAGTTTACAGCGGTGATGATGCAACTGCGCTTGATTTGATGAAACACGGCGCCAAAGGTGTCATCTCTGTGACAGCAAATATTGCACCGCGCAAAATGCATGATATGTGTTCAGCGGTGTTGAATGGCGACATAGTAACAGCTGAAAGATTGAATAATGAACTGATGCCTCTGCACAAACAATTGTTCCTGGAATCCAACCCCATTCCGACCAAGTGGGCATTGCAAATGATGGGTAAAATTAAAGCAGGAATCCGCTTGCCTTTATTACCACTGGACAGCAAGTACCATCAAGAGGTAAAAGAGGCGATGAAAATTGCAGGAGTAATTACATGAAAAAATTAATACGCAGCTCTTTACTGCTGCTGGCACTGCCGCTGGCCGCATGTTCATATTTTGATTCATCCAGCAATGTTCACCTGCGCGATCAGGCATATCTTGAAGCTCGCACTGCCCAACCACTGCGCATCCCGCCGGGAGTTTCATCCAGTAAAATTCATAATGAATACCCTGT
>DATJFK010000065.1:0-9019 GCA_035495675.1 Gammaproteobacteria bacterium
TACGGATTAATGCGATCGTAGGGGGTAGGCGAGATGCGACCCCATTAGTTATTTCGCGAGCTTCAGTGCAGTTTCAGCCAGTCGCTTACCTAATGCAAAACTCAAACGTTGTTCTTCTTCTGTAACCGGATTTTTACCTGAAACACCTGCAACATGTGTTGCACCATAAGGTGTGCCGCCGGTTTGCGTGTTATTCAAATCAGGTTCGGTGTATGGAATGCCGACCATGACAAAACCCAAGTGAAATAACGGAATCATCATGCTGAGCAAGGTGGATTCCTGGCCGCCGTGCATTGTGGAAGTTGAGCTGAAAACTGCAGCGGGTTTATTAACGAGATCGCCTGAGAGCCACAAGCTGCTAGTGGTATCGAGAAAATATTTCATCGGCGCAGCCATATTGCCAAAACGCGTCGGGCTGCCTAATGCAAGTCCCGCGCAATTTTTTAAATCCTCCAGTGTGACATAAGGCGCGCCGCTGTCTGGAATGGCGGGTTCAGTTGCTTCAGTGTTTGGTGATACTGCAGGAACAGTGCGAATACGTGCTTCCATACCGTTTACGGATTCAATGCCGCGTGCAATATGCTGCGCTAATTGTTTCACTGCGCCATAGCGGCTGTAATAAAGAACTAGAATATACGGCATGAACTACCCCTTAAATTTTTGACAATAACCAGTTGAATAATCTTTCCGGAAGTATTTTTTGCATGAATGCGAGTAACTGTGCCGGCCAGCCGATAAAATAATGCAGTTTCGGGTGTTTGCTCGTCAATGCATGATTTAATTTTTTTACCACCGCTTCAGGGCCATTCAGAAGAAACTGACCGCGCTGTTTGTGAAAATAATCATTTTCCAGTTTCCGGTATATATCTTGATGATAGCTGTCAGATTTTTTCGCGACAGAATCTTTGTAAATTGTGTATGCGTTTTTTCGCAAGTCTGATGAGATGGGGCCCGGATTCATGATTGATATATGGATATTTGTGCCGCGGCATTCTTGATATAGCGTGCGGGAAAATCCTTCCAGCGCAAATTTGGAAGCGTTATACGCACCATAATACGGCAGGGTCAATACACCCAAAATAGAACTATTTTGAATGATACGGCCGTGGCCTTGCTGGCGCATAACGGGTAGTATCACGCGGATTAATTCCATGGGACCAAATACGTTGGTTTCAAACTGTTTGCGGGTCAGATCGCGGCTAATATCATCTATCGCACCGGCAACCAGCAGCCCCGCATTATTAAATAAAGCATCCAGCGTGCCGCCGGTGGCACTTAGTACTTGCTGGACAGCACGATGGATTGACTCTGAATCGTTCAAATCCAGCTGTATGCTTTCAAGCCCATTTTCTGCCAATTTTTCAACATCTTTGGCCTGGCGTGCGGCGGCAAAAACGCGCCAACCCTGTTTTTTTAATGCGAGAGCCGCATGCAGTCCTATCCCGCTTGAGCAGCCTGTGATCAAAATTGACCGTTTTGACATGAAGGTTCCTGTTATTTATATATAGTTCATTGATGTTACGGCATTTCGCGTCATATAATACCCAGCCAAAACGCTGTCACTATCCGGGTGTATTATGCCTATATATGAATATCAATGCACGGCATGCGGGCATCAACTGGAAGCATTTCAAAAGTTCTCTGAAGAACCATTAAAAGAATGCCCAGAATGCGGCAAGCCTGATTTGCAAAAACTGGTTTCAAGCAGCGCCTTTCATTTGAAGGGCGGCGGCTGGTATGTCACTGATATTCGCGACAAAGACAAGAAAAAGCCTGAGGCAGCAAAAGATAATGCGGGCAGTACAAAGACGGAAGACAGTTCTGACAAAAAATCAGGCGGTTCCTCTAATAATTCAACCGATTCATCAGCAGGATAAATATTATGTTTACCTATCTGCGTAATTGTTTCATATCGGGTCTGCTTGTGTGGCTGCCAGTCGTTGTAACGGTAGTTGTATTCAAATTTCTTATTGATTTGCTAAGCAAATCATTGTTGCTGCTGCCAACACATTATCAGCCAGACTTTTTGATTGGGTTTCATATTCCCGGCATTGGCATGATGATTACCCTGGCTGTGATTTTGACCACGGGAATTTTTGCGCGCAATATCATTGGCGGTAAATTGGTGGAATATGGCGACAGACTCATGGCGCGTATCCCTTTAGTGCGTTCCATTTACACTGGTGTCAAACAGGTTACGCAAACTTTATTTACACCTGGCGGGCAGTCTTTCCGCAAAGTGTTGTTAGTTGAATATCCACTTGAAGGTATATGGACTATTGCGTTTCAAACTGGCGAAGTAAATAAAGAAGTTGAAGGCCATATTAATGAGACTATGGTTAGTTATTTTGTGCCGACCACGCCAAATCCAACATCAGGGTTTTTATTAATGGCGCCGCGCAGCAGAGTAAAAGAATTAAATATGAGTGTAGAACAGGCATTAAAACTGGTGATTTCTCTGGGTGTAGTTCAGCCGGGGCTGTCACTTAGTAAAATGAAATCGAATTAAAAAATAAAATATATAAGGTACTATTCATGCGTAGTCATTACTGCGGCCAGATTACGGCCGATCATTTAGGTAAAGAAATTAAATTAGCTGGCTGGGTACACCGCCGGCGCGATCACGGCGGCGTGATTTTTGTGGATTTGCGTGACCGTGAAGGTCTGGTGCAGGTTGTGATTGCGCCAGAGCAGGCGGAAGCGTTCAAGCTCGCAGAAGCACTGCGCAGTGAGTACGTGGTACAGGTTAAAGGTAAAGTCAGAAAACGTCCTGACGGCACAATCAATAAAAATTTGAAATCAGGTGAAGTGGAGGTTGAAACGCAGGAACTGGTTATTCTCAATAAATCAGAACCGCTGCCATTTCCAATTGATGATGAATATCATGAAGTGGGTGAAGAAACGCGTCTCAAATATCGTTATCTCGATATCCGCCGTCCGGAAATGCTGGACAGACTGCGATTGCGCACACGCATCACGCATAATCTGCGTACTTTTCTCGACAAGCATGGGTTTATGGATGTAGAAACACCTATATTGACTCGTGCGACTCCTGAAGGTGCGCGCGACTATCTCGTGCCTAGCCGTACCAAGCCAGGTAATTTTTATGCGCTGCCGCAATCACCACAACAGTTTAAACAGCTTCTGATGATGGGTGGTATTGACCGTTATTATCAAATCGTACGCTGTTTCCGCGACGAAGATTTGCGTGCTGACCGTCAACCGGAATTCACACAGCTTGATATCGAAACTTCATTTTTGAATGAAGATGAAATTCAAGGGATGATGGAAGACATGATGCGCGGTATGTTTAAAGAAATCATGAATGTTGATTTACCCGCGAAATTTGAACACATGACATATGCGGATGCAATGCGCCGTTTCGGTTCTGATAAGCCTGACTTGCGTATTCCTCTTGAATTACTTGACATCGGCGATTTGTTAAAAAATGTTGAATTTAAAGTATTTAAAGATGTAGCAAACGATCCACATGGCCGCGTTGCTGCATTATGCGTGCCAGGCGGTGCTGATATCAGCCGAAAGGAAATTGATGATTACACCAGTTACATCAGTGTATTTGGTGCGCGTGGTCTTGCTTACATTAAAATGAATAGCGACGGCCCGCAGTCACCGATATTAAAATTCCTGCCTGAGGATGTTATCAAGGCGGTTATCGAGCGCACAGGCGCAAAAGTCGGCGATATCATTTTCTTTGGCGCGGATAAAACACAAATCGTCAATGATTCTCTTGGTGCGCTGCGTCTGCGTGTCGGCAACGACCGCGGTCTGGTACAGGAAGGCTGGCGTATTTTGTGGGTTGTTGATTTTCCAATGTTTGAAAAAGGCGAAGGACGGTTGTCAGCATGTCATCATCCATTCACTTCACCGAAAGTAAACAGCGTGGAAGAATTGAAAAAAGCTGATCCAGGCACCATGCTGGCGCGAGCATATGATATGGTATTAAACGGCAGTGAAATCGGCGGCGGATCCATCCGTATCAATTCATCTGAAATGCAAAAAACCGTTTTCAATATTTTAAATATCGATGATGAAACAGCGCAGGAAAAATTCGGCCACTTACTGACAGCAATGAAGCTTGGATGTCCTCCGCACGGCGGCATTGCATTTGGTCTTGATAGAATCGTGATGTTGATGTCTGGTGCATCTTCCATTCGTGATGTTATCGCATTCCCGAAAACACAGACGGCAACGTGTCCACTGATGGAGGCACCATCAACTGTAGAACCAGAACAATTAATCGAACTGGGAATCCGCGTTGTGAAACAGGTTAAAGAGGCTGTTTAAAATTATGTAGCCCGGGTTAGCGCGTTCTGTGCGCGTAACCCGGGAACAATTAAACAAATCAAGCAAAGAGAAGAACACATGGCAGGACATTCCAAGTGGGCAAACATCAAAAGACATAAAGCGAAAGTCGATGCGGTACGCGGCAAGCTTTATACCAAACTCATTCGCGAACTAACGGTTTCGGCGAAACTTGGCGGCGGTGATATCAATGCGAACCCGCGTCTGCGTGCTGCTGTCGACAAGGCATATGGCGCGAACATGAGTAAAGACGTTGTTGAACGTGCTATCAAACGCGGCGCCGGCGGTATGGAAGGTGAGAGTGTCGAAGAAATTCGATATGAAGGTTATGGCCCGGGCGGTATTGCAGTGATGGTTGACTGCATGACGAATAACCGCAATCGAACAGTGGGTGAAGTTCGCCACGCCTTCACTAAACATGGTGGTAATCTGGGTACCGATGGTTCCGTTTCATATCTTTTCAAAAAACAGGGACAGCTGACATTTGCACCTGGTACGGATGAAGAAAGATTAATGGAACATGCCCTTGATTTGGGTGCGGAAGATGTTGTTACCAATGATGACGGTAGTATTGATGTCATCACATCACCCGAAGATTTTATTACTGTCAAAGATCAATTGGCGTCACAAGGCTTCAAGCCAGAAGAAGCAGATGTCACCATGAATGCCGGCACGAGTGTAGCAATCACTGATCAGGAAACCGGTGAAAAAGTGATAGAATTGATCGATGCACTTGAAGACCTGGATGATGTGCAGTCGGTATATTCGAATGCAGATATATCTGAAGAAGTGATGAAGCAACTTTCATAAATTGTCATCCCCGCGAAAGGTGTCATTCCCGCGAAAGCGGGAACCTCCTTCGGGTGACCGTGAAAGAGAGCAGAGAAAGAAGGAGATTCCCGCTTTCGCGGGAATGACAGGAGGGATCTCATGACCACGATAATTGGTATTGACCCAGGCTCACGCCGCACCGGTTACGGCATCATTCAACTGGACGGCAATCGCAATCGTTATATCACCAGCGGTTATATCAATCTCACTTCTTATCCGCCGCTGGATCGTTTGCGGCAAATCTATCTCGCGCTAAAGACTATCATTGAAAATCATCAACCGGATGAAGCTGCCATTGAGCAAGTTTTCATGCATGAAAATCCCAATTCGGCATTGAAACTCGGGCAGGCGCGCGGCGCAGCCATTGTTGCCTTGAGTATGCCGGTGAATGAATATTCAGCTCGTCAGGTAAAGAAGTCAGTTGTTGGGCACGGCGCTGCAGCAAAAGATCAAGTGCAATTTATGGTGAAAAGACTGCTCAATATCACGGGTACATTGCAAGTTGATGCCGCAGATGCGCTCGCAATTGCTTTGTGTCATGCTCAGTCACGCGCTTTAAGAAAACTGGGATTACCAATATAATCCCAGTATCAAAAAGGGGATAATGATGATAGGACAAGTCTTTGGCACAATTCTTGAAAAACAACCCCCGCAATTAGTGGTAAACGTTAACGGGCTGGGATATGAAATTGATGCCCCCATGAGTACGTTTTATCAACTGCCGGATGTTGGCAAGGAAGTGAAGTTATTCACACATTTTGTTGTGCGCGAAGATGCACAGCAATTATTTGGATTTTATTCTCGTGAAGAGCGCACGCTGTTCCGAACATTATTAAAAGTGAACGGCATTGGCCCGCGCATGGGTTTAACCATTTTATCCAGCGCATCGCCTGAGGAATTTGTACGCTGGGTAATGGATAATGACACGGATAATCTGGTGCGCCTGCCGGGGATTGGTAAAAAAACTGCAGAGCGTTTAGTGATTGAAATGCGCGATAAACTTTCAGACTGGTATAAGGCGGCGCTTCCTGAGGGAGCGGTGATTGCAAAACCAGAAACAAACACGCGCCATCAGTCGCTGCAAGATGCAATCGCCGCGCTGATTTCTCTCGGCTACAAACAGCCTGATGCCAATCGCGCAATTACCAAAATTGATGACGGACAGTCAAGTAGTGAAGAATTGATACGCCGTGCATTAAGGGAGATGATGTAATGATTGAAACTGATCGTGTGGTCTCACCTGAGGAACAAGCTGCAGATCCATTTGACCGCGCACTGCGTCCGCGCTCGCTGCGCGAATACATCGGCCAACAATCTGTGCGCGAACAAATGGAAATATTTATTCAGGCGGCAAAAGCGCGTGGTGATGCACTCGATCATGTTTTAATATTCGGACCGCCGGGTTTGGGAAAGACCACGCTGGCAAATATTATCGCTAATGAATTAGGTGTCAGTCTGAAACAAACGTCCGGTCCAGTGCTTGAGCGCGCAGGTGATGTGGCGGCACTATTAACGAACATGCAGTCGGGCGATGTTTTGTTTATCGATGAAATTCATCGTCTCAGTCCGGTTGTTGAGGAAGTGTTGTATCCGGCAATGGAAGATTATCAAATCGATATCATGATTGGTGAAGGCCCGTCAGCACGCTCGATTAAACTCGATTTGCCCCCATTTACTCTCATCGGCGCGACTACTCGCGCCGGATTGCTGACATCCCCGCTGCGCGACCGTTTTGGCATTGTGCAGCGGCTTGAGTTTTATCAGCCGGATGACTTAACCCATATCGTACAGCGCTCTGCGGAAATCCTGGGTGTGAAAATTGATCTCGATGGGGCCGGTGAAATAGCGCGCCGCTCCCGCGGCACGCCGCGTATCGCCAACCGCCTGCTGCGGCGGGTGCGTGACTTCGCTGAGGTGCGGGCGGGTGGGGAAATATCCAGGCCCGTGGTGAAAGAGGCGCTGGATTTCCTGCGTGTGGATAGTCAGGGATTTGACCTGATGGATCAAAAGCTTATGCTGGCTTTAATTGAAAAATTCAACGGCGGCCCGGTTGGTCTCGAGAGTCTCGCGGCATTTATTAATGAAGAAAAAGGTACGATTGAAGATGTCATTGAGCCATTTCTTATCCAGCAGGGGTTTATGCTGCGAACACCCCGCGGTCGTCTGGCCACTAAACAGGCATATCTGCACTTTGGCATGAAGATGCCGGAAAGGCTAACCGCGCCGGTAACCACAAATCTTTTTGAGGGGGTTGAGTAAGAACTTGGTTTGCGCCATGCTGGTGCTCCCGATAAAATAAAGTGTTGTACCACCTTTTGAATGATATGGAGAGCTAGATCGTGAATTTCGATGCCAATATTCTGAATTATTTTTTTCATGCTGGTTTGGTAGTGAAGTGTGTGATGTTGATTCTTATCTCTGCATCCATTCTTTCATGGGCGTATATTCTGCAGCGTACGTTTTTTCTAAAAGATGTCAGCAAATCATCCAGTAATTTTGAAAAAGCATTTTGGTCGGGCGAAGATTTGTCACGTTTATATAATGAAAGTGTGCGTGAGCAAACAGATGGTTCGGAAGCAATTTTCCACGCCGGATTTAAAGAATTTTTGCGTTTCCGCAAGCAGCAGGGCGCTTCACCCAAGCAGATAATTGAAAATACCCAGCGTGCCATGCGCGTCGCACAAATGCGGCAGCAAGATAAGATGGAATTAACTTTACCATTTCTCGCAATCGTCGGCTCTACCAGTCCTTATGTGGGGTTATTTGGAACGGTTTGGGGGATCATGCAAGCTGTTGGTGCACTTGGTAATGCACAGCAGGCAACTTTATCCATGGTGGCACCAGGTATTGCCGAGGCATTGATAGCAACCGCGATTGGGTTGTTTGCCGCTATTCCTGCGTCTATCGCTTACAGTCGTTTTATTACTGATATTAATCGGCTGATCAGCCGTTTTGATGCATTTCAGGAAGAATTTGTTAATGTATTGACGCGGCAGCTGCAGCATACTGCTCACGTACAAGCTGCAGCATTTACACAAGCATCAGCGGCAGCATCTGCTGCTGAACAATCTAATGTGATGCACTCTGAACCTGTGGAGGTTTGATATGTCTATGTATCAACCCGGCTCGCGCAAGCCAATGTCTGAAATCAATGTCGTGCCGTTCATTGATGTCATGCTGGTACTGTTAGTAATTTTTATGATTACCGCGCCATTGTTAACACAAGGTGTGAAAGTCGAATTACCGAAAACACAAGCCAAGGCCATGCCTGAGCAAAAGCAGGAGCCTCTGATCGTGACGGTTGATTCCACCGGTAATTATTATTTGAATATCGCAGATAAGCCAAATCAGCCGATAACTGCGCGTGCTCTTTCGCATCTGGTATCAACACAGTTGACTGCTCAAGAAGCAGATAACAAGCGTCCGGTGCTCGTACGCGGTGACAAAAGCGCCAATTATGGAAAAGTATTAGAGGCAATGGCGCTCTTGCAGCAGGCGGGGGCGAAAAGCGTGGGTCTTATTACTGATCCAGCTCCAGAAACCAAAAAATCTAGTTGATAAATTAAATTATGCATGCGCTGCAAGAAAAAAAATTCATCGCAATTTCCTTCGCATTCCATGCTGCGATTTTGCTGGCGTTGATTTTAAATTATGAATTTTCTTCTCCGCTTCGAGTGGTTGAAAATACCAATCAACATGATGTGATCAGCGCTGTTGTGCTGGGAGATACCGCGAAAAGTAAAATTTTGCCTCATGAAGAACCAGCGGCTCAGCCAAAACCAGTTCCTGAGCCAGTAAAAAAACCGATACCACCACCGCCGGCTCCGAAAGCTGCTCCCAAGCCGGAAGTGAAGAAAGCGGAAGC
>DATJFK010000066.1:0-22856 GCA_035495675.1 Gammaproteobacteria bacterium
TCTCTTGAAATACAATCAAGACCATTGAGCTGGATGATCTGTATCAGCTTGTCACTCTTATCCAGCAGCGTCACATCATCATAATGCGAATGAATGTTGATATGACTTGATGCCTGTTCTTCACTTCTAACATATCTCGGCAGTAAACTAATCATAAATCACCATGGCTCGTAGCTGTTGAGCTTTCCCCAATACCAGCGATTCAGTACTGGGGGCGTTTTGACGAAAGACATCACATTCAAATACAGAAAATCAGGCTCCTTGATTGATAAACGCACTGCCAGAAGATGAATAACTACGAATAATGGGATGCCCCAGAACGTGTGTGCATTGATGCAAATTAATGTGCAGAGCACTACGTTGCCAAAAAACACTCTGAGATTCACGCCAAGAAACATTGGCGACCTTGTCAACCCAATTGCCAGATGATCTTGTTCTTTTTTATATATTTCACTCATCGTCATATATTCCTCACAAGTGAAAGAATTCCGTTAACGATTGAGCCCGCACCAAAAATTATGGAGATTCCCATGATTGTGTAACCTAGCGTTGACCATTTGAGAAAATGGCCAAGGCAAAGCAATCCGACAATCATGACTGATAGTGTTGCGAGTGTTACACCAGTTGCACCGTACATGGCATTGATGATGTAGCGAAGGCCTTCGCTTACAGGTGTTTCGCCGCCAGCAAATGCTGCACCTGATGCCAGAAATGAAAATGCAGATAACCCCAATTTATATCGATTAGATCTCATTTTAGTTTCTCCTGTTATCGTCTATAATTTTGATATTGCAAATCTTCAGCACATTTCGAACAGTACCAGCCACCAGCTTTGGTTTGATAAGATCTGCTTGCTGGCTTACCGCATACAGAACCATCTTTTTTTATAAATGGGCACCCGCCGGTCTCTTCTTTAGTAAGATGCTCCCCACACATACAGATTGCTGGCATTTTGGGGTGGTACTTTTTGCAAGCAGGACAGATATTTTTCTTATTCATGTGACTCTTCCTTGTGATAAACAAGCTCGCCTTTATAACGGTTGAAATTTTCCCTGCGGAACAATGTGACGGGATTGAGATTGGCTTCGAGAGATTCCTTGCCCTGCCACTGACGTGTTTTTTTAGCGATGACACAACGGCAGATTTCAACGCTTGCGCCATCCTTTAGACGTTCAGTGATATACCGCAAGTGCTCGCTCGTCGGTTCGTATGCTTTTTTAGCGTGCTCATTCAGGAAGGTCAGAACTTCCAATGCATCAGCCTGATATTGATCGTATTGCTTTATTTGATTTTTATTAAAATCAGAAAGAGAGAAAGATTTTTTTGAAATGGCGGAGGCGCAGCCGACAGCCATTCCTCTTTCTTGTTCCTGATATTGATTCTGATTCTGTTCTTGGTTCTGTTCCTGCTTCTGATCCTGATTCTGTTCCTGTTCTGCAACAACAAGCTGGGATACCGTATCGATACCGTATTTCAACTTTTGCAAATATTGAATAAAATCACTTGGAAGGTATGTTCCATATGTCAGCAATGCATCCACAAGCGGAATGACTATGCTGGATTTATCTGGTACTCCACTGAACATCTTGCGTATGCAAATGCCCTGTTTCAGGTTTTGAATCTTGTTAGTTTTCAAATAATCGCAAATGACAAGCCAGAACAACGCTTCATCACGGCAGATAAATTTAATATTGACGAGTTCTGTAAATGCATTTTTGACTTTTTGAATGTCCCAGCATAAATCATCAGTGACATAAATATCCGGCAGACGGAAACAACCCAGCATATTGCTGTGCGGGCCCGTCATTAAATAAGTTGCCAATAATTTTGCTTGATCGGATAACTGCCGTATTTCAGGCAGTTCCCAGAAATTTGTGGGGATATTGCCGTAACTGCGCATACCAATTCCTTTTATAAATCGATGCAATGAAAAAGCCGCGGATTTCTCCGCATTTGTCAGTCTTGGGATTCTGATTGGCCTGGTTCGGCCATGTACCGCTCTTTCACAAGTTTTTCTAATCGATTTACACGAACTGATTTTGGCGCTTCGATGCCAAATTGCGCATAGCCGTCTTCAAATCTATAAAAGGTAATTTTGATTTCACCACTGTCGCCAATCACGATGACTTGGCCTGGTCTGCGTTTTAACACTAAGCTCATATTGATATTCCATTGATTACTACCTGTACTGTCCTCCTTAATTGGGTCACCCCAACGTCCTGAAATTTCATTTCCAATATTAATAGAAATTAATTATATTGCAATACTGTTTTCTAAGATAATTAGAAATAAATTACGATTTCATCACAAATTATACAAACTAGGAGTAAATTATGGACACATGGGTTGCACGTTGCAGATCAAGAATAAAAGAACTTCGCATGACACAGGAAATGCTTGCCGAAAAACTTGGCATTACACGCAGCGCTGTTTGTCACTATCTTGCAAAACGCCGCGTTCCGTCACTCGATCAATTCGTGAAACTTGCCGCAGCACTGGAATGTGATCCTGCGTGGCTGCAGTATGGAGTGACATCTGCCGCTGAATCCGAAATGAAAGTTCCTGCTAAACGCGCAAAAGGCGGTGCCAAGCTAAATCGCAGCAAGATCATTTATGCACGACTCACAGCAGAATTACATGCAGCGGCGGAAATGATGGCGCGACAGCAGCGGCGGACGTTGTCGAGTTTTATAGAGATGCTGGTTGAACAAGCAGCTCGAAAAAGAAAATGCCTATTGTCTATTGAAGAAGATAACTAAATTTCAGGTTATAATATAATTTGCAGGCACCGAGGGATTGCGCATGGAGAAGAAAAAACATCGAAAATATACAGTTTCTGATTTTTCTCAAAATAAAGATGGTGCAATCCAAAAATTCTTGCATCATGCATTCAATCATATGCAAGCATCGGTAGCTTTACGAAAACATCCAACCCTTCTCGACTCATCGGCGTATATGTGCAATTTAGCTTTCGAACTATTATTCAAGAGCATGCTTTTATCGCAATCTAATGAGTACATGGCGACTCATAGCATCGTTGCCTTAAACAATAAACTCTCTAAAAAAATAATCGCAAAAAATGACTTATCACTCATAAAAGTCATTGATAAGTACAACCTCATCCGCTACCCAATAGACAACAATCTTCACAAGTCACAGCCAATGCTTAAACTCGGTCATCATAAGTTTTATGTTGATGAAATTGGAACGATTGAGTTGGAGAAAGCTGAGAATCTTTTTGAAAAACTTTGGTGTAAACTGCAACGACTTAAAGAATACAAACCCTTAATAAATGATATTCTCAAGAATCCTCACAAAAAAGGAAATCGGGTGTTGATGAATAAACGCCGTGACCGCAGCTAATCAAATGAAGTTTCGCTTCTATTAAATATATTTAAAAATTGATTGAATCACATTTTCCCCAAGAAAATCATTCAATTCTCTTTATTTATCTGCTCACTCCGCCTATTCCATACAACAGTCGCTGCGCATTCCAATTCAACATCATAAACAACTGTATTATTCGCATTAGCCTGTGGATTTGCTGGTATTAAATTATAAGAATTTTCCCGCGGACCCTGCAGTAGATTACGAAAATAAATACTGCCTGACGCTGTTTGTACAATACAAGTATGTCCGATGAGAGACTTGATGTCATCCCCAAACCGCTTCACACCCGCAACATAATCTCCCGGCTGGTAATGCGGCAGCATTGTATCATCATCTACAATGAAATCGATTGCATTCTTGTGTAGTTTTCTGAAAACCGAAAGCTCAATCATGATTTTGGCATTTTCAGAAAGAGTATCTACGTCATGATTAAGTTCATCATGCACTGCTGACATCTTATTAAAATGTACTTCCGGGCCCGCGCCTGTACCATACAGCAACCACTCAGGCGCGACGAACACACCTTCCTTCGCAATGCGTGCGACTACGCTTGCAGCGCCCTTGCGAGAAAGACCGCCAAACCTGCCAACTTCCCATGAAATCAGTGTTGTCAGATTAATCGTGCCATCTGCACAAAAATCTTCCCGCGACAGATTGGCTAAATTTCTAACGCGCTTGAGCCGATCGGCCTTGGCATTCGGGGATGATAAAGAATTGTCCTGATCTTCAGCTTGAAGCTTGTCCTGACTACGCATGAAAGATATTTCTCGTTGTATATTAGAAAATTGATGGTATGATGCTTTCAATTTTCGAATTATCTACGATTATAAGAATAATCACAAGAAATAGAAGAAAAAATATAAGTAATACCGGGAGCGAGTCTATATGATGTGTTGTTATTATCCAACCACCACTGTGGTTATTGATGATGATAAAAATTTCCTCAAAGCACTTATAGAAAATCTGAACGCCCCGGACTATCGCGCATACACATCCCCAAAACCAGCTATCGAGTCGACTCGCAAATACAATAATATGCAACGCATTTGCAACCGCGTCATCAAAGCGAACTCAGATGCAAACATATCCTCGCCCGAAGACAAGACGATTACATTCAAACTTCGCGCTCTGCACGAAGAAATTTACAACGGTACACGCTTTGATGATGTTTCTGTCATTATCGTTGATTATTACATGGATGAAATGAACGGCATCGAGGTATGTGAGGCGCTGGCAAAACATCCTGCCAAGAAAATTCTTTTGACCGGCGGCGCAGATATGGAAGCACTGGCAATTGGTGCATTCAACAAAGGAATTATTCATTACTTTATCAGTAAATCAGATCCGCTGTTCCCAAGTAAAATCAAACAAGCTATCGCGTCCTTGAAGCATGCATACTTCCGTGATCTAACTGCAGCGTTAATCCCTCACCTGCCAAGTATGCCGCTGCAGCTTCATCAATTTTCGCCATATATTAACTTCACACAAAGCCTTCGGAAACAACTCAATATCGTTGAACATTACATTGTGGATGCTACCGGATCAACCTTGATGCTTGATGCAGATGGTAACAAGTCATGGTTAATCGTCAAACACGAGTCAGAAATGCAGGACATGGAAATACTTGCACAAGATCAGGATGCACCAGAAGATTTAATACAAGGTATTAAAGAGCGCACTCTTATACCGTTCTTTCTATCAGATAAAGATTTTAATCATCCGGCTTCAGAATGGCGTCGTTTCTTTCATCCAGGGCAGCCGCTCACTTGCGCGAAGGACTATTACTATGCCATTTACTCCGGTGATCAAGAACATCAAGCCAACCAATTAACGATATTGTCATACAATTCATATCACCAAATTATGGACTTTGCTAAATGAGGCTTCGATATCCACACTTATCATCTGGTTATATAGGCTGCGATCACGACCAGCAAACACTGAATGCAAAATATCATGGCAACTTTAGCGGCGCATGTATGGATCATGTATTCTGCCTCGATGATATTATTTTATTTCCACAAAGAATTCCGAGAATGGGCTTCTTTATTGAACTGTATCAGAACGAGACTGATGAGTTTAGGGATGCATTCACTAAACATAGAAGCCACTTGAAGGATTATTTAATAAACACTGCAAAAATCGCGAATCTCAAAGCTAATGAGAGCATTTCACGTTTTTACATCAATTGGGCAAATCTGTGTGTCCGATATGGTTTGTTTAATGAAGTTATCAATAACCCGCTCATCAGGCAATTTAATGCGGTTGAACTCGAAGCCATGACGATGAAGGAATCCGCCAAAATTGACTTCATGCTTTCAACAGGAAAACCAGTAAATATTGGTGGATATCTTGATCTGGCTGAAACATATATTCCTAAGCATTCGAATGAGCGCGAGCAAATTATCCTTTTGAATCAACTAATCGTCACTTATTACCGTCATCAAAAATCTACCCGTAGCAAGAAAGTTTTTAAATATGCTAAAGACTTTCTGTCGCTCCTAGAAAAGTATGAAAGCAATAATCTTCATAACCAACTATACTGCTCAATGGGATACCGCGGTCTTGCGATGGTAAAAGAATTTAGCTTTGATCTGCAGAATGAATTCCTTAACAAAGCTGAATTTCTCGCCATGGCTGCAAAAACAGATCATGATTATCATGAACCAGTCGTACTCGAAAACCAGCAAATCTGCTTCCAATCCATTGCCAAGTGGCACCTGCAAAATGGCGACATGAAAAATGCAGAAAAATATCTTAATCAAATGGTCATGGTTGACCCTTACGATTCAACAGGACATAGCGAACTTGGATTGTTCCTCATTAAGCTTGAAGCATTTGAAGAAGCTGGAAAATGCTTCAAAAAAGCGATGGAATTGGGACCGCCTGGTGCCGGCATGAATGCATATTATTATGCACAGTGCCTAATCAACCTTGGCAAAGAAACAGATGCTGTAGACTATTTCAAAAAAGCAGCTGAACTTGATCCACTGAGTATCAGCCCATTGCTTGATTTACTGGATTATTACAATGCCAAAGGCGATCAATCTAAAGCTAATGACATCGTAAACTATATTATGAAACATGATCATTTATCAGAACAGTTAGAAGCCCATGAAATTAAAAAAATGCAAACTAGCATTCATTAGTATATTAATATCATCAACAGCATGTGCTGGTGTCAGTAGCAATCAGATCCAATCATGGCAGAAGAAAGATGGCTATCTGGTTTTTGCCAATCCGCAGATGATCGAAAAGCTGGATCCTCGGTCATCATTCAGTGCACATTCCAGATTCATGCTACCACTAATATATGAAGCGTTAATTGCTCTGAATTCTCAACTGGAACTTATCCCTGTACTTGCAAAATCGTGGATGGTTGCGCCAGATGGAAAGTCTATTACGGTTACACTCAAACCAAACCACCGTTTTTCTGATGGCAGCGAAGTGACATCTCATGATGTATACCGTTCGGTGAACCGTATCTGCAGTAAAGGCAGCAAAAAATATGGTGAATTACGCGGATTAAACGGCTGCATGGAACACGCCAACGGTAACAAGAAAAAACCTGAGGTTTATGTAGTAGACAAGTACCGTGTAAAATTCAATATCAATAGCAGCCCGACGACATTCTTGAATGAATTATCTTCACCCACAGCAGTAATTACCAAACAAACCATATCCGGCCTGATTGGTTCAGCACCCTATTTAATTCAAAAGCATCATCCTGAGTACCTTATTCTTGGATTAAATCCGTTTTATTCAGGTGATGTTAATGTCAGAAATAAAGGCATTATATTATTCCATAGTGATGGGAAACATCTTTTTAAAACCTTGAAAGACAACCATCCTGATGGTGCTTTAATGTATAGAATGGAATCGCTATGGAACTTTTCTGATGACCATTTCAAATTAATTAAGAGCAATCCGAATATTACTGAAATTTTTGTGCCAAATAACCAGAGATTTCCGTTCAATTATTCAATTGTAAGGAAAGCATTGGCCGCAGAGATTTTCAATAATTTTGATACGTCCTGCATCGCCGGCGGACACCATGCTTATGGCATTATTCCGAATGGCATTGGCGGTTCAATCAATAATATGCCGCCAGCTTCACTGCCTTTAATCACGCCTCAGGAAGTATTTTCCGCTGTTCCAGCATTAAGACACAAACGAGCCTCAATTACATTGCATGAACTTGATGATATAAAAAATGATTGCACGACGCGTCAATTAATCTCAATTGCCAAGAAATATCATATTGATATCAAATTTAAATATCACAAGGATTACTCAGAATATCAGCCACAGGTTATAAAACATGATCTAGATGGAATGATTGATTTATATGTATTTAAAAATAGAGAAGCATCCAAGGTTTTTGAATATTTCTCTAAGACCGGCGACAATGACGCCAATGTCGCGCAAAATGGCATTGATGTAATGCTTCACAATGCAATTATCATGCCCTCATCTCATAGCCGCTTTCAGGCTTACCGAAAAATATCCATGCATATGCAAGACAACAATATTGCGATTCCCTTGTTTTATATGGATCATGGAAATTTAATGAATAAATGCCTTTCAGGAATTTCTGAAGATTTCTTCTTCAATCCATATTCACATTTGCCGATCCTTGGTAAATCATCTAAATGTAACAAATATCCAACAGGAGTCGCACATGCTAGCTAGATTATTATATGGTTACAAAATGACTCAGTGCTTATATGTCGCTGCAAAGCTTGATATTGCAGATCATTTATCGTCTGGTACCAAATCGATTGATCAATTAGCCGTACTAACCAATTCACAACTTGAGCCGTTATATAGAGTTATGCGCTGCCTGGTTTCATTAGGAATATTTTCAGAAGATGGTGAGCGGCGATTTGCAATGAATCCTGCCGCTGATGATTTACGCGGTGACGCAGATAATACGATTAAAGACTTTGTTGTTTTATGCGGAGAAGAATTATATCAATCCGCAGGTGATTTGCTTTATTCAGTAAAAACCGGAAAACCTGCGTTTAATCACATTTATGGTATGTCACACTGGGAATATCTAGAAAAAAACCCAGATAAAGCCAAGATATTTCATGACGCAATGGAACGCGGCTCAATTCCCATGATTCACGCAATCATCAAACACTATGATTTCTCGCCATTTAAAAAAATTGTCGACATAGGCGGCGGCAAAGGACATTTATTATGCGAGATCCTGAAACAATATCCAAACGCTGTCGGTGATGTCTTTGACCTTCCTAATGCCAAAGAACATGCTATTGAATACATCAATCAATCGAATTTAGCAGATAGATGCAATGCAAATTCTGGTGATTTTCTTCAATCCGTTCCTGCTGGAGACTTGTATCTACTCAAGGTTGTTTTACATGATTGGGATGATGTGCATGCCAAAATAATCCTGAAAAATTGCAGGAAATCAATTAATAAATCAGGACGACTGCTCATAATCGAAAAAGTAATAAGTAATGATAATAATCGTGATTTAGCTTGTCTTGGTGATATTAATATGTTGGTTACACTCACAGGGAAGGAAAGAAGCCTTGATGAATTTGCACGCTTACTAGAAGAATCGGGATTTAAATTTTCACGCTCTATTAAAACTTCGTTGTCACTATCAATTATCGAGGCTTTACCAGCGTAAAAGGGCATAGTTCCTGAACCATGCCCTTTTGACTTACATTTTATAACTTGCACCAACTGATTTAAGTTTTGTTCTATATTTTTTCATATAAGAAACTCGCTAAATTGTTATATTTAATCCTACCAATTGGCTCATCAGCATGCCAAGTCCACGTGTAATAATAGCAGTAAATTCGTTTTAAGTCATGCTGCTATGCAAAGTCAAATATCGACTTATTTTTTTACTGAATCTCCACTGCAACAACATCACACTCACACCAGCCCCCATCACCATCGCCCACCAATAGCCATTGCCGCCGAAATGTAATTTCATCGCAAGAAAATATCCGCCTGGTAACGCGATACACCAAAAGCTGATGATAGATGTTAGCAAGGTAAATCGTGTATCTTTCAGTGATCGCAAGACACCAAATAATGCAATACGCGCGGCTTCAACAATTTGGAAAATTGCTGCGATTGCTAAAAATGATTTGATGGCATCTACAATATTTGTTTTTGCAGGATTATTCACATCAAATGCCAAACTAATTAGCGGCAACGGCTTCACCCAATAAATAATCGCGATTAAACACATAAAAGCTGCAGCCATCAACACACCAACCTCACCCGCTTTTTTGGCTGCATCAATTTTTTGCGCACCTAATAAATGCCCCATACGCACAGTAATCGCCTGGGCAACAGTGAATATCATAGACATCATTAAACCCAGATATTGCACAGTCACCTGATTAGCCGCCATCATGTCTGCTCCAAGTAGACCCATCGCCAGTGTTAATGCAAAAAAGAAGGCAACTTCAACACTAAACATTAACCCCATTGGGACGCCAACCTTCAGTAGTTCAAATAAATACACTGTAGCCGTGAATGAAAAGGTATGGCGAAAATATTTTCGGTATTCTTTATGCATCGCAATATAGAGAGATAAAATCAGTAACTTGCCGATATAGCTGAATGTTAATCCCCACCCAGCACCAGCAATGCCGAGCGCAGGAAAACCAAATTTCCCAAAAATGAGTGTATAACTGCATGCGATATTTAATACGGTTTCAATTATTGAGAATCCAAAAATGAAACGCGTATGACCAAGCCCTATGAATACTTCAAGACACGCTATCGAGATAAAATTGGCGAGCAATCCCCATGACAATGCATGCAAATATAATCGCGCCAACTCAGACACTCTTTCAGGCTGGCCAAAAAACTGGAATATTGGCGACATATTCCAGAACAAGATGATAAACGGTACAGTGATCAATATCGCCAACAAAATTCCGTCATGCGATACTTGCTCAATGCCTTCAACGTCTTTTTCACCATGCTTGTGTGCCACCAGAATATTAATCGAACTCATCGTGCCAAATAAGATGACAGCTAATGTCGCGAACAACCAGCTGACCAGTGCGCCGGCTGCAAGCGTTTCTTCGTTCACGTGCGCCAAAAACATGGTTTCACAAAACCAAGTTGCTGATTGCACCAATCCCGTCAACGCCAGCGGAACCGCCAGCTTAACTAATGGGTACACGTCATTTTTAATTGAATATCGATTCATCATCATAAACTCATTGCTAATATCGGTATAATTCCAGCCATATCTTTCGGCAGTAATTTAACATTGGATGCTTCACACTTCATTATCATGTCATCCAGATAATACCGGCTTGTCACCAATATGCTTAATATATTGATATTCAAGCTGCGAATTAAATCAAGACCATTTTGTTTTGCGCCTACAAATTCATAATCACATAGATATAAAGCTTCATTTGCTTTTGCTTGGTTCTTCACGACCCACGCAATTAATTCATCTGGCGAGTAAAAATGAAATATCTCAATTAAATATCCTGATGCAACCTGGAATTGTTTGAACCGATTATTCCATAACTGGTGAATGGATTCATCATCATCGATCACCACTACTGTTTGATGATTAATGATTCTGATATTCGGTAAAAACCATGCTGGCGACTGCGTCTTTGGCAAATAAACCGAGACCACGGTACCACTTCCTAATTCGGATTGAATCACCAGTTTTCCACCCCAGGACTCAACCGTTGTCTTGGCGTGATGCAACCCTAATCCATTACCGTTTTCTTTTCCGTAAGTCATACCCATCGTTCCCACTTTAGTAAGAATTTCAGGTGGAATGCCTTTGCCTTTATCCTGTATCACGATAGCTGCGTGTGAACCATCATCTCTGAGGCTCATTGTGAGCTTGCCGCCGTTACAAAGAGATTCAACAGAATTGTTTATCAGGTTAGACGCAATTCTGTTCAACTCCCCTACCTTGATAAAAGAGAATAAGCCATATGCTGAATCCGAATATTCAAAATCGATTTCGATATTTTTCTGTTTTTTAAATTCGATACGCTTATCTGAAACAACCTGATTAATCAAACAGAGCAATAAATGCTGGGATATAGATTCATTGCTAATTGATAGCAGATCACCCCTGCCCTTTTTGAGTAACGAATAAGAAATATCTCTTAATTTTGCCGCGGCATTACGAATAGTAGTTCGCGCATCTTCAGGCAGTGCAGCTGACGCAGACTGCACCGTTGCCTCAAGCACCCCAAGCGGAGAACCGATATCATGTGCCGCCTGTAATGCCGTTTCTGTCAGTTCATCTTGAAATCGCTTCTTTTCAGCCGCTGAAACAGCTTCTTTGAGTGACATATTTGCTTTCTTGATTTCATCAATTAATTTTACAAATGCCCGATTAATGATATTCATCTCTGAATTTTGCGGAACCACAGATCCAGCAGGCAGCAAAACCTCATCCTGATATATCTCGTGGATTTTTTCAGTCAGCAGCTCCAAGCTCTGCAGAAAATGGTTAAATCTAGAAAACTCAGAATCGAGATTCGATTTGATACGCCAGCGAATAATGAAATACAAAGCACAAATCAATATCAAAAAGATTACGCCCGACAAAACAAATGGCAAGATGAAGCGATAAAAATCCGACTGATATGAATAATAGCCCCATACCACACCAACACCATCTTTGATCGGCAATAATTCTAGACCAGCACATGAATTCAATCCAAATGAAGCGAGGATTTTTTGCTGACTGTCCTTGACACAAAATGCTGAGAATAATCCCGTTGATTCCATCAGTTTCACTTCACGCTCAATCGTGAATTGATCCGAGTCCATCAGACTTGTTAACGCTCGCTGTGGAGCGATAGCAATCCAGCTTTCTACTTGCTTAAGAAACATCTGTCGTGACTGGATAAATGAAACAGTGAAAACCGCAACAATAATTGCAGCTACCAGTACCATCATCCATATAGTCATTTTCTTGGATACGAAGTTGCCAAGTGAAGATTGATTTAATTCTGTCATTTTGATGACTTATCATTATTTTGTTCTGATTATAACCTTTTAAAGGTCATGACCCAACATTTTTACCATTGACATGCTCATGAAAATTCACAAGAATGCACGTTAGGACATTGCCATTCATTACGGCAACAAGTAGGACATAAATTAATCTACTTGCAATGAGGCAAAGTATGAACAATCACATTCCCTCTAGTGCTTTAAAATCTGAAGTAACCCCAGAAATCGATAACAAAGAAATTATTCTCACCGAGGCAGAAGCCGCGCAATACATCCGCATGAGTCGAAGCTTCCTCAGCAAAGACCGCATGAATGGATATCGCTTCGGCCATTTGCAGGGCCCGATATTCATCAGGCAAGCGAATAGAACCATCCGTTATCGTAAAAAGGATCTCGATGACTGGATTCAATCTAATCGCGTCATTCGCACACTGCCATCTTGACTCATGCTGCTAAGAAAAAGCCGCGTATTATTCGCGGCTTTTTTATTTCATCACCATCTAATCACATTAGATATTCATTCACTGCGATAGAGTGTGCTTCATTGAAATTGCACTCTATACGCACTCTGGAATTTTAGTTGCGAGCTGTATTTTGGAATTTTTGATATGCAACTTATTGATTTTATTAAAGCTGGCGATGGGACTCGAACCCGCGACCTGCTGATTACAAATCAGCTGCTCTACCAACTGAGCTACGCCAGCGTTTGGGACTAGGTGAGGAATTTTATAGGATTATTTGGAAATTTCAATTGTTATCCTGCATTTTGGGTCAAATAATATCTCTGTTCATTTATTACCCCCAAAAGCCCTTCCACCACTTCGGCTTGATCAGCGTGACATTGAATTGCCAGCCGTTTTTTTCGGCTATTGCCCGCATGAGTTCACGCACTTTGCCGTAATCATAGCTGTATTCTTCGCCGCCTGGCACGAAGCCGCGGCCGGATCCGGAGCGTTCTTTGCCGCTGATGCTGTATCTTTCCCTGGTGAATCCCATGTTTTCGCCGCCCATTCCCGAGGACGATTTTTTAATCATGTCCCAATAGGTAACAATTTTTTTCTCAGGGTCCAGCAATGCCCGCCCTGAAAATGAGACGCCAACTTTGCCTAGCCTTCCTTTCGATTCAACATGAGATTTGAAGTCATATATATTTTCTTCAAGCTTGTTGACGGTCAGTTTTTCATTTTTAAGATTGAGAATATCTTGAATTAACTGGTCTTGTTGATCTGGCATGATTCACTCCTTCCTGAAGTAGTGACGCTTTAATACACCATTATCGATGCCGTCTTGAAAACAAACTATCCCCCCGCAATCGCCAGCAGTCCGCCAACTATAGCCAAGTGAGTGATGAAAATAAAATATTCGCGTTTGCGCTCGCCCGGGCCAAATGACCAGAAAGGGTGAAAGATAATATTGGCGATGAGCGTGAAGCCAGCCAGTATAAACGCAGAGACATGCGGGGCAACGTCAAAGATCAGCCCTAGCCCGCACACAATTTTCAGCACAATGGCGCCGTAAAGCAGAATTTCTTCATAACGCAGTTTCTTTTGTTTCAGCATGGAAAGCAGCGTTTTACGCTCCAGAATATCCACAACCGCCCCATGTGCGAATATGACGCCAACTATCACCTGCCCTGTTAATGCTAAAATGCCCATCGCGCGAATCCCGTCTTGGTTAGTTCATTAAATATTAATTTCTATTTAATGAAATGCAAGATGAACTTACAAATCTCCGAATGTATATATTGCACCAATTCCGATCATTTCAATTGCACTGACAGGACCATTCTTGAAGTAGTAACTGGCAGACATTTCTGCAGCCAGATTTTTGGAGATGTTATAACTGACACCTGCGCCGAGCAGAGGCTGAATGCGGTTGGCTGTGTAATCTGCCGTCGGTGCACTGCCGGTGAAGACGACGTTATAAACATATTGATGAGTGTAGGCGAGACCGCCTTTGCCGAATATACTGAAACCATTCGCTAATGGCAGAATAGCTTTACCAGAAAGATCATATGAATAAATCCTGAGCTTGTCTGGCCCCCAGAACGAATTGCCCGAACGGTTTTCATTGATGATATCGTTATATCCACCTTCAAGGGCAACATAGTCATTGAAGCGGTAGCCAATCACTGGCCGCACCAAACCCCCGAATAACCAGTCGCTCCCCATCGCTGCACCTTGCGGGTGGCCGTAATGATTCGCCTCCAAATCCACGCCCAGATAAAATCCTGGATTGGCATTAATCGCACAAAATCCGCTGGTGGAAAATAATATAGTAATTGCAGTAAAGAGTTGACGGAGACGCATGGGGGTAACCTTTTTTTTATTATTTTAATTGGGGGGATTTTAACGAATACCAGAAATGGTATCTAGATAAATATGATTTAAGTGGGAGATTCCCACTTTCGCGGGAATGACAAATCCCCAACATCACGACCATTTATCGACGGTATAAACAAGGCCGATTGCGCCCATTTCCATCGCACCGATTTGCTCACTACGGAAATAATAACTGCCGGTCAACTGAGCCGCGAGGTTCTTCGTAATGTTGTAACTGATGCCGCCGCCAAGTAGTCCCTGCAGCCGGTTGTTACTGTAATTCGCGAGCGGCGGATTGCCGACCAGCGGCACATTCAAAACATATTGCCGCGAGTAACCCAGACCAATTTTGCCGAACAAACTGACACCGCTTGGATAAGGCTTAATTAATTTGACAGCGAGATCAAACGTATAAAGTCTGAATTTATTCGGCCCGACAACATTGTTGCCGCCGTCGCTTTGATTGGCAACATCATTGTAACCGCCATCAAGTGCAACATAATCATTGAAGCGATAACCCACAACAGGACGCAGCATGGGAGTGGATGTTGGAGTGGTGACTGTCGATCCGGGCGGTTGAATATAATGGATAAACGCACCTTCCGCGCCAAGGTAAAATCCCTTCACCGCGTTAATCATGCAAAAGCAATTACTGGAGAGTGACGCCGCTGCCATTGCTACGCATAAAGTTTGAAAACGCATGAGATTCCCTTATCATTTAATAGGTGAATATTAACAGGTCACAATTCCAGGCGTCTAGAATTCTCACATAAATATTACGGATATTACCTGCGTAGTGATCGCCGATCTCCGTTATGGTTTTCTGATTGTTGTTGATTGTCAGTGATATTACGTTCGCATGCTTTAACAAGATACAAATCAACTTTTGACAACAATTTAAATATTAAAAAACCAGGTTGAAACTTAACATCTTCAATCACTTCATCAAACATGAATTGATCAACACTTCCAAGTGAAATTAAATATATATTTGATACCCATACACAATCAAATTTTCTGCGAAATTTATCTCTAGCTCTGCTTAGCACCTCAGGGTTTAATTCTTTTAATGATGTGACCGCTGCCTCTAGAACACCACGCATTGACAAATAATCTCTGGGCCCAGTATCAACACGAATTTTGTTTATCGCAGCCCGATGAAGACTTGGGAACATAGAAGTATCAGTAGGCGCACCGTATAGATGCCCTAAACCTAATGCATCACTCAAATCTTGAATTTCTCGAATTAATTTAGCCCGCTTTCTCTTATTAATGAAATTTAATTCGACTGGATTCCTCTGCCTTTGCACCACAGTTACTGGTCGTTCCATTTGAAGAAAATGACGATGCGGCATCCTTTCTTCCCATAATAGCTCCAAATGATTATCTGACACAGATCTTGCACCTGAAGCCGGCGAAGGTAAACGATCCAACTCTGCCTGAGCGGCATCAATGGCAATTCTATCTTCTTCATTGATGAAATCATTCGCGTGACGCAGCTGCACTACAGGCTTTGCCGCATCATGTTTGTAATCAACCTCGATTGCCTTCTTAGGTAAACATAGAGTATCGCTTGATTTTATATACTGATCGACTTTAGCTTCAGGATTTACTTTGAGATATTCATCTACAGCAGCAATCGTATTATATGCTGCGATATACCCATTAATTGGCAGATTAGTTTGCGGACACAAGGCAACTTTATTTTTCGATTTCGCCAGATCAATCCAGGTATGAATCGCTTCCAGCTCATATACTATCCCGCCAGGCAAAACGATTACAGGCTCCAGAAAAATCCGAAGTGTTATTGGACAAAGCAAATGATTTGGATGGATAGTCGATGAATTATCATAATGCAGCATGTGTCTTTCCTTGTAAAATTATTATATCGATGACAATTTCATGGTTTCTTGCGAATAATACCCACAACCTGAAATAAAATAATTTTTCTTTTGGTCCTGCTGAACAGCAAATATATATGTAGAATTAAGTTTGAAATTGATAACTGGCGGGCGGCATTGTAAACCATCCGTATCACCGTCAATCCAGATTAACTTTTCTGTCACTTTTCCCTGAACAACATGCGACACCTTCACTTGCATGGATGATGGGATGACATGTTTCGGCACTTCACTATATTGCATGACACGACCGGTGATGATCGTGAGCGCATCAGATGCTGGCCATTGACCTGTTTTAATTTTGTTATTGTGCTGATTAACAGTGTCAAAATAATCTTCGCCAAGTTTTGCACAGATACATGCTGTTGCCGAATTTACGGTGAATAAAACTAGAGTTGTTACAGTAATTTTTATGAGTGCCTTCATTTTGTTCCCATCCTTATCCTTTGCTTTACATCATTGCAATTTCATTATAAACAGTACGAACTGGCGACATATATTAATGAAAAGGATGTTAAAATGAAAACAAGAATTACAGATCGTTTATTTTCCAACGTCTCGCTGGCAAGGAAAATCGCGAGAGAGTATAAATCACTGAATGACTACAGCATACGCCCGGAAAAAGCTCCTGATGTAATCAACCGGATTAATGAGTTATACGCCCAGTTATTTTCATATGACTTGAATGAGTGTCATAAAAAGCTGAAAAATTCTACTGGAGATGATGTCGTCCAATTGAATAATTTGATCAGTATACTTAATCATCTAATGAAGGTACAAAAATTCGATGAAACTGATTTGGCGAAATTAATAGGCTGCAAACTTGATTGCGCAGCACATATCACTGATTTCCTGAAATTCCGCCTGGAAATGAATACATATGTTCGTTTTTTATATGATTATCTAGCCGCCCTGAAAGATGAAGTCACCTGGGATAGCAGAGGCTTAACTGTATTCATAAAACCCAACCAAAAGCGCTTTAGTTCAGGACACTCGTCTAGAATCGAAATCCCTACTTGCGGCTCTAATATTAGAAAAATACTTGCAAAACTTAACGAGCACACACCAATTGATGAATTATTTTCACTACTTGCCAAAGTGAGAAACGAGTTCAATAATCCTGAAATAACTTTCAAAGACAACTTCCCTCCAAGACCTAAAATCATTGAAGAATATTGCCGCGACAATCTCCAAGTTATTAATGCCATGCATTTCAATGACGTTGTTGCAGGAAAAGTTTATTATGTTTCGAAATTATCTGACACGCCGATGGTAACATTATAATAATAAAACGCTGTTGATCTATATTCAGGATAAAACATGCTATCTCACACACTCACGCACTCATCTGAAGAAGATTCAGAATATCTTACTGAAATTGAATACCAAAGAAGAAAGCTCCGCACCGGCCATAAAATGTTGTCTAAGTTTGTTGAAGATCCACCTCCTGCGCCACCTGATATTAATCGCGATGGATCAAGGCGTGAAGTTGCGCACTATCTGGGACCTGATGAAGTTTGGGATCCTGAGGATTTTATTAAACACCATTATGCAGAAATGCAGCGTGAAGACGAGCGCGTTCTGGGTTTTCAAGAAATACGCGAATCGATGCAACCAGAAGAACCGCCGGCACGAATTAAAGCGCCCTCTCGATTTTTACCAACAGAAAATGTCATCACACTTAAGGATGCTTTCCACTCAGGCGCGAAAATTGGGTCTGCATCATACTTATTTTACAGAATGAAAGATTATGCTAACGCCATCAGACGTAAACGCCCCTGGCCACGTGGCGGCAGAATTGCTTACATGGTTGATCTCACCCGAAATGAGGCTCGTAATATTAATCAAAATATTGAGAAACTGGTTGTTAAGTTAGAGAAACTTTCGAAAGAACATAATGCTAACATCGAGCATCAGAGAGATAAAGCATTGCGATTAATGTTTTTATTGTCAGATAATTTTTATAAATTGAAAACAGTTCTTTCCAATCTCAAGATGTATAACGGATTATTAAAAGGACATGCAACAATTGGATTTATGAATACAATTGTGAGAGATAAAGATGCCTTCGATGAAAAAGATCCATTTTATGCAGAGCGTGATGAATTTTACGCGAAGGAAACTGCGCTGCTTGAAAAGCTTGTTTTGCAATCCACAGATATGATCGAAAGCGCGCGAGATTTGCTGGCAAACTTCAACATCGATTCAAAATATTATAAACAATGGCGCAATGAAAACTGGAAGGCCATCCGTCAGCAAATTAACCGTTACAAAGGTGCCGGCTCGATGACAGCACAAGGCATCCAAGGCGCTGTTATCAGCATTATTAATGCCGGCATTGCAGCAGGCGTTCATAGTCCCGCTGCTGCTGCCGCTTCGATTTTTTATTTCATATCGACAGTTGCTCGCATCATTGAAACTGCTGTGAGAGTCCACCTTGAAAATCAATTAATCGAACATGCAGAAAATCCGCGCGATGAAGTCACAAAGTTGAGTGGCAACTCAACTAAAGCAGTCAAGAAAACACATGAAAATATTAATACACTTTCAAAAGTGGAATTGGTTGTAAATCAAATTGAAGGTTTCGGAAATACCGGATTTAATATTGCTGGAACTGTCAGTGGACTGCCGTTAACCACAGGAAGACCAGCGACAACCATGCCGCCTGTTGAAAGCTTAACTGCGCCAGTCATGTCGCGCGTGCATAGTCTGTGGGGTAATCAGAATAAGAGTCAGCCGATTAGTTCATATCGCAGGGGGCTAAGGAGATAACTTATCATTTCCCGGGCGCGCATTGCACGCACCCGGGGTTTATTTTACTTAATTAATGTATCGACAGCTTCCTGAACCTTGGTTGTATAAGGCCTGAAGTTCGATTGATAATCTTCAGCAGTCATCTCGTAAATAATATCTGGCGTTACACCCAGGTTTTCAATCGGGTTACCATTTATTCTTTCTGCGATAGATTCTGTCACACGGAATGCGTCGATACCGATGTTATTCGGAATCTGAACGTTATTTACATAACCGCCTGCGCCCGCCGTGCGTGAACCAAGAATTGTAACGCGATTATTATCCTTCAAGATTGTCGGGAAGAAATCACCGCCCGAAAAATCCAGATGATTGGTTAACAATAAAATTGGACGAGTATAATGAACATCTGCGGGGTTAATATGATCAACACCTTCAATCCAGTATGGACGTGTTAATTTACGACCCGCATCCCATTCACTCACAATCATGCGATAAAAACTCAACATAAATTGCGATAATTCATATGACACTGGATAACCATCAAGGTCTGGCGCTAATGTTGTGATAACCTTGCGTGCATCTTCATCGGTTTTCACAGACTGCAGCACATTAATCGCTTTTCTTGCCATCAGTACTTCTGCCTGTGTGATTGACATGCGATGCTGCGGCGTATGCAGCGGCTGATCAGACAGCATTGATGCCAATGTATATAAGTAGAATACTGAACCGCCAGGATTATTCACTTGATCAATGACCATAGCATCAGTAGTTGACTCAAAACGTGAAACAATCGCTTTAAAGTCGGCGACGGCTTTGGCGTAATCGTCAACATGATAAGAAGGCAATCGTAGATAGCCGATTAATTTCTTATTTTTGTTCATGTAAATGTAGGCATAAAAAGTATTGCTGTTTTCACTTTCCCAAATTTTGGTTCCCAAATCTGGCGTGAATGTTTTGCGCGTGCCGAGACCATAAGGATTATCAGCATCTATTTGTAGCGCGAAATCCACATCCATCATTGGAGAGAAGTGAGACTTGACTGCTTTGAATTTTGATTTGAGAGATGTCACATCACCGCGCGGCGAAACTTGTTCCGGCGTGTAATCCCAGATCAATTGAATGTTTGTAACCTTGTCTGACCCTCTCGCTTTGATGCCCAGCATCACAGGACCCTGCGGCACTTTAATTCCGCGAGCTGCGCGGCGGTTTGTTAAGGATAGTTCTGCAAGCGCTCGATCTGTAGCTGGAACGTTTTCTGTAATTTGATTTTGTACTTCCATTACAGCTGTCAAAACCGGTTTGCCATCAAAGCTGACCAACTCATCGCCGACATGAAATGGAAAAGCGCTTTCGGATAATTTTGAACGATCGATGTAGCCGATAAAGAAGCGGTCGTCTGCGCCCTTAATTGTTAGTGGTAATGATGCAGCTTCAGTTGAAACGAATGAAATGCTGGTGTGATAATCCTTCATTGCATAAATGAAGTTTTTCAAAATTTCGCGAGCTTCAAGCTGAGTTAAATTCGGATTCGCATTTGCTGCATTCACAGCTTCTTCAAATGTTTTATCTAAATCATAATTCGCGTAAGTTTTTTTCCAGGCGGCAGGCGCGTATTCTGCACGATAAACACTTTTCATGGCGTACAGATTTTCTACTACTGCATTCGATAAAGAATCGGCCTGAGCTGAAAATGCGCATAAAGATGCGGCTATAAATAAAGGAATTCGCATCGCTTCTCCTAGTTGTAATGATATGAAAACAGAAATGCGAATATATTACATTTAGACTAAAAATGCATGCCGTCTACGTAATACCATTTTCCTTTTTTACGCACGAAGCGGCTGCGTTCATGAATCACACCGTCACCGTTGTTATCGCGAAAATATGCGCGGAATTCAACCATATTAATAGATGATTTGATCACTTCTAATTTAATCCACTGGATCTGACCGGCGGTTGCCTTTTCTTCAGCCAAATCAAAATGATTCGCGGCCGGCGGCAGCATGGTGTCAGCAATATATTCATATTGATGCGTAGCAAATGCTGAATAACGTGAGCGCATTAATTCTTCCGCAGTTTCCGGCAATGCTTTGCCTGAGATAAATTTCTCACAGCAGTCACGATAAGAACGCTGGGAACCGCAAGGGCATTTCATCATAAAATGTTTAATCTACCTCAGTAGATTCCTGTTTTGCGATACGACATTTACTGGTTTAACGTTGTTTCTTTTACTGAAAAGGGATTGCGCACTAAGACTGTTCAGATGTAAAACGTCGGCAACAAATGCCCTGTCATATAACCCATTTTGTGAAATCTGGATAAGCCGCTCAAGCGCGTGGTTATTTATAAATTCCAGATATGTATTAATTTTCTTTCTCACAACATCATGACTACCATCGCGTTCTTTAAAATTGGATTTCTGCAGTTGGATCATTGTAATGGTTGGTAATAATTCTGTTTCAATCGAATTCAGATACGAAAATCTTTTATGCCCCATACGAGCAAGATCGGAGCATAATTTTTTCAACTGAAGTCGTGTAATTGCCATATCTATCGCATTTATAAGTTCAGCTTCAGAAAAATGTACAAGCGGAACGGCGTCCTGGTACTGTTTTTCATAAAAAGTTGACTTCCATTTAAGACTTTCGCCAGTCAAAGCCAATGTCATTGTGATTCCGGTAAATGGAGAAACAGAAGCACATTCAACATTGTGGGGAACAGCAATAGGATAGTGAACCTGATCACCTGCCATATATATACTACTCTCAAATTCGTGAATATATTTTTCACCTAATGCCACGACGTTTCTCTTCTCGGCCGGGCAATCTATGGTTGGAGGCATTTCAAATTCAAACATGCGTACTACATCGCCGCTGAAATTATCAGATTCTGATACCTGATATTGTCTGTTGATGAATCCACCTGTCAAAAATATTGAGGTAAGATCCCAGCGATGATAATGCACATGCTCCTCATCATCCTGGATACGGTCATTCTCGCCATTGAGACGTAAGGGGTAAGAATGCAATCGCAGCACCCATGGGTTTGCTTCTCCAGATGTCATGATAATAAGCTTGTCAAAAAGCTTGGTTTTGGCTGAGCGCTGCAGTGACATCTGCCGTAATTCTGGGTTGTCTCTCACAGTTGTAAGAAGAAGAATGATGTCGTCGATATCGAGTTTGTAAATACAATTTGCAAGTGATAATGACGATTTGTCGTTCCTGTATGACTGCTGATAGGATCGGGAAATATCAGCCTTGATTTGATCATATCTAGCCAGCATAGCTTGTATACTTTCCTTTTCGCTTTGTAAAACGGGATGCAACAGACCCTAATGGTTTATATAAAATAAAAAACCCCGTTGAGAATACTCAACGGGGTTTTTAGAATTAAAGCTTGGCGATGTCCGACTTTTGCATGGTTACCCCACACTATCATAGGCGCTAAATTGTTTCACTTCTGAGTTCGAGATGGGATCAGGTGGTAC
>DATJFK010000067.1:0-17154 GCA_035495675.1 Gammaproteobacteria bacterium
GAAACAGCAGATATATTATCCCAGTGACGGCCGCAATGCTCTTCCGTACCAGATACCGGCAGCACCAACAATTTCCAGACATTTTCCAAGCCATATAATTCTACCGCCTGCTGCAAAACATTGGGAATTTCTTCAGGATGATTCATGATAGCTTGCAAAATCACATGCGCATCGTGGTGGAGGTTAAGCGATTTTTCAAAACAAAATTTCGCGCCTTTTGAAACTAAAGACAAACTTCTTAGAGTTTGTGTCGTTGCATGTGAGCCGATGATGTCACAATGAGCAAAATTAAAAAATCCAAAGGAATGACTTGCGGACTCCGAGCGTAGCGGTCCTTTCAATTTGTATTCCGGCTTTTGCTTCTCTGTTCTTGATTCCACTGTGAACGCCTCGTTGTATTGACTTGATTGTTATAGTGATCACAATTTTACCAGCTCATCCTTAAGGGTGGATTAAGTAATAATAATGCTTATAATCAATGTGTTATATAATATTGCGTGACCTAACTTTACGGCTGTCCATAACAAAACCGGATTTCTCTCCCAAGAATGACAGCCATGTGGCATTACAACCCTTCCCTCAGTATAATGAACTGTTTACATCAACTCAGTATCGGCATGATTTCATCACACACATTAAAGCTGAACGGCTTCACCTTCGCAGAGTTATTCCAATCTGAAGGTTTGCACCGGCTTGATCAGACGTTTCTGGCCTATCTCAACCACAAAGACCCGTCTCTGCACCAAAAACTGCTGGAATACCGTGCACAAACTGAAGCGAAAAACAGCGTCGAACAAAGTGAATTTCTCATTGCCTGTGCTAGAATTCTCGAGAACTTTATTGCGGAACTATTTGATATTCAAGATGAAGTTGCCATCAGTCAGGTACGCACCACCTCATTCAATCCAATCGCCGTTTTCAAAAAATATTTCGTATTAAAGCGGGCTAAAAAAGAAGTAAATAAAGCCTCTGCCATGCCGCCATTTTCTGAATTAAACGAATGGCTGCAGCAGGAATTATCCCGCGCACCCATGAAATCTGAAGATAATGAATTAACCATCGCGCTGCTGGGGCAATATTATCTCGAAAATCCCGAGCAGCACGCAGAAGCCATCGAAAAACTCGTGCAATGGTGTACACAGGCTATTGTGTCCACCGAAGGAAAAATCTACACGCACGGCTTCACCAGTTTTCATATTCCTGAGCGAATTGACTTTGCCAGCCTGGTACCGGTTAACGCTGTAACAAGTGATAAATTTGGCCGCACGCAAGCTGAAGACAACAACCTGCGTTACAGAGATGGTTTCAAACTCACTGATAAGCGCATGACTGCAAAAGAAGTTCAGGATGAAGTTAACTACTGCATTTACTGCCATGACCATGACGGTGATTTTTGCTCGAAAGGGTTTCCGGTTAAAAAAGGCGAACCCGATAAAGGTTTCAAAAAAAATGCGCTGGATGTCACCCTCACAGGCTGCCCGCTGGAAGAAAAAATTTCTGAAATGCATATCCTGAAGCGCGACGGCCACACACTCGCATCACTCGCAATGGTAATGATTGATAACCCCATGTGCCCCGCCACCGGACACCGCATCTGCAATGACTGCATGAAAGCATGTATTTACCAGAAGCAGGATCCAGTCAATATTCCACAAATTGAAACCCGCGTATTAACCGACGTACTGGATTTACCGTGGGGCGTGGAAATTTATGATTTGATGACGCGCTGGAATCCGCTGCGTCATTCGCAATACATCATGAAACCTTACAACGGCCTGAAAGTGTTAATTGCAGGCATGGGTCCTGCCGGTTTCACCATCGCACATCATTTATTGCTGGAAGGTTTTGCGGTTGTCGGCTTTGACGGTTTGAAAATCGAACCGCTGCCGGAAACATTAATCAAAGAACCCATTTATCGTTTCGCCGATTTAAAAGAAGCACTCGATGAACGTTTGATGGCAGGATTTGGCGGTGTTGCCGAATACGGCATCACCGTGCGCTGGGATAAAAATTTTCTTAAATTGATTTACTTAAGCCTCAAACGCAAACCATATTTTCAAGTATTTGGCGGCGTACGTTTCGGCGGCACCATCACAGTTGAAGATGCATGGAGCATGGGCTTCGATCATTTTGTTCTCGCAGTCGGCGCAGGTTTACCAAAAGCATTGCCCATTCCAGGCAGTCTCGCACCCGGCATGCGTCAGGCAAATGATTTTCTGATGGCGCTGCAGCTCGGCAATGCTGCCAAAGCAAGCAGCCTGACCAGTTTGCAAATACGTATGCCCGCAGTCATCATCGGCGGCGGCTTGACTGGTGTTGATACCGCGACTGAAGCGCAGGCGTATTACATTTCACAAGTTGAAAAAACACTGACACGCTATGAAATTTTAGCGAAAGAAATCGGCGTCGACGCCATCAATAATCTGCTTGATGCACCATCCAAAGAAATTCTGGCGGAATATCTGCGTCACGGTCACGCTGTCAGAGAAGAACGCGCCGCAGCAAAACGCGAACAGCGTCAGCCGGATTTCATCAAACTCATTCGCGAATGGGGCGGCGTGACAATTGCGTACCGGCGCTCCATGCAGGAATCCCCTGCTTACATCAATAATCATGAAGAATTAAAGAAAGCACTTGAAGAAGGCATTTACTATCTTGAAGGCATGGAACCAAATGCCGTCGATCTCAATGAATATGGGCATTCAGAAGCACTCGTCTGCAAAAAGCGCGTACGTAATCAGGATAACGAATGGGTTACTACCGATGAATTAGTACGTCTTCCTGCGCGTTCGATTCTTGTTGCAACAGGTACAATGCCCAATACTGCATATGAATTTGAATATCGCGGCACATTTAATCGTCTCAACTTGCAGTATCAACATTATGAAGATGACGAAGGCAAACTGGATGTTGCGCACGGTGTATTACATTGCAAAGATCCGCAATTCGGACCTTTCACTTCATATCATAAAGATGACAAACGCGTCAGCCTGATTGGCGACACGCATCCTGTATTTCATGGCAACGTCGTCAAAGCGATCGCATCCGGCATGCGCACTTATCCAAAAATTCTGAAAGTATTAGCAAGCAAGATCAATCATCATGCCGACATGAAAGACTACCATCAATTCGCAGCAGAGATGGATCATTTGTTCAGTGCGCGCGTCACCCACATTGAACGCAAAACACCTTCCATCATCGAAATTTCGATACAGGCGCCGCTCGCAGCCAAACATTTTCAGCCGGGACAATTTTTCCGTTTACAAAATTTTGAAACATTAGCACCGCATATTGATCACACACTAATACAAATGGAACCGCTGGCACTGGTAGGCGCGGAATGCGACCATCATGACGACACGATTCACTTCCTGGTACATGAATCATCTGCGACATCAAAACTGGTCTCGATGCTCAAGAAACATGAGCCAGTTTCATTAATGGGTCCGACAGGTGTACGCGCCAAAATTCCCGAAGAAAATGAAACCGTACTCATCATTGGCAGCGGCACCACCAGCCTGCCCTTCTTGCGCAGCTACGGCCCCGAAATGCGTAAAGCAGGCAACAAAGTTTTATACATTGGACAATTCAATCATCGCGACGAAGTGTTTTGCCGTTCGCAGATGGAAAATGCTGCCGATGTCATCATTTATCAAGTGAAAAATGGGTTACCAGTAGAACCCAATCGTCACCACGACTGCACCACAACCGGCAACAACATCATTAACGCAATGATTGATTATGCCAATGGAAAATTAAACACAGCGCCGCAAATTTCCCTGAAAAATATTGACCGCGTTTATGTCGTCGGAACATCAGATTTACTGCGAGAATTTCAAGCCGCCCGCAAACAATCTCTAAAACAGCATCTGATCAAAGATCCCAAAGTAATCGGATCAGTCTACGGCAATATGCAATGCATGTTAAAAGGTGTATGCGCCCAATGTCTGCAGTGGCAGATTGACCCCGAAACCGGTCACCGCACCAAAGCAGTTTTTGCATGTTCATGGCAGGATCAGCCGCTGGAAATCATTGATATTGACCACATCGACGCCCGCCAAATGCAAAACCGGCTGCTGGATCAACTCGGAAGTTTATGGGTCGATCACTTGTTCGCCAAATTTCCCGTCACAAGAGTGTGATTGAAACTTCAATGATAAAAATATAGACTACAATGCAATGAATATCCTTATAGGAGCGTAGAAATGTCATTGATTATATTAATACTACTAGTCGCCATTTTGGGATTTGGCATCCTGACTTACAACCGCCTCATTTCGCAGATTGAAGCGGTACGTAATAATTCCAAACAAATTGATATTCAATTGGACCGCCGCTTCAAGGTATTTGAATCCCTAATCAATGTCGTCAAAAAATACATGGACTATGAACAGACAACACTGAAAGATGTTGTTGCTCTTCGCAGCCAGGCTGTTGCCGCACACGCAAGCGGTAATGAATCTGCGCGAATTGAAGCTGAAAATAAAATCTCGGCAATTGCTGGCGGATTAAATCTGGTATTTGAACAATATCCGGATCTGAAAGCCAATCAAAACTGCATGCAGCTGCAGGAAGAGATAGTCAGCACCGAAAATAAATTAGCTTTCGCCAAACAGTCATACAATGACAGCATTGAAATTTACAATGCGAATAAAAAATCATTCCCGGCAAACGTCGTTGTTTCCGCGTTTAAGCAAAAGCTGGATGTCGATTTCCCCTACTGGCAATTGAGCGAAGCAAAAGTAGCAGAACAAGAATCTTACACAGTAAAACTATAAGAATATGTCAAATCAATTAAACGACTACTCCGCCGGTTCGGTGAACTGGCGGAACACATTACAGCAAAACAGCCGCCGCACTTTCGTTGTGATAGCAGTTTTTTTTGCGATTTATATTGCGCTTGGATTACTGGTTGATACTTATATCGCATCTGGCATGTATCCCAAAGCGCCGTTAGAATCTATCTTTTATGCTCTCGTTACATTTCAGATTTTTCCACTCGCTACGACTGTGATGGTAATCGTTGCAGGAATTTCATTGTGGGTCACTTATACATTCTCAGACCAGCTCATGCTGTTAGGTACTGATTACCATGAAATAACAGCAGAAAACGCCTCTACTCCCGCGGAAAAACAATTATATAACGTAGTAGAAGAAATGCGTATTGCAGCAGGCCTGCAATATATGCCGAAAGTTTATATTATTAATGCTGATTACATGAATGCATTCGCCAGCGGTTACAGTGAAAAATCCGCCATGATGGCAATCACACGCGGATTAATGGAAAAACTTGACCGCGATGAATTACAAGCCGTAATGGCACACGAATTAAGTCACATCCGTCACCTTGACATTAAGTTGACTCTCACCGCTTCACTACTTGCTAACCTGACATTAATGGTGCTGGATATGTTCTTTTATACAGCCATGTATTCAAACCGCAGTAACGATAGCAAATCACGCAACAATCTTGCTCTCATCATCATATTATTAAGATATTTGTTGCCGCTCATAAATATTGTTTTGTTACTTTATCTCAGCCGCTCCCGCGAACTAATGGCTGATGCCGGCTGCGTTGAGCTTACGCGCAACAATGAACCGCTGGCTCGTGCATTAATTAAAATCTCTTCAGACTATTCTCAAAACAGTGACGCCTACACAGACGCTCACAAAGAAACTCCACATGAAAATGTGCGTCGGGAAGCCTATATTTTTGATCCTACGCAAGCCGGCATCAAATACATGGGTTCTGTTAACGACTTATTTTCCACTCATCCCAGCCTTGAAAAACGCCTGGAAGCGCTTGGCTACAAAAGAAAAGATTGAGCGAATCCAATGCGTCGTAAAACAGGCATAATCATTACCAACACTGGCACACCCGATGCACCTACGACTGCAGCTGTCAGAAGATATCTGCGTGAATTTCTTTCTGACAAACGTGTAGTAAAAATTCCGCGCCTGATCTGGCTGCCTATTTTATATTTATTCATCTTGACGTTGCGACCACGAAAATCCGCAGCTCTCTATCAAAAAATATGGGCTGCAAACGATTCACCAATGCGCCTCATCATGCAAAGCATTCGCGATAAGCTGCAGCAAAAATGCAGCGAAACCAATCCAGAATTATATGTTGAATTTGGCATGAATTATGGCAGGCCATCCATTCCGGAAGCATTGACAAAACTACGGTCAAAGAATATAGATAAACTCATCGTCATACCGTTATTTCCGCAATATTCAAATTCTACAACCGCGTCATCGTATGACCGCTTACAACAGGACTTAAAAACATGGCCGTCGCTGCCGTCATTAAATTTCATTCGTGAATATTCTTCAAATCACCTTTACATCTCGGCTCTCGCTGAATCAGTACGTGAATTCTGGCGCAAGCATGGGACGTCAGAGCACTTGCTGATTTCTTTCCACGGATTACCCAAACGATTTGCCGAAGCTGGCGACCCCTATCCTCTTCAATGCGAACAAACCGCCCAATTGCTCGCTGACGCGCTGCAGCTTGCCGCAGATAAATGGACGTTGTGTTATCAATCGCAATTTGGTTATGACAAATGGCTGCAGCCATCCACTCAAGTTTTATTTAAACAACTTCCCAAACAGGGAATTTACAACATTGATGTCATATGCCCCGGCTTTTCCGCCGACTGCCTGGAAACTCTGGAAGAAATTGCCATCCGCGGTAAAAATGATTTTATTGCTTCCGGAGGCAGAAATTTACGCCTCATCCCTTCCTTGAACGACAACACTCAACATATTGATATATTGAATAGCCTGATAGACAAAATGTGACCAAGCAACAGTCTGTTTTTCAGGCTGCTCACATGCTAATATATTTTGAATATGGTAAAGGGATTACCGTCGCAGATGATAGGATTTCGAAGTCAGCTATTAAAAGCGTTACTGTTTCTGCCTGCAGTTTGCTCAGCCGCACCCTATTACGGTGCAAATTTCTCTCTCCCCGTCGTCAGTAAAGAACCTTCTCCGCTGCATGGTTTTCAAATAATGCTCAATTATGACCCTCAAATATACCAATGGCGGCAATTTAACGTATATTTTGATGGCGGTTTTTCACACTTCTACCAAAATCTGACACCTTATCACTCAACTATCAATATTTACTCTATCGCTCCTGTCGTTCGTTACACATTTAAACGTCACGGACCAGTACTACCATATCTGGAATTGAGTATTGGCATTGCTTATCTAAACCAAACTCATATCGAAAATCGCAACCTCGGCATCCATTTCTCATTCCAGGACCGCATGGGAATTGGAGCATTGCTTGGCGCATCAGAAAAATTATCACTGGGTGTGCATGCTCTTCATTATTCAAATTCCCATTTGTCTTCGAATAACTCAGGTATCTCAATACCGCTGGTATTTGATATTGGATATCGATTTAATTAAGTCTACTGTTCCATTTTTCACAGCAACCGTTAATATATAGCCATGTTTCTTAATGTCATCAGGCTCTGCGAACGAATATCATGCGCAAACGCATTCCAGTCAAAAATCATTATCAGGAAATCCAGCTAACGGCCAGTCGTTCGATGGCTGCCATTTTCATTATCAGCATTCTGGTGTTGCTACTGATAGCACGCTTATGCTGGCTGCAATTATATAAAAATGATTTATACACTACTCTCGCTACCAACAATTGGCTGGATCTTATACCAACCGAACCTACGCGGGGATTAATTTATGATCGTCATGGCGTACTGCTAGCTGAAAATATTCCAGTTTTCAGTCTTGATATCATTCCCTATGAAGTTCCCAACATGAATGCAACACTCAAGGAATTGCCAAAAATCATTGAGCTATCCGATGATGACATTCACCAATTCCACAAGCAGCTCAAACAACACCGTCGATTCGACAGCATTCCATTGAAAATACGCTTGAGCGAAGAAGAGCTCGCACGCTTCGCAGAAAACCAGCATCGCTTTCCGGGAGTCACAATTAATGCACGACTAATGCGTCACTACCCATTTAGCGAAAGTTTCAGTCACGTTATTGGATATGTGGGGCGCATCAACCAGCAAGAATTAAATAAAATCGACCCCACAAATTACAGCGCCAGTCATTACATTGGAAAATTGGGAATTGAAAAATATTATGAAGATGATTTGCACGGCAAAGTTGGATACAAACAAGTAGAAAATGATGCCAGTGGCAAAAACATCCGCATTATTAAGGAAATCAAAGGTACACCCGGAAAAAATATTTATCTGACTTTGGATAGCGGTTTGCAATTCATTGCTGAAACTAGTTTAGAGGGACTTCGTGGAGCAGTAGTTGCCATTGATCCACAAAATGGTGATGTACTCGCAATGGTAAGTCAGCCGGGCTACGACCCAAATCAATTCGTACTCGGCATTAGCCAGCAAGACTATCAAGCACTGCAGGAATCTAGCGACAGACCATTATATAACCGCGCTCTGCGCGGCACCTATCCACCTGGATCAACAATTAAACCATTCCTTGCATTACAGGGACTTGAAGGAAATTATATTAATGATGACTACACGATCTTCGATCCAGGCTGGTTTGAAATCGCAAACAGCACACATAAATATCATGATTCACGACAAGGCGGCCACGGCAGAGTAAATCTGAATACAGCAATTACAGCTTCCTGCGACATCTATTTTTACAGGCTCGCTGAGCGCATGGGTATAGTCAATATTGGTAAAATGCTGACACAATTTGGATATGGTCAACTCACCGATATTGATCTGGATCACGAACTGGCTGGCGTACTTCCTTCTCCCGAATGGAAACGTAAACGAATGGGCTCATCATGGTATCCCGGCGATACAATCAACGCGAGCATCGGGCAGGGTTATATGCAAGTTACGCCAATGCAACTCGCAGCAGCGACCGCTGCACTTGCAAACCGCGGTCATAAAATCATTCCGCATTTGTTATTAGGCGAGCAATCTGCTGGCCACTCTTACATTGCATACGAACCAGTATCGGGGGGGACAATAGAGTTGCAAGATACGCAAAACTGGGAACGCATTATAAACAGTATGCAGAATGTAGTGTTACAGCCAAATGGTACCGCATTTAAATATGGCAGAAATCATTCTTATACCATCGCTGCAAAAACCGGTACCGCTCAAGTCATCGCGAAAAAAACCAATACTGGCAAAAAAGATAATCAATCCGGCTGGGAAGAAAGATTTCGCGACCACCATTTATTTATCGCGTTTGCACCAGCAGATAAACCGCGGATTGCTCTAGCCGTTATTACTGAAAATAGTTATCACACCATCGAAACTGCGCGTGCGATGATTGATTATTACTTAAGCTCTATGAAAAAATAATTTTCGCTTTTAACAGAGCTTTAACAGGAAAACATACGAATGTTAGTGAATCAAATCAAACTAAAGTTCAAAAAACCGGAACATGATACACGGTATCGAACTTTCTGGCAGTTTATCCATATTGATATCATGCTGTTGACATTCATTCTGGCTTTGTGCTCGGCAGGATTGGTTATACTTTATAGTGCGAGTGATCAAAGCAGTCATACCATAGAATTTCAGGCATTACGCATGCTGTTTTCACTTGGATTGATGTTCATGGTAGCTCAGATATCACCCTCAACTTTGCAACGCGCTGCACCATGGCTTTATGCATCCGGCCTGGTCATGTTGGTGATGGTGCTGGTCATTGGACACATTGGCAAAGGCGGACAGCGGTGGCTAAACTTTGGAATTATTCGTTTTCAGCCAGCAGAATTAATGAAAATGGCATTACCCATGCTGCTAGCGTGGCATTATCACCAAATACACCTGCCGATAACTTTCAAAAATGTATTGACTGCAATTCCCATTATTCTGATCCCGGTCGCACTCATAGCCAAACAACCCGATCTCAGCACCTCTCTCCTGCTGATCATATCCGGCGGCAGCGTTTTATTTCTTGCAGGATTAAGCTGGCGTATCATCGCCAGTGTTGTTTCCATGGCAGCAGTCGCTGCTCCATTTGCATGGTATTTCCTACGTGACTACCAGCGCAAACGCGTACTTACTTTTATCAACCCGGAAAATGACCCGCTGGGTGCTGGCTATCACATCATTCAATCCAAAATCGCCATCGGCTCAGGTGGTTTATTTGGCAAAGGCTGGATGCATGGCACTCAGTCTAACCTGCACTTTCTGCCAGAACACACTACCGACTTCATTTTCGCAGTCAGCGGTGAAGAATTTGGCTTTGTTGGCGCCATTATTCTAATCACGCTATACATGCTGATCATCGCGCGCGGTTTTTACATCACCATGCATGCACAAAATACATTCTCCCGCCTTCTGGCTGGAAGTATTACCATCACCTTTTTCGTTTCGTTTTTCATTAATACCGGAATGGTAACCGGTATCATGCCAGTTGCCGGCGTTCCATTACTTTTAGTAAGTTATGGAGGCTCGTCGATGGTGACGATTATGGCAAGTTTCGGTATCCTAATGTCTATACAAACTCACCGGACGTTAGTGACAACTTAGAGCCTTAAGGATTATAAATGCTGCGCCTTTTCATCCAGATAATAATATTATTTATATCAGCAAATACATTCGTCTATGCTGATACAGCATTTACAAAACGCCAGGATGTGCAGACATTCATCAAGTTAATGGTGAAAAAATATCACTTTAACCAAAATGATTTAATCAAGATATTCGATCAAGTCAAATTTAAAGCGATTGTTATTCAGCATGTTAATCAACCGCTGGAAGCAAACCCATGGACAACTTACCAGCGTTTATTTGTAAATGAGTGGAGAATCAAACATGGCGTCAAATTTTGGGACAAACATGCTGTCACACTTAAAAAAGCTGAAGAAACTTATGGTGTCCCCGCAAGCATCATCGTAGCCACGCTTGGCGTTGAAACTAAATACGGCGAACGCACTGGTGATCACCGCGTGATTGATGCACTGACAAGCCTTGGCTTTAGCGATAATTCCCGCGCACCATTTTTCCGCAAAGAATTAGAAGAATTTTTATTGCTGACACGCGAGCAGCACCTTAACCCCCTGAAGGTAACCGGTTCTTATGCAGGCGCAATTGGCATGCCGCAATTCATGCCCAGTAGTTACCGCTATTATGCAGCCAGCTTCAACAAAACCGATTCAATTGACTTGATGAATAACACGGGTGACGTTATCGCCAGTATCGCAAATTATTACAATAAACATGGCTGGCAAAAAAACCAGCCTGTGGCTGTCCCTGCAGCTGTCAATCTCTCCAAATATAGCTCCATTCCTAAAGTTAAATCAGTGAAAAAAGGTTTAACACTTAAGGAAATGGAAAAATACGGCATCAAACCAAAAGAACAAGTTGCAGACACGCGAATAAAAGCAAAAATGATAGAATTACAAAGTAACAACAACACTGAATACTGGATTGGATTTCAGAATTTTGACGTCATCAAGCGCTACAATCCCAATGATTTGTATGCAATGGCAGTATATCAACTAAGTGATGACATCAAAGACTTGAGGAACAGGAAATAATGTTGACGACTATCAGGGACATTCTTCGTTATTTCAATCATCGCCGTCTTGGTGCACTTACAAAGACACTGATTGCAGGACTAATCATTGCAGTACTTGCGAGCTGCACACACACCAGACGCGACGGCCCTCCTCAGTATGATGTTGATGTTTCGCGAATTCCAAACGCTAAACCCAAACCGGAAAAACTTGCAAAGTACGGCAACATGCCTGTGTATAAAATCGCAGGTAAACGATATTACCCAATGAAATCCAGCCGCAATTTTGAAGAAGTAGGTGTTGCATCATGGTATGGAACTTTATTTCATGACCGCCGCACCTCATCAGGTGAGAAATATGACATGCTAGGCATGACAGCCGCTCACAGAACACTTCCGCTGCCAACTTACGTTGAAGTAACAAACCTCAAGAATCACAAACAAATCATTGTTAAAGTGAACGACCGCGGACCCTTCGCTTCTAACCGTATCATTGATCTATCATACGTTGCAGCAAAAAAACTCGGCATGATTGGGCACGGTACTGCTCTCGTTCGTATCAGAGCCATCAACCCCTACATGCTTGCAGAAAAGCCTTCAAGAAATATTGGACATCGTATTAGTCGTGCAGCTCCCGTTGTAACATCAGCCGCGAAAAATCAAGCTTCTCGTGCATACATTTATTTACAAGCAGGTGCTTTCAAAAATAAGACAAATGCGAATAAATTAAGAAACCGCCTGGCAACCTTGATTTCATTCCCCGTACGCGTTTCACATCCTGTGATCGCTGGAAAATTATACCGCGTACAAATCGGACCGATTCATGACAGCGCTTCTGCGGCAAAAATCACCCAGCGCCTGAAAGCAATCGGCATCAAAGCCAACAAAGCACGGGAAGGCTAATGCTCCATATATTAATTTCAATTATTGGAATCATTCTGACAATTTTATTTATTGTTGGCACACATGAAGCGGGACATTTTTTCGCTGCACGCGCTGTCGGTGTTAAAGTCCTGACATTTTCCATCGGCTTCGGTAAAAAAATTTTTAGCCTGCACGACAAAAGCGGAACCGAGTATATATTCGCCATGATACCTCTAGGCGGCTTTGTGCGGATGCTGGATGAGAGCGAAGGCAGTGTCAGCCAGGACGAATTGCAACTGGCATACAACAACCAACCGTTTTATAAAAAATTTATCATCGTTGCTGCAGGACCCATGATGAATTTTATCAGTGCAATTGTTTTGTACTGGATTATCTTCATGTTGGGAATTTTTACAATCAAACCAGTCATTGGCGAAGTGAAACCACACTCCATTGCTGCTGACGCCGGTTTAAAACCGATGCAGCAAATTATCAAAATTGACGGCCGTGATGTGCGTACATGGACGAATGTTTTATTCAAATTGCTTGCGCAGACAGGCAACGGCGGCATACTAAGCATTGAAACCAGCGGTATTGATAAACACAATATCGAATCCCATCATTTGCAGTTATCAACCTGGAAAATGGATAATCTAAATCCCGATCCATTAATGAGCTTGGGCATTATTCCATATGAGCCGCCGATAAAACTTGAAATTGGCTATTTGCGAGAAAACTCTCCTGCCACTAAAGCCGGATTGAAGTTAAACGATAAACTGATCGCAATAGATAAGAAGAAAATTAATGACTGGTTAGATATACAATCACAAGTAATCTCGCACCCAGATGCAACATTGCAATTCACCATTGAGCGCGGCGGCAAAATCATGCAAATTCCCGTCACTATCGGCAGTCAGCGCAACTGGTGGATGCAAAAAAGCGGTTTACTTGGAATTGGGCCTGACATCAATATCCCTGAAAATATGAAATTACATATACAATACTCTCCTCTTGCTGCGCTGCCGGTAGCGATAGATGAAACATACGATTTCGCACGCTTCAATTTGTTATTATTTGGTAAACTATTCACTGGAAAACTGTCTTTGCAAAGCCTCGGCGGCCCCATCACCATTTTTGACAGCGCCGGCGATTCATTGAATTATGGATTTTTACCCTTTATCGGATTTCTTGCATTCCTCAGTATTTCGATTGGAGTCATTAATTTATTTCCCATTCCGGGACTAGATGGGGGGCATTTGTTCTTGCAGCTCATCGAAGCGATCACCCGCCGCGCCATTCCAGATAACATCATTTCGCTTTTGTATCGCATTGGTTTTATATTTATTATCTTTATACTGATTCAAGCTCTTATTAACGACATCCTTCGCCTGTTTTAAAAGGAATATGACTTATGATGATGAACATTTATATTTTGATCGGCCTGAATGCATTTATTCTCCTTACTATCTTTGCCGTATTTTTCAAACTAGCAAGACAAGTGCAGTCATCCGATCAAAGCCAGCGCGAAAATTTACTGCTGCGTATCGGCGGCATGCAGGAAGCCATTGTTGAAAAATTCAGTCATTCACGCATTGAAAATATGCAGCAAATGATGGAAGCGCTCAAAATGCTGCACGACACACTGCAAAAAAGCGTACTGGACAACCGTCTGCAAGTGAAAGAAGCGCTGGGTGATTACGCCAAGGAAATGGGTAATCGGGTTAATGAATTAACCAAAACCACCGAAGGAAAACTTCGCGAAATTAATCATCAGGTAGAAAAGCGTCTCGCCGAAGGTTTTGAAAAAACCAATGAAACATTTGGCGATGTAATCAAGCGTCTAGCATTTATTGATGCGGCACAGAAAAAAATTACCGAATTATCCAGCAACGTTGTCAGTCTGCAGGAATTATTAAACGATAAACGCTCACGCGGTACATTCGGCGAAGTGCAATTATCTGCGCTCATTCAAAATATGATCCCGGAGCAGCATTTCAGTTTTCAGCATCAACTCAGCAATAACCGCAGACCGGATTGCATGCTGTTCCTGCCGGAACCAACAGGCAATATCGCTGTTGACGCCAAGTTCCCGCTGGAAAACTATCGAACCATGATAGATTCATCACTTCCAGAATCAGAACGCATTCAGGCTGAACGCCAATTCAAAATTGATATTCGCAAACATATTCAGGATATCGCCGACAAATACATCATCCCGGGTGAAACATCTGACGGCGCAGTGATGTTCATTCCAGCTGAAGCGGTATTTGCGGAAATTCACGCACACCATTCTGATCTGGTTGAGTTCGCACAAAAAGCAAAAGTATGGCTGGTGTCACCAACAACCATGATGGCTATTCTCACCACTGCCCGCGCCGTTTTGAAAGATGCTGCAACCCGTAAACAAGTGCATGAAATCCAGAAGCACTTGCATCATCTCAGCGAAGATTTCGAACGCTTCCAGATTCGTATGGATAACCTCGCCAAACGTATCGCTCAGGCGCATGCCGACGTCGAGCAAGTTCATATCTCGTCACGCAAGATATCATCCCGTTTTGGCCAGATTGAAAAGGCAGACCTGGATGACATTAAACTGGACAGCCCGCTGGTTGTGCTGGAGGCGGATGCTTAATCTGCATTTATAACTCATTGATTAAGCAGTCATTGAGAAATATAAGAGATAGTTCAGGTCTTGCCAAAACAAAATTTTCTATGTAGTATTGGAGTATGAATCCAAATTTACATAAGATAAAAAATTATCACCACAGAGTGTTGGAAAATAAATTGTCTGAGTATATTAAACATTTCTCAGCAATAGGACTGACTGGTCCGCGTCAATCAGGCAAATCCACCCTTTTATTGCATCAGCTTAAAGATTACCAATATGTCACATTCGATGATTTTAGAACCGTCGCGCTATATCACGATGACCCCAACAAATTCATGCGTATTTATGCGAATAAAATTATTTTTGATGAAGTTCAGAAAGTTCCTGAAATATTTAATGACATTAAAATAGCGATTGATGCAGATAGACAAACACCAGGCAAATTTATTTTAACAGGATCAAGTCAATTCAGTCTGATTAAAAGCATTACCGAATCATTGGCAGGCCGTATTGGCTCATTATCCCTGCTTCCTTACCAATATTCAGAAATGCCTGACAAATTGCGCTACCAAAGTATATACCAGGGCGCTTATCCTGAAATGGTAAACAAGCAATATGAATTTTCTGCTGACTGGTATTCATCCTATCTGGATACATACATAGCAAAAGATGTGAATGATCTTGCTAATATTGGAGATAAACGCGACTTCAGACGATTAATCAGCATGCTAGCAGCCAACACATCTCAAATATTAAATATGAGTACATATGCCAAAGATTTAGGTGTCGATGTTAAAACAATAAAGCGCTGGATCTCTGTGCTTGAAGCATCTTATATCATTTTCCTGCTTCCACCTTACTATCAAAATTTTGGTAAACGGATCGTAAAAAGCCCTAAATTATATTTTTATGATACAGGCCTTGTTTCTTATCTAACTGGAATTCAAAACGAGAATAGTTTTGAACAAGGCCCCATGTTAGGCAGCATATTCGAAAATTACATCATCAGCGATATTTTGAAGCGGGAGCTGCACAATAAATCACATGCTGAATTATTTTATTTTCGGTCCAGTAATGGAGAAGAAATTGATCTCATCATTGACAGAAAGCAAACGCGTGAATTAATTGAAATTAAAGCTGGTGAAACATTCACGCCGAGAATGTCTAAAGAAATTGAGAAACTTAAAGACCAAAATGATGTGGGGTATCTGCTGTACCGCGGCAAATCTATGGAATATCTACCGGATATTCATATTATGAATTATCAAAACTACCTAGGCCCCAACATTCCTCAATAAAGCTTAGGGTCTGTTGACAATTGGTTAATCGCGTCATGTTGGGAGCGCACGCCCGCAGCTATTGCTACGGGAATACTTCAGAACATCGCTACATTACCACGCATTTGCCGGATTGTTTCTCGCGCTGCGGCATAAATCGTTCCAATGTTCTTGTTTTTTGTCTGACATAGTTTTGAACAGCGAAGCGTGCGGCCGACGCCGCCCGCAAACCACCGCAGCATCCGCCGCGCCGACACACCATAATCAACACCCAAACGAAAAGCAGGATTAAGATCAAGAGGATAAAATTTAACGCCTTTATCATACAACTCCAACGACCGGCTTAACTTCTCACCTTGTTCCACAATATTATAGGGCCCCCGACAAAATGCCTGTGCATAACACGCCGGCAAATAACGCTGGATATATCCAATCACTTTGCGCCAGAACATGTTATTTTTAGGACTGTCCCAGCGACCAAATTCATCATATTTCTGGTCGTATAATGTTAAGGCCGTTTCAAGCAGCTGCGTATAAAAATGTTTGCCGGTTTTTATCACGCCTTTCGGTTTCAAATAGTCATAAAATGTTTGCAGTGCTGCTTCACATTCTGCATCATTTGCGGAAACGCCAATCGCATCAACCACTGCCCTCAATGCTGCTTCGTCCGCTGCAATTCTTAACTTTTCTTGTTCTTCATAATCTTCCGGGAATTGTTCAGCGATTTGCTCTGCCATGATTTTTTCACCATCCGGCAAGCTTTTGATATACGGCGTCAGCATTTCCACCATGCAAATTTCATCTTCATGGTAACGGACATCTTCCGCACCTAATGCTAACTGCAGCGCGGTGCCGAATATTTTACGTCCGGAATAATCTTTCACCTTTGATTTT
>DATJFK010000068.1:0-13493 GCA_035495675.1 Gammaproteobacteria bacterium
TTCTTCACATCCTTCCAGTATTCCTTCTTCAGGAAATACATCATGGTCGTAAAGATCAGCAGGAAGCCAAGCACCCACCATCCAATGTGATGCTGATCAATATAATATGGCTCGGATGCATATGCCAGGAAGTTGGTAATATCAATTGTCAGCTGGTCATAATCTTGCGGTGTCATGGAACCTTCATGTACCAGATTCAAGTAACCATACCATTCAATAGTATGACTATATACACCATTTGCGCCTGGATCATTCACAAGCTCTTGCTCACCGTAATACGGGCCAAGAATATTTGACATACCAGTGTTTGGTACCAGCAAGTTGTTAATACCGCTTGGACGTGAAGGATCGTTATAAAAGCTGTGCAGATATGTGTAAATCCAATCTACGCCACGCACACTTGCTTCCAATGATAAATCAGGAGGCGTAATGTCATTTGGCCACTTGGTGACATTCAACGGCATCTTGTCATAAATGACACCTTGTTCCTGCGCCAATTTGTCATAACGCAGATACTTCAGTGTATGACAGCTCATGCAAGTCGTGGCAAAAAACTTTGCGCCGCGCTTGATGGATTCGATATCAAAGTGATCCACCGGTGCTTTCGATAACACCAGATGCTCAAACTGACCTTCAGCCGCCCAAACCTGGGATGAAAATATAACTATGAATAAAGCTAATATGTAACGTTTCATTATTCCGTGACCCGTTCAGGTAAGCGTTTTGTTTGTTCCATTTTCGAATAAAATGGCATCAGTAAAAAGAATGCAAAGTATCCGAGAGTCAGCAATCGCGCCAGGAATGTATGCATGGGCGACACTGGCTGACTGCCAAGATATGCAAGTCCAATGAAGCTGATAAGGAAGACTAAAACTGCAACCTTGGAAATCATACCTTTATAACGTATGGAACGCACACGGCTGCGATCAAGCCAGGGCAGTACAAACATCAGTGCAATTGCAGCAGCCATCATCGTCAGACCAAGTAACTTGTTGGGGATAGCGCGCAAGATTGCATAGAATGGTGTCATATACCATACCGGTGAAATTTCCGGTGGTGTTACCATTGGGTTTGCAGCGATGAAGTTATCTGCTTCCAGAAAAATTCCATGAAATGTCGGAGCGAAGAACATGACGGTAGTAAAGACCATCAGGAACACGCCAATACCAAATAAATCCTTCACTGTATAATAAGGGTGGAATGGAATACCATCCAACGGAATGCCATCTTTGTTTTTCTTTTCTTTAATATCGATGCCATCCGGGTTGTTTGATCCGACATAATGCAGAGCAACCAGATGTACGAAAATCAAAATGCAAAGCAGCAAAGGAATAGCGATGACATGCAGTGAAAAGAAACGGTGCAATGTTACGCCGGTAATACCATAGCCACCGCGCAGCCAGACCAGAATTGCATTTCCGATGTAGGGAATCGCACTGGCAAACGAGGTGATCACAGCTGCCCCCCAATATGACATCTGACCCCATGGGAGTACGTAGCCGGTAAATGCTTCCAGCAGAAGCAACGCATAAATCATCATGCCGACCAGCCAGACTAACTCACGCGGCTTCTTATATGAACCGTAAATCAGACCGCGGTACATGTGCAAATATACAACAGCAAAAAATGCCGAAGCACCGGTGGTATGCATAAAGCGGATTAACCAGCCATATCTAACTTCACGCATAATATGCTGTACAGATCCGAATGAACCATCTGCAGTCGGCGTATATTCCATCACCAGCCAGATGCCGCTGATGATTTGTCCAGCAAATACCAGCAATGAAAATCCACCAAAGAAATACCAAAAATTGAAATTTTTTGGTGCGTAATATTCGGTCATATGTGCACGCAGGAATTCCATCACTGGGTAACGGTTACAAACCCACCCAACTACCCCGCGCGCTTTTTTATTATCAGCAACGTGTTCTGTCATTATTGTCTTTCAACTCCTTGCTGGCATTAACTAATGGAAATAGCGCCTTCCACCCCATTTTCATCCTGACCAATCAGGATTTCAGTGTCACTTACATACATGTGACGCGGAATTTTGAGGTTTAATGGTGCCGGAACATCTTTGTAAACCCTGCCTGCCAGATCGTATTTTGATCCGTGGCATGGGCAGTAAAATCCGCCCTGCCAGTCTGGATCAACACTGGCCACATCAGGACGGTACGTTGGTACACAACCTAAATGCGTACAGATGCCGATGGCAATAAAAAATTCAGGCTTAATAGAGCGATGAGTATTTTTACAGTATGCTGGCTGCTGGTCTTGCTCGCTTAAAGGATCACGCAGCATGCCTTCCACTTTATTAAGTGAATCCAACATATCTTGATCACGGCGAATCACCCAAACAGGCATACCACGCCAAGGCACAGTAAACTGCTCTCTTGGTTTAACACTGCTAATATCTATTTTCATTGGTGCCGCAGCAGCTTCAGTATCTGCACTTGGCATCCAGTATTGAAAAAACGGAACAGATGCTGCTGCTAGACCAATACCGCCTACTGCAGTCGTAGCCCGACGCAAGAAACATCGCCGCTTTTGATCGATTTCATCCTTCACGCCCAGGGTCCTTACTTAACTATTATTGTTTTAGGATTTAGTTTTAAAGCTCGTAAGTTTAATCATTCAAAAATGATATAGCCAGCAATTTTTGCCATGCATTGCAAGCGGGATGCAAATCATTCTCAATTACAACAGTGATCCATAACTGGTTGAGCTTTATACCGACATTGAAGACAAGTTTCAACGCTGCGAATCATATTAATGTTATCAAGGCATCCCTGGTAATTTCAGTGAGCAGGCTCAACTCTACATCACTCATGATCAGAGGAGGCAGCCAATACAGCGTGTCGCCTAACGGTCTTAATAATGCACCACGCTTGATAGCTGCTTCATATACTGCGATGCCTGGTCGTTCTCGATTCGAAATCACATCTGCTGCAGCAATCGCACCCATTCCGCGCACATCGCGTAACAATCCGGTTTCATTTGCAATGTCATTCATCATGGTACGCATTTTTTCTCCCAAAATATTTGCGCGGTTTGCAATGTCATCATCACGCATAATATTAATTACTGCCACAGCTGCACTAGCAGCAAGTACATTTCCAGAATAAGTGTGTGAATGCAGAAATGATTTTCCTGCAGCATAATCGTCATAACACAAATCATAAATTTCCTGACGCGTTAATGTGACACTAAGCGGCAGCCAGCCTGACGTTAATCCTTTTGACAGACATAAAAAATCCGGAATAATTTCTGCATGCTCACATGCCAGCATTTTTCCTGTGCGGCACATGCCTGTCATAATTTCATCTGCAATAAGATATATTTTATTTTTCTCTGTCCACTGCCGCAGTTGCTTCAGGAAATCTTTGCTGTACATACGCATCCCTGCTGCGCCTTGCATAATCGGCTCCACAATAATTGCAGCCGTTTTTTCTGCTGCGGCATTTAAAATACTTTCTACTCTCCCCCAGTACAGACTGCAATCATCCCAAAGCGGATCGTACAAATCTTTCACATACGGCACTGGAATATTCACAACATCGAATAAAATAGACTGATAATGCGCGCGGTAAATTCCAAGATCACTGACACTCATCGCGCCTGCAGTTTCGCCATGATATGCATTCTGCAACGAAATAAATTTAGTACGCTGATGTTCGCCGCGGAGATGCTGCGCGTGCAGACTAAGTTTCAATGCCATTTCAACTGCACATGATCCATCCCCTGCATATAAAACTTTATCAAGCGGCGGCATTAACTGCGCAAGCAATTCAGATAATCTGACGATAACTTCATTTGTGGTGCCGGCAAAAATAACATGCTCAAACTTTTCTAACTGTTCCTGCACCGCCTGTTTGATACGCGGATGTTGATGACCTAATGATTTGCACCACCAGCTGGACACGGCATCAATGATTTTTCTTCCGTCTGACAAATGCAGATAGCAGCCGGATGCGCTTGTTACTTCCAAAAGCGGAATGGTTTCATGGTCTTTCATTTGTGTGCATGGATGCCAGATGTGGCGCATGTCACGTGTTTGCAGCATCATAACAACCTCATCCTCATCTATTAATCGTAAACGTAAACGTGAACGTGAACGTTTGCGTTACCGTTACCGGCTTTTGCTCTTCTTTAATTCGCCAGGCTCGGTATAACAGCGCCCTATCAGTCAACCTGATTTTTTAATATGGTTGACTGCCTCCGAAGGCTAACATACCATTTCAATCCGTACAATCAATGAGGAGTTTGCTCGTGACAAGCTGGACGATAGAAAAAATAAACCAATTATTCAATTTACCATTTATGGAGTTGATCTATCAGGCGCAGTCAATTCATCGCACTAATTTTCCCAAACCAGAAATGGAGTTATGCACGCTGTTAAATATCAAGACAGGTGCATGCCCGGAGAATTGCGCATATTGTCCGCAAAGCGCGCACTTTGACACCGGCATTGAACGCGAGACATTATGGGATGTTGATGATGTGATTGCAAAAGCACGTATCGCAAAAGCGAACGGTTCACAGCGATTTTGCATGGGTGCCGCATGGCGAAGCCCACCTAAGAAAATGCTGCCGCGCGTGATTGAAATGATTAAAGCGGTGAAAGCTGAAGGTCTTGAAACATGTGTCACACTTGGCATGCTGGATGAAGAAGACACGATACAGCTACGCGATGCGGGTCTCGATTATTACAATCATAATCTGGATTCATCTCCTGAATTTTACGATAAAATTATCACTACACGCACTTATCAGGATCGCATTGACACATTAAACAACGTACACAATGCCGGTATTAATGTTTGCTGCGGCGGTATTCTTGGCATGGGTGAATCGCGCGAAGATCGCGTCGGCTTCTTAATGCAGCTCACTTTGCTGCCTGCTGCTCCGAAAAGCATTCCCATCAATCGTTTAATTCCAATCGCAGGCACACCGTTAGCAGATACAGACCAAATCGATAATTTTGAATTCATTCGCACAATTGCGGTGACGCGAATTATGATGCCAAAATCCATGATCCGCCTTTCTGCAGGACGCGAAAATATGACTGATGAAATGCAGACGTTATGTTTTATGGCTGGAGCAAATTCAATTTTTTATGGTGATAAATTATTGACGGCGAAAAATCCGGAATCAGATAAAGATATCGCGTTGCTAAGCAAGCTCGGAATCGAAACTAAACAGCATCGCGAGGCGCATCATTAAAAATAATTCACTTAATCGTGTACGCCATGTTATTTCAAAGCGCACGCCGAATCAATTTCTAGTCAACGATAAAGAAATGATAAATTTCGCCGGCAACGATTATCTTTGTCTATCTCAAGACTCTCGCGTTCGAGATGCATTTATTAAAGGCGCATACGAGTATGGAGTTGGGAGCACATCATCTCCATTATTGTCCGGTTACACACGTGCACATCAGGAGCTTGAAGAAAGATTTGCGACATTTCTAAACCGTGATCGTGCTATCTTTTTCAACTCGGGTTACCACGCAAATCTTGGCGTGTTGAATGTCTTTGCGAATCGCAGCACACCTGTCATCGCGGATAAACATTGTCACGCCTCTATCATTGATGCAATTATACTAAGCCGCGCACCTCACCATCGTTATCATCATCAGGATTTGACGCATGCAGCATCTATCATGCAGCAATATTCGGATCAAGCATCATTAATTGTGACTGAAAGCGTATTCAGCATGACAGGTGCGATTACACAAACAAATGAATTATGCAATAGTATTTTGACACATCATGCTTTACTCATTATTGATGATGCTCACGGTTTTGGAATACTTGGACAACAGGGGAAAGGTGTCTGCGAGCAATTTGGATTATCTCAGGAAAATATACCAATACTAATCACACCACTTGGCAAGTCGTTAGGATGTGCAGGTGCAATTATTTCTGGCAAATCCGATATCATCGAACATATCCTGCAAAAAGCGCGCACATATTGTTACTCAACGGCACTGCCGCCGGCGATTTGCTGCGCCGCCTCACAGGCACTTACTATACTTTCGATTGAATCATGGCGTGTTCATCGCATCAAAGAATTAAGTGAATTTTTTAATCGAGAAGCTGCAGCAAGAAATATTGATTTGATATCAAACGACTTGACGGCAATTAAATGTATTTTATCAGGGACAAACACAGAAACTATTGCTCTGCAGGACTTTCTAAAAACTCAAAATATTTTTGCGTCAGCCATTCGGCCGCCGACTGTACCGCCAAACCTCGCACGCATTCGAATTTCACTTAATTTATCGCATACTGAAAATGACATCTTGAAATTGCTTAATTTGATGTGTGAATATCTGAATATATAAGCGTATAGACATGATTAATCTTCACAAGCAATTTGTTGCAAATGCATTTAATGCCTCATCATTAACTTATGATGAGCACGCACGCATACAGACTGCAACCGGCCATTCCTTGATTCAGCAAATCATCACAATTAAAAATAACTTCCATCACGCCTTGGATGCCGGATGCGGCACTGGCACAACCACTGAGGCACTGGCACGCGCTATTCATTTTCAGTCACTGCATGCCATTGATATTGCCGATCATGCGTTACCAAAAAATTCCTCAGTAGATAAACGTATTCATTATAAAAATCTGGATTTCAATTCAATCAATTTACTTTCTCTAAAATTTGATTTGATATTTTCAAACATGGCACTGCACTGGTCACATTCATTCCCAAATACATTGAATTATTTCCGAAAAGCAATGGCTTGCAAAGGAATGCTTGCGTTTACGATTCCCATGCATGGAACATTCATTGAAATCAAGGAACATTTTTCAATTCACCATTTCCTCACTCAGCAACAGATCGCTGATATGTTAAAAAACTCTGGCTACCATCTCATTCATCAAAGTGAAGCGCATTATCACGATACATATCCTGATGCGATTTCTGCACTACGTTCTCTAAAACTAACCGGCGTTCATTACGTCAGCCAGCGGTGCAAACCTTCGCTTCGCGGGAAGGCATTCCTCAATTCACTCTCGTTTAATTCACTAAGCTATGTGAATGGTTTCTTCATAGCGGAAGCAGAAGCATGAGCAAGCGTATTTTCATTACCGCAACTGATACAGAAACTGGTAAAGCATACACTGCAGCTGGGCTACTGCGTAGTGCACGTGAACGAGGATTGACAGCAATTGGCTTCAAACCCGTCGCCTCCGGCTGTGAATTACATAACGAAAGACTTATCAATCAAGATGCAATGTTACTGCAGCATTCATCTTCAATCTCACTTGAAGACAACATTATCAACCCGATTCGCTTCATGAAGCCTATCGCCCCACATATTGCAGCTAGCGAACAAAATGTCATCTTAACTTCAAAGATGCTGCTTCAACATACACAACTCATTTTTGACATACATGCAGACATTTATATCGTCGAAGGTTTTGGCGGTTGGCATGCGCCGCTTAATTCGCAGGAAACCATGGCGGATTTTGCAGTGAAGTTAAACTGCGAGATCGTCTTTGTAGTTGGTTTACGTTTGGGATGCCTGAATCATGCGCTGCTTACCGAACAAGCCATTCAAGCAAGCGGAGCGGCGTGCAAAGGATGGATTGCAAATCACATTGATCCCGATATGCTATATCAACATGAAAATATTACGGCATTGAAAGATTTATTGAAAACACCGCATTTAGGAACCATACAATACGGCGCATTAGCTGCAGAAGCACTTAAAGATCACATTATTTTTTAATGATAGACGTGTCACCTGATGAAAACACACGCACTTTACCGTCAGCTAATTTCAATTCGAGATGCCCTTGAGCATTAATACCTTTCACTACTCCAGTAACAGTTTCATTAACTGTTTTGACTGAGATAATTTTTCCCGACATCATCTCGGATGCCATCCATTCATCAGTAAAAGCCGCAAAACTTTCATCATTAAAACGCTTCAGATACTTCAGTAAATTTTTCATCAACTCAGCAGATACGAGATTGCGGTCAAGATATTTGCCAGTTGCTCGCCGCATAGATGTCCACGACTGTGAAATCTTGCGCCGCTCATCAATCAGCATATTCACATTCAATCCTACACCAATAATCGCGTGACAAGCTCCATGTGACTCAGCCTGCACTTCAATTAATGTTCCGGAAATTTTGCGATAGTCGCATACAACATCATTCGGCCATTTCACATGCAATTCTTTTTCTATTCCGAACTGCTTCAATGTATTTACTACCGCAAGACTGACAACAAGACTCAAACCGGCAAGCTCACTGATATCTTTATGAAAGAGATACAAACAAGAAAGATAAATATTTTTACCAAAAGGTGAATGCCAGCCGCGACTCAACCTGCCGCGCCCTTCTGTCTGCTGCTCTGCGAGACAAAACCACACCCCATTGGGTTTTCGCAAAGATTTCAAATAATCATTGGTGGATTCCACGCTTTCAAACAAAGCCAGGTGATATCTTTGTTTTCCCATTTGTTTTTGAATTTGCGATTCTTCAAGCAAGATCAGCGGTTCACATAATGCATAACCACGGCCTTTCACGGATGTGATTTCTATATCATACCGCTCAAGCTTTTTAATCATTTTCCACACTGCACTTCGCGTTATGTTCAGCTGCTGCCCAAGTGCAGTGCCATCGTGAAATTCACCGTCACTCATCACGGCTGTCAGCTGTGCTAATTTATTCTTCGTTATTTTGGTCATAGCCTTTCTTCACCGCAAATCGAGAAAGCAAAATTCCAGCCTCATATAACAACCAGATTGGCACTGCAAGAATTGTTTGCGAAAGCACATCCGGCGGCGCGATGAGCATGCCAACAACAAACGCACCTACAATTGCATATGAGCGCATCGCGATTAATCTTTCACAACTGACAACTCCTGCAGACACCAGCAGCAACATGACAATCGGAATTTCGAACAGCCCGCCAAACACCAGCAATAATTTAATCGTAAAATCCAGATACTCGCTGATGTCAGGCGTCAGCATGACACCTCTGGGAGCAACACCAGCGAGAAAATGAAACAACATGGGGAAAATAATAAAATATGCAAACGCGAGTCCCGCATAAAACAGCAACCCGCTGGCAAGCATAAACGGCCAGACTAACCGCCTCTCATATCCATATAATGCAGGCGCAATGAACGCCCATAATTGGTATAAAAAGTACGGCACCCCCAAAAACATCGCCGCCATAAATGCAAGCTTAAAAGGTACAAAAAACGGCGAGACGATTTGTGTAGCAATGAGGTGACCCTGCGGAAGAAATCTTAATAATGGTAATGCAAGCAGCGTGTAAAGATCATTTGCAAAATACATTAATGATGCGAACAAAAGCATAAATACTATGAGCGCATTGATAAGACGCGAGCGCAGCTCTGTTAAAAGCTGCACCGCATTACTATATTCGTTTTCATTAAAGCTCATTTTTCTTTTCGTGCTGAGAAGCAGATGGTTTTTCCAACGGATCAATCAATCCATTTACTTCTTCAGTGATCTTGTTAATTATTCCGCGAACTGATCTCATCATCTTTCCAAGCTTACGCGCTACATCTGGCAGCTGCTCCGGCTTCACCACCAGAAGAGCGATCAGCATGATTAGAAGTATCTCGCTGAAACTGAAGTTCACTGCTTGTTACCTTCTTTGCCATCATCATCTTCATTCAGTGCTTTGCGGAAATTACGGATTGCCGCTGCAAGATCCGTACCGACGTCACGCAGACGCTGCGTACCGAATACCATCATTAACATTAAAAATATAATTAGTAAGGAACCAAAATTACGGAAACCCATGGGTACCTCCTCAGGAAATGGAATGCGGCGTTATCCAGCCCATCGCAAATGCTGCCATCAAGAAGATAAACAACACCACAGATAAACTGATACGCCAGGTTAGTGCTTTGACAACTCTTGTGGATTGCGATGGATCGCGCACCAGGTAATATAAGGCAGACCCCAGCGAGAAAAAGATAAATACAAGCAGGGCAATTATGATACCTTTAATGACAATTGTCATATCACTGAAAATCCTATAAATTAGTCTAATTCATAACCGCTTTTATGCGCTTTCACCTCAAAAACACTTGGGGTCAGCACAGAAAAGTGCCCTAGTATATTAAGATCTGTCAAGGAATGCATCAAATAATGAAGATGACGATCAAAAATTGGAAGCTATCACTTTTAAGCATGGTCTTTATTGTCTTATTCACCAGTCTAGGTTTCTGGCAGTTAAATCGTGCCCATGAAAAAACAGAGATTCTGAACAATTATGAATCTCGTGCAAAAATTGGTCCGCTAAGCTCTAAAGACTTGAAAACACCAAATGATTGGCGCTTTTATCAAGTAAAGCTGGTCGGAAAATTTGATGACTCACACACCATCCTGTTAGATAACAAGATATTCAACGGAAAAATTGGTTATGAAGTTTACACACCCTTCACTGCTCAAGGTATGGACAGCCCAATTCTCGTAGACCGTGGCTTCATCCCTATGGGAGTGAGCCGCGAAGCACTTCCAGCTATTCCAAAAACGGCGAAAGGCACTGTTACCATCCAAGGCATGCTAAATACACCGCCAACATATGTTTCATTGGGCAGCAGCATGAGTGACGGCCCGAAAATCGAGTGGCCGCTGCGCGTGGAATACATCCATCTGCCGCAAATATCCAAACTACTGAAAGATTCATTCTATCCTTACATCATCAGCCTGAACCCTGAAAGCCCCAGCGCCCTCCAGGTAAAATGGCAAATTGTGAATATCGATCCCAATAAACACAAAGGATACGCTGTTCAATGGTTTGCTTTAGCCCTCACCTTATTGATAATATCTGTCGTCCTGAACCGCACACCCGGCAAGAAGCGGGGCCGCAGCAGGTCATAAATAATAAAAAAGCCTGATAGGATTCTATGGTCTTAAGCATCGCCAGTAATGGCGATGCCTCGCTTTTCCCGTCAGGCAAAAATAATGAGGGTACTCCTTTGACTCATAACTGGTTTATTTCCCCCAGATATCGCCGGGGTGCGTGGCTGTCGCTTGCTGCCACCATGCTTGCATTTGTCGTCATCGTACTTGGTGCTTACACGCGCCTCACCAACGCGGGCTTATCCTGCCCCGACTGGCCGCACTGTTACGGCTATATCACTGCACCACATACAGCAGAACAACTTGAAGGTGCGATGCAAAAATACCCCATGTCTCCTGTTGATGTGAAGAAAGCATGGACCGAGATGACACACCGTTATTTCGCCGGCACGGAAGGTTTGCTCATATTAGCATTGGCAGCATCAATTTTTTTCAGCCGCAAGGCTCGCGGCAGCAAAGCGATTACCATCGGGTTCATTCTAATTGGCTTGCTTGCGGTGCAAGTATTACTTGGCATGCTCACTGTCACTGAAATGTTACGCCCGGTAATTGTGTTATCACACTTGCTCACCGGCCTCTCTATTTTAAGTGTGTTATGGTGGGCTTATCTTGATTTACATATTCGCGATGAATTCTTTCCGCGTGTTGATGCATCTGCACGCCTGCGTCCATGGTTTTGGCTGGGACTTGTGGTAGTTGCCGCGCAAATTACATTAGGCGGCTGGGTCAGCACACATTACGCCGGCCTTGCCTGCATTGATTTTCCTTATTGTAACGGCACGCTGCTGCCAGCGATGCAGTGGGGAAATCTGAACACTGATCTGACCACCATCCACATGCTGCACCGCTATGGTGCGTACACAACTGCGCTGTATCTTGGTGTGCTTGGATTATTTTTACTGCGCTCGCCATCATTCTGCCGCATTGGCTTCATCACTCTGGGATTGATTGCACTGCAAATCACACTGGGAATATTAAATGTGATCTGGCTGCGTCCAGTGTGGATTGCCATGATTCACCAGTCTGTAGCAATCTTCTTGTTGCTCACCATGATTACCGCCGTTGTGAAAGCAAATGTAGAATCAAGAACTACACATCAGGGAAACTGGCATGCGTGATTATCTGACATTATGTAAACCGCGCGTTGTGTTACTCATGCTGCTCACGATGTGGGCTGGAATGTATCTCGCTGCAGTCAACCCGATTCCCTGGTATTTGTGGGTGAATGCAACTGTCGGCATCGCGCTGCTTTCTGGTGCCGCAGCAACACTGAATCACATCATCGACCAGCATGTTGATGCACGCATGGACCGCACCAAACACCGGCCGATTGCAGCCGGCCGTCTCACGACGCGTAATGCAGGAATTTTTGCGACGATTCAATGCATCATTGGATTCTTTATTTTATTTTTCGGTGTCAATACATTAACTGCGTGGCTGACGTTACTCGCTGCAGTTGGTTACTCCATCGTATATTCCATTTATCTGAAACGTGCTACTTCACAAAATATTGTGATTGGTGGATTATCAGGTGCGATGCCGCCGCTTTTGGGCTGGACTGCAGTATCAGGACAACTGGATCCGCAAGGCTGGCTGTTAGTATTAATCATTTTTACATGGACGCCCGCGCACTTCTGGGCACTGTGCCTGCATCGTTACAATGAATACAAGCTATCATCGTATCCCATGCTACCCATTACGCACGGCATACCATTCACAAAAATTAATATTGTGTTTTATAGTTTGCTGACAGTCGCCTGCAGCCTGCTGCCATTTGCAATCGGCATGAGCGGACAACTTTATTTAATCACCGTGTTACTGCTTGATGCGGGATTGATGATGTATGCATTGAAATTACAATTCTCGCAAACCGACAACACCATTGCGCTGAAAACATTTCAATATTCGCTGGTTTATCTCACCGGTTTATTTCTCGTTATCCTTTTAGATCATCATTTATTGGTAAATTAATCATGCAAAGAGAACCTGGTATCGCCACTTATAAACTTATCACTTTCATCGTCTTTGTGATGGCTGCACTTGTCACATCATTATTTGTGTATCACTCAAGCCATCAGGAAAAAGAAGTAGTAACTGACAACGGCAATACGATGCTGCTGCCAGTTGGACGCGATCTCAAAAATGTCGCGCTGATCAGCGCAGACAGTAAAGATTTTACTGAACGTGATTTCCGCAATCACTGGACATTATTATTTTTCGGTTTTACGCATTGCAGCAGCGTGTGCCCGGTCACCATGGAAATGATAAGCAAGGCATACCCTGATTTACATCAAGATATTCCAAACCTGCAAGTCGTACTTGTATCACTGGATCCAGTGCGCGATGACAAAGCAACACTCAAGAAATACACGCAGTCATTCAACCCGGATTTCATTGGTGTCAGCGGCAAAATTGAAGACGTACACAAATTGCAGAGTCAGCTAGGCGTTTATTCCGCGAAAGATGACAATAGCGGCAGCAATTATCAACTCAATCACACAGCTTCTATCATGCTGGTAAATCCAGAAGGTAAATGGGTGGGAATGTTTAAATTTGGCATGAATGAAAAAGAATTTTCTGCTGCGGTGAAAAGCGGCGTGAATTCACTTAACCGC
>DATJFK010000069.1:0-41257 GCA_035495675.1 Gammaproteobacteria bacterium
CAGGTACGTTAATCGCTCCATTTGTGGCGATGCAAATCATCGTGCAGTCTCTGGTTACTGGCTATTGTGTATATATGGGCGCGGTTCGTGGGAAAGCTGCTTATCCGTGGTTTGCCGCAAATTTTTTAGGTGTGTTGTCGATTAATGCTGATGGAACTTTCGCGGCAGCGGTGATGCATTCAGAGGCGGCGTTAATCAGCATTATAATTGTGTTGTTCGCGCAAATAATTTTATTACCGTTTTTCAATAGAGATGAATACCAGAGTTGCAGAAATCTTGTGCTGCGGCGTCTTAGAGATTTATCAGAAGCAATTTTCTCCTGTCTGATTTCGGTTGAATATCCCGATAATATTTATTTGTTCGAGCGTCGTATACATAAAGAAAAAGTTAGATTCCTTGATGCGATGGGGTTGATGTCTCAGCGGGCAGCTGCTGCTGGTATCAATCATGCGGTCACGAATGAGCTGCAGACACTGTTCGAAATAATAATAGATATTGGCCAGGTGCGTCGCCGTGTGACAGATCACACTACTTTTGCTTTGTGCAGCGATGAGCTGACAGGTATTAATTCTTCAATCGCTATGCTGCTACCCATTCTCTTTAGCGGCAAGAAAAATAAAATAAATGAAGCAATGCTGCTGCTGGAAAAATATGTCACCCAGTTTGAAAGTAGTTTTGAACATGTGTTGAAAGTGTCGGCGCGTGAGCCATTGGCAGTAATGTTGATGTTGAGTTCAGTCAAGGCATTCATCAAGCAATGCAGAATTGTGGAGGCTGCAGTATGATGGAAATGAAACTGCATTTACGTCATGAATGGCGGCATGCTTTTCAGGGGGCGATCGCAGTTGCAGCAAGTATTGTAGCCGTAAGTTTGATTAATCCTGCAAATGTCGTCTGGGCAGTAGTAGGAGCGTTGATGGTCGTGCAGACAAGCAGAGGTACGCCTGCGCATCAGGGCTTATATACCTTATTTATTTTAATAATAGCGGTGATAATTTCATTTGTTTTGAGTCAATATATTTTGAAGCTTGAAATTTTGTTGTCGCTGCTATTGAGTATAGTGTTCTTTTTTAGCTTGTTAAAAATGCTGCTCTATCCTGAAAATTATCAAAAGATCTTAAGATGGTTGTTGCCGGCGATGGTGATTTTACCCGCGACACTCTGGCCTGCGGCAAATGAAATGGAGCTGGCTAATCGTGTGATGATGATGGCGATTGGAGGAATGCTAGGAATTTTTTCCAGTTTAATCATATTTCCTCTTCGGCCTTATTGGGAATTCCGAATTGCCCTCACGCCGATGATGGATGCATTGATTAAATATTCCAGTGAACTGGAAAAATATATTCAAAACAATCAGGGTGCGGTGAGGATCCTGGAAAAACGGTTACTTAAAATAGAAAATATTTTACGTTCGCGCCGGAATCAATATCCTGAATGGGTTTTCGAGCCGGGATTTAACAGAAATCTTCGTTCCAGTTTTCGCTATATCCTGGTGCAGATGGAACGTGTGACCGATGCTTTCTTTTCACTGGATTATCATGCGCGGCAGCCAGTTGACACAGAATTGCTGGCTGATATCGCGCCGCAAATTATTGTTGTACTCAGTAAGAATGTAGAACTGCTTAAGATTATTCGCGCGTTTTTTGCAAATGAATCTGTTGATCAGTCGCTGGAAAATTTTACAAGTGATATCACAAATGTGCATCAGGCAATGCAGAATTTGATGCCGGGCAGTATCGAGCTGCTTGATGTTACTCCTGATTATGTCAATCTCGCCTCGCTTGCGCGCGATGTGATTGATATTCGCGAATTGTTACTGCAGATTATTACTGGGTTACCGATCGATGATCTGGCGGTATCTGACTAATGAATAAAACACTGGATGATTTTAAATTATTGCACCACTCAGGGAATCTGGCAGAAGCGCGCTTTGGTTATCTTTCATTACTTGAAAAAAATCCAGATGATCTGGAAGTGCTGCATTTAATGGGATTGCTTTCGGCAGAGGAAGGCAAGCTTGATGAGGCGTGTAAATATCTGGAGAAGGCGTTGATCATTGCCCCGCAGCATACTGTGATCAGACTGCATTTTGCGAATATATTAAAAGCTGCCGGACGACTTGATGATGCAGTTAACGAGCTGCAAAAAATTATTGCTGAAGATCCTGTTTGCGCTCCTGCATACAATAATCTTGGCGCAATTTATTTCACACGTAAAGATTATGATAATGCCATACAGGCATATCATGCGGCACTTGATATCAGGCCGGATTATATTGATGCTTATTACAATCTCGGACTTGCAGCCGCAAAAGCCGGCCGTGATGACGAGGCGTTCACGGCTTATCATGCATTAATTCAAATTGAAACTAATCATGGCGGCGCTCATTATCAACTTGGCTGTCTGTTGATGAAGCGCGGCCGATTTAAAGATGCAGTTGATGAATTCTCGATTGTCATCAAATCTCATCCCAATCATTTTGAGTCACTGGCAAACCTCGCAGCATGTTACTTACGTCTGGGACAGGCTGATAAATCTGCAGCGGTGTATTTGCAGGCGCTGGACATTTCACCAGAAGATAGAGACGTTTTATTTAATCTTGGTGTGATTCACATGCAGCAAGGATATGCGCGTGAAGCAGTGAAATATTATGCGCGTGCCGTTAAATCTCACCCGGATTTTTACGACGCACATCATAATCTGGCAACATATTATTTAATGGCGCGCGACCGTGAAAATGCGCTGGTGCATTTTCATGAAGCTGTGCGTATCAAGCCAAACGATGATTCGTCTAAACATTTAATTCGAATCCTCATGCACGATAAAGAATTGAAATCATCTGCACCGGCATATATTCAGTCTCTGTTTGATTCATACGCCGATTATTACGACGCACACATGCGTACGCATTTACATTATCAGGTGCCAGAAAAATTATTTGAAGCAGTGGAGACTGCCGGCGTTTTATCTCACGGTAAAGTAGACATCGTTGATATCGGTTGCGGTACGGGATTATCCGGCGAGTTATTCAAACCGTACGCCAAGAAAATGATTGGCGTTGATCTGTCAGACAAAATGCTGGAAGCAGCCGCGCAAAAAAATATTTATGATGAACTGGTTTCCGCGAATATTGTTAACTGGCTTAACGATCAAAAAGAAAAATGTGATCTTGTGCTTGCTGGCGATGTGCTGGTTTATTTTGGAGAGCTAGAGGAGTTAATTGCCGGTGTGAAAAATATTTTACGCCCGCAGGGATATTTCGCTTTCAATGTGGAAATAAATAAAAACAATGATTATGCGCTCATGCAGTCAGGACGCTTCTCGCATCACCAAGATTATCTCGCGCGCCTCGCGCAGGAAAATAAATTTGAAATAGTCAGTGCAGATATATTCGAGCTGCGCCGCGAAGCCGGCGGCCAGGTGATGGGGTATTTGAGTTTGTGGAAAAAGGTTGCTTAACAAATGTAGCCTGGATAACGCGCTTTTTGCGTTATCCGGGGTATCGTCACCAACAGTGTATCCATAACTGAAAAATCCGAATATATTTTATGGGCAAGAAAAACATTGTGGTCGTCGTTGGTCTGAAATGACAGCAATTAAATCCGCAGCAGCCAAAAATCGCAGACACTTACTTGTTAAACTTATTATATAAATATATTCCGCAAAAATATCGCTATCTTGCCAATGCGCAATTGGAGGATTTACAAACAAAAAATGGCAATGGCAGCGCCATGTCAAGTTATCGGGAATTGATTGAAGAGTATGAAAATTTCTTGCGTCATATTAATTGGCGTGACACGAATCAACGTTCCGAGGCATGGCTGAGAGGATGCAGCGGCAAGCAAAAGTTATTGCCGTGGTTTGGATTATGAGTTTTTTGTAATGAGATTGTTTGGCATCCCATAGTAGATTTTAATAATTTGAGTGCGCCAGCGGTCACACCGATGGTTTATGCTTTTGGGAGAAAAGTGGAGCTATCATCGATCATCGCGAATTTTGGCGCTTCGCTGGGTATAGTGCATGACACAACGGGTTGTGGATGTTCGAATGGGATCGATTGGCCGGGACATGAGGTTCGAGACGATTGTTTCGTTATTCGTCACTTTGTGAAAGTGAAAACCATGCAATTAGATGCGTTTATTAGGCATCAAAAAATGCTGGATGGAAAATATCGCGAAGAACAGAAGAATAGCGCACAGATGACGCTATAGACCAAAATATGCTAAATTAGAATGACATCCGAATAGAGTGACAAAAGGAATTGTCATGATCCGTACCCTCCGCCTCATCTGTATCCTGTTGTTTTCATTCATTCTTGTTAGCTGCGCAGCTGGACGTTACCCATATCCCAAAACCGATTTGGCGCAGGAAACCTGGCGGTCGCAAGTGCAGACTGACCCAAGTTTATGGACGGCGAATGCGGATAGATGGTTTCGACAGGGTGAGTCAACGATAGCTTCGTCTGCTAACGCCCGCGAAAGTATTCGCGTGTCGCATTTCAAAGGTATTCGAGCAACAGGTAACTTCAGAATTCAAATCAGTGGCAGTTCCGATACAGATGCCGTCTGCATTGAAGGTCCCAGCCATAAAGTGCGCGCAATTAAAGTCAATGTTGCCAATGACATTTTGTGTCTTGAGCAGGCGAAAGATGCACCCGACAACATGAATGAAGTAACTGTGCGTATCAGCATGAGACGACTTGAGTATCTCATGCATCATGGATTGGGCAGAGTGGAAGGCGTGCGTCTTGATTCGAGAAATTTAGTAGTAGAACAATTTGGATGCGGTGATATTTTCCTTGCAGGGCACATGAATATCAGAAGTATTACCAACCATGGCCCAGGATCAGTAAACATATTTACAATTTGTTCGAATGACACGGATATCACAACTGATGGCAATGGTGATGTAAATGTATTCGCGAGAGGATATATCAGTCTGCATAAAATCAATCATAAAGGTTCAGCTGATATTAATGTGATTGGTGCGAGAGGCGGCAATCTGATTGTGAATGCGAAAGGTAGAGGAAAAATCGGCATTAGTGGTCATGTGAATGTCAGGGAAATTCGTGCAAGCGGTAAAACATGTGTCTTTATCGCAAGTTCAGATAGTATCGCGCCTTGCATTTATGTTTATGATGATGCGCGCGTTGGAATTGATGGACGAGCAGGATCACTGAATGCTTATACAGTTCGCACCGCACGCTTGATGGCGAAAAACTTATTTCCGCAAAATGCATACGTAACAGCATCAGGTCAGTCACACATGAATATTAATGCGTTAAATAAAATATTTGCTGAAGCGAATGACTATGCCACGATTTATTTCTTCGGCAATTCATGTATTTTAACAGCGTTTGAGCATGGATATGGAACAGTTATAAAAATGGGACCTCCATGCGAAGATAATGAAATTATTGTGGCGAAGAATAGAAAATCAGTGAGCCGCTGTTATACCTACCCGGTGCGTAAAAAAATCCGTTACGGAAGCCAGTTTGATAGCTCCCGCGAATATACCTGGCGCGGGAAGTCTGTTGGTTACATCAAATAAGCGGGCAGTTTATGCGGTCCGGGCTATAAAAAATGAGCTTACTATATGATTTTAATTAGAAATTGAAATAATGACGCACAAAATGTATACTTGTACAGTAATTATACATTTATAAATATCTATAAAAAAACGAGCCGAGTTTTGAAATGATCACATCCAGAGATATGACACTGCCCGACATTAGAGCTGCTTTACAGGCACATGCTGATGTCCTTTTTCATCATTTAAAATATCTAAGTCGAATCAGATCAGGTCATGTGAGTGATGAAGACATTATTGATTACATCAATGAGTTATTTGATACGCGCATCAAGCATGATGGTAGAGACAAGGATGATGTGGTAAGAAATTTCAAGAACGAAAACTTACCAATTTTGATTGAAATTATCAAAGCACGCTATGGTACTTATTTGAAAATGCTGTCAATTGCCTCGCATGCCAATGACAAGGTTGCTAAATCATCTTTAGCGCTTGCGTTGGAATATGAAATGTTTTATGCCATGAATGAAAAAAAAGCTCTCGAAAAAAAGCCAACGCTAAAAGTTAAAATACTAAAAACACTGCATAGTGTTGAGTTATTAAAATCAATTAACGATTCGTTAAACAAGATGTTACCGTCAGAACATGCTGAATTAAAGAAATGTATTTATGTTTCAACAATATCAAAACCAAAGATGAAATCATCAACCGCATGGGTTTTTTATCAATGGGATAACATGCTTAAGCATACAAAGGAGTTACTCGATGATTTAAAGAAGGTTGCCCAAAAGAAAAAAACAAGTTTTATCACAGTGATTGAAAGTCAAGCTCTAACATCTCCTATTGATGGATGGAATGAGCATATTAAAAATATTATTGATGATACTATCAAAACAGATATGAATGAAATCATTAAAGTATTGACTGATGCCGGGTCGACAATAACCCAATTTGATGCTCAGGTTAAAGAAGTTGGCAATTTCCTGCAAACATTAAAAGATGCTGATAGACCAAATGATAAGTTGCTGGATTTCATGAGCAAGAATGTAGATGCATTTTATAAAATGTATCCTTCTGTCGCGAAATGGGAAAGTTGTCTGCAGCGACTCACAAATGTAGATGAATTGGTTCAAAAGGAATATAAACGAGTTAATGCTTCAAAAAAGCGTTTTGATGCGATGCGTAAATTGGTGGATGAGCAAAAGAGTTGGTTGCAAAAACAGCGTGATAATCTTGTTGCAATGATGCCAAAGAGTTTTTCTGACAAAGATGACGAGCAATGCAGGCAAGATGTATTAAATGCCATAAGAGATTGTGAATTGCATGCAAGCGTTTTTTCAGGACCATTTACAATGAAAACTGATATGAATGCAGCGAAAGCGAGCATGAAAGAATATCAGCGTAGTTATCAAAATGTTCTTACGGAAGTTAAAAAACTTGACGAGGCTTTTAATCGGCATATCAAAACGCAACAAGAAGCGGATGCGAAAAAATCAGAGGAAACTCTTCATCAGGAACGTGCTGCAAGAGAGGCATTGCTGGCTGAGGGTATACGAAAAAATGAGAAATATAAAGAAGAAGTCCAGGCCAAGCGTCGCATGAAAAAAGAAGCAGGCAGAGGCAAATCTGTTATTGCCGCAAAACCTGTTGCTGAAGCAGTTGTTACCTTTGTGAATCAATCCGTTGAAGAACGTCTCCGTAATTTGAATAATGCGGGAATAAAAGTATTAACCTCATTATTTAATTTTGAAAAAGGCGTACGTTATGACGACGTTTGTCGTGTTATCACGGATCAGTTGGGAGGTAAGATTATGGAAGTCGGTAATGGCAGCTCACATAAACGAATTCTTCTCGATAAATACATGATTGAGCTGACTGCGCACGAAGGCTTTGAGATTAGTGATCCTGATATTCAGAAAAAAAGTGTTGCCACTGGCGGTATGTTCAAACAGCATGGCGGCTCTCATCAATCTGGTGTGATGGTACGATTTAACATGGAGTTAATCATAGCGACATTAATGAAAGCTGGTATCACACTGGAAGTGATACAGGGATTGACGAATAAGCCTTACCAGTCAAAATAAATAATAAAGCTCCCAATAGCGAAGTGCCAAAGGGAGCATCTGAGAGTTTCTGTTACAAATAAGTATAAAACATCGCATCAAGCGAACTGGTGAATTGCCCGCTGATCATCTTGATGAATGATGGTGTGCCGCCATATTCCTTGTATTCAGTTGTTTTGAATTCTGTCTGTATGGCATCAATCAAGTTACCCGTTTCATCAACCAAACCAAGTTTTTTCGCAGTTTGACCAGACCAGAAATCTCCGGTAAACAGTTCTTCAGGCGTACCATGTAGTTTGCCTTTACGTCCTTCGACAACAGCCATGGCAAAATTTGCCTGCACTTCACCCATGACATCACGAATTTTTTTCACATCTGCATCTGTCTGCGGCATGAATGGATCCAGGCGATCTTTGTCGGCTCCGGAAATATAGACGCGACGTTCAATGCCAAGTTTTTTGATGAGATCAACAAAGCCAAATCCTTTCATGATGACGCCGACTGAACCGGTGATGGTATTTGGATTAACGTAAATTTTATCTGCGGCAACAGCAACATAATAAGCGCCAGATGTCAGCATGTCTTCGCCGACGATAATGACTTTCTTGTTATATTTCTTTTTATAGTAAAGAACGGCGTCATGAATGATTGCTGCCTGTACAGGTGTGCCGCCGGGGGAATTGATGTCAATCACTACACCTTTTGCATGCTTGTCAGCAAAAGCTTTGCGTAACATCGGCACAACTGTGTCACTGGAAAATTCACGATCAGGGGCAATCATGCCGTCGAGACGCATCAGTGCGACATAACCGGATTTGCCAGTGCGTGGGACACTAGTCGAGCCGGGACTGAGTAATTTGAATACGATTACGGCGATCAATAAAAACCAGGCTGCGAATCTGATATTGCGCCAGCGCCGATCTGCTCGTTTTTCTTTCAGTAATTCACCAGCTAAATGAGAACTCATATCATTAACGTTCATTTCTTGCATATATTTTCAATCCTGTTGTTTTATTCGCGCGAAACTCTAGTTATAATTCGCCATTAAAATTTAACCCTAACAAAAAATAACCGTAAGTTTCACGGAAGGAGATAGCGTGCGAAGCGTACAATCTACCTTGTTTACTTTACTTGCCGCAAGCAGTGCGGCATATGCTGATACAACATATAACCTGACTCAAGGTGTCTCGCCTATCAGTCACGATGTCTATGACCTGCACATGACTATTTTGTGGATCTGTGTGGCGATTGGTGCAGTTGTATTTGGCGCCATGTTTTACTCTATTTATCATCACCGCAAATCACGCGGTGCTAAAGCGCATGAATTTCATTCGCACCCTGTGCTGGAAGTGACCTGGACAATTATTCCAGTCATCATTCTTGTACTCATGGCAATTCCTGCCACAAGAGTATTACTGCATATGAATAACGAAGAAAAAGATGATGTGACTATCAAAGTCACCGGCTACCAGTGGAAATGGCATTACGAATATCTGGAAGATGGCATCAGTTTCTTTAGTAATCTTTCTACACCAGCAGAGCAGCTGCATAATCTCGCTCCAAAAGGTCCGCATTATCTAAGAGAAGTTGACCATCCTGTTGTTGTGCCGATACATAAGAAAATCCGTTTTCTGGTAACTTCAAATGACGTTAATCACGCATGGTGGGTACCTGATCTCGCAGTTAAGCGTGACGGTATCGCTGGATTTATCAATGAAGGCTGGACCAAGATTGATAAACCAGGTGTTTATCGCGGACAGTGCGCTGAGCTTTGCGGTGTAAATCACGCGTTCATGCCGATTGTTGTCATCGCCATGTCTGAAGAAGGTTATAAAGACTGGGTCAATGAACAAAAGGGCGGCACGTCAAAAGCTGAAATGGAAATTAACAAAATCTGGACGCTAGATGAATTAAAAGAAAGAGGCGAAAAAGTTTACGGTACAATTTGCGCCGCTTGCCATCAGCCGAATGGTCAGGGTAATCCGCCGACATTCCCGGCATTGAAAGGCAGCAAGATTGCAACCGGTCCTGTCGCGGATCACTTGAATATCGTGTTTAACGGTAAAACTGGAACTGCGATGCAGGCGTTCAAGAATCAAATGTCAGATACTGATATTGCAGCTGTCATCACTTTTGAACGCAATGCATGGGGTAACAACACGGGTACTCTGGTACAGCCGGCTCAGGTAAAAGCGCTGCGAGATGGTAAATCCATGGTAGAAGCGCTGGCGACCAAACCGTCCGGAAAAGTGCCTGCAGAAACAGCAAAACCGGAAAAAGCTGAGAAAGCTGAAAAGCCGGCAGCCAAGACTGAAGATAAAGAAGAAGCTCCAGCCAAGGCATTATCACCTGCAGATCAATTGAAAGAATCGATGGCTCGCGGAGAAAAAGTCTATACAACGACTTGCGCTGTCTGCCATCAGCCGAGTGGTGCAGGCTTGCCGCCAACATTCCCGGCATTGAAAGGCGGTAAGATCGTAACCGGACCAAAAGCAGGTCATATCCATCAGGTTATGTATGGAAAAGCTGGTACGGCAATGCAGCCATTCAAAGATCAATTAAACGACCAAGAGCTAGCTGATGTCATTACTTACGAGCGTAATGCCTGGGGTAATAACAAAGGTGATTTTGTGACGCCGGATGAAATCAAGGCTGCACGTAATGGTCAAGACAAGAAATAAGCGGAGATAAATCATGACTCACGAACATCAACACGCGCACGGCCATGACCACGCACACGATCATGATCATGTGCCGCATCACCACTCTTTGAAACACGGAATTCTGCCGTGGATGAAAGGCTGGATGTCGACAACCAATCATAAAGATATTGGTACACTTTATTTGCTGCTGAGTCTCGCCATGTTGTTTTACGGCGGTACGATGGCGCTTTTAATTCGTATGCAATTATTTGAACCGGGCGGAATGCTGGTTGAAAAAGTGTTTGGCCATGCATTTGATCCAAATACTTATAACGTGTTCGTTACCGTGCACGGTTTGATTATGGTGTTCGGTGTCATCATGCCTGCATTCGTTGGTCTTGCTAACTGGATGCTGCCAATGATGATAGGCGCTCCAGATATGGCCCTGCCACGTCTTAATAACTGGAGTTTCTGGATACTGCCATTTGCATTTTCATTGCTGACTATTTCTCTATTTGTTTCTGGCGGTGGCCCTAATTTTGGTTGGACATTATATGCGCCATTGTCATCTACATATGGTCCGCCAAGTACAGATTACTTAATTGTCGCAATTCACTTGATGGGTATTTCATCGGTTCTTGGTGCAATTAATATTATCGCTACCATCATTAACCTGCGCGCACCCGGGATGCACTGGATGAAGCTTCCAATGTTTGTCTGGACATGGTTTATCACAGCGTTTCTGTTGATCGGTGCAATGCCTGTGTTTGCCGGCGTTGTTACCATGATTTTGTTTGACCGACATTTTGGTACGACATTCTTTAATGCGGCTGGTGGCGGTGATCCAATCATGTATCAGCATTTATTCTGGTTCTTCGGGCATCCAGAAGTGTACATCATGATTCTGCCAGCGTTTGGTATTGTTTCCGAAATCATCCCGACATTCGCTCGTAAAAAGTTATTTGGCTATGAATTCATGGTCGGTGCAGTTGCTGCCATCGCGTTCCTTTCGTACATTGTGTGGGGACATCATATGTTCACAGCAGGTATGGCAGTCGGCACTCAGCTTTACTTTATGTATGTCACGATGTTGATTGCCGTTCCAACTGGTATCAAAGTCTTTAACTGGGTTGGCACGATGTGGGGCGGTTCGATGACATTTGAAACGCCGATGTTGTTCGCCATTGCATTTGTGATCTTGTTCTCAATTGGTGGTTTTTCTGGTTTGATGCTGGGCATCACTCCAGCTGATTATCAATATCAGGATACTTATTTTGTAGTCGCGCACTTTCATTATGTATTGGTAGCGGGCGCGTTGATGTCATTGTTCGCCGCTACTTATTACTGGCTGCCAAAATGGTGTGGACGTTATTACAACGAAAAATTAGGCAAGCTGCATTTCTGGCTGACAGTGATTGGGGTGAATGTCACATTTTTCCCAATGCACTTCCTTGGGCTTGCTGGTATGCCGCGTCGTATTACCGATTACGCCCTGCAATACACTACATTTAATGAGGTTTGCACAATCGGAGCGTTTATCTTCGGGTTTTCGCAGTTGATTTTCCTTTATAACGTGATTTCGACCATGCGCGGTAAAGGCGAACGCGCAACAGCTCACGTTTGGGAAGGTTCGCATGGTCTGGAGTGGACGCTTTCATCGCCGCCTCCATATCATAGCTTCAATACACCACCAGTTGTGAAATAACGGGTTTGAATATGTCGAAACCGAATCTGCATCGCAAAGTAATCGTCATCGGCGGCGCTGTCGCTGCCGTGATGTTCGCTTTCTGTTTCGCAATCGTACCTTTTTACAGTCTGATTTGCAGGGCGACCGGGATAAGCACTTCCGTGCCAGACACCTTGTCAGTTCCTTCCTACGTTAAAGAGGGCGATCCAGCGGCGGAAAATCGCGAAGTTCTGGTACAATTTACCGCGACCAATCATATGGGAATGCCGTGGGAGTTTTACCCGAAAACCAAAATGATCCGGGTAACAGTAGGTAAGAACGCCAAAGTTTACTTCTACGCCAAGAATACTACTGATAAGAAGATGACTGTACAGGCAATTCCCAGCATGACACCGGCAGATGGAATTAGCCATTTTCATAAAATCGAGTGTTTTTGCTTCAAGCAGCAGACCCTGGATGCACATGTTGAACGAGATATGCCGCTGATCTTTAATATTGATAAAGATTTGCCAAAAGAGGTAAGAGTGATTACCCTTGCGTATACATTATTTGACGTGACTCCGAATAGTCCGAGGAAATAGAAATGATGACTAAAAGATATAAACCAACAGATAAGTATTTCATTGCAGATCCAAGTTTCTACCCTTTGCTCGGTACAACCGGATTATTCTGCAGTGTGTTTGGGCTGGTTCAGGTTTTGCACGGCGGTGCGCTCGGTCCTTATATTCTCGCTGCTGGTATAGCAATATTGCTCGCAACCATGTTTCTCTGGTTTGGTGCAGTTGTAAAAGAAAGCCTTGCTGGCCTGCATAGCCACCAGATGGACTTGACCTACCGTTGGGGTATGCTCTGGTTTATCGTTTCAGAAATATTTCTGTTTGGTATTTTCTTTTTCGCACTCTTTTATGTTCGCATCTTTATTATTCCAGACCTCGGAGCTACCGTTGGTCCAATCGTAGAATCTCTGCGTATGGGCGGCAGTTCTTATACCCACACGTTATTGTGGCCGAACTTTGTGTCGCAATGGCCGCTGCTTGCTAATCCAAACCCGGAATTATTTGTTGCACCAAAAGAAGTAATTTACACCTGGGGTATTCCTGCGTTGAATACAGTGTTGCTGTTAACGAGTGCTGTAACAGTTACCTGGGCGCATTGGGGATTGAAAAAAGATAACCGTAAACATTTAATCATCGGTCTGATTCTGACAATCCTGCTTGGTATGACATTTGAAGGTTTCCAGATCCATGAGTACATGGAAGCTTATAACGAACTGGGGCTGACATTGGGCAGCGGTATTTACGGCAGCACATTTTTCACTTTGACTGGACTGCATGCGTGGCATGTTACCGTTGGCATCATCATGCTGACTGTTATTTTGATTCGTGCACTGAAGGGTCATTTCCATTCTGAACATCACTTCGCATTTGAAGCTGTTTCCTGGTATTGGCATATGGTGGACGTGGTCTGGTTATTCCTGTTCGTATTCGTTTACTGGTTGTAAGTTTTTTTAAGGGATCGTAATGGCTTGGTTAATTAATGCCGCGCAAGTCGACAGATTTCGCAAGAACCAGAAAAATGTCGTCATACTGGATGCGACCTGGGTAACGCCTGATGATGAACGTGATATGTATCAGGCATTTGTCAGCAAGCATATTCTGGGCGCGCGGTTTTTTGACATCAATGCGTTCGCCGACCCAAACACATCTCTTCCTAACATGCTGACACGTGATGAAAATCTCATTGCTGAAAAGCTTGGCCAGCTCGGCATTACCAATGAACATAAAGTTATTTTTTATGACAATAGTAAAATGCGCACCAGTTGCCGCGCTTTGTGGATGATGAAAGTTTTTGGTCATAACACCAATCTTTTATATATTCTCGATGGTGGCATGGAAGCATGGGAAAAGTATGGCGGTAAAATTGAAACTGTTTTGCCGAAAGAAATTTCACCTAAACCTTATGAAGTAAGTTATCAAGGCCATCTCGTGCGAACATTGATGCAAATGAAAGAAAATCTGCATCATCCTCATGAGCAAGTGATTGATATGCGTAATCCTGTAAGGTATGCCGGCGGTCCTGAAACACGACACGGTTTACGCGCAGGTCATATTCCCGGCAGTTTTTGTTTTCCGTTTACCACCATGTTTGAAGCTGACGGTAAGTGGAAACCAATCGAAAAAATCCGCAAACAATTAACAGGCATCGGCGTTGACTTAAATTCACCGATTGTGACGACATGCGGATCTGGTACCACCGCGCCAATTTTGAATTTTGCTCTCGATCTTTTGGGTTTTCCTGATGCGGCCATGTATGACGGTTCGTGGACGGAGTGGGGCTCAGAAGAATTATACGAAGGCGAAGATTCTCTTGCTGAACGTCCCGTACAAACCAGCCTTGAATAGTATGCGAGACAAACGATTGCTCCCTTCGTCTAGCGGTCAGGACACCGCCCTCTCACGGCGGGAACACGGATTCGAATTCCGTAGGGAGCGGCAAAATATTTCAATTAATAGATAATTTATAAAATGAGGGAGCGATGTTCGCGCGTACGGGAAAAGAATTAAATAAGAGTATTAAAATGAATGCATCATCCTCTGAGTTTATTCTTAAAAAGACAAACGAACAATGTATTATCAAGTTGATGCAAAGCGCTGATGATATCGACGTTGATGTTGCAAAGTCGATCTTAGTCGAAAGTTTTATTTCTGAATATGAACAATATCTGCAGCCTCATGAAGTCAGCAAAGAATTGGATGACTGGCGTTATGGTGCTAATTCCGTGCAGGCATATTATGAAAGATATTTCGCGCAAGAATATAAGAAATTTGCAGACAAGAAATTTGAATTCTGGGTTTGCGCGTATGTGAACGGCGAGCTTGCAGGCTGGGCGACATTCGAGCGTGAAAAAAATTATAAGAACGAAGTATATATGGATTTATTAATTGTCAGCCCCAGGTATCAGCACAAAGGAATAGGCGGGCATCTGGTAAAATCCTTATTGAATCTTGATGCCATTCCAGAGTTAAGCGCAGTGCATTTGCTGTTACGCAAAAAGAATCAAGGCGGTAAAAATTTTTATGACAAGCTGGGTTTTTATGATGATCAAGATTACCAGCGCGCTGATAATTTCGTCGATTTAAATCTGTTAACGCCTCTGACATGGAAGAACCCGGCTCTGATTAATAAGCCTGAATTCACGTTTTAAATATGCAGCCTGGATGATGCATAATTTGCGTTATGCGAGTTACAAAAATCCGTATATAAAATATCATTTCCCTGAGCTACAATTATTGAAAATGGAGGTCAATGATGAGCAGCTGGATATACTTATTCACCGCAGGATTCTTTGAAATCGGCTTTACAACTTTCATGAAATTATCAGACGGCTTTACTGTTATTATGTACACGGCAGGTTTTGTCATGTGCGCAGGGCTCAGTTTTTACTGCCTCAATAAATCACTCTCCACCATTCCTCTTGGCACGGCCTACGCCGTCTGGACAGGAATAGGCGCATTCGGAACTGCGGTTATCGGCATGGTGTTTTTTAAGGATCCGGTGTCAACAATGCGTACTTTCTTTTTGTTGTTGTTGATCGCTTCAATTCTCGGTCTGAAGCTGGTATCGCTGAAATAGACGAAAAATTTCTATTGACTCTCATGTAACGTCATACCTTAACCTGCGCACCTCGTTAAGGGGATACTATGAAATACACCGTAAAACAATTGGCAAATTTATCTGGCGTCAGCGTCAGGACGCTGCATTTTTATGATGAAATCGGATTGTTGAAGCCGGCTTTTGTCGGTGAAAATAACTACCGATATTATCAGGAAGAGCAGCTGCTTATGCTGCAGCAGATTTTGTTTTATCGTGAAATTGGTATGCCTCTTAATGAGATTATTTGTGTGAAGCGATGAAAATTTTCGCAGAGCGTGAATTGTTTTAGCGTAAAAAAATTCTGCCGCAATCGATACTTGCGGCAGATGTAATATAAGATTAAATTTATGGGCTGCAATTTTAAAAAAAGGAGTGTGACATGCAGCCAAGAGAGATGACATTAGCGGATGAGTTTAAAGAATTATCAAGACAACACTTTGATCAGGCATATGCAGCGGCAGTAGAAGAAGGCAGGAGTGATGCTGAAGTCTGGCAGTTGTTTTATGCATCTATATTTGATTTAACCACTCACCTGACCCCCGATCTGCTCAGCGCCGAAGATTACACGCGTGCGATGCGGGCATGGGGATCAATTGTTCATATATTAACAACTGCGAGAGTGGTCTCGGATGACAAAATGAAGGAATTGTCGGCAGAAATGCTCCGTTTTTACAAAGAAATGGATCATGCTAAAGCGACAATCAACTTTCAGCTTGCAGCAATGGATGCAATGGCACGGTATGCGTTAAGCAATTCTGAAGATTCATATCGCGATGTTTCTGAGTGGATTGAGTTTGCGAATACTGCTGAAAAAATTTGCTCGAAAATTAAAGAATCAATTTTAGCTCCTGATGAGCCGCGCATGTCAGATAACGACTGGAATTACCTTGCTGTCTGCAATCATATGATCGGTGTCGTCAATCTTAATCTGGGTGACTATGATAAAGGACTTAAGTATTGTCTATCGGCAATTCATGTGAAAGGAATTAGTGCAAATGACTATCTGGACTTGCTGCAAATTGGTGAAATATATCATAAGCTAGCTAAAGCGTTTGAGTTTGATCCGGTTTATTCGCAAATATTCGGATTTGCGGCTGATTTATTTCAAGGGCGTATTCCAGTCACCTTCCAGTTCCAGGATTTCCAGAAAATGATAATTGCCGCCCAGAGGCAGTATGATCCTGAAGGAAAATTGAATGATGTATTATTGCAGATCATGCGATTAATTGACGGTAAACAAGATCTTTTAATGGCAAATGAAGGTACACTTTCAAGCTCCAGTTTATTTGTAAAACAAATGCGTGATCCTTATTTCCAAAAGAGATACGAAGATATTTACGAGCAGTTATCCAGGGTGGAAGAGAAGCAAACCGAAGCACTTCATGAGCCGTTGCGACATGCGGAGTCTGAATTGGCTGAAGCAGCCAAGCGTGCAGAGCGAGTGCTCGACCATGATTATACGCTGACAAGTAGTGATGAAGCTGATCTAGAAGAGACGTCAAGTGAAAGGTCAAGTCTGGAAAATTCTTCATCGAATTTCGGTTTATTCCGGCGCTCATCATCTGAAACTGATTTAAATTCCGGTTCTTTTCGTGAAATACCAGTGGCATTCCGGAACTAAAAAATTCAGAAATGAATGTATCTATCTGATAAGGCGGCATCTGCCGCCTTATTGAAATTAATATAAATTCAATACCTTGCTCTGACATCTCCATCTGTGCGCCTCATCCTGATCATGAAATCATTAAATAAAAGATTGAACTTGACCCATCAGGATGATATTTTTGTGAAAAAATTTGACAGCACATAACTATAATAAATTAAGAGCGCAATTCAGATACATGTCGTTTCACAGATTTCAAAGACAATCCTCCCATATTCGTGGGGCACACCAGTTGCTGCTCATTCGTGACCAGGCCAAAGATCTTTATATTAAAGCGCAGGAAGTATCCATCGAAGCAATGAGCGTGGAATCCAAAAATATTTCCCGAAAAGAAGGGTTGCGCAGAAGTAATAAAATATTAATCGAGTCAATCCAAAAAATAACTTACGATATTGACCAAACGCAATGGCAGGAATCTGATTTAATACATGTAATGAAATGTTATAAGGAAATTATTCACAATTTAGTGAATTCAAATAGTAAGAATGCATATAAAAAAGCGGCAATGATGTGTGACCATGTCTGCATGTTTTATGATGATTACACTATTCATCACATTGTTAGTGACAATTATTATTATGAAGTGATTGATATTAATTTGATGTATGTGCGATATGCGCAAAGTCATTATAGCGGACGAAATATGCTAGAGCCGGAAATAAAAGCATACCTTTATAAACGAATAGAGAAGGTGCTGGAGATAATTGATTGGCTTCGAAGTCCGGATAATGTTTTTCAAATGCATAAAATATCAAGACTGTATTTAAGTATTTGCAATCTTTATCTTGATTTAAATGATTCCGAAATGTCGCTGAGTTTTGCTTTAAAGACGATAAGGATGATAGGACGTATCAGATTTGAGGGCGCGGCAACTTCGGATGATTATTTAAAGTTATCCGAGCTATTTGAAAAGATTTCTAGAAAATTAACGAACGATTTGGAATATCATGCATTGTTTGATATTGCGTACAAATTCTTCTCCGGTAATAAGGTCGTCAATCTGAAATATTTCAAGAATATAATTGATATTTGCTCGAGAGATTGTGATAAATATGATTTGGAAAAAATCGACAATCTGCATTATATAGCGATGCTAATGATTAATTGTAGTGTAGATGATGCGCTGCCAGATACTCATCTGAAAATGGAATTGCAGGAAGTGCATCTTCAGCAATTGTTAAGTAAGTTGCAAGAGAGAAGAGATAATCTGATGGATGACGCGTGCGACGAGGTTATCAGGATGCTGTCTGATCGGGATGGTCACTCGAATCAAATGACTGATTTGTCAGTCTCATCATTGAGTTTGTTTGCAGATGCGCAATGCGTGCTTTCACAGGCGCAGGAAACCGAGAGCGCGATAATGAAGCTAGCCGCCCCAGCTAATAAATAAATTATCGTTCAAGCTGCGCTGAAAATTCTAAAGTTGGCTCTGTGTGCTTTTCCGTTTTGCGTCCCAGAAAACAAGCGCTCGCAGTAAGAGCGGCAATCAGGATGACATAGTATGCGGGGGCGACGACAGATCCTGTTAATTGTATGGCGAGTGTGCAAATTACTGGGCTTAATCCACCGATAAATCCGTAGGCAATGTTGTAACAAATCGCAATTCCAGAATAGCGTAAAGAAGTAGGAAATAAATCTGCAAGAATAGAGCCATATGCACTCGGTATGCAGGCAAATAAAATGGTGAATGTCATGTAGCTTACTGCTGCCCAGAAGACGCCTGCCTGCAATAGTAAAAATAAAGGATAACTGCTGATGCCAAGTGTGACGGCAGTTACAAATAACATTTTGCGAAAACCGAAGTGATCAGTCAGCAGTCCGCCTGCAAGAATCATAAAATTCAATACCAGTGTTGCAGCAGTATTAAGCCTCATCATTGCCGGCAAATCATAATTCATGTGCTGGTGAAGATATTGCGGCCAGTAGAGATAAAAAAAGACGGTCACTGCTCCCAAAGACACGATCAGCACGCCTTGAAGTACATTAGCAAAGTAATCGCGAAAAACGGTGAGCATCGGCACGCGCTGTAATTCATCTTTTTTGAGTGCTTTGAATGCTGCTGTTTCATGCAGATAGCGGCGCAAGTAAATGGAGATAAATCCAAAGCAGCCGCCAAGTATAAATGGTATGCGCCAGCCGTACGCAAGTATTTGCTGTTCGGATAAAATCGCTGACATGATTGTCGTGATTAAAGAGCCCAGCATTAAGCCGGCATTAATTCCGAAAAATAATATTGAAATTGCGAGGCCTCGGCGTTCTCTTGGCACATGTTCGGCAACAAATGTGATTGATGCTGGAATCTCACCGCCGAGAGCAAGTCCCTGCATGATACGGAATAACAATAATAAAATTGGCATCATGGTGGTGTTAATTGTTGTTGGCAGCAAACCGATACCAAATGATGGAATTGCCATGAATAATACAGTCATTAGAAACACAACTTTTCTGCCGTGACGGTCGCCTAAATGTGAAAAGAAAATGCCGCCAAGCGGCCTGATGAGGTAGCCGACTGAAAAAATGGCGAGTGTTTTTAAAGTTGCGATATATGTTGTGTTATCGGCAAAGAATAATTTTTCGATATACGGCGCTAAGAATATATAAATGATGAAGTCATAATATTCCAGTACACCACCGAGTGATGAAAGAAATAATAACCGTTTTTGATTATTGGTTAATGCAATTTTGCTCGTCATATTATGAGGTAATTATTATTGATTTAGAGGCGCGTAGGATAGCAAAAAAGTCGGTTAAATTGCCAGTGAAAGCGTGAAGGCGATCTTACTTACGGTTTTTACTCAATTTATTTTTTATCTTCTTTTGAGATTCCCTTATATCTGCATCGCGTTTGCCAAGGACGGCGTTCAGGTTTTCAATGAAGTGTGCTTCATCGATGGATAGATGCGGCATGGCTAATCCATCCGCAATGGTTGATTCGGGAGCGGCGAAGGTTTCACTGATAGTTTCCGTAATGGATTCTGTGATTTTGTCAATTTGATTGAGAGCTTTTGGTCTAGATGTCGTCTGCTTCAGCGGCCAGCAGGCAGCAATTACGCCTGGTAAAATAAACAAAGATGCAGCTGAAAGGAAATGTGCAATTTCACCATTATCAATGAATCCTGCAACGCCATAATACCCGAATAGTGGTATCGCGCATAACATCATTAATATTGCTTTGAAGAAAGTAGAGTTGATTGCAAGTATGTCATAAGTGCGTTGCAATGTGCGGGTGAAAAAGTGCCAGATCATGTACGTAACCGCATATCCGAGGATAATGCAAATCCACCATGGTGAAATATTGAAACCTTGAGCGATGTGCGCTGCATCTCCGGATTCTGAAAATACGCGCACGGGAATGTATGAAAATAACTGCGCGATATTCATGAAATTCAGCCAGAGCATAAAATAAAAAAACAGTTGAAAGTGCTGAACTAATTTAATTTTCATTAGTCGAAGTGAAATGAAATATAGGGCGCCATTAGCAAGACCGATGCCAGCAAGGCCAATGTAGGCAAGATCACGCATGCGTCCAGCAGACATTATCAAATCGTAATCGACATTATCATTCGCGTTAAACAAGACGAGGAAATTGAGAATACTTCTACCGCCGAAATATATATTGAAGGGATGTTCTTTATAACCTAAAAACCATGCGGTGATTGAATGTGCATAGTCTTGTGCGAAGATGGCCAGATAGTTGGCTAGCAACATAAACACTGGGGTAGCTATGATAAGCTTGAACGCTGCGGTTTTCTTCACGGTACAATCCTCTTGTCTTTCGAAAACGTATAGCGGCTATCCATATCTCCTTATATCATACACTGTGTGAGCAATTTGCCAAAGAGGACGCTTAATGCGGCAAGTAGGGTGGCGGGGGTGGCCGGCTCTCAGATTTCAGACGTGCTTCAAGTTTTTCAATCTCCATGCGCAGAGTCTTTTCATCACTGGTTTCATAAGAGAGTTTTTCGGGCGGCCGGGAGGTTGTTCCAAACATCCAGTTCACATAAAAAGACTTGGCATACTGAATGCTGTAATCAATCCCCGATTTGATTGCCTCGAGTTCTTTTTGATATTGGCAGATGGGGTGGCGGTGAGCGACTTTTAAAGCTGCGATGGCGTCTGCTGTGGTGAATTCATCCGAGTGCACAGCGCGAACAATATTTTTGATGATTGTCATTCGCAAGCGAGCTTCATTGCGGTGATCTTTCAACATACGTTCGAGGCGGTTAAGTTCTAATTCTAGTTCTACTGTATTGAGGATTTTATTTTTTCCGATGAATTCAGTATCTTCTAAAATCGTGTTGTCGAATATCGCGGCTGTGAGACTGGCGTTGGCAAGTGATGCGAAGGATAAATCAGCACCTGAAAAATCAGTATGATTTAAGTTGCTTCCATTCAGATTGCAATATGTCATTTTTGCTTTTTTGAAAGAACCATGTGATAGTGAAATTTCTTGCATGTTGGCGCCGGTGAGTGTTGCGTCATCCAGCACAACTCCAGTCATGTCTATTCCATTGAAAGAGGCATGTTCCAAAATGGAATTGTTAAGATTTGCACCGCGGAAACTTGTGCAGGAAAATTTCGCCGCAACAAGATCAATTTTTCCAGTATTAATATAACAATTTGCTGCATCGTTAATGTTTTCAAGAACAGGGTGAGTGATGATTTGCAGGCTTTTGATGATGCGCGAATATTCATTAGCAAGATCATATTTTTTGAGCCAGTTACTTGCAAGATGAATGCAGCTGATGTCTTCAGCGGTGAGGCGAGCTGTATACATGAGCGCAAAACAAATGACACCTTTGCCGTAATTTTTCGTCTTAATTTCATGTTCCGCGATGCTTTTCATGCGCAAATAATACGGGCTGTTGAATTGAAAAAACTCTCTAAACAATCTTGATACTTCAAGTGTGTCTGCCAGATTGATCCACATCAGTAGCAAGTCGGGATTGCCAAGAAAATTTTCGACTGCATGAGGATGTGATTTTCTATATTCAACAATAAAAGAAAGCGTGTGATTGCTCACAACCAATTTGTCGCGATGTAAATTTTCCGTGCGTATGGCTTGAATGATAATTTCATGTGCCAGTGATTTAAGGAAAATAGGATGCCGAGAAGTTTCAATTAAAATATTTAAAGCGAGATTGGGCGAAATATTTTTAAGCGAATTGATAAGGTCAATTGCGATTGATTTTTTATAATCGTTTATCTCTGAATCACTTCCGGTTTTATTATTGAGTCTGGTTAGTGACGAAAGAATGGAATTGATAATCTCCTTGTCTTTTGCATTGCCGGCGGCTGATTGAATGCTTTGAATGTCAAAGTACACAGACTTGCTAGTCTCCGCACTATTTGCTGATGCAGCATCTTCTGTGCTGATTCTTGTAGCCAGCATTTTGTTCTCCTCTTATTAATAAAGTTATATCAATATTGAGGATTTTTTTCCACTTGGAGTGGTGGTTGATGATTGTGCTATGATTGACCTTTCAGGGAGAAGCTGAAAATGAACTATGGAATGGGGTTTTATATGATGATGTATATACGTCCAATCGTTTTATTTCTGCAATACGCCATCTCACTTGCGGGAATTTTGATTATTGTGTCGGGTATAGTTGTTGCTATTACTCAATATCTTAAGCTTGTTTATCGGGGTGAATTGCTGCGTGAAGGGGTTAAGTTAAATCATATAAGACTGGATCTGGCGCGGATTTTCTTGCTTGGTCTTGAGTTTATCGTTGCTTCTGATTTGATTGGGACAACCACAACGCCTGATTATTATGCGTTAGGTCTCGCTGCTATCATTGTGATGATTCGTACCTTGTTGAGTTTTTCGCTGAACCGCGAGCTTGCTTCATTGAGTAAAAAGTAGGGGGCATCATACTGCGAGCGATTATTGCAGCCTGCTTGTCATCAAAAGGTGTTACTGAATTGATAGGCGAGCAGGCACATAATAAAAATGCAACTGATGGTGCCATAGCAGAAATCAGTATTTTTTTTATCACTATAAATCCCGTCGCCTATCAAGGTTTTTGAATCCTGAAAAAGTTGCATCGGTATTTAAATTTACAGCCATAATCTTGACGAGGTCACCCATTTCTGTCGGCATTGTTAATGTTTTAATTGACTGATGTAAACGAAATGCATCTGCTTCGTTAAGCGATGGTTCAATCTCTCCTGCCATATCAAGTAATCCGTTCGCAAATAGAAATGCGCTTTGTGTGGTAAAGCCGCCAAGTTTCGCGCCGTAATCTGCTGCTGTTGAAATGACGCGTGTGAAGTCGACGTGAGTCGTGATGTCTTGTAATCCAGGATAAATTAGCGGTTGATTGTGAGAGCGATGCTGATAGAAACAAGTAAGTGTGCCTTGTGTTCGCTGCGGATGATAATATTCACTTTGACCATAACCATAATCAGCAAACAAAATAACTCCATGTTTTACCAGCATGCATAGCTGCTTAACAAGTGCCGCAGCCTGCATTTGTATTTCAGATTGGTAACCTTCTGCAAGATGATATTCATGCTGTAATGTTTCAATTTCGTGATGAATAAAATCAGATGAAGGCATTTCGTCTTGCCAGATAAATTTATTACTTTCAAAAGTAACCATGCGTTCATGCGGCTGCTGATTAACAATTTTGAAAATATGAAAAGGCATTGCATCCAGTACTTCATTGGCGATAACCACACCGGAAAAAGTTTGCGGTAATTCATCCAGCCATTGGAGCCGAGATAGCAAATCCGGGCGTGATGTTTCGATTAGTGCCCGCTGCTTTTGACGCAGTGATTCACTAATTTCATAAACCAGATAGTGTTTTGGTAATGCCTGTAATTGTTCCAGTTCAATCAAAATGTCCAGCGCGAAGCGGCCGCTGCCAGCGCCAAGTTCTAAAATGACGTCATCACCAAGTGTGGAAAAAATTTCGCGGCATTGGCGAGCGAAACAGCGCGCAAATAGAGGAGAAATTTCTGGCGCAGTTGTAAAATCACCACGGCTGCCGATTATAAATCCAGGGTTTTGATAATATCCAAGCATTGGGTCATATAATGCGTCAGCCATAAAATCTGCGAATGACACCCGTCCTTGAAGTTTTTGCATTTTTTGTCGGATTGATTCTGTAAGCATGCGTGAGCGATCAGCAGATTCAGCTGAAGGAGGCGCGAGATCGTGGTAAGTTGTCATAAGTCTATATAATATATTATTGTTCTGAACAAATTTTACAGGATGACAGTCATGGGGCAAAACATAATTTTATCCAAGGTTGCACTGGTTACAGGTGCTGCCCGCCGTATTGGGGCATCTGTTGCCGAAATACTACACCGGGAAGGCATGAATGTCGTGCTGCATTATAATGCTTCTGAAGAAGAAGCCCAGGTGCTATGTGAGAAATTGAATGCTGTGCGTCCTAATTCGGCAGCCACACTTCAGGCGGATCTGCTCGAGCCAGATATTGATAAATCGCTGATCGAAAAGGCGCATCAAGTCTGGGGCAGGCTGGATTTGCTGGTTAACAATGCTTCGCGCTATTATCGCACCTATTTTGGAAAAGTGACGGAATATGCCTGGGATGATCTGATGATTAGTAATCTTCGCGCTCCATTTTTTCTGGCACAGGCTGCGGCGCCTTATCTGATTGAAACAAAAGGCCGCATTATTAATATTTCAGATATTCATGCCTGGCGTCCGATGCGGAATTATTCAGTTTATTGCATCTCCAAAGCCGGCATCATGATGTTGACACGTGTACTGGCAAAAGAGCTGGCACCTCATGTGTTGGTGAATGCAATTGCGCCGGGTGCTATCATCTGGCCGGAAGGTGACAACGCTCTATCTCCGGAAGAAATGGAGGCGGTAGTAAATAAGACGCCGCTCGCTCGCAGCGGCAACGTTGATGATATTGCCAGAGCGGCATTATTTTTGGCTAGAGACGCAGATTTCATGACAGGTGAAGTGATGGCCATAGATGGCGGCAGGCATTTATAACAGGTGCAAGTATAACAGGTGAAAAATGAGTTTGTTTCGCGACACATTTATGGAAGCGTACCGATCACGGGTATATCCCAATTATTGGGATTTATTCGCGTTGCTGATCGTGTTCTCGTTTATCACCATGTTTGCCTGGAATGCCAAACAAATGGCAACGCCGTATCAATTTGGACAAGTGATTCCAATCTCACTGGATACGTCCATCCTTCCTTTTTATGCGGTGCGCACAGTTGTACGCATGTTGATTGCCATGGTGTTTTCATTATTGTTCACCTTTATCTTTGGTGCATGGGCTGCCAAGAGCAAACGTGCCGAACGCATCATCATCCCAACGATTGATATTCTGCAAACCGTACCTATTCTCGGATTCTTGTCGGTAACCGTAACTGGATTTATTGCAATGTTCCCCGGGAGCATGCTGGGGCCGGAATGTGCTGCAATATTTGCAATTTTCACTTCCCAGGCCTGGAATATGGCGCTTGGTTTTTATCAGACAGTGCGTACCGTGCCTTCTGAAATTGAAGAAGCTGCTACCATGTTTCATCTCACGGCATGGCAGCGGTTCTGGCGCATTGAAGTTCCATTTTCTATGCCGGGGTTACTTTGGAATGCAATGGCATCCATGTCAGCCGGCTGGTTTTTCGTGGTGGCAGCAGAAGCGCTGACTGTATCCAATCAGGATATTTTACTTCCAGGTATAGGATCATATATCGCAGTGGCGATCCAGGCCGCAGACATGCATGCTATACTCTGGGCGGTTATTGCCATGTTCATCGTTATTTTGATTTACGATCAGCTATTGTTTCGTCCGCTGGTAGCCTGGGCTGAAAAATTCAAATCCATGCAAGTTCCGACTGAGAAAGTACCGGAATCCTGGGTCATCAATTTGCTGAGACGCACGCGTCTGATTCGAAAATTTGGCCACTTTCTCGCGCATCTGTTTGATCTTTTCGTCAACATACGCTTTTCAAGTTCAGTAGAAGAAGAGCGGCCGCGCCGGTTTTTTATCAATAAAAATCACGATAAATTTATCGGGATGGTGTGGGATGTTGTGTTTATTCTGATGGGTGTAGGAGCTGGAATATTTTTATTGGCAGCGATGATTGAAAATATTTCGCTGTCTGAATTGCTATATGTTATCTGGCTAGGATTGATTACGACGCTGCGCGTTTTCATCCTGATCGTAATCTGCTCGGTTATCTGGGTGCCGATCGGAGTGTGGATAGGATTGCGTCCCTCAGCTACTTTGATTGCACAGCCCATCGCACAGATACTGGCAGCCTTTCCAGCTAACTTGTTTTATCCATTTATCGTCATCTTTATTGTGACATATCATTTGCATCCGGATATCTGGCTGACTCCACTCATGATTCTTGGAGCGCAATGGTATATCTTATTTAATGTGGTTGCTGGTGCATCGCAAATTCCCAAAGACTTGCTGCAGGCGGCAGATAATCTGGGCGTATCAGGCTGGCTGCGATGGTCGCGGTTATTGCTGCCAAGTATTTTCCCATATTATATTACCGGCGCGATTACGGCTGCCGGCGGCGCGTGGAACGCCAGCATTGTGGCGGAAGTTGCTGACTGGGGAAATGAAAAACTGGTAGCAACAGGTTTGGGTGCATATATTTCGGAATACACAACCAAAGGTATGTTTGCGCAGACTGCGCTTGGAATTGGTGTGATGGGTATTTTGGTATTATTGATCAACCGGCTAGTGTGGCGCCCTCTGTACGTGCTCGCAGAAAATAAGTATTTGATGGAGTAGGCATGTCTGAACCGATCATTGAATTAGTAAATATTCAGAAGTCATTTAGAACCGGTGATCGCCAGGAATTGCTGGTATTGAATAATATCAATTTGAAAATGTATGAAGGCGAGATCGTTGCCATCCTCGGCAAGTCTGGATCCGGCAAATCCACGTTAATGCGTATTATTGCCGGACTAATTGAGCCAACCAGCGGCAGCGTATTTTATCGCGGCAAACCAATTTCTGGTCCTGCTCGCGGCATTTCCATGGTGTTCCAGACATTTGCTCTACTGCCGTGGTTAACTGTGTTACAAAATGTAGAACTTGGTCTTGAAGCGATGGGCTTGCCGCGTGAAGAGCGTCGTGAGCGTTCACTCAAGGCAATCGACATGATTGGTCTTGATGGTTTTGAAAGCGCATTGCCACGAGAATTGTCAGGCGGGATGCGCCAGCGTGTCGGTTTCGCACGCGCACTGGTTGTTAATCCCGATATCTTATTAATGGACGAACCATTTTCCGCGCTGGATGTGTTGACTGCAGATAACTTGAAAAGTGACTTGCTGAATTTGTGGCAAGAGAAAAAAACGAAGTTGAGCTCAATTTTATTTGTCACGCACAGCATTGATGAGGCGATTGAAATCGCTGATCGAGTCATAGTCTTCAACAGTAATCCTGGTTCCATTCGTTCTGATTTGCGTGTGCCGCTGCCGTTTCCGCGCAGCAATCTTGATCCACGTTTTCACAATCAGGTTGACCGTATTTACACATTGATGACTACACAGCCGCAAGATGAAAAAATGAAAGATGATGTCACCAAATTTATGGTGATTGATATTGGGTATCGTCTGCCTGAAGCGAGTGTTTCAGAAGTCACAGGCTTGCTGGAACTTTTAAATTCGCCGGAACATCAGGGTAGGATGGATTTGCCGGAAGTTGCTGACTCACTGAGCTTAAATATTGATGATTTATTCCCGCTGACTGAATTGCTGGAAATTTTGCGTTATGCCAAAGTTTCTAAAGGTGATATCACTATCACTGAAGCCGGCCGCGAATTTGTGGAGGCAGATATTCTAGAACGGAAAAAATTATTTTCCGTATATCTAAAAAAATATGTACCGCTAGCACGATATATTTATGACATGCTTGAGCGCCATCCTCGCCACCGCGCACTCGAAGAAAATTTCCTCTCACTGCTTGAAGATTATTTATCGGAAAGCGAGGCTGAACGCGTACTCAGCACTGTGATTGAGTGGGGTCGATACGCTGAATTATTTGCATATGATTATAATTCGGGTGTATTGAGTTTGGAGAATCCACGGTAGTTTCGTCAGGAGGAGTGCTTTTTGCTAGCCTGCCCCCGCGTGCTTTAAGCGGGGGAAGCAATCCAGCCAATAAATTGGCACGGTGCATGATTAAGGACTGGATTGCCGCGCCCCGCAAAGAATGTGGGGCTGACAAATTGAGAGTATTGAGTTTGGAGAATGCTATATAACTACCTGATAGTTCGAAAATACTTCTGCAAGTAAGCATTTTATTTAACGATTCGTTAATACTCGCCCGGTCGATTTCTGCCATAATTTTCCCTCATATTTCCCGAGTAAATACGATGATTAATTCATTTAATAAATATAAATTTATCGTGAGCAGTCTGTTTGGTTTGTTGATTGTTGTCATGTCTCCTGCTTATGCGTTTGATGATAACGCTAATGCGAAAGATGTGGCTGACAAGTTAAATGAATTATACAGTCGTACAAAGCCTTGTGATAATAATGAGCCTGCTTATTATTGTTCCGGAATTGTCATTCACGGCCAGGAAGTTCCGGTAAAAGATGATAATGACAATTTGATTTCAAGCTGGTATTTGCCGACCTCTCGCAATGTGGAATCATATTCATATTTAAGAGCAGATATTACTCCTCGTTCGGGCGAACCAATTTATATAAATACAGGGTTTATTCTTACACCTGTAGATGAGCTTGAAGCACACAAGCAATTCCAATACAAAGTATATTGCGTATACCCAGTCGACGGCGGCACATTTGGTAATGCAGATACTAGCTGTAAGTTTAGCGATAGTAATTATGCTGGTGTGGTTGTTGATAGCAAAGATATACGATCAGTTAATGATTACATCACCAAATTATTAGATAATCCGACAGAGCCAGAATGGCAAGCCACGATGGGCCCTGCATTTCTGGCAGATAAAAATGGTTTCGATTTGGCTATGCAGATTCATCAGTATGTTTTCAAAGATCATCTGAATAAAGTTAGTAAACATCAATGCTTGAGCAAAACACGTTGCAAAGTTCACAATGAATTAATTATTAGCACGTGGGAAGAAAGTAAAGTTGCTCCAGAGCAAGTGCCTGTCATGGCATTCTTTGCCATCATTAATGATGACCAAAATCCAATGTTTGAGAGAACTGGAAGAACTAGCACGAGCGATGCTGAAATGAAACAATTGTTCAAGGATGCGGATGACTACGCCAAAGCCGCTCATTATTCAAGAAGTATTCCAGTTGTGACGATTGATATGGCTAAACTCAGAAGCGGCGCGAGAGATATATTTGAGCCTGCTGTCAGGCCTTGATTGATGTCATTCCCGAGAAAGCGGGAATCTCCTTGTCGCTCCGTTTGCTTTCACGGAAATCCGAAGGAGGTCCCCGCTTTCGCGGGGATGACGATATCTACCCCACCAGCACATTATAATACGGCACAGAAATTTCTTTCCCGCCCCAGCCAAAATTACAATTTTGTCCGATGACTTTTCCTGTATGTGTACCGTTTTGATATTGCGCCTGACATGCATAAAGTGCGGCGCCGTTTTCGCTGCCTGCTGCAATTGCATGTTGCGGTATTCGTCCATAGCTGCTTCCGACCCAACTCATTGGTTTGTCGCTGACTAATACTTCGTAATTAGTCATAATGTATTCCTGGCCGCCCCAGCTGATGTTGCAATTTCCGTTATACAACTTTCCGGGATGCACACCGCCGCGATAATTGGCTCGGCAAACATGGAATAAAGAATTGGGATGATATTGATTACCACCGATGACAGCATTTGCCGGCATGGGTTCACCACTTTCCATATGTATCCAGAATGGCCCTTGATGAATACGAATTTTGCCATGCTTGGATTCGCGGTAACTCACAACAGTATTGGTGCCAGGAATATTTAGAGACACAGAGAAACGGTTATGTTTTTTATGGTGATGATCTACCACAGCTGTAGACGGGGGTGCTGAAACCGAGCTGCTATATGAAGACGACGGTGAAACATTCGTCTGGGTGATTACGGTTCCCGACGAAGATGATTCATAACCGCCCGATGTACCAGATGGCGGAGCAGCCGGAGTAGCGGAGCTTGAGTAGCCAGCAACGGCTGAATTCATGACAACGGCGGTGCATAAAATAGCTGAAGAAATTTTTAATAGAGTCATACGCATTACGCTCCCGGGTTATTTAAATGAGTAATATTCATCCGGATTGAAACCGCTGCGGCAACTCCTTTGCGAGTTAAATTTTGGGGGAAGTGAGGTGGATTTGCAAGTGACACGGCGTGTCATTCCCGCGAAAGCGGGAATCTCCCTTTGTGCGTCCATCGTCATTCCCGCGAAAGCGGGAATCTCCCTCCTTTTGTTTGCACGGTTACATCAGGAGGTCCCCGCTTTCGCGGGGATGACGATATCTAATTTGGCACCGGCTCCGCTGATACAGGAATTTGATATAACATCGCCAGTTCACGCAAATTATTAATCACAACTTCGGCAGAAAAAACAAATCCATCCAGATAAATGCCTTGTTCTTTTGTCAGTTGTTCATGAAATTGATGTAGCGACTGAATCATGGGCGAAATATCTGGCAGATGAACGTGTGCTGAAGCGGGATTGTTGGTACGTAATACTTTAATTAACACATCCAGTGTTTGCATCACTTCATTGTTGAATGGAGTTAATGGATTTTGCTGAGAATAAATTGATTGCAAGCTTTCTACTTTTGACAGTGCGAGATCAATGAAATTGATCGCGCGCAGGATTTCGCGTTCGCAATATAATGTGCGACCGAAATGCTGCGCATCAAATCGTTTGCCGATTAATTCGGGTGCTGCATCACTGGCGAGCTGGCGCTGCTTCATCAATGATTTGATAATATTGTCATCCAGTTCACTGCGCAGTGTCTGGCTATCTTTGTGAAAACGATTGATGACTGTCGCAGAGTAATAATCTTTTATTAAAATAAAAGTCGCAGCTTGTGAGCGGCGTAAGTGAGTGCGTGCGTGTATAGGAAAAATAAATTGTGAAACAACTGCAGCGATGATAATGCCGCCGCTGATTTCAAGCAGTCGTAACATTGCAAACCATACGGTGGGTGGGTTGCCAAATAGAATAATGATTGTGGTGACTGATCCAAGTGTTGCTAATTGGCTCCAGCTTTCTCTATCGGTTGCGATGAGACTGAAAATGAAACTCGAGATGGCAATCGTGATTACAGTGGTGAGAAAAGTAAGGTTAAGAAAAAAGATTGTGAATATTGCCATCAGACATCCCAGCAAAGTGCCGAATAATCTGAGGTAAGATTTTTGCATCATGCCGCCAACATAAATCTGGCCGCACATGACAACAGCAGTTGATATCACAATCCATTGATCTGCAGGATGGCCAATGATTTTTCCCAGCGAAAAAGCTGCGGAAATTGCGATGGCGGTTTTCACGCCGTGTATTAGTCTTTCTTTTACAACAAAATTCAATCGCACAAATTATTTTTCCAAAGAGCTTCGTAGCATCCAGGCAGTTTTGTCATGTTCAGTTTTGCGTGCAATCATTATATCGGCAGTCACTTCGTCACCTTCTTCTTGCGCGGCTTCAATCATGCGGTTAGCGGCATCAGCCAGGGATTCATGATCTTTAAGCAGTGTCTCAATCATGCCGACGGCACTTAAATCATCTCCGGCTTCTTCCAGCGAAGTCATCTTCAGGAATTCGCTGAATGAGCCCGGTGCTTTTTCTCCGATGGCTCGAATACGTTCAGCCAATAAGTCTGCAGCCTCTGCCAGCTGTTCATATTGTCCTTCAAACATTTTATGCAGAGAGTAGAAATTGGGGCCGGAGACATTCCAGTGGAAATTTTGCGTCTTTAGATAGAGAAGATAGGTGTCAGCCAGCAGGCATGACAGTCCATCCAATACATTTGATCCATTTTTGGCCGAAGAGGCTGATTTTTTCATTACGGGGGTTCCTTCCCATTATTATTGGTATATTATAAACCAACCTGCTGCTCGATTGGCAGGCAAAACCCCCTGAAGTTAGGCAAATCTTGTGGTTTATAGGATTATTTCAGCATTTGTGCGGGCTTCGCTTGCTAGAAGACACCTTTTTTATATAGAATAGCGACCGTTACTGCGGGGTGGAGCAGTCTGGTAGCTCGTCGGGCTCATAACCCGAAGGTCGTAGGTTCAAATCCTGCCCCCGCTACCAATTTTACAAGAAGAATCAAAGGACCCCTTATGGGGTTTTTTGTTTTAAGTGGCCGGCTTTTTGTACGGGTTTCAGCATGAGAAAGATAGATGCAGAGTTGCAGGAACGGTTGTCGCTGTTAATAGGTTCAATGGGTTATGAACTGCTTGGTTGTGAATTTCTGTCCCAGGGCGGCAGTAAACTGCTGAGATTGTACATCGATAGTCCTAAAGGGGTGTCGGCAGATGACTGTTCACGAGTGAGTCATCAGGTCAGTGCCACGCTGGATGTGGAATATCCCTTCCAGAGCAGATATGTACTGGAAGTGTCATCCCCTGGGATCGACCGACCGTTGTTTGAGCTGAAGCACTTTGAGCGGTTTGTCGGCAGTGAGGTCAAGATCCGTCTGTATGCGCCGATCGCAGCGCGCAAGCAGTTTAAGGGAACGATTGCGAAAGTTGCTGGTGAAGATATTCACGTTTTTGTTGATGAGTTAAAGCAGGAAATCGTGATTCCATTTTCTGCAATTGAGCGTGCCAATGTAATTGGCAAGGTTCATTTTTAGATAGGTTGAGTTCCAAACGGACTGGACGACAGAGTATGGTGTTGGATGAAGAAGTTCGAGGTCAGCACAATGAATAAAGAAATATTACTAGTCGTTGAAGCGGTATCCAACGAAAAAGGCGTAGATAGAGAAGTCATTTTTGAGGCGATTGAAGCGGCGCTGGAAATAGCGACGAAGAAAAAAGCCGATGACATTATTGATGTGAAAGTCGAAATCGACCGTAAAACCGGCGATTACAAGACATTTCGCCGCTGGCTTGTGATCGAAGACGACAGTGAAGAAGATGATGGCGGTGATGCCACTATCTTATTGTCAGAAGCGCAGAAGCGCGAAAAGAACATTAAGGTTGGCGAATATATTATTGAGCCGATGGAATCCGTTGAATTCGGACGTATCGCTGCGCAAAAAGCCAAACAGGTTATCATCCAGAAAGTACTGGAAGCTGAGCGTGCGCAAATCGTCAGCGCTTATCAGGAAAAAATCGGTACTTTGATTAACGGTACTGTCAAAAAAGTAACGCGTGATTTCATTGTGCTGGATATGGGTGCGAACGCGGAAGCGCTGATGCCGCGTTCTGAACTGATACCGCATGAAGCCTTCCGTGTCGGCGACCGCGTGCGCGCTTATCTATATGAAATCAATGCTGACAGCGGCAAGAGCCCGCAGATTTTGGTAAGTCGTACCAAGCCATCAATGCTCATGGAGTTATTCAAGATTGAAGTTCCTGAAATTGGCGAAGAATTAATTGATATCAAGGCTGCGGCACGTGATCCAGGTTCGCGCGCGAAAATTGCAGTAAAAACCAACGACGGCCGTATTGATCCAGTTGGTGCCTGTGTCGGTATGCGCGGTGCGCGTGTGCAGGCTGTGTCTGGCGAGCTGGGCGGTGAGCGTATTGATATCGTATTGTGGGATGACAATCCTGCGCAGCTCGTCATCAATGCGATGGCGCCTGCTGAAGTTGCATCTATCGTCGTTGATGAAGATACGCATACCATGGATATCGCTGTTAAAGCCGATCAATTATCTCAGGCTATCGGTCGTCACGGACAAAATGTACGCCTGGCAAGTGAATTGACCGGCTGGACACTCAATGTGATGACGGAAGAAGAGGCGCAGGCCAAGTCACAGGCTGAAGGCGAAAAAGTATTTTTAGTATTCCAGGAAAAACTGGGTGTTGATGAAGCTGTGGCAGAAGTATTAGTGAACGAAGGCTTTTCTTCTTTGGAAGAAGTTGCTTACGTGCCCGTACAGGAGCTGCTGGAAATTGACGGTTTAGATGAAGAAACGGTGAGCGCATTGCGTGAACGTGCCAAGGCTGCATTGTTAACTCAGGCTATCGCCAATGAACAGGCACTGGAAGCAGAACCTGCGCAAGACTTGCTGGATATGGAAGGAATGGACAAACATCTTGCTTATGTGCTGGCAAGCAAGGGTATCGTGACGCGTGAAGATCTCGCAGAACAGTCAGTAGATGACTTACTCGAAATCGAAGGCTTTGATGAAGAGAATGCAGCCAAGCTGATCATGACTGCACGTAAGATTTGGTTTGAAGACGAAGCCGGCAAGACTGAGTAAAGATATCAGCAGGCAAGTTAATCGTATTGGAGACAATCACGCGTGGTGAAGAAAAAGATGAACGAGGCAGAACAGGAAGCTGTGTCAGTAAAACAGTTTGCCGAAGAAATCGGAGTGACGCCTGCGCGTCTGCTAAATCAGTTTAAGGATGCCGGCATTACCATTGCCAGTGCCGATGAAACTGTCACAAACGAACAAAAGCAAAAATTACTTCATTATCTGCAGCAGCATCACGGCGCTAAAAAAGAAGGCGGCCCGGAAAAAATCGTGCTGCGCCGCGCTAAAACCAGTGAAATTAAATTGGGGCGCACGCATGGTGCAGGTAAAACAGTCAGCGTACAGGTTAGAAAGAAACGTACTTACGTAAAACGTCCACTCGCAGAAGAAGAAGCTGCAGCAAAAGCTGAAGAAGTTGTTGCGCCAGCAGCTGCAGAAATTCCGGCACCGCAGACTGAAGCTCCTTTCGAGCAGGCAACATCGGAAGTTCAGCAACCAGTGGCTGCAGTGAGCGAGGCAGTCCGTGACGATGTGATGGTGGAAGAAGTTCCTGAGAAAGCAAAGCCAGCTCCTGTTGAGGCTGCGGCTGTTGAAGAGAGTGCTGAATCCAAAGCTAAGCGCAAGGAAAAGCATCGTCTTGAAGATGAAGAAGCCGAGCGTCACCGCAAGAAAAAGAAAATCCGCGATTCCGCGCAAGTTGAAGACAAGAATTTCGAAGCGCTGTTATCACGCGGTGCTGACTTAAGCCGGGTGATGCGTGTAGATGATGACGAGATGGCAGACGGTATGATGCGTCGCGGTGGTAAATATCGCGGCGGCCATGCTGGTAAAGTGAAAGTTCAGGCATTTAACAAACCAACCGCGCCAGTTGTCCGTGAAGTTGAAATTCCCGAATTCATTACCATCGCAGAACTTGCGCAGCGTATGACTATTAAAGCGGCAGAAGTCGTAAAAGTCGTGATGAAAATGGGATTGATGGCAACCATCAATCAACCCATTGATCAGGATACTGCAATTCTGGTTTGTGAAGAGTTGGGACATAAACCAAAACCTGTCAGCTCAGATGCAATTGAGCATGAACTTGAGCAATCCCTCAAGATTGAAGGTGAAGGTATTACACGCCCGCCAGTGATTACCATCATGGGTCACGTTGACCATGGTAAGACAACATTGCTTGATTATATCCGTACAACTAAAGTTGCCGCGTCTGAAGCCGGTGGCATTACCCAGCATATTGGTGCATATCACGTTCAGACACCAAAAGGTACAATCACATTCCTTGATACTCCCGGTCACGCTGCTTTTACCGCCATGCGTGCGCGCGGTGCCAAGTTAACAGATATCGTTATTCTGGTTGTTGCAGCCGATGATGGTGTCATGCCGCAAACAATTGAGGCGATTGAACATGCGAAAGCAGCTGGCGTGCCGATTGTTGTTGCAGTTAACAAAATGGATAAACACGGTGTGGATCCAGACCGTATCAAAACAGAAATGTCCAAACATGGATTGATCCCTGAAGAGTGGGGCGGCGATGCTATGTTCGTACCGATTTCTGCAAAAACTGGTATGGGTATCGATGCGTTGCTGGATTCCGTATTGGTTCAGTCAGAAGTGTTGGAATTAAAAGGTGTGGTGGATTGTCCCGCACGCGGTGTGGTGATCGAATCGCGGCTCGACCGCGGGCGCGGTGCTGTGATGACCGTGCTGGTGCAGCAAGGTACTTTGCAAAAAGGTGACATTATTCTCGCTGGACTGGATTATGGCCGCATACGCGCCATGTTTGACGAAGCTGGCAAACCAGTTACTTCAGCTGGGCCATCAATTCCAGTTGAAATACTTGGATTATCTGGTGTTCCTCAGGCTGGTGATGATTTTATTGTAGTCCCTGATGAAAAACGCGCGCGTGAAGTTGCCGCATTCCGTCAGGTAAAAGCGCGTGAAGCGAAGCTTGCCCGCCATGCACCAAAACTCGAAGATTTGCTGCAGCGTATCGAAGCAGAAAAAGTTGCAGCCACTTCGCTCAATCTGGTGTTGAAAGCTGACGTACAGGGTTCTGTCGAAGCATTACGGCAAGCGCTTGGTGAATTAACTAATGCCGAAGTGAAAGTACATGTAATTTCCAGCGGAATCGGCGGTATTAATGAAAGCGATGTTAACCTCGCGATTGCATCCAATGCCATTATTATCGCATTTAACGTCCGCGCCAACACTGAAGCTCGTAAATTGATGGAAGCGAACAGCGTAGACGTTCATTATTACAACATCATTTATGATGTGATAAATGAAGTGAAGAAGGCAATCAGCGGTGCGCTGAAGCCGGAAATCCACGAACGTATTCTTGGTCTTGCGCAAGTGCGTGAAGTATTCCGCTCATCTAAAACCGGCACGATTGCAGGTTGTATGGTCACCGAAGGTACGGTTAAGCGTAACTTCCCAATCCGCGTGCTGCGCGACAATGTTGTTATATTTGAAGGTCAGCTCGAATCGCTGCGCCGATTCAAAGATGATGCATCTGAAGTGCGCAACGGGATGGAGTGCGGTATCGCTGTGAAAAATTATAACGATGTAAAAGTCGGCGATCAGATCGAATGCTTTGAAAAAGTTGAAGTGAAACGAGAGATATAATAATGAGGGGTAGAAAGCGCGGCTTTGACCGTACACGGCGTGTCGCTGATCTGGTGCAAAAAGCTCTCGCAAAAATGCTGCTGCAGGATATGGGCGATGATCGTTTCCGGTTGGTGACGATCACCGGTGTTACCATGAGCAAGGATATGTCTTATGCAAAAGTCCATGTCAGCATGCTGTTTGATGAGCCCGCAAAAATTAAAGAAATCATTAAAGATTTGAATGATTCAGCTAAGATGCTGCGTTACAACCTGGCGCGTGAAGTGAAACTGCGTATCGTGCCGGAGTTGAAGTTTGCTTATGATGAATCAACTGCACATGGGTTCCGTATTTCGGACCTGATTGATGCGGGAATAAAAAAAGAGAAAAAATAAATATCGTCATTCCCGCTTTCGCGGGAATGACAGAGGAAAAAAATGCGTAAAAACGTCAACGGCATCTTATTACTCGATAAACCTCTTGGTATCACTTCTAATGGCGCCTTGCAGCGCATCAAGCACTTATTTCATGCAAAAAAAGCAGGTCATACGGGCAGTCTTGATCCGATGGCAACCGGTATGCTGCCGCTTTGTTTTGGTGAAGCGACTAAATTTTCTCAATTCCTTTTAGACTCAGATAAGACATACGCTGTGACAGCTCAGCTTGGTGTCTGCACGACGACTGGTGACCGCGAAGGAACGGTGACCGCTGAAAGCCCGGTTACAGATATGACGGTAGATCGTATCGAAACTGCATTACAGCAGTTTGTCGGCGAAATTGAACAAATGCCGCCAATGTTTTCTGCGATCAAAGTGCAGGGCCGTCCGTTGTATGAATTGGCACGTAAGGGTATCGAAGTGGAGCGCAGCACACGGCGCATCAAGATTTTCGCATTAAATCATCAGCATTATGACAAAGAAAAACAGCAATTTTCATTCATTGTACATTGCAGTAAAGGCACATATGTGCGTACGCTGGTTGAAGATATCGGTCGTGAACTTGGCTGCGGTGCGCATGTAGCAGAACTGCGGCGTACACGTGTATCGCCTTATGATGGCAGCACGATTTATACGATGGATGATTTGCAAATAATTGCTGATGCTAAAGGTCAGGCGGGTCTTGAAGCTTGTCTGCTTCCTGTAGAGACTGCAGTTAGTGTTTATCCTGCGGTGAAATTATCAACATCAGCCGCATTTTATCTGCGCACTGGTCAGGCTGTGCGTGCACCATTACCATTGCAAGCGCCGTTTATCCGGTTATACTCGGAAGATGGACGCTTTCTTGGAATTGGCGAAGCTACAGAAGATGCGCGTGTGAAACCTTACCGTTTATTGTCTACAAGTGATGCGGGAGTGCGTGCGGCTGTTTAACTGACTTTACAGCAGATAAGGAGGCAATCATGAGGACAGGAAAACTCAACGATCTTTTTATCAATCAAAGAAACCTGGTAAAAAAGGCAGAAGCATTACACACATCATTAATCCGCAACGAAATTGATCCACTTGCGGTTCCATCCAGAATTATCAAGCTCAAAATGCGATTAGAAAAAATCCTTGGCAATGATATGGTCGCTTTAAAAGGAAAAGATCACGATTACCATTATGTCAGGGATAGGGAATTGTTTAGCTTGCTGCAAAAAGTACTGGTTTATAAACAACAGCTATCACCCAATGATGTTGAAATTATAATGGGCTATGGTTCATCTGCGGCCAGACATTTTCAGCAATATCTGTCACTACTTTCAGAAATGCATATTTATTGCGGTATTGTTCGTGATTATCTTATAAAAACGCATGAAGAAATGCGAAAGCGCGAACTCACGTTTATTAAAATTGATGCGACTGAAAAAGGCATCATGATGGTGCATGACATCGATACTGTCAAAGAATTGCGAGGATTGCTGAAAGATATTGACCAGAACAGTTCGGATGAAACAGTGATTTTGGTGTTTGCGCGCGCTATTGAGATTGTTGTCACAGGTTCAATATATATTGATGCAAACTATTTTTATGCTGAAATTCTGGATGAGTTTCAAAAAATTAATTTTATGCCGAAAGAAAATGCTGCGTTGCTGATGGCTTAGTGCTCCATGCTGCGGTAAGATCACAGCATAAGAAAAAAGGAGCGGACGTTCAATGAAGAGTCGAGAAGAAACAGAGGCAGAATTTTTTGCAAATTTTGAAGAAAGAGCCAGAGATTTGCATAATAAGTTGGTGAATAATGAAGTGCCCGCCAGGAAAATTCCTCAAGCTATTTTCGAACTGAGAGATTTATATCGCACAGCTATTTTCCATGATCAGCGCATAATCCAATCAAAAAATATTTCTTATTCATGTGGTGATGAAACAAAATCGTCAACAATTATGGCGCAGATCTTAAATGCATTTGTTCATCGTAATTTACATGAAAAAGATTATGCTGACTTGAAATCTCTAGCTTCTGTAGAAGCAGATCGTTTGCGTAATTATCTCCGTTTTGAGAATGAAACAATTCAATATGTCCGATTTATTCGCGATTATATGATTAAATTGAAGCGAGAAATAATTGGTGAGCGTCCTGGGGAATCAGAAGTGGCATCTTTTTACGGTGACGGACATTATCCTAACGGAGTGGATAAGATTTTAAAAGTTTTAAAAAATATCGAACATAATAATATTCCCGTCGATTTAATCAGACGATTTGAAAAAGTTTTTTGCTTGTTTGAAAATATCAAACCATCAAAACACAGGCCTTTAAAGGCCACGGAATTTTATAATTCCAAGCTCGCGGAACTTTATACCTTCAGCTTTACTCAGGAAAAATCTCAAGAAAATATAGTAGATCTGCGTGTCACCATGACTCGCGCTGTGCAGGATTTATAAGTGGTTTTAACGCTTGATCATCTCATATTAATAGTTTATCAATAGTATTAATAGAAGAGACGGAGGAAGGACTTCATGCTGCGATTATGGCATTATTTTGGAGGCAGTGATCGGGAGTTAACTCGCTTTGATGCGACTGAAGAAGTAAAGCCGATCAAAAAATTATTAAAAGAATTGCGCGGTAAGGAAACGGAATTACGCCGCGCGAAATCTGCTAAAGGTGCAGGTTCGGTTGATTTTGAAAAGCATACCGTCATCTCTAGATTGCTGCAGGAACTTGATCATGAAATCCAGGGATTTAATGATCAGCCGGAGCGTGAAGTCGAAGAAGATAGAGTGAATGATTTAATTAATCTTGTTGGCGCAATGGAAGGTATTGTCAAGAGAACAATACAGCGAAATGAAGAAACGCTGAGAAAATTCCGTAATTCACAACATGATATTGTTGTTAATACAGTAGATTGGGGATTATTTGCGGGATCCATGTCTGCGTTATACATGATGCCTGGTGGTTTGATAATTAAAGGCACCGCATATTTTTTTGGGTTTAGGGATTTGCAAAAATATATTATGGAGCAAACCGGATTAACGGAAGATGAAACCCGATCCATGATGATTTTGCGAGTATTGCAGTCAACGTTACATAAAAGTTATCTCAATTTGCGCAGTATGATTCACCCGGAATATGTGAATATCGAGGTAGTGCAGGAGGCTCCGCGTCGCCAGCGTAATGAAGACGGCGATTTGCAAAGCGGGTTACTGTTTTTAATGAATCCGGCAACACAGCATTATATTGATTCCATGTATGACAAACCGCGCAACACGCATATTGTTGAAGAAATGCAGTTAACACCCGAAGAAGATGAACGACTCCTTGAGTGGATCTGTCCGATTAGTCAAAGTGTAATGGATGTACCTGTCCGAGTTGGTGAAAATTATTTTGATCTGGAATGGCTGCTGCAGCTACCAATCGACAGGGAAGGTCAGCGTAGCAATCCGCTGACTCGCGATAAATTTTACGCGCGTGATATTCAGCCTGGTCGTGATGGTTATAACAAAATTCAGGAAATCATTTCAGCAATTAAAGCGGAACGGCAGAACCCCGCTCCGCGGCCGTGATGGACTCAGCTTAGACTTCATATTAAATAATGTAGCCCGGATTAGCGCGCATTTTGCGCGTAATCCGGGAACAATTTACGCGTAGTCCGGGATGTGATGATGTTATTTCGC